>NC_016078.1:2148750-2865000 GCF_000230555.1 Pelagibacterium halotolerans B2 | reverse complement strand
CCGAATGGGGAAACCCGGTCTTCGGACCATCCCGCAAGGGAAGCGAACGCGGGGAACTGAAACATCTCAGTACCCGTAGGAAAGGACATCAATTGAGACTCCGGTAGTAGTGGCGAGCGAACCCGGACCAGGCCAGTGGCAGTTAGGTAAGAACAGGAAGAAGCTGGAAAGCTTCGCCTTAGTGGGTGATAGCCCCGTACTGGTAGAAATCCTAATTGTCCTCGAGTAAGGCGGAACACGTGAAATTCTGTCTGAACATGGGGGGACCACCCTCCAAGCCTAAGTACTCGTGTGCGACCGATAGTGAACAAGTACCGTGAGGGAAAGGTGAAAAGCACCCCGACGAGGGGAGTGAAACAGTTCCTGAAACTGGATGCCTACAAACAGTCAGAGCCCAAGGTTTGTCCTGGGTGATGGCGTACCTTTTGTATAATGGGTCAGCGACTTAGTCTGTCGTGCAAGCTTAAGCCGTTAGGTGTAGGCGTAGGGAAACCGAGTCTGAATAGGGCGTTAAGTACGACGGATTAGACCCGAAACCGAGTGATCTAGCCATGAGCAGGTTGAAGGTGCGGTAACACGCACTGGAGGACCGAACCCACGTCTGTTGAAAAAGACGGGGATGACTTGTGGTTAGGGGTGAAAGGCCAATCAAACTCGGAAATAGCTGGTTCTCCGCGAAATCTATTTAGGTAGAGCGTCAGACGAATACCCTGGGGGGTAGAGCACTGGATGGGCTAGGGGTCCTCACCGGATTACCAAACCTAACCAAACTCCGAATACCCAGGAGTACTATCTGGCAGACACACGGCGGGTGCTAAGGTCCGTCGTGGAAAGGGAAACAGCCCTGACCTACAGCTAAGGTCCCCAAGTCATGGTTAAGTGGGAAAGCATGTGGGAATGCTTAGACAACCAGGAGGTTGGCTTAGAAGCAGCCATCCTTTAAAGATAGCGTAACAGCTCACTGGTCAAGCGTTCCTGCGGCGAAAATGTAACGGGGCTCAAACCATGCACCGAAGCTTAGGGTGTGCAGTTTACTGCACGCGGTAGCGGAGCGTTCCGTAGGCCTGCGAAGGGATACCCGTGAGGGGTCCTGGAGGTATCGGAAGTGCGAATGCTGACATGAGTAGCGACAAAGAGTGTGAGAGACACTCTCGCCGAAAGTCCAAGGGTTCCTGCGCAATGTTAATCAGCGCAGGGTTAGCCGGCTCCTAAGGCGAGGCCGAAAGGCGTAGTCGATGGGAATCACGTTAATATTCGTGAGCCTGCTGGGAAGTGACGGATTGCCAGAGTTGTGTGTCCTTATCGGATTGGACATGCAGTGAGGCGGTTCCAGGAAATAGCCCCAGCTTATAGACCGTACCCCAAACCGACACAGGTGGACAGGTAGAGTATACCAAGGCGCTTGAGAGAACGATGCTGAAGGAACTCGGCAAATTGCATGCGTAACTTCGGGATAAGCATGACCCGTCTTTGGGCAACCATTGGCGGGTGGCACAACCCAGGGGGTGGCGACTGTTTATTAAAAACACAGGGCTCTGCGAAGCCGCAAGGCGACGTATAGGGTCTGACGCCTGCCCGGTGCCGGAAGGTTAAAAGGAGAGGTGCAAGCCTTGAATTGAAGCCCCGGTAAACGGCGGCCGTAACTATAACGGTCCTAAGGTAGCGAAATTCCTTGTCGGGTAAGTTCCGACCTGCACGAATGGCGTAACGACTTCCCCACTGTCTCCAGCATCGACTCAGCGAAATTGAACTCCCCGTGAAGATGCGGGGTTCCTGCGGTCAGACGGAAAGACCCCGTGCACCTTTACTATAGCTTCACGCTGGCATTCGTGTCGGCATGTGCAGAATAGGTGGTAGGCTTTGAAGCAGGGACGCCAGTCCTTGTGGAGCCGCAATGTGAGATACCACCCTTATCGTCATGGATGTCTAACCGCGGTATAACAGTACCCGGGACAGCGTGTGGTGGGTAGTTTGACTGGGGCGGTCGCCTCCCAAAGAGTAACGGAGGCGCGCGATGGTGGGCTCAGACCGGTCGGAAATCGGTCGTTGAGTGCAATGGCATAAGCCTGCCTGACTGCGAGACTGACAAGTCGAGCAGAGACGAAAGTCGGTCATAGTGATCCGGTGGTCCCGCGTGGAAGGGCCATCGCTCAACGGATAAAAGGTACGCCGGGGATAACAGGCTGATGATGCCCAAGAGTCCTTATCGACGGCATCGTTTGGCACCTCGATGTCGGCTCATCACATCCTGGGGCTGGAGCAGGTCCCAAGGGTACGGCTGTTCGCCGTTTAAAGTGGTACGTGAGCTGGGTTTAGAACGTCGTGAGACAGTTCGGTCCCTATCTGCCGTGGGTGTTGGAATATTGAGAGGAGCTGTCCCTAGTACGAGAGGACCGGGATGGACGAACCTCTGGTGGACCTGTTGTGGCGCCAGCCGCAGTGCAGGGTAGCTAAGTTCGGACGGGATAACTGCTGAAAGCATCTAAGCAGGAAGCCTCCCTCAAAACCAGTATTCCCTATCAGAGCCGTGGAAGACCACCACGTTGATAGGCTGGGTGTGGAAGCGCAGCAATGTGTGAAGCTTACCAGTACTAATAGCTCGATCGGCTTGATCGTTCTCATTTACCTATAATCGCAGCACCCAAAGTGTTGCCAATCAGAAAATAAAGACCAGTTTCCCCAGCGAGTTTTATCGATCTGGTGGCTATGGCGAAGTGCCCAGAACCCGATCCCATTCCGAACTCGACCGTTAAACACTTCAGCGCCAATGGTACTGTGTCTTAAGGCACGGGAGAGTAGGTCGCCGCCAGATCTATAAAACCCGCTGGAAATCCTTCTCAATACACCACAACAAAAAGCCCCCGCGTGCGTAAAGCACCGGGGGCTTTTTGCATTCCTGAGCACAACAACAACAGGCCGCATACCCCCGGCACAGGCACCCGCTCAGCCATGCCGGGCCAGCCCTCATGGCCTGGCTCGCCAACCCAGGCCACCGGCACAATCAGAGCCAATGGGGCGGCGCAAAATCCGTCCCACCAGGCCCGCAGACCCCCAAGCAACCAATCGGCCCCACCTGAAATCAAAACCAAAGGCCAACCAGCCGATCGGGCATCAGCGCCATCGAGCCGGAAACCCATCAAACCGTCCGCTCGGAAAAGCGGTCGGCCAGAAAAAATAACAGCGCAACCAAAACCGAAAAAAACGTCATCAAAAGCCACAGCACCAAACCCCCAAACCAATAGAGCAGACTTCCCCCCACCAGCGGGGCGAGCGCAAAGCCGAAGACGCTGAAGGAAAACGCGCCGAAATAGCTGCCCTTCATCTCGGGTATGGCGAGGCGATCGATAATGATGTTCATGGTCGGAAACAGGATCGCTTCGCCCAGGCTCAGGATGAACATGGCGACCAAGAGGGCAAAAGGCGGTTCAACCGGGGTCAGGCCGAAGCCGAGAAAGCCGGCGGCGAACAGGGTTACGCCGATCATGGCCCGCAGGAACGGCGAAATTCCGGCCGTCAGCTTGAGCAAGGGAAATTGAAACACCACGATGGTGGCAGCGTTGGTGCCGATCAGGAAGGCATAGAGTGTAGCGATATCGACGACGGATTGCTGTTGAAGATATTGAACAAGGCCCGCATCGATCTGACCGTAGGCTATCGAGCAGATCAGGCCGGCGAAAACGAACAACATGAAGGCGTTGTCGCGCCGGAGCACCCTTACCACATCGCCGAGCGAGAAGTTGGCGGCCATTGTGGATCCTTGCAAGGGGCGTTCTATGTTGAACACGATCGCCGCTGCGGCAAGGTAGAGGCCATAGACCGCGCCGAGCAGAAGAAACGTGGCTTGCTGGCCGGTCAGGCCGGCGGCAGCGCCAAGCATGGGGCCGGTAGCAGCGCCGACGTTGAGCGCGAAATAGCGCACATGGAGCGCCATGTCCTTGACGTCGCGGTCTTGGACCATATCGGTCATCAAAGCTCTGCCGGGGTCTTCGACCATCGGGCGTGCAAGGGCTTGAAGCAGCGTGCCGGCAAACAGCATGAGAAGGCTGTCGGCCGTTCCCAGAACGATCATGGAGATGATCGAGAGCACCAAGCCGGCAATCATGATCTTTCGGCGGCCAAGCTTGTCGGAAAGATAGCCGACATAGAAGCCGAAAACGACACCCGCAGCCGTCGCAAGCGCCAGGAATATGCCGACCTCGAACTCGTTCAGTCCGAATTTGCGGTGCAGGAGAATGGCCAGAAAGGGCCAGATCATGAACAGCACGAACCGGCCCGCGAATGTCGAGAGGATCACAAGCCATATGGTGAGATTGAACTGACGAACTGCGGTGAGCATGCGAAGGTTCCGATACATCCTGCGAATCGCGCCTGCGGCGCGGGAGTGGCAAGGTAGTGCTGTTGGCAATGGCGGAAAACCTGATTATTCCCGCTCCCGAACACCATGACCCAGAGGACACTCAATGGCCCGCTATCATTCCTACGACCCCGCCAAAGGACATGGACTGCCCCATGATCCGATCAAGGCAATCATAGCGCCACGACCGATCGGCTGGGTGTCGTCAATCGGTGGTGACGGCCGGGCCAATCTCGCCCCCTACAGCTTTTTCAATATTTTCTGTTCGGCGCCGCCCATTCTGATTTTTGGCAGCGAGGGCCGCAAGGACTCGGTCAGCAATATCGAGGAGACCGGAGAGTTCGTCTACAATCTGGCGACCCGGCGGCAGGCCGAAGCGATGAATGTCAGTTCGGGCGCCTTCGAGCGAAATATCGACGAATTCGAGGAGGCCGGGCTTGAAAAACTCACCTCCGATCTGGTGGCTCCCCCTCGGGTCGGGGGTGCTCCGGCGACGTTCGAGTGCAAGCTGCTTGAGATCAAGCCGCTCGTCGATCTCGAGGGAAATCGTCTGGCGCGCGAACTTGTGATCGGACAGGTGGTTCGGGTCCATATCGACGCTGACTACCTCATCGACGGACGGTTCGATATTGAAAAAGCAGGAACAATTGCCCGCTGTGGTTATCGTGGCGACTATGTGGAAGTGACTTCGATCTTTGAGATGCTGCGTCCGACGGTCTCACGCTAATGGTTCTTTAAGTCCTGTGGCCGAGCGTGCACTATCCTGTCCAAAATTGGTCGTGATCGTGCGGCAGGACAGGGCGTTCGATACCAGTTTCCTCAAATTTTCATGGCTGCAATGGACATTTCGCGTCGCCATTTTCTGGGCTCAGCCGGAGCGTTCACGCTTGCAGGCGGGCTGTTTCCGGGTTCGGCGCAGGCTGTATCCCTAATGGATCCGTTCAACCTGCCGACGGCGGTTGATGGTGGGGTCATGAAGATGGGTGACGGCATTGCCTATGCCGGCGGACCACGCGGCAAACTCGACGTCTATGTGCAGCAGAACCCCAAAGGGAACGCGCCGGTCCTGATGTTTGTTTATGGCGGAGGCTGGAGCCGGGGCGAGCGCTGGGAATATGACTTTGTGGGTCGCGCTTTCGCCTCACGCGGATTTGTCACTGTGATCGCCGATTATCGGCTGGTGCCGGAAGTCACCTATCCCGCCTTTCTCTACGATATTGCAGTTGCGGCCAAATGGGTCGAGGACAACATCGCGACCTTTGGCGGCAATGCCGACAAACTGTTTCTCGCGGGACACTCAGCGGGCGCCTACAACGCGGTGATGCTGGGGCTCGATCCAACCTTTCTGCGTGAGGCGGGGTCGACCCTCAAGGTGCGCGGCATCGCCGGTCTGGCCGGACCCTATGATTTTTATCCCTTTGAATTCGACGAAGTGCGAGCAGCCTTCGGCTATGCACCCAACCCTGAAGGCACCCAGCCGGTCCGCCTCGTGACGCCATCGGCACCGCCCATGTTCCTGGCGGCGGGTAATCTCGATCTTATCGTCAAGACCGACAACACGACGGCCCTTGCCGCAAAACTTCGTGAGAACAATGTGCCGGTCGATGAGCGTTATTATGACGGGATCGGGCATATGGAGATCGTTACGGCTCTTGGCGCGATGCTGCGCTGGCGGGCGCCCGTGCTCGACGATGTGGTGAACTTTTTCTCCAGTCTTGGCGCACTCGACGCCTAGGGCCGTCAGATGGCCGTGAGAACGCGTGAAACCATGCGGTTGGTTCACACGTATCAAGGGGCATGGATCGTAAAACGCGTGCCCTTTTCTGGGCGGGAGCACTCATGGTTGGGGCAGTTTCGGGGTTTTTCGGAATCGCCAACGCCTTTTCTCCTGTTGGCATCTTCAATGCGCTGGTTCCCAAGGATGGTGGTGTTGCGATCGAGCGCAATGTGGCGTTCGGCGCTCACCCGAGGCAGAAGCTCGATATCTATCGGCCCGCCGGTGACGAAACCGGGCTTCCGGTCATCTATTTCAGCTATGGCGGCGGCTGGGAATCCGGTGACAAGGCAGAATATGGCTTTGTCGGCCGCGCCCTTGCCGCTCGTGGGTATGTGACTGTCATTGCCGACTACCGGCTGGTTCCCGAGGTCGTGTTCCCAGACTTCGTTGCCGATAACGGGTTGGCCGTTCAATGGGTCGCCGACACCATCGGGAATTATGGCGGCGATCCGGGCCGAATGGTTCTCATGGGGCATTCGGCGGGAGCCTACAACGTCATGATGCTGGCGCTCGATCCGCAATTTGGGGTCGATATGTCAAATATCAGAGCCGTGGTGGGGCTGTCGGGGCCGTACGATTTCTACCCTTTCGACGTGTCCCAGTCCCGGAATGCGTTCGGCAACTTTCCGCGGCCCGAGCAGACCCAGCCGGTCAATCTGGTCTCCGGCGAAATGCCGCCGGTTTTTCTGGGCCATGGCGACAAGGACGAAACGGTATTTCTGCGCAATTCGGTGGCTCTGGCGGAAACGATGACCAATGCGGGTGTCGATGTTTCGCTCAGGATCTATGAGGGCGGCAATCACGCCGATACGCTGGGGTCGCTGGCCATGCCGCTGCGCTGGCGCTACCCGGTACTCGACGACGTGCTGGCGTTTATTGAGGCCAACCCCACTTCGGTCTAGCGTCCGAGAAAACGCTCGAGACGCTCAAGGCCAATGGCGATCTTTTCGGGCTTTGCGGCAAAGCACCAGCGCAGCCAGCCCGCTCCTTCGGGCCCGAAGGCGCTTCCCGGCGCCAGCCCCAGCCCGTGGTCGGCAACAAGGGCTTTGGCCGTTGCCATATCATCAGGCTCACCAGTAATACGGAAGAAGGCGTACATGGCGCCCTGGGCGTCGGGAATTTCGATGCGGTCCATGCGCGTGAGGCCATCGAGCAGGGCGCTACGAGATGCCCTGAGGCCCGATCGCAGCGCGGCAACGGTTTCCTCGCCCCTTGGATCGGTCAGCGCCGCCAGCCCGCCCTTCTGAACGAAGGATGGGGCGCAGGAGGTATTGTATTCGATGACCTTTGGAACGTCGGGCATCAGCGCCAGGGGTAGGGTCAGCCAACCCAATCGCCAACCGGTCATGCGCCAGGATTTGGAAAAGGAATTGACGCGGATGATGCGGTCTTCGGGTTCGGCGTGCCTGAGCATCGAGGGCGCGGCGTCATTGCCGTCAAAGATCAGGCGCTCGTAAACCTCATCGGACAAGACCCATATGCCGTGCCTGCGGCAGTGCTCGAGGATGGTTTTCTGGGTCTCCTGGTCGAGGGTAAACCCGGTGGGGTTGTTGGGTGCGTTTACGATCACCATGCGGGTGTCCGCAGTGAGCGTGGCGAGCAACCGGTCAAGGTCCAGCGACCACTTTCCGTCTGTCACGTTCAAGGGGAAACGAACGATGTTGGCTCCCAGGAGCCGCGGCGCTTCGGTGATGTTGGGCCAGATCGGTGTGATGACGACCACCTTGTCTCCCGGCGAGACGATGAGCTGGTTTGCGATCATCAAGGCCGAGACACCGGAGCCGGTGATGGCGATCCGTTCGGGACTGGAGTTTATGCCCTGGAGCTTGTTTTCGTAGCTGGCTACGGCCTCGCGCAATTGGGGTAAGCCGAGATTGTGGACATAGAAGGTCTCGCCATCGGCCAGTGCCTTTTGTGCTGCCTCGCGGATAAAGGCCGGCGTTACTTCATCACCTTCACCGAACCAGAAGGCGGCAATGTCGGCTCGGCCCATGCCGGCATTGGCGATGTCGCGGATACGCGAGGATGAAAGGGCCGAGACCTGGGGCCGGGCAGTGGCAGACATAAGAGGACCTTCGCTCAGGCGTTGGGTTGGCGGCGGGCACCGATGATGGTGGCCGCGACAACGCCGATGGCAACGATTGCGATGATGATGGTGGCGAGGGCATTGACGTCGGGCGAGACGCCGAGGCGGATTTTCGAGAAAATCACCATGGGCAGGGTGGACGACCCTGGCCCCGAAACAAAGCTGGCGATCACCAGATCGTCCAGCGACAGCGTGAAGGCCAAAAGCCACCCCGAAATCAGCGCGGGGGCGATGATGGGCAGGGTGATGTCGAAGAAAACCCGCAAGGGTGTTGCGCCCAGATCCATTGCCGCTTCATCCAGAGAGCGGTCCATATCCACGAGGCGCGAGCGTACGACCACCGTGACATAGGCCATGCAGAAGGTTGAATGGGCTATGGTGATCGTCGTAAAGCCGCGACCGCCCGGCCAGCCGATCAATGCTTCCATGGAAACGAACAGCAGCAGGGCCGACAGGCCCGTTATGACTTCGGGCATGACGAGCGGCGCCGAGACCATGCCGGTCAATGCCGTCTTGCCGCGGAACTTGCCGAGCCGGGTCAGGGCGATGCCGGCCAGCGTGCCCAGGACCGTCGCGATCGTGGCACTGACGGCGGCGATTTGCAGGCTCAGGAGCCCGGCAGCGACGACCTGGGAATCGCCGAACAGCGATGCGTACCAGCGCAGGGAAAAGCCCGTCCACACCGTGACCAGCCGGCTCTCGTTGAACGAAAAAACCACGAGGGATACGATCGGCGCGTAGAGAAACACAAAGCCGATGATGGCCATAATGGTGGTGAAATAGCCGCGCTTCATGCGTCTTTCTCCACGACGGCATTTTGCGCCCTGCTCAAGAGCATGATCGGGACGACGAGGATCACCAGCATGACGATGGCGACGGCCGAGGCCACGGGCCAGTCGCGATTGGCGAAGAATTCGTCCCAGAGGACGCGGCCGATCATCAGCGTATCGGCGCCGCCGAGCAGCGAAGGAATGACGAATTCGCCGATGGCGGGAATAAAGACCAACATCGAGCCGGCAATAACTCCGGGCATCGAAAGCGGCAGCGTTACAGTCAGGAATGTCATGAAGGGACGGGCGCCCAGATCAGCGGAGGCCTCGATCAGGCTCTGGTCGAGTTTGACGAGCGCGGTATAGACCGGGAGGATCATGAAGGGCAGATAGGTATAAACGATGCCCACAAAGACAGCGCCTTCGGTCTGGAGCATGGTGATCGGCTCATCGATGATGCCGAGCCCGATCAGCGCGTTGTTGATGATGCCGTTGCGACCCAGAAATCCCATCCAGGCATAGACCCGCAAAAGGAACGACGTCCAGAAGGGCAGGATGACCATCATGAGCAGCAGGTTGCGGTATTTGTCGTCGGATCGTGCGATGAACCAGGCCATGGGATAGGCGATGACCAGTGCGATGGCCGTCGAGATTGCGGCAATGCGAACCGAATTGATGTACGCGTTCGCGTAGAGCGCGTCCTGCAGGATGAACAGGAAATTCGAAAAATGCAGGGTGATCGAGAGCGATTGATCGGCGGCCCAGATGAACATGGGCAGGTAGGGTGGCTGGCCCAGCGCAAAGGCGCTCAGCGCGATCTTGAAGACCACAAGCAGCGGGATCAGGAAGAATATCGCAAGCCACAGGGTCGGGCCCAGGATCACAGCGCTGCGTCCGGAAATGCCCAGGCGGCGCAGGCCGTTGGTGATGAATGTCCAGGCCTTGCGCCGGGGGAGGTTCAATCCGCCCGTGCTCATGAGGTCAGCACCGCGCCGGCATCAGGCTCCCAGGAAATATAGACCTTTTCATCCCAACTGATGGATTCGGGGTCATAGCGCGAGACATTGGTCTGGGAGACGTGGATGCGCTTGCCGCTGTCGAGCACGATGCGGAAGACGCTCATATCGCCGAGATAGGCCACGTCTTCAACCAGCCCGTGGGTTATGTTGGCATCGCCATCGGGGCGTTCGCGCGACAGCACCATCTTTTCGGGGCGGATGGCATACCAGAGGGTCTGTTCGGGGGCGCAATCGACGCCGTGGGAGACGTAGATGTCGCAGCCGGCCCCGGCGGTGGCGTCGATGCGGATGTGGTCGTCCTCGTCCTCGGTGACGACGCCCTCGAACATGTTGACCGAACCGACAAAGCCGGCAACGAAACGGGAATTGGGAAATTCGTAGATTTCCTGGGGCTCGCCGATCTGGGCGATCTTGCCGTCGTTCATCACTCCGATGCGAGTCGAAAGCGTCATGGCTTCTTCCTGATCGTGGGTCACAACGATGAAGGTAACGCCCAGGCTTTCCTGGATCTTGACCAGTTCATACTGGGTTTCCTCGCGCAGCTTCTTGTCGAGCGCGCCGAGGGGTTCATCGAGCAGGAGCAGTTTTGGGCGCTTGGCGAGCGAGCGGGCCAGGGCAACGCGCTGGCGCTGGCCGCCGGAGAGCTGGTGCGGCTTGCGCCTGGCGAAGGGTTCGAGCCGGGTAAGCTTTAAAAGCTCGGCGACCCGATCGGAAATGTCGGGCCGTGCCATGCCTTCGCGCTTCAGGCCGTAGGCAATGTTGTTTTCCACACTCATATGCGGAAACAGGGCATAGGACTGGAACATCATGTTGATCGGGCGGTGATAGGGCGGCACCTCGGCCATGTCCTGGCCGTCGATCTCGATCGTGCCCGTGGTGATCGACTCGAACCCGGCCAGCATGCGCAAGAGCGTCGACTTCCCCGACCCCGATCCCCCGAGCAGGCAGAACAGCTCGCCCTTGTAGATGTCGAGCGAGACGTCGTCGACGGCATAGACGTCGCCAAACGTCTTGGTGACATTGCGGATGCGAACGAATGGCTTGGCGGCCGCGTCACGCCAGGGGCGCGCATCGGCGGCGATCTGAGGCTTTTTCAACAGAGGATTCCCCACCCCCGAACAAGAAGAATTGGCAGGGCACCATAATGCGCCCCGCCATGCAACACTTCGTCGGCTAGACGCCGGTCTTGAGGCGGGTCCAGGCGCGGGTCAGGAGCCGATCGTATTCCGGCGAACGGGCCTTGAGCGGGAACAGATTGGCCATGACCTCTTCGGTCGGGTAGATCGCCGGGTCCCCCAGAACTTCGGGGTCGACGAATTCATCGGCCGCCGCGTTGGGATTGGCGTACCAGACGTAGTTGGTGATGTCGGCAGCGATCTGGGGTTCGAGGATGAAGTTGATGAAGGCATGGGCCGCTTCGGCGTTCGGTGCGTCGGCGGGGATGGCCATCATATCGAACCAGAGCGAGGCGCCTTCCTCGGGGATAACATAAGCAATTTCAACGCCCTGTCCGGCCTCTGCGGCACGGTCTGCGGCGATGAAGACGTCACCGGAATAGCCCACGGCCAGACAGATTTCGCCATTGGCGAGATCGGAGATGTACTGGGAGGAATTGAACATCCGGATGTGGGGACGGATCGAGGCGATCAATTGCTCGGCCGCTTCGAGGTCTTCGGGGGTTTCGGAGTTGGGATCGAGGCCAAGATAATTGAGCGCGGCGGCGACCATTTCGACCGGGGCATCGAGGACCGAGATGCCGCAATCGGCAAGCTGGGCGGCGATTTCGGGGTCAAAGAGCAGGTCCCAGCTTTGAAGCGGTCCGTCTTCGCCAAGCCGCTCGGTGATGGCGCCGACATTATAGCCGATGCCGGTGGTGCCCCACATGTAGGGGACCGAATACTGGGCGCCGGGATCGTGGGCCTCGACGATGGCCATGATGGCGGGATCGAGGTTTTCGATGTTGGGGATCTTGGACTTGTCGAGCGTCTGGAACAGGCCGATGGGGATCTGGCGCTCGAGGAAAAAGCCTGAGGGAACAACGACATCGTAGCCCGAAGAACCGGCGAGAAGCCGGGCTTCGACGATCTCGTTGGAGTCGAAGACGTCGTAATTGGTGGCGATGGAGGTTTCGGCAGTGAACTTTTCGAGCGTGTCTTCGGCGATGTAGTCGGACCAGTTGTAGATATTGACTGTCTGGGCCTGCGCGGCGGTTGCGGTGGCCAGCAGGGAGGCGGTAAGGCTGAGGAAAATCAATGGCTTGTGCATAGTGACGGAGGTCCCTTTCGAAAAGAAAAAGAGATGGTGACAATGTCGTGCGACTGCTCCGGAGTTACCTCTTGGCGGCGTCAACCACACGGCACTCCCTTCGCCGCTTCACCAATCGGATACGAGGATCAAACCCCGCGCGCGGACCCGACCGCTAGGCATAAAAAGGTCAATTTCCGCATTACAGGCAAGCGCGATCCCTGAAAAGCGAAATTATGAGCAATGGACGTCTCAGGCACCAAAATCTTTCCATGCATGCATCGTGGGGTCAACAATGGGCGCAAAAGCTATGGACTTGAGCGTTCGGTGCCACAAGATTGCGAAACATTGACACCTTAATGACGGTGCATGAAAAAGCCCCCGCACCGGGAGCGATGCGGGGGTGTAAAAATGCCAATCGATTTGTCGCCTATTCGGCTTCGTTGGCCGGCTTGGCGTTGAGCTGTCCGTATTTTTCCACGCCGATCTTGTCGAGCAGATCGAGCTCGGTTTCCAAGAAGTCGGTGTGACCTTCCTCGTCGGTCAGCAGCTCTTCGAACAGGCGCTGGGTGACGTAGTCGCCGAGGTCGTTACACAGCTTGCGGCTTTCGCGGTAGGACGCGATGGCGTCGAGCTCGCCGGCCAGATCGGCTTCGAGCACTTCCTTGATGTTCTGGCCGATGCGCAGGGGCGCGACGCGCTGAAGATTGGGATGACCCTCAAGGAAGATGATGCGGTCGATGAGCTTATCGGCGTGATGCATCTCTTCGATGGATTCGGCGCGCTCCTTTTCGGCGAGACGCTTGAAACCCCAATCGCTGAGCAGACGGTAGTGAACCCAATACTGGTTGATGGCCCCCAGTTCGAGAAAGAGCGCTTCGTTAAGCCGCTCGATGATCTTTGCGTCGCCTTTCACTTTCACCTCCTTGGCGCGTGGACTTGCGCAGGGTTTTCATCCTGGACCTAACGTCTACCAGATTGGCGGCGTTCCCGGCCAGTTTGAGGTGATAAGTTTCGGTGACCTTGCCGATAATGTCCACAATGTTCGGAACGCAGCCGCAACATTGTCCACGCTTGCCCAGCTCACGATAGATGTGGGCGGGCACCACGAGCTGCCAGGGGTCGTCATCGAGAATGTCGACGACGATGTCCTCGATGTCGGTTGTCGATATCAGATTGCACTGGCAAACAAGCATGGCGAACGTAATGTGAGGGGTACACTCAGGTTTGACACCCTATACATACGGTCTCAAAGATGATTGTCAACGTCAGCTTTGGTCGCAGGGGTGCGAAATCGCTTTCACTTCTCGGTGTCGTCGGGTGTCCCGGGCGCGTCGGGCTTGTCCCTGTTCCAGGCGATAAAGAAGATATAGACGGCGTAAGCGCCCAAGCCGCCAAAGATCAGCGCCCAGCCGAAATTGCCGTGATAGATGTCGACCGCGGCGATGATCGCGGGGATGGCGACCATGAGCACGCGGCGCCACAGGGGACGAAACCAGGGATGGTCGGCGTCATTGTTCATATCGGACTCCCAGGATATGTGGATCGGCCGTCAGCCCTCGGGGTTGAGGTAGCGCCAGAGCGTTTCTGCGCGCCGGGCGGTTTCCTCGAGCATGCAGCTTGCGTGCGCGATGGAGCGCATGGAGCCGTCGCCCCAAAAATCATACTCAAAGCCGCAGCTCTGGTCGCGATAGGCAATCCAGGTCCTTTGCGCGTCCTGGAGCGTTGCGAACAGATCGGCGTCGAGCGTTTCCCCCAGGGTGGTGTAGCTGGCGTTGAGCTGGCTGTCCCACCAATCGGTTTCGCGCGCCGTGCATTCGACCATGCCGACGGTCGAATAGCCGCCCTCCTCGGTGTCCATGCACACATTCGATGCCGCGCCGATGCAATCGGTCTGCCGATGCACCGCCTCGGGGCTTTCAGCCTCGGCGAGGTCTGCCAGACAGACCGTCATCAGGTCAGCATCGGCGGTGGTAAACGTCACCGTGTCCTGCGCGGTGGCGGGCAGGGCGATGAACATAGAGACGGCAATGGCCAGTGCCTTCATGGGATTGTCCTTTCGGTTCGTTATCCGCGGATCGCGTACAGACCCTAGTGCGGTGTGATGCGGGCCACGAGCCAGCGGGCATTGGAGAAATATTCGCGGTGGAGCAACAGTCCGATCGTGCCGACGGTGACGATGATGGCGAGCCAGCTCGAGAGGAACCAGGCGACCATGGGAATTGCGAAATAATAGGACCTTATGCCGGAATTGAAACGCTGGGCGGCCATTGCATTGATGCGGGCGATGGTCCGGATTTCTTCGGGCGGGGCGGGCGCGGTGTGATCGAGGGCCCCGAGCAGGATGCAGAAATGGTTGAACTGGCGCAGGGACAGGGTGAAGGCGAGAAACGCATAAACGAACAGGAACAGCAGGACGACATTGTGCATCTGCAGATCCACCTCGGTATAGGCCGGACCGAAGGTTATCGAGGAAAGGGCGGGCAGAAATTCGTGCAACTGGCCGATGACGGTAAAGAGCGCCAGGATCAGCAGGGCCGTCGTCGAGGCGAAGAACGAGACCGAACTCATGATATTGCCCGACAGGATCGCATCGAGCGGCGTTTCGCGGCGCGACGCCTGGGTGACCCAGTTGAAGCGCTGCTCGTTCATCAATGCCGAAAGCGAGGGCCGGCTGCGGTCGAGCAGGCGCGAGGCGAGACCATAGAAATAGAGCGCCAGAAGGGGAAGCACGGACGCAAAAAGCGCAAAGCCGTTTATCTGCACCAAATCATCACTCCCATGCCTTTTGGCCAGACGATAACCGCTGTTCCGCGCCGTGGCGACAGCAAAAAGCGTCATTCAAGGCAGCGAAACGCCGGGCAAAATCAATGTGGGCGGGGCCATGACGGCAAATGGCTTGTGCAATCCGTGCCGTTTTTCCGGTGAATAGCTCCGAGATGACGGCGGCGAGGATCGATCAAGGACAGCAAGTGCATCCAGAGGCGTTATTATATAATCAACTTTGATTAAATAGCGCGATAGTGGTATTGAACGACTGGGCGCCTCCTAAACCTGTCGTCCGATTACTTAAGGATGCTGGTTGGGGATCTGAAGTGCCCGCTTGGCTATCTCTTTTCGCAGGGTTTCAACCCACTTTGAATTGGCGGTAATTGAACTGCGCGAAAGCGCAACGTAAGCCTTGATGAGATCGTCATCGCTCATGTTCTCGGGTGAATAGCGATCGTCTATGTTATCGTTCATGGGGCCGGACGAGTTTTTCTGAAGTTGTGCCATTGACGATGCGTGTATGAGCCTGACTTAATTTCAGACCGGCAGAAGCCATGGTCTTAAGGGGGAGTCGGTGACCGAACGTATTGAAAGAATCTTGAACTTCCTGGAGCGATGTCCCAAGTACACCGATTTCGCGGGCTTATTATATGACTTTGAGGCGCTCGTCGAATCCCTGGGTATTACGCATTTTATTCTTTTCGAGATTCCCTGGAGCGGGCCTCTTGGCAATGAGTTTATTGTAGCAACCAATTGGTCCAAAGAATGGCGGGAAAGGTATCTTGCGCGATCGTATTTTTCTGTCGATCCTGTCGTAAGGGCCGCCATGGCTTGTGCCGCGCCTTTTTCCTGGTCGGAGGCGTTCGACCGGTTCGGCACGTGCCCCGGGGGGCGTGAGATCATCGAGGATGCCGCCAGGTTCGGCCTGGTGGATGGTGTCGGCTTTCCGCTCTTGTCCACCGGCTCACGCAGAGCGGCTGCTTCGCTGGCTTCTGACAAACCCCTCGATATGGAAGTTGTCACGGCTGCGGTGCTGCAGGGGATTCTGCCCGTCGTATTCCAGCACTTGCGGGCGTTGAATGGCGTCTCATCGTCTCCCAACCCGCGGCTCTCGAAACGCGAGAAGCAGGTCCTGGCCTGGCTTGCTGCGGGAAAATCCGCCTGGGAAGTGGCCCAGATTCTTACCATCAGCGAACCGACGGTTCGCTTTCATGTCCAAGCGATCAAGAAGAAATTCAAGACAAGCACGCTTGCGCATTCGGTTGCCGCGGCGATCCATGCGCATCAGTTGTGAATACTATCAGTTCTGATAGGTGCGCTCCTTCCTCAATTGGGCTTGTCTGATGTGGCAAGTACGTAAGAGGGGCATCGCATGCAGTACGATCTTGAAGAGGGCCGCGGTCAATCGAACTGGAACGATCTTTCGGCCGGTCCGGCCACAGCACATGAAAAAATGCAGGTTGGGCTCACCGATGCGTTTCGCGCACCCGGAGCCGAAAATCGGAAGGATGACGCAGCCAAAGCATCACGCGCGGCCTGTCGTTCGCACTACCAGTGGCAGGACCTTGCCGCTCTCGCGCCCCTGACCGAGACGCAATCCTTGATCGCCATGATGCTGGGCGCTGGAAATGAGCCGGGCGAAATTGCGCGGAAATTGTGTGTTACGCCGGGCACCGTGCGGCGCCACATTTCCGTACTGAAGCGCCATTGGGGCGTAAAGTCAGTGCCGGCCCTCATATCCCGTCTGGCTCGGGCACAATTGATGTATGAACGCAGTCGCGCCCTATACCTGTTTGACGAGGTTCTGCCGGTCTTGACCGGCGCCCGAATAGAGGCCCCGTTTCTTCACGAAGGAGAGTGGTGTGGCCTGGCCGTACGTCTGGCGTCGGGCTCAATCAAAAAGCTCTGGCTGATGTCGGATGAGAATGAGGAGCGTGCCGGATGGCTGCGCATAGATTAATGCCTGCGCAGAGATTGGCTGCGCGATCGCCGCATCCCGGAAACCTTGTCGCCCTCATGGGGCACTGGCCGTCAGTTTTTGAACGAACACCTCGCGCAGCAACGCGCAGCTTGCCGAGAACTGGCCGGCGCTGAACAAGGATTTTTGCAGCACAAGGCTGACCAAAAGGGTGAGGATGGCGGCGATGTCGTTGGTGTCGACCGGTCCGATCAGGCCCTCGGCCCTGAGGCCGGCGCAGAACCGTTCGATGAAGCGGAGGTCCTTTTCCTCCTCATGGGCCATGCGCTCGGGCGGCGTCTTGCGGAGCAGGGCGGCGAAATCATCGGGGACCGCGACGATGGCGACCAGGGGATCGGAATTGAGCTTTTCGATGAGCAGATCGAAGAACCGTCCGGCGCGCTCGGCGACCGGCCCGTCGCACCGGGCAAAGAAGGCGAGGATATCGGCCTTGTGCATCTGGTCGCGCTGATCGGCGAGGGCCAGAAACAGCGCTTCCTTGTGCTCGAAGAATTTGTAGAACGTGCCCTTGGCGACCCCGACATCCCTGCAGACGTCATCCACCCGCAAGCCGCGCAGCCCGTATTGGGTGAAATGAGCAAGACCGGACGCGAGAAGCTGGGAGCGGATCAGCTCATTGTCGGCAGCGGTGAAATGACGGGGCATGATGAACCGCTATGACGCATTTCGTCATTCGGTCATAGCATGGGCATGCGAAAGCGGCAAGGCGAGGGCCCAGCCGCTGTCGGGAACAGGTCAGGCGAAGGTGCGCGGGTAGAGCCGGTGCAACTCCTCGATGCCCTCGATCACTTCGGGGGCGAGCACGAGATCGTGGGCGGCGATATCGGATTTGAGCTGTTCGATCGCGGTGGCGCCGATGATGACCGAGCCCATGAAGGGTCGCGTCAGGCACCAGGCAATCGCCATCTGGCAGACATCGAGGCCGTGCTGTTGGGCCAGGGTCATATAGGCTTTGGTGGCGGTTTCCGACTGCGGGTTGAGCCGCCACATGGTGCCCAGCGCGCCGCGGGTGCCGGCGGGCATGGCGCCATCATTGTATTTGCCCGAGAGCAGGCCCGCCGCCAGAGGCGAATAGGCGAGCAGGTCGACATCTTCAAAGGCGCAGACCTCGGCCAGATCGTAATCGAAATGGCGGCGCAGGAGATTGTATTCGTTCTGGATGGTCGCCATGCGCGGCAGGCCATGGGTTTCGGCGAGCTTTATGTATTCGGACACGCCCCAGCTCGTTTCGTTGGAGAGGCCGATGGCGCGGATCTTGCCGGCCTCGATCTGCGCGTTTAGCGCTTGGAGGATTTCGAGCAGGTTGTCGCGGATGGAATCTCGGTCCTGGCCGTAGGGGTCGAAGGTCCAGGATCTGGAGAAATTATAGTGGTTCCGGTTGGGCCAGTGGAGCTGGTAGAGGTCGATGTAATCGGTCTTGAGACGCTTGAGGCTGGCCTCGAGGGCAACAACGATTTCCTTGCCGTCCATGGGGCGTCCGCCGCGAATCCAGTCATTGCCCGGGCCGGTGATCTTGCTGGCGAGCACCCAATCGGACCTTCGGCCGTTGGCGGCGAACCAGTTGCCGATGATGGTTTCGGTCGACCCCTGGGTTTGGGCGCGGCCGGGGGTGGAATAGAGCTCGGCGGTGTCGAGGAAATTGATGCCCTGTTCGAGCGCATAATCCATCTGGGCGTGGCCTTCGGCCTGGGTGTTCTGTTCGCCCCAGGTCATTGTGCCCAGACAGATGCGACTCACGGAAATGCCGGTGCGGCCGAGCGTGCGCTGTTGCATGAGGGAAATCCAAAGTGCTTGAAACTGCGGAAAACGGAAAGGGCAGAGCCTCTGACCCATGTGTAGCCGGGCATTGGCGAAAGCGCAATCGCGGGAACGGGATGGCCTTGTGCGGGGCGTGTCAAAAAAATGTCGTGTAAGCGATCGCGGGGGGTATGCAAACGCAATTTGCACCCCTATATAGGCGGCGTCCAAGCGGTTCGCCCGGCGCACCGCAAACATAACGGACATCATTGACGCGGGGTGGAGCAGCCCGGTAGCTCGTCAGGCTCATAACCTGAAGGTCGCAGGTTCAAATCCTGCCCCCGCAACCATTCTAAGTCCTTGAAATTTAAGGGCTTTCTAGGACGCCCAAACCTCCCAAAATTCAGCGACAAATTCCCACTGGAAGCATACTGGAAGCGCTGGGACGAAGGTTTCCCGGCCCGCTTGCCGTTTAGGGTGCGACAATCTGACTCGCTTCGGCGGGGGCGCTGGCTCTTCCCAGACATAAGCCTAGGTCCCGATTGGGAGTATGATGCTCTCGGTGGTCGCCCCCTTATGTTGCCTGCCTGGATTTGCCCCCTTGCTGTCATGCACATGAACATGTCTGTTGGCATGGCAGGGAGATACCTCGACGCACAGCCAAGAGTGAGAGTGTGGACGGGGATGTCCGTGACGGGTTGAGGATCGGGAGAGAGGCTCCCGAGGCCCGTCGCGGAGATCATCCCGATGGCCAGCACTCGCGAACGCCGCGCCGGAAATGACCGGGCGAACCTTTACGACGAAATCACCGACAAGATCATAGCCGAGCTGGAGGCTGGTCACTTGCCCTGGGTCCAACCCTGGGGCACCGCCAACGCAAAGGCTTCGCTCGCCATGCCGAGAAACGCCGCCACCCGGCGGCAATATTCCGGCATCAATATCCTCATCCTCTGGGGCGCCGTCGTAGAACATGGCTTTCCCACGCAGCACTGGCTGACCTTCCGGCAGGCGCTCTCGCTTGGCGGTCATGTGCGCCGGGGCGAGCGGGGCACCACAGTCGTCTATGCGGACAGGTTCCTTCCTGAGGACGAAAAGGCGCGTGGGCACGAAACCGGCGAGGACGCCCAGGCGATCCCATTCCTCAAAAGGTTCACGGTCTTCAACATGGACCAATGCGAGGGCTTGCCCGAGGAGATCGCAGCCGAGGCGCCGCCCTCGCCGGAGGAACTTATCGAACCAAGGGTCGAGGCCCTCATTCGCTCGACCGGGGTCGATTTCCGCATAGGTGGCAACAGGGCGTTCTACGTCCCAGCGCTGGACTATGTGCAGGTGCCGCCGCCGCAAGCCTATCACGAACCGATCAACTGGCACCGTACTACCCTGCACGAGCTGGGCCACGCCACCGGCCATCGTTCGCGCCTCAACCGCGACCTCGCCGGCAGCTTCGGCTCGAAGAAGTACGCCTTCGAGGAACTGGTGGCCGAGATCAACGCGGCCTTCTGCTGCGCCTCGCTCGGCATCACACCCACGGTACGCCATGCCGACTATATCGGCTCCTGGTTGGACGTGCTGCGCGACGACAACCGCGCGATCGTTCGCGCGGCTTCACAGGCGAGCAAGGCGGCCGACTGGATTCTGTCCTTCCTGCCGGAGAGCGACGGCAGCGGCGACCGCCCTGCCCATGAGAGCAACAGGAGGGCCGCATGATGACGCACGCCCAGTTGCATGCTGCACTCGATCGCATGGAAGCCAGTCTTGCCGAAACGCGCAGCAACCTGATCCGCGTCGAACACGCGCTCCGCAATCGTGCTGAAGCCGAGACGATCCGCCGGAGGCCGAAGGCTCGCTACTACCATCGCAGAATGAGTCGTTGGACCGGGGCGGACGAGGCCGAATACCGGCGCATCCTCGGGCGCCTGCTGGAGACGTCCGGGCCGGAGTTGAACCGGCTCCGCGGCAGGATCGCACGGCAGGACGCTGCCATCGAAGCGCTGCGCTCGAAATACCGCATCAACGCCGAGCGACCACACCGCCCGGCCTGGTGACGATCTCGGGCCTTTCGCTCTCCCGCGGCGCGGGGAAGGGAGAGGGAGAGAGGGGTCGGTTTTTTGTGACGGGTTGGAGGTCGCGAGAGAGTCTTGCGGCCGCCCGTCGTGGAGAAACCGACATGGCAAAGTCGCCCAAGAAAATCGTCTTCTCACGCTCGCGCGACATTCCCTTCGACAAGCTGGTGATCAGCGAGGCCAACGTCCGCCAGATCCGGCCCGAAACCGGGCTGGACGAGTTGACCCAGGACATCGACCGCCGCGAGGACCTGATCCAAGGTCTCAATGTCCGCGCCCTTGTCGACGAAAACGGCGAGGAAACCGGATTTTTCGAAGTGCCCGCCGGTGGCCGCCGCTATCGGGCTATCGCGCGTCTGGTCAAGGCCAAGCGCTTCCCCAAGGACGGCCTGGTGCCGTGCGTCGTGCGCAAGTCCGACACCAAGATCCTCAAGGAAGACGATTCCCTGGCCGAGAACGTTCAGCGCGCTGGGCTGCATCCGCTCGATCAGTTTCGCGCGTTCAAGAGCATGGTTGACCAAAAGATGTCGCGGGCCGAGGTCGCATCCGCCTATTTCACAACCGAACGGTTCGTCGAACAGCGGTTGCGCCTCACGAGCGTTTCTCCCAAGCTGCTCGACGTCTATGCAGATGGGGGAATGACGCTCGAGCTGCTTGAGGCGTTCACCGTCAACCCCGACCACGACCGCCAGGAGCAGGTTTGGGACGCTATCCAGCATACCTATCGTCAGCCCTGGCAGATTCGGCAAATGCTGACCGAAGCCGCGGTTCCCTCTTCCGACAAGAGAGCCATTTTCGTCGGCACCCAAGCCTATGAGCAGGCCGGCGGTGGTGTACTGCGCGATCTTTTTTCAGAACAGGTTGGCTTCTGGCTCGAAGATCCGGCGCTGCTCGACAGGTTAACCACCGAAAAGCTCAAAGCCGTCGCCGACGAGATCGCAGCCGAGGGCTGGAAGTGGATCGCCGTCGACGTCAACCTTCCCTACGGCTACAGCAACGGGTTGCGTGCCCTCGCGCGTGCGTCGGTCGATCTCACTGAGGACGAACGTGCCGAGCGGGAAAGCCTGCGCGACGAGTACGCGAAGATCGAGGCCGAATACGAGGACGTTGAGGAGTACCCCGACGAGATCGACCAACGCCTTGGCGAGATCGAGACGGCGCTCGAAGCGTTCGAGAACCGCCCGGTTATCTTCGAGCCGCTGGACATTTCCCTTGCCGGAGTTTTTGTCGGCCTCGACCGCGATGGCGAGCTGATCGTCGATCGCGGGTATGTGCGCCCCGAGGACGAAGCGCCGGTTAAAGCCGACGCCGAGGAACCCGGCACCGATATCGGCGATGACGAGGGGAACGGTGACGCGACCCACGCAGTCATCACCATCGGGGGCGATCCCGCCCAGCCCGAGGATGAGGATGATGAAGGCGAGGCGGTCAAGCCCTTGCCCGAGCGCCTCGTGATGGAGCTGACCGCCCACCGCACCCTCGCGCTGCGCGATGCCCTGGCGGCCAATCCCGAGGTCGCCGTCACCGCGCTCCTCCATAAGCTCGTGCGGGACACCTTCAGCCAGGTCAGGGCCGAGGGTGTGGTGATCGAGGCCAACGTCCACCGCGTACATTTCCGTGAGCAGGGCAAGGATCTTCCCGATGCCCCCTATGCCCAGGCGCTCACGGAACGCCACGAGAACTGGAAGGCGGATATCCCGTCCGACGACGACGAGCTCTGGGGTTGGATCGAAGGGCTCGACAATGCCAGCCGTCACGCGCTGCTCGCCCATTGCGTCTCCTTCGGGGTCAACGCGCTTTACGAGCGGCCGAACCAGTTCGGTGCAAGCGGCATCAGCCAGCGCGGCCTCGACCGGCGTATGGCCGAAGCTGAACGCCTCGCCCATGTCACAGGGCTCGACATGGTGGAGGCTGGATTCCGGCCCACCGTCGAAAACTACCTGGGACGGGTGACAAAGCGGCATATCCTCGAGGCGGTCCGCGAGGGCGTCGGCGACCAGGCCGCGCAGCTCATCGACCATCTCAAGAAGCCGGATATGGCGCGCGAGGCCGAACGCCTGCTCGCTGACAGCGGCTGGCTGCCCGAACCGCTCCGTGGCCTCGCGGTGGAATCCGACGCCCCCGAGGAAGCCGACGTCGATGCGCTGCCCGACTATCTTTCCGGCGGCGACGAACCCGACGCAGACGCCTCGGCGGATTTCGAGAACGAGGCAACCCCTCCGGTCGCGGCCGAATAGACCCTGTTGGGGCGGCGTCCGCCGCCCCTCATTTCCCTTTCCGGCCCGGCCTTCCCACCAGGCCGTTTTCATTTCAGGAGATATGAGAATGTCCGCTCTCACCATCTATGAGAACGCTCCACTCGGTTCGCTTATCCGCTATTCCGACGGCACCCCCCGGCCGCCCGCTCGGTTCACGCGAAAGCTCAAGGCTTGGGAACATCGCAACGGCATCGGCCGGTTGGTCAGGAAAGAGCCGCCGCACGAGCGGCCGACCTATTCGTCACCAGCCACGTTCGTGCTGCACGAGGGCAAATTCAGCGCAAGCGGCGTGACACTCATAAGCGTCATGTGCTCGTACATCGTCGACTCCGATCTCAGCTTCGAAGTCGCCGAGCGGCCCGCCATCGGCATGGTGCGCGTTATCCAGCCCCTCGGTGAAAACGCCGAATTGCTGCATCTGGCGGAAAGCCGAGAGGCGGCGGAGCTCTGGGTGTCCCGGAAGGGCTATAGCTCGGCCCGTCTCGAGGAGATCACGGCCGACGAGGTTGGCGCCGATGTCGTCGAAGGCCGGGCAGCTATGCCGGCCGCCGTCCTTTAAGGAGACTCTCTCATGCGCAACGAAACCCATGAGCAGTTCGAAGCCATTGCGGCGAGGGCCGGCTGGGACAGCTTTACCCTCCTGGTGCTGATCGCGCGATGGGCGGAAGACAACGGTCAGTTCCAACCGCTCATCGACTATCTCGATGGCCTCGCCGACGAGGAGGAAGACGATGGATAAGCCGGTCAGCGCCGCCAATCGGCACGTCGTCTTCTCCTACCTCGTGCCCGTTCATGTCGAGGTCGAGGACGGCGTTGTCGTGCGCGTCACCGTCATCGACGAAACGCCGATTCGGAACCCGCAATGCGTCGAAGGCTACCCGGCCTATCTTGCCGAGGCCCTTGCCGCCGCAGAAGACGTCCAGCCCTGGCCGTCATGGCAATTCGGATACTGATCCCGTCCTCCACTCACAGCAACTCCCGCCCGGCCCCTGCGCCGGGCTTTTTCTTATGGAGGCTCCAATGCCCACCTATACCGTTGAAACGACCTACCACCTGCCGGCCTATCGGCACAGGAGCTACGAAGCTGAAACGCCTGCGCAGGCATGCCGCCTCGCCATCGAGGATGAGGACTGGACCGGCGAAAAGCTCGACTATGAAACCGCCGGGGAAAACTATGTCACCGGGATCTGGCAGGGCGCCGACGCGGCCTATGAAGGCCCCTCCATCCCGGTGCCGCCTCATTTCGAGGAAGGCGTCCAACGCCGGGCCACCCACTTTGAAGTTCTGCTCGGCGTCCTCAAAATCCTGACCGCCGACGCTCTTGCCGCTCGGGAAACTTCCCAGGACTGGCTCTCCAAGGCGTCCTGGGCCATCGAAAGGGCCGAGGCGATCTTGGCTGACGCGCACGGTCCTGATGATCCGTCCTCAACCGATGGAGGCCCGGCATGAGCATCCCAGACTACGCCCGCACCAATTTCCAGACCCTGCTGCGCGCCGCCGGCGACGGTAATCTGGCGCTTATGGAATGCGCGGACGCGGAGAACGGGCAGCCGCGCTATGTGATCTGCGCCGTGGGCCGCGAGGGGACCTACTACGTGTTCACGCCCTTCGGACATCTGGCAGACGGCAATCCCTATGACGCCTACCTGCCGCCGGACCCCGACCGCTTCGTGCCAAAGGCTGAGCCGAACCACTAAATCTGAACGCGAACGACGCTCAACCAAGAGCGCCCCACCTCTCGGCGGGGCGCTCTTATCGTGCTGTCCCGCTTGGCACGGTGGAGAGTGAGAGGGGGGCCGGGAAGGGTTTGAGCCGGTGCGGTCGAGAGAGAGACGCGCGGCTTGTGTCCTTCCCGCTCTCCCGAGGCTTTATCCCATGTCCATGCCATCGCCGGTCCAGACGGCGCCGTCCGCCGACGCCGCAATCGCTCGCCCATCCCTTCCTCCCATCCTCGCCGCCGCGCGCCTCATCCTTCCCCATCTCGAGCATGGCCGCCGCGTCGATGCGGTGGCCCTGCGTGCGGCGATGGAGTCGGCCTTTGGCGCCTCCGATGCCTCGGGCGCCTGGGATTGGAAGACGGCATATGAGGCGTGCGAAGCCGCCACCGTTCTGTTCCTTCGCAAATACGGCAAGGCGCTGCTGCGCAAAGCCGGCTCTCCGGCGCTCGCGCTGCCGATGCTGGAGAAGGTCGTCGCGCTCCTGCCTACCCACACGCGCCGCTCGCAGGAGAGCCAGACCTTCCAGCAATTCTCGACGCCGGTTCCGCTCGGGCTGGCGGTCATGGCCGCCGCTCGTGTCACACCGGTCGATCGTGTGCTCGAACCGTCGGCCGGCACCGGCCTTCTCGCCATCCTCGCCGAGATCGAGGGCGGCGCGCTTGTGCTCAACGAGCTGACCGAAACCCGCGCCGACCTGCTCTCGACCCTGTTCCCCGACCTCAGGGTCACCCGGTTCGACGCCGCCCAGATCGACGATCATCTCGACCCGGCGATCGTCCCGAGCGTCGTTATAATGAATCCGCCATTCTCGGTGATGGCGAATGTCGCCGGCCGCATGGCGGACGCCGCTTTCCGGCATGTCTCATCCGCCCTTGCCAGGTTGGCTGATGGCGGCCGGTTGGTCGCCATCACCGGCTCGAACTTCGCACCGGATGCTCCGGCTTGGCGCGATGCCTATGTCCAGCTTCAGCAGCGCGGCCGCATCGTATTCTCTGCCGCCGTCGACGGCGCGATCTATGCGCGGCACGGGACGACGTATTCGCCACGGCTGACCGTCATCGACAAGCTGCCCGCAGACGACCCCGAGCGCCTTTTGGACTCGCCCGGAATCGCCCCGGACGCGGCCACGCTCATGGCCTGGATCGGCGAGCACGTACCGCCGCGCTTGCCGGTTGCCGCTTCGGTCGCTGTTCGACCGGCTCCGGCTCCGGCTCCGGCTCCGGCGCCCCGCACGCTTCGCGGCTATGTGGCGCGTCCCGCGCGCACCGCGTCGGCCGCTGCTCCGCTGGCCGAGCCTCAAGCCCAGGACCTCAATTTCGAGCTGCGCGAGTGGTTGCCACCCGAGGATGCACGTCTCTCGGACGCGATCTACGAGGAATACGCCCTCCAATCGCTCGCCATTCCCGGCGCGAAGCCGCATCCCACCAAGCTTGTGCAGTCGGCGGCGATGGCGTCGGTGGCGCCACCCAAGCCCGCCTACCGGCCGACGCTTCCTCCCGCCATCGTCTCGAACGGGCTGCTGTCGGACGCCCAGCTCGAGACCGTGATTTACGCCGGCGAGGCCCATGCCGAGCATCTTGCCGGGTTCTGGACCGTGGACGAAACCTTCGATGTCGTCTCGGCCGCACCCGAGGATGCCGGCAATACCGTGCGCTTCCGCCGGGGCTTCATGGTCGGAGACGGCACCGGGGCGGGCAAGGGCAGACAGGTCGCCGGTGTCGTCCTCGACAACTGGATGAAAGGGCGTCGCCGCGCGCTCTGGATTTCGAAATCCGAGACGCTGATCGAGGACGCACAACGGGATTGGTCGGCCCTCGGCATGGAGCGCCTTCTGGTCACGCCGCTGTCCCGCTTTCCGAAGGGAAAGCCGATCACGCTCAACGAAGGTATCCTATTTCTTACCTACGCTACGCTCCGCTCTGAAGGCGGCGGAGAAAAGCTTTCCCGCGTCGATCAGATCGTTCAGTGGTTGGGCAGCGAGTTCGACGGAGTGATCGTGTTCGACGAAAGCCACGCCATGTCCAACGCCGCCGGCACCAGGAGCGAGCGCGGAGAACAGGCCGGGTCTCAGCAGGGCCGTGCGGGGCTGCGGCTCCAGCACGCCCTTGCGAACGCGCGTGTCCTATACGTCTCGGCAACCGGGGCGACGACGGTTCACAATCTGGCCTACGCCGAAAGGCTGGGCCTTTGGGGCGGCGAGGATTTTCCGTTCTCGACGAGGACGGAGTTCGTCGAGGCCATCGAGGGCGGCGGCGTCGCGGCGATGGAGGTTCTGGCGCGCGATCTGCGCGCGCTCGGCCTCTATACCGCCCGTTCGCTGTCCTATGATGGCGTCGAATATGAGATGCTAGAGCACGAGCTGACCCCCGAGCAGGTCCGTATCTACGACGCCTATGCGGGGGCGTTCTCGATCATTCACAACAATCTCGACGCAGCCATGCGCGCCGCCAATATCACCGGCAGCACGGGCACGCTGAACGCGCAGGCCAAGTCCGCGGCAAGATCGGCCTTCGAGAGCGCCAAGCAACGCTTCTTCGGCCATCTGCTCACCAGCATGAAAACCCCCACTCTGATCGGCCGCATCCGGCGCGATCTCGAGGAGGGCCATGCTCCCGTTGTCCAGATCGTCTCGACCGGCGAGGCGCTGATGGAAAGGCGGCTCGCGGAGCTGCCGACCGAGGAATGGAACGATGTGCGGGTCGACATCACGCCGCGCGAATATGTTTTGGACTATCTTGCCCATTCCTTCCCGGTTCAGCTCTACGAGCCGTTCACCGATTCCGAGGGGAGGCTGTTGTCCCGCCCGGTCACGCGCGATGGCCAGCCGGTGGAGAGCCGCGAGGCCATTGCCCGACGCGACGAGCTCATCGCTCATCTCGCGAGCCTTCCCCCCGTACCGGGCGCTCTCGACCAGATCGTCCAGACCTTCGGCACGGACGTCACGGCTGAGGTCACCGGCCGCTCTCGCCGTGTAGTGCGCAAGAACGACCGCCTGATCGTCGAAAGCCGCGCCGGCAGCGCAAATCTCTCGGAAACCCAGGCGTTCATGGATGACGTCAAGCGCATCCTGATCTTCTCGGATGCCGGGGGCACCGGACGCAGCTACCATGCCGAGCTTTCGGCGCGGAACACGCGGCTGCGCAAGCACTATCTGCTCGAACCCGGCTGGCGGGCGGACAACGCCATCCAGGGGCTCGGCCGCACCAACCGGACCAGCCAGAAGCAGCCGCCGCTTTTCTGCCCGATCGCGACCAATGTCCGGGCCGAAAAGCGCTTCCTCTCTACCATCGCGCGGCGGCTCGACACCTTGGGCGCAATCACGCGCGGACAGAGACAGACCGGCGGCCAGGGCCTTTTCCGCCCCGAGGACAATCTTGAATCGCCCTATGCCCGAGATGCCTTGAGGCAACTCTATCTCCTGCTGGTGCGCGGCAAGGTCGAGGGCTGCTCACTTCATCGCTTCGAAAGCACCACCGGCCTCAAGCTGATGGACGACAATGGGATCAAGGACGATCTGCCGCCGATAACGACCTTCCTCAACCGGCTTCTCGCCCTGACCATCGAGCTTCAGGATGTTCTGTTCGCCGCGTTCGAGGGGCTGCTCGCCGCGCGCGTCGAGGGCGCCATCGCGTCGGGCACATACGATATGGGGCTCGAAACGTTGCGGGCGGAGAGCTTCATCGTCACCGAGCGCCACACGATCTACACTCATCCGGGCACCGGCGCTGAGACGGGCCTGCTGACGATCGCGCAGCGCAAGCGCAATCAGCCGCTCGGGCTGGATGCCGCGCTCGATCACCTCGCCGATCCGCGCGCGCTGCTGATGTTCAACGAGCGGTCGGGCCGCGCCGCCGTCCAGATCCCCACCACCGGCGTCATGCTCGACGATGGCGAAATCGAGCGCAGGGTGCGCCTAGTCCGTCCGACCGAGGCTCATAACGTCCCCGTCAGGACGATGCCGGGCACCCATTGGAAGGAAGCCGAACACGCCGATTTCTCCGCAGCATGGTCGGCCGAGCTGGCGGAGGTGCCCGAGTTCACCGAATCCACTATCCATATCGTCTCGGGCTTGCTGTTGCCGATCTGGAAGCGGTTGCCGGCCAACGAGGGTACGCGGGTCTATCGTCTCCAGGCCGACTCGGGTGAGCGTATCATCGGCCGTCGCGTCTCGCCCGCCTGGGCGGCCAACGCGGTCGCAACCGGATCGCTCTCGCTGTCGGCCGACGCCGCTTTCGCCGCGCTCATGGACGGCAGGACCGTCATTGATCTGGAAGAAGGGCTCCAGCTTCGCCGTGTCCGCGTCATGGGCGGGCAACGGATCGAATTGTCCGGCTTCACCGACACCATGCGGCAGCGCCTCAGCAGCTACGGGCTCTTCCACGAAATCATTTCCTGGAAGCTCAGGATGTTCGTGCCGACGGATGCCAGGGGCGTTGATATCCTCGGCCGCGTCCTCGACCGCTGGGCCATCGAGCGCGTTTCCGAGCGCGAGGCAGCGTGATGCCTCGCTACGATGCCGCCGACCTCGCCATCCGTCTCGGCCGAAAGGCCGAGGCGGTTTGCCGTCATTATCTTCCGGCCGGACGCCGCTTCGGACACTATTGGTTCGTTGGCGATGTGCGCAACACTCCCGGACGCTCGATGTTCGTCCGCCTTGCCGGACCCGATACCGGCAAGGGCGCTGCCGGAAAGTGGACCGACGCGGCAACCGGGGAGCACGGCGACCTGCTCGACGTAATCCGGGAATCACTGGGCCTTGCCGCGTTCAGGGATGTCGCCGAGGAGGCCCGTGCCTTCCTCGCCCTGCCGCATCCCGATCCGCTCCCAGGCTCACCGCCACGATCCGGCTCGACCAATTCCAGACGGTCCGCGAAACGCTTGCTCGCCATCTCGCAGCCCTTTCGGGGCACGCTTGCCGAAACCTATCTGCGCGGCCGCGGCATCACCGCGTTCGCAGATACTGACGCCCTGCGCTTCCATCCTCGCTGCTACTATCGTCCCGCCGATGACGGGCCGACCCTGACCATGCCGGCGATGGTCGCCGCCGTGACCGATCTCACCGGACGAACCACGGGTGCGCATCGGACCTGGCTCAACCCGGACGGTTCGGACAAGGCGGATGTCGATTATCCCCGCCGCGCGATGGGCGATCTTCTCGGCAATGGCGTGCGCTTCGGGGCAGCTGCCGAGGTGATGGCGGCCGGAGAGGGAATCGAAACCGTGTTGTCCGCGCGCTCGGGATTGCCCTTCATGCCGATGGTCGCGGCACTCTCGGCGGCGCACCTCGCTGCCATCCTGTTCCCGCCGGCGCTGAGGCGACTCTATATCCTGTCCGACCGAGATTCGGCGGGAAGCCGCGCGCGGGAAGCGCTTTTGTCCCGAGCAGCGAGCGTCGGGATCGAGGCGGTTGGCCTTTCGCCCCTTGGCGGGGACTTCAACGACGATCTGCGCGGTCATGGCCTCGACATGCTTTGCACCGTGCTGCGGTCCGGGCTTCGCCCCGAGGACGCCAACCGCTTCCTGATCGGCAGGCCATAGATCGGACGGGGTACGCACCGGGGTATCGCCGTCGCCAATGGTCACATCGCCGGGCGCTCCATCTTCGGCAAGAGCCGCGACCGGCCTTCGAAGGAGCGAGCGGCCCACAAACGGGACGGGCAGGCAATGGCCGCGCCTGGCGGCTATTTTCCGCCGGCCGGCGAGCCGGCCTTTGCATCGCGAGGCAAAATAGCCGGCGCGGCCATCAAGGCCCTCGCGGGGCGAGGACTGCCAGCCCGTCCCGCCCGTGGGCTTTCGTCGCCACGAAGGCCGCGAGGGTCGCGGTCAGACCGACGAAGGACCACCCCGATGATCCATGACCATGATGACGACGCCGAACACCGTCACGCCTCTTCCCCGACCGATCACGTCCTGTCCGAACTTCAGCTCTATGGCTGGCGCCCCTATGAGGACGAACCCGATCCCAGGCCCTTGCCCGATGGCAATGTCGTCTTTTCCGCTCTGGTCGATGTCTTCGACGCCCTTGTGGCCTCGATGAGCGAAACCCGCCTCGAGCCCGACCTCGAGGAAGTGCTCTGGGGAACCGTCAATCTCTTCCAGCGCGCCGCCACCCGCATCGAACGCGATCTGGACGACAATGAGCAGGCCCAGCGCCGCCTCCAGCGCGAACAGGATGGCAGCGAGGTGAAATCCGTCGAGCTGGAGCGCCGGACGGCCGAAGGGCTGACCCTTATCGAGCGCCGGGACGCCATGGAGCTCTTCCGCGATCTCGCCGCCGAGCAGTTCGAGCAGCATATCGGCTCCGCCTGGCGGGCACGGGCCGGGTCGAAGGTCAACCATCGCGCCCTGACATCGGCGCTCATCGACAGCCGCGATTTCCTTACCGCCAAGCGCTGGGCCGACAATGAAGTCTATTGCCCCGATGGTCCGAAGATCGTCGTCTCGGGCGGCCTCGACTACAACGATCACCGCCTGATCTGGAGCGTCCTCGACAAGGTGCGCGACAAATACGCGGACATGGTTCTGTTGCACGGCAAGTCGCCGAAAGGCGCCGAGCTGATCGCCTCCCGCTGGGCCGATCAGCGCAAGGTGCCGCAGGTCGGATTTGCCCCGGACTGGACAAAGCATGCCAAGGCGGCGCCCTTCAAGCGCAACGATGCGATCCTCGAAACGCTGCCGCGTGGCGTCATCGTTTTTCCCGGTACGGGGATTCAGGACAATCTCGCCGACAAGGCGAGAAAGCTCGGCATCAAGGTCTATGACTTCCGCGATCGGGGCGGCGCGTAAGCGCCGCCCTTCTTGTCTCTAGGGCAGGAGTCCGAGGGACCGCTCTCGACATGGCGATCGCCGTGATCTACTTTATCCGGGCAGAACCGGCGCAACTGCTTGGTCGCAGGCGAGAACTTTTCTCCGGCCGCCTGTCGTGATCCCTCGATCCCAGACTTCAGAGGTTGCCATGACACTTATCCTGCTCGCCATCTCTGCCACGATCGTCCTTGCGGTTCTCGCCTGGAAGCTCGCCCTTTTCGCGCTGCCGGTCATGGTGGCGACGACGGCTTTCCAGTGGATGTATGGAGCCGGTGCCGGCTTCTGGACGGCAATGCCGATTTCGCTCGGCGCCGCCTTGCTGGCATTTGCAGTTGTCTTCGCGATCATCGGCTTTGCGAAGAACCCGGCGCTGCGCCTTGCCGCGCTCGCCCTCGTTGCCGTGCCGTCTGCCATTGCCGGTTATGCGCTCACCTATGGCGTTGCCAAGGAAGCCATCGACTCCGTGCTCCTTCTCAATCTGCTCGGTGGCGTCAGCGGGATCGTCGTGGGCATCGCCGCGCTGTTCAATCTGGGCACGGTCGCGGCGGCCATCTCCTCGCGCTGACGTTCACGCCGCGTTCCGAACCGCAAGGTCATGTCGATCCAGCCGCAGGGCCGCGATTACCACAGCGTCGTCGCCTCGTTTCGGCGTTTGCGTCATGGTTCGACTTGGCCGCAGCCCCCGGTCGCAATGACCCTTCGGGAGCAATCCCGACACCGCAGCGGACAAGCGTTTGGACCGTCCGCCTGGGCGTGGTGGATGCGGCTGCAAGGTGACCTGCCTTCCGCTTCCGGCAGCATGGACCCGGCCCTGGCCGTCAGCCGTGAGCGCTGCCGTCGCCCTCACCGCAAGGTCCCCCTGCTGCGCCTCGATTCACCGAGAGCTGCCCCCGAAATGGTTGCGCCGAATGGACAGAGGCGTTGGTAGCTGATGCCGCAACACGCGCGTTTTGGGACAGGCCCGATATCGCCAGCGAAACGATGCGGCTGCTTGTGTCTCCGGGCATTCCCGGAAAGACCATTCCCTCCTCCTGACCGATCCCCTAAGTCCGTGCTGTCTCCGCCAGCAACCCCGCGGAACCGGCCGTGTTGGCGCGTGCCGCGCCTGCCCGCCCCACCCCGGTCCTTAAGGGTTGCCACCGCATCCAGCCGGCCTTTTCCGGGGGCTCATCGGAGGGATGGTCCCTCCGGTAGAAGCAACGGAGACTAAAGATGCAGAACATCGTCATTCTCGCCGGCAACATCGGACGCGACCCGGAAACCCGCAACGTCCCTGGCGGCACCAGGGTCACCAACTTTACCCTCGCCACCTCGCGTCCGCGCTATTCGGAGGGCAAGGTTCTCCGCGACGCAGAAGGGCGGCGGATCCAGGATACCGAATGGCACCGCGTCATCGCCTTCAACGGCCTGGGCAAGACGGTCCAGGACTATTGCCAGAAGGGCATGAAGGTTCTGGTGCGCGGCCGCATCCACTACACCCAGTGGACCGATGCGGAAGGGATCGAGCGCTATGGTGTCGAGATCATCGCCGAGACGGTGGATTTCCTGAGCCGGGGTAAGCAGGCCGAAGCGAGCCAGGACAGCAACGATGACGATGACATCCCGTTCTGAGTGCGCCGTTTTACTAGTCGAAACAAGTGCTTACGGGGAAATTTCCCGTAAGCATGAACTGTCAGGAGGTTCATTGCAAGCCCAATTCACCTCGGCCTGGTAACAGGAAGCAACCGGTGAAAACCGGCGGGGGAAAACAGCATATTGGGACAAAAGGCGAGTGACGGCGAATCAGTCTAGCGCGGTCTTCGTCATTGCAAGCTGTGTATGGCCAAGCCTTGATTGGTTGAATCGTAGACCTTAGCGGTTTTGGGATATCGGTGGCGAAAGACTGATGAGACGCCATCTCGGAGAATGAGGCAGCGAGATCAGAATGCTGCCTTACCTGACTTCTCCGACGCCTGCTCGATGAGAGTGGCAAAGGGTCGAACGCGGGGCCTAACCACAGCGTTTCTTGTCCGACTGGGAATACGGGATCGCCTAAGTTGGATGCATGTCCAATATGGCGACGGAGCTCCCATAGTACTCGATGTGGTCCTGTAACGGGGATTGCAGTCGGTAACCAACCCGACCTGAAACGGCGGCATAAGTGGCTGGCAACGGCCACGAAAACCACCGAGGTAAGGAGGAAGGGGAGCAGTTTACGATCAACGCCAACGAATGCCCGAGGGAGGGTAGTCAGTGCTATCCGCTCGCACCGTCACGGCATTGGAAGGCGTGGGTAAAGCCACCCGCGGAGGGGCAAGGGTCCGGAAACTCCACAAGCTCATGCGAACGCACGCGGATTTGTGGTATTCGGCCTATGCGAAGCTCTATGCCAACAAGGGGGCGCTCACCCCCGGCGTTTCGGGCAACACCCTCGACGGGTTCGGAGAGGAACGGGTCGCCGCGTTGATGCATGCCATCAGCACAGGCACTTACAAACCCTCTCCGGTTCGCAGGACTTACATCCTCAAGGACCCGAAAAATCCAGCGGGCAAGAAGCGCCCGCTCGGCATTCCCACGGGCGACGACAAGCTGGTGCAGGAGGTCGTACGCGCTCTGCTAGAAGTGATCTATGAGCCGGTCTTCTCGGATCGGTCGCATGGCTTTCGGCCGGGGCGTTCATGTCACACTGCGCTCAACCAGATTGTCCGGTCGTGGAAAGGCACCAAGTGGATCTGCGAAGTCGACATCAAGGGTTACTTCGACAATATCGACCATGAGACCCTGCTTGGCCTCCTGGCGCGCAAGATCGACGATCGAGCGTTCCTGAAGCTCATCAGGGAATTCCTCGTGGCCGGGTATCTCGAAGATTGGACGTACAACGCCACTTATAGCGGGACACCGCAGGGTGGCGTCGTATCGCCGATCCTCGCCAACATCTATCTCCATGAACTCGATCAGTTCATGGACTCCCGGATGGCGGCGTTCAATCGGGGCGCTCGAAGGAAACCCAATCCCGAGTACTGCCGTCTGAACAATCTTGCATCCATTCGCCGCCGAAAACTGCGCGTACATGGCGACAGCCATTCGAAAGCCGCAAGGTGGCGACAGGAAATGCAGGAGATGGAGGCGGCAAAAGCACTTCTCCCCAGCGTTGACATGCATGATGAAGGGTTCAAGCAGTTGCACTACGTGCGATACGCCGACGACTTCCTCATCGGTATTGTCGGCTCAAAGGAGGAGGCCGCGCAGATCATGGCAGAGGTCCGGTCCTTCGTTGAAGGACCGTTGAAGCTCACCATCTCGGCGGAAAAATCGCGGATGGGTGCCATGAGCAAGGGCACCGTCTTCCTCGGCTACGGCGTCCAAACCCGTCGGCTCGACAAGCGCATGAAGTGTCGGTTGGAGGCGTGGGGCAAGGCGGTCTTTGCCGTCAAGCGCACCGTGACCGACCATATCCACCTCTATGTGCCGGAAGAGAAAATCCGCAACTTCGCCGTGGCGAAAGGGTATGGCGTCATGGACGCCGGGAGAAATGACATACGCTTCAGGCCCATGATGTTGCCGTTGTCGGATTACGAGATCGTAGTCCAGTACAACGCGGAGCTTCGTGGGTTCGCAAATTATTATGCGCTGGCACCGAAGTACTATCTGAACCGGCTGGAATGGATGGCCAACACGAGCCTCTTTAAAACGCTGGCGAGGAAGCACGACACAAGCTGGGGCAAAATGTTTGCGCGTATGCGCTGCCCGGTACATGGCCATTCGCTTGCCTATCATCTGGAAGGAGAGGAACGGCGTCTGCCGGTGTTTCGATTGAAACACCGATGGGTCGCCGCCTCGCAAAACCCGGATGCAAAGCCGAATATCCACACCTTCGCATCTCGCTCGGAACTGCTGCGACGGATTGCGGCCCGAAAATGTGAATACTGCGGAACAGAAGATGCTCCGTTCGAGGTTCATCACGTGCGCAAGCTCGCGGACCTCAAGGATGGAACCTCGCACTGGCAGCGGCTCATGAGTGCCCGGCGTCGCAAGACGTTGGTGTTATGCCGCCCATGCCATGTCGATCTTCACCGGGGCACGCTCCCGGACAATCGCTTTGCTCTTGCAGGATCGGAAATGGAGAGCCGGATGCGGTGAAAGCCGCATGTCCGGTTCGGAGGGGGAGCAACGGTCATCCGGCAAACCCGGAAACACGTGCTCTACCCTACTCGGGACAATCGAGGCCCGGCGGCTGGACCGCCGGGCCTTTTTTTTCGTTTCCGGGGCTTGGATGTCGCTTGGAGTGCCGGGGGATGACCAAGGCTGTCTCACGCACACCAGTCCCGGCGCTGTATGCGCTTCTCATCATGCGGATCGGGATGATCGGCCCCTCGGGGGCGGAATTTGAACCGCTCCTTATCGGATCAAGGTCGCGGTCGGAGGGCATCGCTTACGAGGCCGGTTCCGGCACCTGATCGCGGAAACCACCCCGCTCTCGATCGGCGACCTTGGTTTCAGACGCTCCCTAATACGATCAACCCGTGAAGGGTCCGCTACGCGAGCGTGCGGCCTTTCCGGCTCGCGCCTGCAAGGTGATCGCCGTCACGACTGAAACATCGGGCGTCTGTCGAGCGGGGAATGGTCCCCGCTTCCAGAACAGGAGCCAGAAAATGTCCCTCGCAGATGCCAGCGCAATGGCCTTCAACCTTGCCTGAACCCTCATGGTGACGATCATCATCTTCCGCGCCGGGGACGGCACGATGGGCGTGATGCCAGCCGCCGAATATGACGGTGACGAAGAGACGATAATCCGTGAGCTGGACCCGTTCGCCCCGTAAGGGGCGAGCGGTAATCGATACTCATTCCGATCCATCAAGCCTCCCGCGCATCGACCGGACGCTTGAGCAGATCAGCAGAATCGACATCGAGAACCTTGGCGAGCCGGTCCACCACGTCGATGCTCGCACCATAGATGCAGCGCTCCAACGAGCTGATGTAGGTACGGTCCACCTCGGCCCGATGCGCCAATTCTTCCTGCGACAGCCCTCGCGCCTGCCGCAGTGACTTCAGATTCTGCGCGAAGACTTCCCGTATTCCCATCTCCGAAAGGAAGCGTCTTGTGGAGAATTCCACTACGGAGTATTCTCGACAGGCAAAGGAAAATCCGAGGTTTCACCCACAGCAACTCCTTGCACCGCTGACCATTGCGGATTGACCATGAAGTCTCGACGTTGGTGCCAAGCAGAGTGGGGATGAAAAGCCGGACAAGTTTCGTCACATTATTGTAATTGTTATAGATAGGGCATGGGGGTGTGATAGTTCGAAGCTATTGGCGTGACGTATAAACCCCGTTGTCTATCGGGTTTGCGGGGTGCACTTTGTCACTACGCAAATATGCTGATCTGGGATGCTTTGGATGAAGAGGCCACGGCCAGAACAGGAACCAGAGATCGCGGACGCGCCGGTGCTCTCCGACGAGCTGACCGACTACGACTATCGCCTTCTCTATGTTTATCTCCGCCTGCTCATAGCCGAGGAAAAAGGTGCCGACTGGACGGAAGTCGCGAAAACCGTTCTCAGAATCGATCCAGAGGCTGAGCCCGAGCGCACCTATCAAGCCTACCAGGCCCATCTGGCTCGCGCGCACTGGATGGTTAGCACTGGCGGTTACGAACTACTGCGTAGCGCCCGTATAGAATAGGCCGAGCCCCTCCCAGTGCGCCTGTCATCGCCGCGACGGTGCGCCACGCCACCAGTGCCCTATGCTGTGATAGGCGGCGCTGCCCTATGCCGTTCCAGCCTGCCCTCGATAATCGGGCACTTCCCTGCGATCGGCGGACTAGGGGAGGAGGCAATTATGGCAATGGCTGGGGACTGGCGGTCGTCCGCGTCCACGGACTACTTCAAAACGCTCGACCTCGAACACCTCGCGTTCGAGTTCATCTCGCGCGATCCACGCTTCCGGGAGGAGCACGCGGAGCTCGATCGCAAGGTCAAGAGCGGCCAGATCGACGCCACCGAGGCCATGCGGCGGTTGCGCGAGTCCTGGGGGTTGTCCTTTCGCGGCGCCCGACGCGCCAGTTCTTTGGGAACCGCACCTCCTGCCGAGTGTCGTGCTGATCGGACCGGCGCCCCCGGGCTTCCCCGATGTACACGCAATTCCGCCCCAAAGCCTGCCTGATCTCCTCGCCCAATCCTATGACGGTGCCGGCCGCTCCATTGTGCTGCGCGACACCGAGGGCGAACTCCGAATGCGGGTGGAGGCGGATGCAGACGCGACGGGTTGGGCCTTTGTCATTCCGAACGATACCTGGCGGATAGTTCGCCTCAAAGCGTTGATGCGACTTCTGCTCAAGCTGGCCGGTCTGCCGACAGGCGCCCCAACTCTCGAACCGGCCCTAACCCCTTACCGGCTTCATCGTCTTGCCCTCTCGCTGCGCGCACTCGACGGCGAGGAAGAGGGTGCCAGCCGCCGCGAGGTTGGCGCTGTTCTCTTCACCCAGGAAGCGCGAGACATCACCTCCCATGGCTGGAAAAGTTCAGGTCTGCGCAAGAAGGTCGCCCGCCTGATCCGGCTTGGACATGCCATGCGCGACGGCGACTATCGTCATCTCCTTACCCGCTCCTTCCACCGCATTCGTTGGGGTTGATCCGGCCACATCCTCATGCCGGTTCCGGCAAGGGGGGACAAATTTCAGAGGATTTTTCGCCGCAAGGTCGGGACTCCCCCCTGGGCCGAATTCTCCGCCACGCTTGCCGTCGGTCAGCCCCGCTATCCGAAGCGGGGCTGCCAGAGCGACGGAGCCCTACCATGACCGAACCCTTGCCTCCCATTCTCCCGCGCTACCTGCGCACCCCCGACGCGGCGCGTCTGCTTGCCATCTCCCCGCGTACCCTCGAAAAGCACCGCGTCTTCGGCACCGGGCCGGTTTTCCGCAAGCTCGGTGGTCGTGTCGTGTACGCCGTCACCGATCTTGAAGCCTGGGCCGAGGACGGCGCGCGTCGCTCGACCTCGGATCCCGGTGCCGAACGCAAGCGTTGAGGGCGGCGTCTTTCAATGGCCGTACCTGTCCGCTCCGAGACCGACCAACTCGACCTGTTCCGAGCGCGCTCCGGCGCCATCGCGCCACGCGATGCTCAGGATCTCATGGCCTGGCCGTTCTTCTCGCTCGCCAAGTCCCGGCGCATCGCGCCGATCGACTTCCGTATGGGTGAGGTGGTCATCCGGGTCGAGGCTACGGTTGAGCACGGCATGGCGACCATTTGGGATGCCGATATCCTGATCTGGGCCGCTAGCCAGATCGTCGATGCCCGCGACCGGGGCCTCGCCACGTCACGCCTCATGGTTGCGACCCCATACGAGATTCTCGCCTTCATCGGCCGCGGCGATTCCGCGCTGAGCTACGAGCGCCTCAAAGCCGCGCTCGACCGGCTTCAATCGACCACGATCGTCACCTCCATCCGGCAGATCAGCGAGCGCCGCCGCCACCGCTTCTCCTGGATCAACGAGTGGAAGGAACGGCTCGACGCAAACGGCCGCCCGCTCGGCATCGAACTCATCCTCCCAGACTGGTTTTATGCCGGTGTGCTCGACGAGGCGCTGATCCTCACAATCGACCGAAATTATTTCGCGCTGACGGGCGGCCTCGAACGCTGGCTGTACCGGCTCGCGCGCAAGCACGGCGGCCGGCAGGCGCGCGGCTGGAGCTTCGACGTCACGCACCTCTATCTCAAATCCGGCACGCTCTCGCCGGCCCGCCGCTTCCGCTTCGAGCTACGCGGCATCGTCCGGCGGCAGCCATTGCCCGGATATCGCCTCCTGTTGTTCATCGGTGCTGACGGCGGAGAGCGGCTGGGCTTCCAACCCGAGCGGGCCGATCTTAGGATCGGAGGCAGGCCATGACCGCGCGCGCCGCCTTGTGGATAACCGTGTGCAAAACTTCGGCGCGGACCCGTACTATCGGGAACGCCCAAGCCCGTACTATCAGGAACGCCCGACCCGTACTATCGGGAACGCCCACACCGCGTAAGGTCGGGATACCAAACGCGGAATCGGCCCCCTCTAACTATCCTAACATCAAGAATCTAACCTTCTTCTTGACCGGGGAAGTGTGTGGATACCGTTCGCCTCCGGCGCGCGGCAGGCTGGGCATGGCGCCGGAAAGGGGGACGCCATGACCGCGCTCCTAACGCATGTCGAGCTCACTTGGATCGAAAAGAAGATCGAGTTCTGGATCAGGTTCGGCCATCCCGCGCACAACCAGCGCCTCGACCGTCACCGTCGCCGCGTGAGCTTCGCCCCCGGCAGCGTCTTTGCCTTTGTCCGCTGGGCGGCCAACGATTACGGCACCATCATCTCGCGTATCGACATCGTCCTCGCCGTCGAACATGGGCAGGTCTATCAAACGCTCCCTTTCGTTCGGCCGGGCGGGGATATCCTGCTCAAGGTCAATGGCTGGCCCAAGGTCGAGCGCGTCCTCAAGACAATCGACGCCGTAGAGGCCATCGGCGTCGATCCGGCCGACGCGGCGACCGACTATTGGCGGCACGCCCACAATCGTATCGCCGCCGGCCTTGAACCGAACGCATACGAGCCTGCGCAGCACCGCGCCTGGCTCAAGCGCCGGGGGATCGCGCCATGACGCGCTTTGGATGGGTGATCACCACGTATCTCGCCAGCGTTGCCATTGGCGCCTCGGCCTTCGTCGATCCGCCGCCCGCGCTGATCTGGAACGCCTCGCCCAGCGTGCCGATCGGGCTCTTCACAGTGCATGCGGCCGAGCATCTGGAGATCGCCGATCTGGTCGCCGTCACGCCGCCCGACGACCTCGCCGCGTTCCTCGCCGAGCGCGGTTATCTGCCGCGCGGCGTGCCCATGCTCAAGCGCGTGCTCGGCCTGCCGGGGCAGGAGATTTGCCGCGACGGGCCGACCGTCACCGTGGATGGCATCGAGATGGGCATGGCGCTCGACCGCGACGGCGCCGGCCGCGACCTGCCGGCCTGGCACGGCTGCCGCACCGTCGCCGATGACGAAATCTTCCTGATGAACTGGCAATCCGCCGACAGCCTCGACGGCCGCTATTTCGGCCCGCTGCCCGTTGCCGCGATCATCGGCCGGGCGCTCCCGCTCTGGACCGATGAGGAGGGCGACGGCCGCTACGAATGGCGCGCCCCGGCGCGCTGACCGTCTTTCCCACCCAGCCATCAATGGAGGTTCCAATGGCACAGATCGGACAGTTCACCCGCACGGAAAGCGGCTTCTCGGGGAGGATACAGACCCCGATACTCGGCGTTGACGTGGTGTTGGTGCCGCTCGAGCGCGGCGGCAACGAGAAGGCGCCCGACTACCGCATCCACGTCACCGATGCGGACGGTGCCGAGATCGGCGCCGGCTGGACGAGGGTGGGCGAGAAGGCCGGGGAATATGTCTCCGTGCTGATCGACGGCCTCGCCTTTGCGCAGCCCGTACACGCCAATCTCTTCCGTTCGGGGGATGCAGCCTACACCTTACAATGGTCGCGCCCGTTGCGGCGCGACCCCAAGGGGTGATCTCATGCGGGACCGCCCTTTCGGTGCAATCCCTTTGTTCGATCGTCGGCTGGTCAATCCCTCCGTCCCGATCGGCTACCGTGCAGCCATCGCGCGCAGGGCCGGTCAAGGGCGGCCACGGGCCGGCGCTTGCGCCTTGCCCTTGAGGGGCGCGAGCACGGTGGCGGGATTGTTGCTGGTCGGAACCGAAAGCCGTGCGGGATTTATCGTTCGGCGTGCATTCATGCTCGCCGTTGTGAGCGGTATGATCGGCATCGCGTCCGTCATGCCCATGCAGGCCCAGGACGTTCCGGCACACCTCGAAGCGGTCGATCCCTTCGCGATCCCGATCGCCGAAGCATCGTTCCGCTTCGCCATTCCCGAGCACTGGATACGCGCCGTCATCACCGCCGAGAGCAGCAACGAGCCGTCCGCCGTCTCGCCCAAGGGCGCTATCGGGCTGATGCAGGTGATGCCGGCGACCTATGGCGAGTTGCGCGAACGTTATCATCTCGGGCCCGACCCGTTGCATGTCCGTGACAACATCATTGCGGGCACCGCCTATCTGCGCGAGATGCTCGATCGGTTCGGACCGGATGGGTTTCTCGCCGCCTACAATGCGGGTCCCGGACGTTATGAGGAGTATCTGTCCGGTGCGCGCGAACTGCCGGCCGAGACGCTGGCTTACGTCGAAACTCTTGCCACCGTCATCGCCGAAGCGCACGAATCTCGCGCACATTCCGCGCTGGTCGGCGGCACCTTCGACGTGCTCGAAACCGCATCCGTCGACAATCCTTTGGCATCCGCGTTGTCCGTCCCGCTGCAACGCATCGTCGATCTGACTGCGCTCCAGCCGTCAACCGGCCGTCCGTCCGATGCCGATCTTTACGCCGCACCGATCTTTGTTCCGGTCAATTCCCGTCCGGGGAGCGCCCCATGATCGGCTTCGCGGAGTATCGCATTGGGGCGCAGCCAGGGGCACAAGAGCGGAAGGGCCGGCAGGGAGGGGACAACAAGCTGGGGTCATGGCAAGATAAAAGCCGCACGGTGCGGCACGGTCGGGGTGCGGGAGCCAGGGGGTTTCCAAGCCAATATCGCACCGTACTGGCCGATATCGCACCGTGCGCCATCGCGATTTCGCGTTGCTTTTAAGTCCATTTCGCACCGTGCGGAGATTTCGGCCATGAGCAAGGATCGCGACTTCAAGGTCCGGCCGGGACGCATCCGCTCGCGTGCCAGCCAGAGAATGCGGCCCTTCATCGCCCAGGCGCTCGCCGCTGCCACGCGAGCCGGCGGCAGCCACGGGCGGGGCAACGGCTTCGGGTCGTCGGGCTCCTCCAACTTCGGGCGCGGTCGCACTGCCAATGTTGTGGCCAATCGCCTCATCACGCGCCGCAGCCGGGTTGCCGTGGTCAAGGCGCGGGTTGTCCGCAACGGCGGCTCAGGGGCACGCGCCTCGCGCCATCTCGATTACCTCCGGCGCGAGGGTGTCACTCGCGACGGCAAGAAGGCAATCCTGTTCGGCCCCGAGACCGACCATGCCGACGCCGGCGACTTTGCCGAGCGCTGCGCCGACGACCGGCACCATTTCCGTTTCATCGTCTCACCCGAGGACGCGGGGGACCTGAACGACCTCAAGGGCTTTACCCGCGAGCTTATGGACCAGATGCAGAAGGACGTCGGCACCGATCTCGAATGGGTGGCGATCGATCATTGGAATACCGAGCATCCGCACATCCATGTCCTCGTGCGCGGCGTAGCCGACACCGGCGAGGATCTGGTGATCTCGCGCGACTATATCCGCTCAGGGTTGCGCGACCGGGCGCGCGATCTCATCACTCAGGAACTTGGGCCCCGCAACGATCCCGACATTCGCGCAAGCCTCGAGCGGCAGACCGGCGCCGACCGCTGGACCGACCTCGACCGCCAGCTCCTGCGCGAAGGCGGTGAGAACCGCATCGTCGATCTCGCGCCCAAGCCGGGCGAGCGGCCGGACCAGTATCATGCCTTCAAGGCCGGCCGGATACGCACGCTCGAAAGCTTCGGCCTGGCTCATCCGGTCGGCGGCCAGCAATGGCAAATCGCAGAGGAAGCCGAATCCACATTACGCGAACTGGGCGAGCGCAACGACATCATCAAACGGATGCATAAGGCGGTCGCCGACCGAGGTATCGAGCGCGCCGTGTCCGACTATACGCTCGCAAGCGCGGGCGGCGACAGCCCGGTCATCGGCCGGCTGGTCGATCGCGGGTTGCATGATGAACTGACCGGGGAAGCCTATGCGGTGATCGATGGCACCGACGGGCGCACTCACCATATCCGCTTCCACGATCTTTCCGCCACCGGCGACGGCGGGCTCGGCTCTATCGTCGAGCTGCGCACCTACACCGATTCCAGGGACAATGTTCGAACCGCACTGGCGGTGCGCTCAGACCTGTCTATCGCGGACCAGATCAAGTCCGATGGCGCCACCTGGCTCGACCGCCAACTCGTGGCCGGCGATCCGGCCGGGTTCGGCGGCGGCTTCGGCGCCGAGGTGCAGCAGGCGCTCGAGGCACGCACCGATCACCTGATTGAGGAGGGCCTGGCCCGGCGCGAGGGTCAGCGCATCGTCTTCGCCCGTAGTCTTCTCGCCACCTTGCGGCGCCGCGAGTTGGACGCGCTTGGGGAACGGCTGGCCGCAGAGACGGGTAGCCCGTTCCAGAAAGCGGCATCGGGAGAGTATGTGGCCGGCACCTATCGCCAGCGTTTCGCGCTCGCTTCGGGCCGCGTGGCGATGATTGACGATGGACTGGGGTTCAAGCTCGTGCCCTGGACACCATCGGTCGAGCAGCATCTCGGCAAGCACATCTCGGGCGTCGCGCGCAGCGACGGCGGCATCGATTGGAGCTTCGGACGAAAGAGAACTTTGGGTCTGAGCTAAGTCGGTTTCGACCTGGGCACGTGGGGAAGTGCCGCGCAAAGAGCATGTTCAGTGCGACATTCCGCGACATCGCACATCCTTATCGCAACAGGCTTAATTTCGCAGTGGAATGATGTTCGTTCGGCCGAGATCGACATTCTCACATACTAAAGACACGGACGGCCCGCGCGCTACCAAGAAAAATGACCTAGGCATCAGGCGGAAACGCAGAAAAGAGGACTCGAGAACTTTGGCGACATCGAGCGACTCGAAAGCAACGACCCACTCTGGCGGCTACGTGCCCGGCACCAGGATCGAACGCTGGCTCGATGAAAGGCTTCCGATCCTTAGGTTCTCTAAAGAGCACCTGATGGATTTCCCCACCCCCAGGAATCTCAACTACTGGTGGACGTTCGGGGGCATTCTCGCCTTCATGCTGGTGGTGCAGATCGCGACAGGCGTTGTTCTTGTCATGCACTACACTCCGAACGTGGATATGGCCTTTGCTTCGGTCGAGCAGATTCGTCGTGACGTCAACTATGGGCGCATCATCCAGGGTACCCATGCGGTGGGTGCTTCGATGTTCTTCTTTGCCGCTTATGTCCATATGTTTCGCGGCCTCTACTACGGGTCCTACAAAGCGCCGCGCGAGATTATCTGGATGCTCGGGGTGATCCTGTTCATCCTGCTTATGGCCACAGCCTTCATGGGGTATGTGCTGCCGTGGGGCCAGATGAGCCTCTGGGGTGCCACGGTGATCACCGGTATCTTCTCTGCAATCCCGATCGTAGGCGAGCCGATCCAGACGCTGCTTCTCGGCGGGGTCTCGGTCGCCAATCCGACTCTCAACCGCTTCTTCTCACTGCACTATCTGCTGCCATTTATCATCGCGGCGGTCGTCGTCCTGCACATCTGGGCGCTGCACGTTCCGGGCAATAACAACCCCACCGGGGTCGAAGTGAAAGAGAGCCGCGATGCGCTGCCCTTCCACCCCTACTATACGATGAAGGACCTTTTCGCGATCGTTGTCTTCCTGATCCCGTTCGCCTGGTTCGTGTTCTTTGCCCCTGATATCTTGGGGCATGCCGACAACTACATCCCGGCCAATCCGCAGGTTACTCCAGCCTACATCGTGCCCGAATGGTACCTTCTGCCCTTCTACACCATGCTGAGGGCAATAGATTTCAACGTCCTGTTCATCGATTCCAAGCTGGGTGGGGTCATCGTGATGTTCGGGTCGCTCCTGGTCCTTTTCGTCCTACCGTGGCTCGACACATCCAAGGTACGCTCGGGAACGTTCCGCCCACTGTTCAAGCCGTTCTTCTGGCTGTTTGTCGTTAATTTCATCGCACTGGCTTATCTGGGCGCGCAGCCTGCCGAGGGGATCTATGTTCTCCTCGCCAAAGTGACGACGGCATACTATTTCGCCTACTTCCTCGTAATATTGCCGATCTTGGGGCGTATCGAAAAACCCGCACCCTTGCCTGCAAGTATATCGCAAAGCGTATTGGGCGAGAGAGGTAATGGGCCGAATGAAAAAGTTGCGTAAGTTCGTGCTGAAAAGTGATCTCCGAGGCGTCACTGCGCCGTGATGGCCGTACGGACCCAGAATTTCACCTACGCCAAAGAGATGAAATTCCTGAAAATGTGATCTGCTCAGGCGGGGGCATTTCCATTTCGTTAACCATAGCGAACGATTTTGTCCGGAGTACTCCGGAGTCGTCGTCGTGAGCGGTCGTGCATCATCATATCAAACGCTCGCCTGTTGGGGGGTGCTTGGCGGGCTGCTTCTCACCAATGTGCTCACATTCACGATACTCCTCAACAATGAGGACCTTAGCGATTTCTGGAACAACCGAAGTTCCGTGGTGCTGAGGGCCTATGAAGACCGCATCGCCGAGTTGAGCACGAATGTTGACCGGCTTCGATCCAGAGAAATCGCGAACTCCGGAACAGCGACTCTTAGAGGTCAGGAATTGGTTGAACGCCAGGCACAGCTGGAAGATCAGCTCTTGGCGATAGAGATGCTTGCGAAGACGGCACTGGCTCCTGAGCTGGTACCATTCCCCCAGTCGAATGAAAGCCCAGTCCTTTCGGCGACGGGTGGAGCGAGCCCTGCTGAGCAGCTTGATATTCTTGAAGCGAACTTAAGAGCAATGGAAGAAGAGATCGGAGACTCGGTGACGCTCCTTTCCGAGGTGATGGACCGATCAGTCGAGACGATCGTCGCAGAGTTGAGGCGCGTCGGCCATGAGCCGACTCTAAGCGAGTTGGCCATAGGCGGTCCATTTTTGGATGCTAGCGATTTTCCATCAAGTTCCGATACCCCTGATATGGTCGATATCCTCACTGCCATGGCTCGCTTGGAGGAAGCGCGCAGGGCCATGGACGATGTACCAATTCATCGACCGATTGAAACTACACGCATCAGCTCTAACTTTGGTCTGCGCCAAGATCCTTTCACCGGCCAATCCGCATTTCACTCCGGCATCGACTTTCCAGCTCCGACTGGTACGCCGATCCTGAGCGCGGGCCGCGGGACCGTCACTTTTGTTGGTTGGAAGGGCGACTACGGCAGAGTGGTCGAAGTAACCCACGCCTCGGGCCTGATGTCGCGCTACCCTCATCTTTCGCGAGCACTGGTTGACCAAGGGGACGAGGTAGAGGCGGATATGGTGATCGCGCTCGTCGGCTCCACCGGCCGGTCGACCGGACCCCATCTGCATTTTGAAATTCGTAATGAGAGCAGCGCAATCGATCCTACTCCATACCTGGCTGCTGGCAGGCGTCTAGAAGTATTCGATCCGTGGTTCACGACCGCATCACGGTAATATGAGGCGGGTAATTTGTTCTCGCCATCTGCGGCAAAATTGCAGTGGCGGTCCCATAGGTAAAGAAGGTAGCAAGATGCACGTTCTCGCGGAAGGCGTCCGTCATTGAGGTTGCAGGATGGAAAAAGCCCAAGAGCTTTCTAGAAGCCGATGGCCACTTGCTACCGGTTGGAACCGCTTAGTTGCCCCGGCGAGTGTAACGTCTCCGTCGCTTCGCGCTCCACTCGAGCGTCCGTTGGTCATTCTCGCGCTATTGTTTGCTCTTTCGCTGTGGACCATATTCAATGTCGATCGTCCGATTGCGATCTGGATGCGTGCTTTCCCCGAGGAGTTGTCCGCCCTCGCTAATCACATCACACGGCTGGGTGCAGGCGTGGAAGTGCTCGTAGGCTCGGGCGCGCTGCTCATCCTTTTGGCTTTCCTGCCCAGGGCGCGGTTGCGTCGCCGGATCGTGGTGGGCGCCAACGCCGTTGTGGCAGCGGCAGGGTTTGTTTTTCTATCGGTTGCTGGCGGCGGACTCGCTGTACTGATTACGAAATACTCGATTGGCCGTGCCCGGCCCGCGGTGTCGCAAGGGGAGGATCCGCTTGACTTCCAGGTGTTCGCCCTCAACCCCGACTACGCCGCCTTTCCCTCTGGCCATGCCACGACCGCTGGCGCCATGGCCATGGCACTTGCACTGGTATTCCCCAGGTTCCGGTCGATTTTCATTTCCATCGGCATTCTGATCAGTCTATCCCGGCAATTGGTCGGCGTTCACTGGCCAAGCGACACGATAATGGGGTGGGCGGTAGGGGTCGGCTTTACCTTCTGGCTTGCCCATATCTTCGCTCGTCGCCGCTTGCTTTTCGTCTATGGCGAGGACGGCTCCCTGCGGCCAAGGCTGGCCGGCATGCCGCTCGTGTCCCTTCTGCTGAGAAACGCACGAAGAACGGCTGCGCCCGGTTAGCCCTATCCAGAGAGATGCGCCGCCACGCCCAAAATCAGGGGCCTTGGTACCAATTCGCCTTGAGCACAGTTTAGTCGGCTGGCGAGCCGTCGGTTTCCTCATCCAGCAAGACGGCATTAGCGCCGGTAGCCGAAAGGCGAACGGTATTGTCTTCCACGATGGCCACGATGCCGCCTGGGATGTAGTGCTTGTGGCCTGCGTGCGACCCAATGTCGACGGCTTCCAACCGAATACGGTCCCCATCCACTGATGCGACCGTACCCACCGGCGCACCGTCGGCACCAAGAACTTCCATTCCAGCTTTGATGCCCGAAAGGTCGTACATCACACTTCTCCTTCAGATAATCCAAGTCTTCTTGCGGCAGTAGGCGCGAGCACGCTTGTGCACTTCCATGTTAGCAGCAAACCATATCCTGCAAAATGCCCAACCATCGTGAACAGGTGGCCGTGTGGGGTGGGTCTGACGTGGTCTAGTCACCATCAGACTTGTCGACGGCTGTCCGCACCGGCGGAAGCGATGAGAAGACGTATTCCGAGAAATTGGCAGAACGCCGCTTTGTGAGTTACAGGATGCTTGACGGCGTGAATGTTCGCGCCGCATGCAGCAATGCCAACTGCGTGAGCCGGCAGCGTGTGAAACTGCGACGGCAAGAGATCGGTAACGCCGAGCCAGTATGGTTAGCTGGCACTTACTCCGGTGATCCCCATGCCCCTCGCAATCGCATATGTCAGTCGCGTAGTTGTCGTATTTTTTGCCACCTTGGCGCTGGCAGCATGCAGTCAGTACATGGGCGACAATCGCCATAACGTTCCGCTGCCGCCAGAGCTCCTCCAACGGATGGCCGAAATCAACTCCTCGCCATCTGAGCCGATGATGATACGCCTTTATAAACAGACTTCGACGCTGGAGGTTTGGAAACGAACCAGCGACGGCACATACAGCCTCTTGAAGACATACGACATATGCAAATGGTCAGGGGAACTAGGGCCAAAATTCCGTGAAGGCGATCATCAATCGCCGGAGGGCTTCTACGACGTAACACCCGACTTGATGAACCCGAACTCTTCCTACTGGCTATCGTTCAACGTCGGTTTTCCGAACAAATTTGATCAGGCTTGGGAGCGCACTGGAACAAACTTGATGATTCATGGGGACTGTCTGTCAGTTGGCTGCTACGCCATGACCGACGATGGCATCAAGGAGATTTTCGCACTTGCCCGGGAAACATTCAGAGGCGGCAATCGATCCTTCCAACTACAGTTGCTGCCCTTTCCGATGACGGAAGCTAACATCCAGGCGAACGCATCGAGCCCTCATGTTGATTTTTGGCGCAATCTCAAAGAAGGCGCGGATATCTTCGACAACACAGGAATCCCGCCGACCTGGGATGTCTGCGAGAGGCGTTATGTCTTCAACGTGAATGATCCTCGCGTCTCCCCTCTTGATCCCTTGGGGCCTTGTCCAATTTCGTGATCAGCGGAGCAGAACCAAATTGGCAAACCAACACTTTGGCAAAATAATCTGCGTTTGCCCTTGCTGCTGTAGCGACTAGAGGATGTACAATTCTCCAACGACTGTTGGAGAACCAGGCATATGAACGGAAACCTTGTCGCTTATTTTCCGGCGCCAGATAGAAAAAACTACATTACAAATAGGCTCGCCGACATGTGGATTACGGCGCCGGCCAAGTCATCATTCTATCAGGATGAGCCTCCTTTAGGCGTGCAGGCGCCCGATGTCAGATAAGCCGCCGCTGGGATTGCGTCTCTTTCATTTGCTCCTTTGGGGGTTTTTCGTCGTTGCCATTCTATGGTACGTGGCCGCCCCTCTTGTGGTTCGCTTTTTAACATAGTTGCCGGAAATCATGCGTGCGGACATGGCTGCAGACAGCAGCGGTTGGTTCCTCACCGCTGTCGGTGATGCACTCAGGTCTCACGGAGGTAGTTTCCCTCGCCCCTCCCGGATTCCTTTATCCTATACGTGCGAAGACCGGAAAGCGCTCAAGAAGCCAAAAAGCAAATGCGGACATCTGGCCGGTGATCATCGCCAGTCCCATAAGGATCATCACTATCCCGGCGAGGATCTGTAGCACCCGGCCCAGCCGGCGCATGTGCTTGAGCCTTGCCGCCAAGCTGTCTGCAAAGGTGGCGGTGAGCAGAAATGGCACCCCAAGACCCGCCGAATAGATCGAGAGCAGCAGGATGCCACTTCCTGCTGCCTCTGACGTCGCGCTCACGGTGAGGATTGCCCCAAGGATCGGGCCAATGCAGGGCGTCCAGCCGAAGCCGAACGCCAACCCCAAGACATAGGCGCCAGCCGGCCCCCCACCTTTCAGGGCACCATGATATCGAAGATCCTGAGAGAGCCATGGCAACCTAACGAGACCGGTCGTAAAAACGCCGAACACAATGACGATCGCGCCCCCTACAATGTTGGCTTCGTAGCGCCACGAAAGCAGCAGCCTGCTGAGCGCTGTGGCGCTTGCGCCGAGCGCAACAAAAATCGTAGCAAATCCGGCGACAAAACAGAGGCTCAGGAGCAAGGCGTTCGAGCGCGCCGCTACGCCGCTGCGGTCCATATTGCCTGTGATGTAGGAAACATATCCCGGCACCAGGGGAAGCACGCAGGGTGAAAGAAACGAGACCATGCCTGCAAACAGTGCCGCCAAGACCCCGATACTGGCAATCTCAAAGCCCATATGTAGAACCGTTCTTCTGGCTCCGCATCAGATCGCTGCGGGCATCCAGGCCATCAGCAATGCGGGCATTTATAGGCCTGGAGATCATACGGTGGTTTCAGGATGTTTGGTGTCGTCTCTGCTCAGGAACCGCATCAGCAGCCACAACGCGACCGCGATATACGGAAACATCGCGGGAACCCACATCACCAAGCCTGCAAGTTGCTGATCGCTGAGCGTGGAAATTCCAAACGGCTCAGTTGTCAAGAAGTGCGGTGGATAAATCGGTCTGCGTGCAAAAACCAATATGGCGCCGAGCAGGCCCATTTGTGCCACAAACGAAAGCAGCGCGAGTATGCTCGGCCCAAATGACCGTTCCGGGCTGAAGATTTCACGCCAGAACAGCCAGGAGGTGCCAAGCAAGGTTAATTGCATCAGCCAGTACGGTAGCGCGCCGCCGATCGCCCACTCATAGGCCAATGGAGCGTGCCAGATCCATAACGTGATGGCGCTGAACACCGTCAATAGTGCAAGTGGCAGCCGGGGGCCTCGCCGCCAAGGCAGCGCAATTGCGAGCAGGGGAGCCGTCACCGAGATCAGGATGACATGATGGGCTACTCGAACGGAGAACAACGCTACGGTCAAAGCGCAGATGGGCGAGAGGAAAGCAACGCCAATTAGGACAAGCGCCCCGAAAACTGCGGCCCTTCCTGCCGAATCCCTTCTACCTTGGGTGAACCACCCAATAGCGATCAAGACCATGAGAGCGATGGCAAAGGGGTCGAAATTCCATTGCAGCCAAATACTGTCCGGCACGGGCGGCGGGCCGCAATAGGAGTCGAAGGATTCAGCAATCATGGGATTTCTAGCTCTGACAGTTTGCCGCTGCTGACCCTTTGAGCTGGCATGCGTTCGCTGCGCATCGGCCTACCCGCTAAATCTACTATATCTATGCTCCTCAGTCATTCTTGGGGTTGGCAAGGAAGCACATATAGCAATGCCGAAACGATGATCGCTTTGCCAGCAAGCCGTTAGCGCAGAAGGCCGCGGATGGCGTTGTTGACCAGTTCTATAACAACCACGAAGGCAATGACCACGATCGTCAGTGTCGCAACCCTATCGTATTGGAACGCACGCACATACATCTGGATGTAAAAGCCGATGCCGCCCGCTCCTACAACGCCCAGGATGAGGGATTCGCGCAGGTTCATCTCGAAGCGGAATAAGGTATCCCGAAGGACGTCCGGAGCGATCTGCGGCCAAGCGCCGAAACGCAGCTTCTGAAGAAAGGTCGCGCCAGCGCTCTCCAGCGCCTCGATGGGGCTTGGATCGATGCTCTCGATGGCCTCGGCATAGAATTTCGCCAGCATCCCGGTGGCATGGAAGGCAATGGCGAGTATGCCGGGCAGCGCCCCCAGCCCCACGGCGCCCACCATCAGCATGGCGACGAGGATCAGTGGCACGCCACGAATGACGGCGAGGACCGTCTTGACCGGAACGTGGACGATCGCCGGGGTCAGGTTTCGTGCTGCCAGCAGGCCAAGAACGGCTGAGAGAAAAATGCAGCCGACGGTCCCCAGGATCGCAATGCGCAGCGTCTCGGCCGAGGATTCGATGACCACCGGCAGCACCGAAAGATCGGGCGGCATCATCCTGCCCAAGAACTCGGCGATCCGCCCGCCGCTCTCGGCCAGGCGCGGCAGGTCGATCTCGCTGCCGCTCCATGACCACATGACGATCAGAACGATCATGACCGAGAGCAGGAACTGCCCCCAGGCACGTTGCCTGTCGCGATCTTGCGCGCGGCCGCCCACCTCCGTTCGCCTATGGGATCTCGCCGTCATCGCGCGGCCGCCTCGTTCTGGCCCTGGGCGCGCGCGCCATAGATGCCGGCGAGTTGGGCTTGGCTCAGCGCGTCCGGCGGGCCGTCGAAAACGATGCGCCCCCCCTCGAGCGCGATGAAGCGATCCACATATCCTGCGACCAACCCCGGCTGATGCGAGGACAATACCAGTGTAGTCTCCGGGCTCGTGACGGCCCGGTGCAACAGCTCGAGAACTGCGCTGGCCCTTACGGGATCGAGACTGCTGACCGGCTCGTCGGCCAGCAGCAGGTGCGGTTCCTGCGCGAGGCACCGGGCGATGGCGATCCTTTGACGCTGGCCACCGCTGAGCCGATCGACGCGGCGGGCCGCGAAAATTTCCATTCCCACATCGCGTATTGCCTGATCGGTGATCCCGAAGTCGTCTGCCCCAAACCTGCCCATGAGAGACCAGAACGGATCGGCATGGCCCAGCCTACCGTTCAGCACGTTGTCCTGCGCGGTTCCCCGCTCGACCAGCGCGAATTCCTGGAAAACGAAGCCTACGCGGCGGCGCCACGCTCGGGGCGGCTTGCGGTTCGGACTAAATGGGAGGCCGACGACCTCACAGTGCCCCGACCAGCCGCGCAGCCGTCCGTCAATAAGGCGCAACAACGTGCTCTTGCCCGCGCCGGAGGCGCCGATCAGCGCCACGCGCTGTCCCATCGGTACGTGCAACTCAGCGATCGTCAGGACCGGTCGCCCCTCGCCCGGATACCGGAAGCTCAGATCCCGAAGTACGATCGCGTCGGACTTCATGAAACTTATCTCAGCAAACCATAGGCCCTCGCCAGCGTTCTGACCTCCTCATAGGCGGCCAGATCCGCGACGACGTAGCCGTCCGGCCCGTAGACATATTGCAGCAGATATCGCAGCTCCGGCTCGTTCAACCTCAGCATCGCTGAAACGAAGACCTCGCGCAGGTCAGGTGCCAGGTCACCGCGAGCTATGACGCTGTGCGAGGGGATCGGTCGGGACTCGGCGATCCATGTGACCTCGAGCTGCTGGGTCGGAGTCAGCAGCATATCGGCGTACTGGCTGGCGCCCGCTGCATCGACCAGCCCGTTCGCCACGGCCTGGATCGCCTGCTGATATCCGCCGGCGAACAGAACGCGGTCGAAGAAGGTTCCCGGGTCGTCGTCGCGCTGGAATAGGCCCGCTTCCGCGAAGAGATCCAGCGGATAGTAGTAGCCCGACTCTGAAATCGGATCGGCGAAGGCTATGGTCTTGCCGCGCAGATCCGCGAGCTCGGCGATGCCGCTATCCCGGCGTACGAACACGCGCGCGGTATAATAGGGACGGCCGAAATAGACCTCCTGGAGGATGGCCGTGGCGCCGGCATATTCATTGGCAAGGACATAGGGCAGCGCCCCCATGAAGGAGATGTCCGCGTCGCCGTTACGCAGGGCCTCGACGGCCGCTGCGTGATCGCTGGTCACGAAGCCGCGTACCAGCATGCCGAGCTCCCCGCCCAGCCATTCGGTGATGATCCGGATGTCGCCGAGAAGCTTCTCGGGGTCCTCCTGTGGGACGAAGGCAAGCGTCAAGCCGTCTCCTGCCTGTGCCCACGCCATTGCAGGTGCGAAATGCAGGGCCACCATCGACACCAGCAGCGATCGCCGAGTCGGAGAAAAGGGACGCGGCTCAGTACATGTCGTCTTCATATGCATCTCTCAACTCCTGAAAGTTGCCCCAGAGCGTTTCGGCTTCGGTCCAATTGCCAGCATTGACCGCCGTCCGCATGCCGTTGAGGATATCTACGAGCTCGAAGACCTGTGCTCGTGCCGCGGAGTTCAACATCCCCGTGGCGTCGAGCGCCAGATCGAGGGCGACGGTCTCGAGCATGAGGTTTGCGTTCACCGCATCCCGGTTTCTGGCGAGCGTGTCGAAGGTGGTAGCGAAGGTCGTCAGCTCCTCCCAGGCGAGCCGGAAGACGGTATCGAGGCCGTCGAACGTCTGGTACGGCTCGTCAGCCGCGCCGACGGCCTGGAGGTAGGCCACGAGGTCGTCTTGCGCTTGGTCGGCGAGGCCGAGCTCGAAACGCGTGTCGAACCAGTCCACCACACTGGCAAGAGTCGGCTGTGAACCGTCATGGAAGTAGGGTGCGGTGAAGTTGATCCCCAGCAGCGTGGGCGTATCGAAATAGCCGTCCATGGCGCCGCCGTAGCCTTCCGAGTCCGAGCCGATGTTGTGCGATTGCCGGTCGAGGAACGCCGAGGACGGTACATGGCACGACGCGCAGGACCGCCCGTCCATCTGCGCGAACGGTCTGCGGAAGAGCTCCTCCCCGCGCAGTTCGGAATCGGTTGCCCCTGCGGTCAGGCGACCCATCCCATCGATCCGCGTGTTCGGAAGAAAGTCGAACTCCAGCATGTAGGCGACGAGCGCGTCGAGCTGGAATGGAGTAGGCTCGGGTCCCCCGAATTCGCTGACGATCACATTGCGGGTAAATTCCGACAGGCTGGCAAAGCGACCGTCTCGCCCATAAGGTCCAGTGAAGCGTAGGCCGCGCAAAGTTGGGATGTCGAGGCTGCCACGACGCTGGTCGTTGAACAGGGGATTGAAGAAGGAGCCGCGTACATCGACCGCACCCGGCTGATGGCTGATTCCGGGGATGAAGAAGCTCTGATTGATGTCGCTTCGGTTGTGGCACGTCGAGCACGTGATGCCCAATGACCGGGCGGGTTCGCCAAAGATGTTCGGGCTGTCGAAGAGCATGTCCCCGAAGGCGATCAAGGGCAGTTCCGCCTCGTCGATGCCGCGCTCCTCGAAGTTCAGGACCAGCCGGGGCAACGGATCCTGATCGGCGAGGCTGGACCCCGGCGGCAGCCAGGCGGCGACCTGTACCTCGCCACGCGTGGCGACAACGCTTTCCGGCAGGGGGGGCAACGTCCGTCTTTCGACAAAACTAGTCGGCTCGAAGTTTGCAGCGAGATAGGCATCGATCTCCGCCCTCGCTCGCTGGAAGGTCTCTTCGTCTGTGCCGATCACGTTGGCTCCCATGACGCCGGTCGTGCCGATCGCGCTCATCAGCTCGAGCCAGGCAAAGCCAAGGCGCCGAGCCGCTTCACGATCAGCCTCTTCGATGAACGATGCGAAGGCCCTGTAGTAGGCTTGTGCCTCCAGCGCCTTCTGCTGGGCCCTTCCCGGATCGGCTAGAGCCGCGGCGGTCTCGGCGAGCGCCGCTCTCGCGAGCCAGGAGACAGCTCGCGTTGATGCTTCGTAAAGGGCCTGACGGTTTTCCGAAGCGATAGCGTCGACGATCGCAACGTTCATATCCGCTGGCAAAGTGTCGAAATAGGTACTGGCCGGTCGTTGGATGGCAGCGGCCGGATGCGGTTCCTCATAGGCTCTTCGGATCTCGTCCCACGGCGCTGGCACGAGATCTGCCATGAACAGCATGCTGCGATAAGCGGCGGCGGCAGGATGCCAGGGTTCCTCGGTGACGACCGTCGAGAAGGCCGTAGGCGCCAACAGCACCATGACCAGAAAGACTCCAATCCGCGACCTTCGAAAGACCCCGAGCATGATTGAGCCCGCGCAATTTCAACTAGCGAACGATAATGCTATTGCGAAGCATTTGCAATAAGGATTGCTGTGTTGGTCCGGTTGTGCCTGTTGTCATGGTGCCGTGGCACTTGAAACTGCGGTCTATGCGAATCCTCGGCTATGGGAGGCTCGCAACCGTGATCTCGCCCGCCGCGGTCACGCTAACCCTGATCGGATATGCGGCAGAATCCGTTGTAGGGATCGTCGTGGTCGACCAATTGGAGCCGATCGCCCATTTACGTCGAAAGCCAGTCCGCCAGCCAACCCATCACAGTCACCGGAGCTTGATGGGAATGAAGTCGACATGGCAGCTCTTTGGCCGAGGACAATTACCCTTTTACGACGACAAGACGGTCGGAGAACATCAATAGATGGCTAGTCGCTTCGCAGTTGATCGAGGATTTTGGCTTCTTCTGACGAAAGGCTCGCAGCGCCAGTTCGGATGTTTCGGCGCCTGGTAGCCAAAACGGCAAGCATGATAAAACTTGCCACCAATAAGATCGGCGTTGCTACCCACAGAAAGATGGTGTGACCAGCGAAAACCGGATTGAGCAGCACGAACTCACCATACCGCGCCACGACGAAATCATAGACCTCGGTGTCGGAATCTCCTGAGACCAGACGTTCACGTACGATTAGTCGCAAATCTCGGGCAAGGGGTGCATCCGAGTCATCGATCGACTGGTTCTGACACACAAGGCAACGCAGATTGCTCGAGATGGCGCGGGCACGTTGTTCGAGGACCGGGTTAGCCAATACTTCGTCCGGCTGAACGGCTGGGACAGCTACGGGGGTTAAAAGCGCTCCGAGGGTTCCAATGAGAATAATCAACTTCCTCATGGGCGCGCCTCTACCGGCTTAGTCCTGTTCCTGGCCACTGTGGGCGCTCCGATGCGCAGCCTTCGGTCTGTAAGCGAGAGGAAACCCGCGCTTGCCATGAAAAGCGTGCCCAGCCAGATCAAAAGCACAAACGGCTTGTGCCAAAGACGCACGACCCGGCCATCAGTACCGAAACGTTCTCCGAATTGAACGTACATTTGGCTCAACCCATATGTGCGGATTCCTGCCTCGGTGGTTGACGTGCCGCTGACCGGATAGATCCGTCGCTCCGACGTTACCTCCCTCACTCCATCCCAGGGCGAGCGGATAGCGAAAGAACCGCGTTCGGCGGTGAAGTTCGGCCCGCCTACCTGGGTTTCACCCTGATAGGTCACCGAGTATCCGGAAATCTCGATGGTCTCGCCCGCACGCATTGATGTGACGATTTCAGTCTGGAACGCCGTGGCACAGACGATGCCGATGACCGAAACCCCGACGCCGAAATGAGCGATTGCCGTCGACCACGCCGTACGCGGCAGACCCTTAAGACGGGCCCAACTCTGAGCTGGCGTAACCCGGCCGGCTGCGATGCGATCGGCAATTTCGGCAATCGCACCGACCATCACCCAGATACCAATTCCGAGACCGATCGGTGCGAGTGTTACAGGGAAACCCAGAAAGGCGAAGACGAGAAGGGACAGCACCAGCGTGACCACTATGGCCGCAATGAGCCGCTGCCCAACCGCAACCAGATCACCGCGCTTCCAGGCAAGGAACGGCCCGAACGGGATCAGGAGCAGCAACGGCACCATGAGCGCGCCGAAGGTCAGATCAAAAAACGGTGCTCCAACCGTGATGCGGGCGCCCGTAAAGGATTCTAGAACAAGAGGATAGAGCGTACCGACCAAAACACCTGTCGTTGCAGCAGCAAGGAAGACATTGTTCAGGATCAGCGCGCCTTCCCGACTGATTGGGGCAAAGAGGCCACCGTGACGAAGTGAGGAAGCGCGCAGGGCAAAAAGCGTGAATGCCCCACCGATCAATGCGGCAAGCATCGCGAGAATGACTGTGCCGCGCGTGGGATCGGAAGCGAAGGCATGAACCGAGGTGAGAATGCCCGAGCGCACGAGGAAGGTGCCGAGCAGCGATAGCGAGAAGGTGACGATGGCCAGAAAGATCGTCCAGATCTTGAGCGCGTTGCGCTTTTCCATGACGACCGCCGAATGCAGCAGCGCGGTTCCCGCCAGCCACGGCATGAAGCTGGCGTTCTCCACCGGATCCCAGAACCACCAGCCGCCCCAGCCCAGCTCATAGTATGCCCAGTAGGACCCCATGGCGATCCCGAGGGTGAGGAACGCCCAGCTCGCCAGTGTCCAGGGCCGCACCCAGCGCGCCCACGCCGCATCGATCCGGCCCGACACCAGTGCAGCGATTGCGAAGGAAAAGCAGATCGAGAACCCGACATAGCCCAGATAGAGCAGCGGGGGGTGGATGGCGAGGCCGATATCTTGAAGGATCGGGTTGAGTTCGGTTCCGTCGAACGGCGCGGGATCGAGCCGCCAGAACGGATTCGATGTGAAGATCACAAAGGCGGAGAAAGCCGCGACCATCAGCCCTTGGTTTGCCAAAACCAGGGTTTTGAGCTCGTTAGGAAGATTGCGTCCGAACGCAGCTACTGCGGCGCCGAACAGCGTGAGTGTGAGGACGAACAGCAGCATGGAACCCTCGTGATTGCCCCATGTGCTGGTGAATTTGTAGAGCATCGGTTGGAGGGAGTTGGAGTGCTGTACAGCCAGCCGCAACGAGAAGTCATCGCTCATGAAGGCTTGAACGAGCGCGGCGAAGGAAAGCCCCACGAGACCGAACTGCAGAAGTGCTGCATGCTTCACGAAGCGTTGCGCCATTTCGTTAGCGCGCCAGAACGCAAAGCCGATTCCGGCCTGAGCGGCCGCAATCACGAAGGCAAGTATAAGCGCCAGATGGCCCAACTCGATCGTCATTCCACATTCCTCCCCTGACCGATATTCGGCAATGACCGAAACGCAACACCGCACGGTGGCAGGGATCGTCTGGCTTGCCCTTTGGAGATCACTGCCATTTCTATTCCATCAATCCCAGATCCCGACCAAAATCCTCGAGGGTCAGACGATCCTCACCTGAAAGAGCGGCCAGACCACGATCGAGATCCGATCTAGCCGCATCCGGGCCGTCCAGTTGATTGCGGGAGCGCACCAACTGTATCCATTCGGCGGGGCTGCCCCCGGTGCTACCGAGCCGGGCAGCCAACCCGTCGACCATGCCGCGCACGGCCTCAATGGTCTCGCTGTCCTGCCCGATGTCTTCGCCACGCGTTCCCGCTTGCGCTGCGGCCAGGCCCGAGCGCGCGGTTTCGACCCAGGCCTCTTCGCCGGTTGCGATAGCCAGCAACTCTTCCCACAAGGCAACGGCTTCGTCATATTGGCCAGAACGCGTCAGCTCTCCCGCCAGATAAAACCGCGAGCGGACATGAAGCGGATCGGTGCTCATTGCGCTTTCAAGGAGCGCTAGGGTTTCTTCGCCGAAAGCTCCGTCGTCAACGAGGATCAGCGCTTCAGCGAGATTGGTTTGTCGGTCAGCCGTCGGCGATTCGAGCGCCAGAATCCGGCGCCAGGCATTTGCCGCTTCCGCGTATCGACCCTGCTCCATATAAATAGGCGCCAAAACCAACCAGCCGCGTACATCGTCAGGGGTTTCCTCCATTCGGGCCTCGACTGTGGCAATTGCAGCCTCGATATCGATAGCCGCTGTCTGAGGAGTTTCGCGGCCGGCCAGAGGCGCATTTGGAAGATCGGCACGTCCAACCCAGGCATAAATCCCTACTGCAACAAGTGCGATGGTCGGCAGGGTTGTCCAAATGGCCAGCTTGCCGCTTCGGACACTTTTACTGCCAACATGATCCCTTTCCTGGCGGAGCACTTCGCGCGCGAGTTCGGCGCGAGCTGCGGTCGCTTCGTCCGCCGAGATCCTTCCGGTTTCGTGATCGCGGTCTATCCCGTCAAGCTGGTCACGGAAGAAGGCACGCATCGCATCCAGCGTCGCGCCTTTTGGTGACGATGCAGGGTTCGTTCTCAAGCTCCGAGCCAGCACCGCGATGCTGCCGAGAACACCTAGAACTGCAAATGTCCAAAACAAATTCGCGCTCAAGTACGCCTCTCGGAACGGTTTCGGGTCATTGCGTGACCTGCGAAAACAGTGGCAAAATATCGTTCTGGAGAGCTTGGTCGGTCAGGACCCCTATGTGCTTGTAGACGATAGTTCCCTCTGCATCGACTACGAACGTCTCTGGCACGCCGTAGACGCCCCATTCGATCGCAACACGGCCGTCCACGTCAGCGCCGGTTCTCGTAAAGGGGTCGCCCAAGGCGTTGAGCCATTGGTCAGCGGCGGATGGATTGTCTTTGTAGTTGATCCCGTACACCGTGACCTGCCCCTCTTCTTTAAGCCGCATCAACAACGGATGCTCTTCACGACAGGGCACACACCAAGACGCAAAGACATTTACCAAGCTCATCTCTCCGACCAAATCCTGGCTGGACAGACCCAACTCCCGCCCTGCAACAGGGGGTAGTGTGAAGGCCGGTACGGACTGCCCTATCAAAGGTGACGGCAGAGCACCCGGATCACGAGTCAGGCCCCAGCCGAACACAAGGACGAGAGCAGCCACGAACGCCAGCGGCACAAAAAGATACAGCGACCTGCTGCGTCTCGAGCCTGCCGCATTGTGCTCTCCCGAGATTTCCGAAGTGGGTGCCATTGATACGATCCAAGAAACCTCCAGTAAGGCGCGTCACGAGCATCTTGCCTCCTAGAGCCGCTATAGGTTCAAGCAGAAATTTGAGGTCTTTTTGCCGCATCACCAAAATTTGTGGCGCCGCTCGCACTCTAGTATCGTGTCCGAGGTAAGTATAGTTTCGGGGCATTGGGCGTCGCGCGTAGTGACTGTTGGTCCATCATATTCGCGGGCCACTTTTTGCGTGGTGAGCGGTGTCAATGCGCCGGATTGGTTTCAATTCGTGACTGTGTAAAAGCCGTAATCGGAAATCAGGATGCCGGAGGCATGAGCCTTGCGCGTGACATCGGCGGGGAGGTCGGGAAAGCGCTGGTCGTTCTGGCGCTGTTCTTCTTGTCGTTCGCATATCAGTCACCTCAACTGCCGGCATTTGCGGAAGAGGGGGGCGTCTGGTCCGTTGCCAATTTTTCCATCTGTGGCAGCGGCCATGACAAAACTGACGCGAGCCACACACCCTGTCACGCCTGTCGTCCCGATCTGGCTGTGCTACCACCGCCTCCAAGTGTTGTCGTTCCGGCCTATCTCTCTTTCATAGCTGTCGGCTGCTCAAATGAAATCGACATCTCTGCCAGTCAGGCGGCCTATTCGCTTCCCAACCCACGAGCGCCTCCAGCCCTGAACTGACCGCACTTTACGTCACTCAGACCTTTCCTTTGCTGGAGTCATCAGAATGTTCCATACGCTTTTGCGCGTTTCCCTTGTGGGCGCGCTTCTTTTCACATCCGCTCTACCAGTATCAGCTCAGCTGGCCCAGGAACTTGGCCACTCCGGTACGGAAGCCCAGGCCAATGCGGCCGTTATGATTGAAGAGTTTGAACTGGAGGGGCTTTTCGCTCGGGCAACTCTGCCGCGCGCGCCAAACGGTGGGGCCTATTTCTCCTTGACCAATACCGGTCCCGCCGACGATCGGTTGATCGGAGCCTCAACATCGATTGCAGGGGAGGTCCAGATTCACTCTTCCACTGTTGAAGGCGACGTCATGCGAATGCGCGAGGTGCCCGACGGCGTCCTTCTTCCCGCCGGTGAAACGGTTACATTCGAACCGAGCGGGCTCCATCTCATGCTGGTCGGTCTCAACCAGCCACTGGTTGAAGGCGAAGCATTTCCACTGACTTTGCAGTTCGAGCATGCGGGAACTATCGAGATCGAAGTCCCCATTGCCGGCATCGCCGCCCGCGAAGCTCCCGACGACGGCGCGGGGAGAAATGGATCCAGCCATGAAGGGCACTGAGGGATGACGCACTCGACCTTGAAGACGGTGAGGCTGGTGCTCTGGGGCATGGTTTGCGTGGCCGCGCTTTGGGCAGGATGGACATGGTACGGTTCCCTGTCTACCCCTGCTCCCGCTTCGGTCACCCAAAGACTGGCCGAAGCGCAGGATGGCCAGTATGGCGCCGGCGACTATCGACTGGTCACGCACACTGGTGAGGATGTTGATGATACGATTTTCGTGGGCAAGCCGTCGCTGGTCTTTTTTGGCTTCACCCATTGCCCCGATGTCTGCCCGACCACGCTCGCCGACATCGAGTATTGGTTTACCGAACTAGGAGGTGACGCCAACGACATGCAGGCCTTCTTCGTTACCGCCGATCCTGAACGGGATACGGTTGAGGTTATGGCCGAGTATGTGGGTTGGTTCTCGGAGAGGATCATCGGATTGACCGGCGAGCCCGAAGAGATCGCGGAAATGATCGATGCCTGGGGCGTCTTCACGCAAAGGACCGATCTTGAAGGGGGCGGTTACAACGTCGACCACACCGCCTCGGTCTTCATGCTCGACAGCGGTGGACGTTTCTTCGGCACGATCTCCTATGAAGAGAATTCGGAAACGGCCATTGCCAAGGTCAGGCGACTTGCGGACGCCGGATGAGCCTATCGCTACTTTATTTACAGCTAGCGCAGCAATCACGATGAAAACCGTGTTGCGCGAGGAGAAAACATGAACAGACGCACAGTGGTTGTTGGCACATTGGTTGTCGCCGGCGCGGTACTTGCAGGCGGTGCCTATCTCTATAACGCCAATCAGGCCGAGCAGGCCGTGGCAATAGCGAACGAAAACGCTGCCGTGCTGATCCGGCCAAATTCACCGATTATCGGACCGGAAGACGCACGCGTAACGATCGTCGAATTTCTTGACCCTGCCTGTGAGGCGTGCCGGGCGTTTTATCCGGTGGTCAAATCGATCCTCGAGGAGAGCCCAGAAGATGTGAGGCTCGTGGTGCGCTATGCACCCTTTCATGACGGTTCCGAAGAAGCTGTCGGCATTTTAGAGGCCGCGCGTGCGCAGGGTCTCTATGTTCCAGTGATGGAAGCCATTTTTGCCGCTCAACCCCAGTGGGCGGCTCACGGCAGCCCTAACATGGACCTGGCATGGTCGGCCGCAGAGGAAGTCGGGCTCGATGTGGAACGCGCGCGCATCGACATGCGATCGCCCGCGATGGTGGCTCTCCTCAATCAGGATCTCGCCGATATCGAGCAACTTCAGATTGGGCAGACTCCCACATTCTTCATCAATGGACAGCCCTTGACGGAATACAACTTCGAGCGGCTGGATGAACAGGTTCACGAAGCGCTAGGCAATTGATCGGGCTTTGCTCATTGAAGATGGCATAAGGTTTGGAGCGGTTAGCAACTTAGCTTATGTCACCGATTCAGAGCTGAAGTCTCCCTGAAATGTGCCGCCATGTTGGAGATCATATCGCTGACATGGCGGTCGGGGATGCTGTAATAAACATGCTGTGATTGTCGCTTGCCAATCAGTAGCCGTGCGCCACGCAGCAAGCGCAGGTGATGGCTCACCAGCGTTTGCGAAAGTTCAAGTTTGGCGGCAATATCCCCAACAGCTTTAGGTGCGCTTGTGCAGTACATGATGATCCGGAGCCGGTTGGGCTCGCCCAATAGCCGAAATGCCTCGGCCAACGCGTTCAGTTGAGCTCTCGATAGCTCTGAAGTGTTGTCAGTCAATGTGCATATCCCGGATGCTGGAGGCTTTACATCATTCGCAGGGTGCGCTGCTGATCCGCCACAGTCCTAAAGTCGTGTTTGGAACCCAACCTCGATCGTGGTTGCCTCCCGGCGGAGGCCTTACAGCCAGGCGTTAGCCAATCTAGAGCAGGCGGCCCAAGGTCGACCTGACCTGCTAGAAACCCAATCCTCTGACTAAACCTCACGCCTTCATTATTCCTAACAGACTGACAATCCGCATTATAAAACTCGATTCAAAACTATCTTGTAGTTTTTCTATCGAGGCAATTCGGGCCGTCTATCGTGAACCCCGTCGGGGAGATCATGATAATGAAAAAAGCAATCATCTTTCTTTTCGGGCTTGTCAGCCTCATCACTTCATGGGGAGCAGCAGGGCTCGCAATGGAGAACGAGGTTCATCCATCTTTCGCCTCCGTAGGCAGCTTGACTTCAATTCCGGTCGGTCACGCCGAGTACTGCCAGCGCCGTCCGCATGACTGCCAAATTACCGATCTCGTGCGCAATGTTGCGCTTGAAGAGGAATTCTGGCGAGAGTTGCAGGAGGTCAACAACCATTACAATATTTCGATTATGCCAGTCAGCGACAGAGACCTATATGGCGTGGATGAGTTCTGGACCTATCCTGTCAACGGCTATGGCGACTGCGAGGATTTCGCGCTTGGCAAGCGAGCTGCGCTGATTGAGCGTGGCTGGCCGCCTTCTACTCTGCTTGTGGCCGTGGCAACCCAGCCCAATGGAGACGGTCATGCTGTGCTTATGGTCCGCACGGATCGAGGCGACCTGATCCTCGATAACCAGGAAGCGTTGATCAAGGTGTGGACGGATACGCCTTACACCTATCTCAAGCGTCAGAGCCAGGCCAATGCTGGGCAGTGGGTAGATATTCTCGATGGCGTCGGCGGCAACTTAACAGCTACTGCCGGCTACTGATTGGCTCTGGTCTACGTTGAATTTCTGACCCACATGAGCGCATGGCCTCAGGAAAATGCTTGCTCGCTCATGATAAATTGCGACCTTTGACGTCATCGAACGGCGTGCGCGCCGCACGTGCGGTCCGGTTGTTTCATGTTCACCGACGATATTGGCTGCTGTCGGGAAAGTGAAAGCGGAAGATAAGGAAAACGGTTGCCCCTGTTTATCACAGTTTACGGCGGTTGCGCCTTTCCTGATGGTAGCCGACTGCGGCCAGGCAAATTCCCAATATGCAGAGCACAAGAAACGGTAAATTCCCGTAGCGAGCAAACATGGTTGCCGGCAATGGGTAGGTAGGCGATGCGTCGATAGCACCGATCTCACGGCCGCCGAGCCTCGATTCGATTGCTCCTAGCGGATTTATGACGGCCGAGACTCCCGAATTTGCAGCACGGATCATGGGAAGACCTTCCTCGACCGCCCGGATCCGCGCATGATGAAAAAGCTTCTCGAGCCCGACGGAGCCATCGAACCAGGCATCGTTGGTCAACACGACAAGCAGTTCGGCGTCTCGTACCACTGTTCCTAAACCTCCGGAAAACGCCGCCTCATAGCATATCAGGGGCAGGATTGAGGGTGTCCCTGGCAAACTCATAATTCGACGTGCTTCACCAGCGGCCCATCCGTCGTCACCCGCCACCAACTGCCGGAATCCGAACCGCGCGAGTTGATCCTGAAACGGCAAATACTCGCCAAAGGGCACCAGATGAGTTTTGTCGTAGCTCGAAATCATCTCGCCGCTGGAATCAATGGCAAGCACTGAATTGTAGGGTTTGCCGGTCGCCGACGAATCCATAGAAAATGGTTGGCGAGGGGCGCCAGTCAGCAATATCAAGCCGTCTGGCAAAGCACGTGCGATCCGTGCGAGATACTCAGGTTCCTCGAAAAGAAAGAATGGCAACGCCGCCTCTGGCCAAACGAGGTGTGTTATGCCTTGGAGACCTGATGCTCCGATCTCGGACGACCCAGCAGTGGAAAGGGCGAGCAGCCCCGCCACGATCTCTTCTCGAGCGGAAGCCTGCCACTTGAGGTCTTGCGGCACAGCAGGCTGAACAATACGCACCACCATATCTGGACGTTGGTCGATCGGAGTGGAGGTAACGCGCAGATATCCCCACCCGTACTGCAATGTCAGTAATGCCGCCGTCGCCAAAAGCGGGATAGTCCGTCTAAAGAGGCGACGTTCTGTATGAGGCCAAACCAGGGCCGGAGTCGCTCCCACGAATATAGCAGCGAAGGTAAGACCATAAACACCCACAAGGCTAGTCGCCTGCATCATCTCGACGTTGGGGGTGAGCGCATAGCCGAGTAGGTCAAACGGCAAGCCAGTGAAGAGATGTCCGCGAGCGAACTCCGCGAGTCCGAGACAACTAGCCAATGCAAGTACTCGCCCAACCCCCTCGGACCAAAAGAGGTGAGCGGCAGCTGTTCCCAGTCCCCAAAACAGAGCAAGAACGCTCGACAGCGCCAATAATGCGAAGGGCATGAGAGCTAAGAGCCAACCGCCATCGACGGAGAATGCGAACCCGAGCCAGTGGAGACTTACCGCGAAATAGCCCAGGCCGAACCAAAACCCGATGCCGAACGCTGGCCCGAAAATGCGCCAGCAAAGACCTTTGCGGCGCTCGGCTCCATCGAGCGCCCAGATAAGTGCCGGAAGGCCGACAAACAGCGCTGGGACAATGAATAGCGGCGGCGTTGACAATGCCGTCACTCCGCCTGCGCCAATCAATAGCAGTGCTCTGCGCCAGCCATGGCTGAGGATGATGAAATCGGCAAGCGCGGTCATGGAATTGCCTGTGAGGAGGTAGGAGGTGAAAAGCTATGAACGTTGTTGCGACCCGGGTTACGCTGGCCTTGGCCGTAAATTCTATTGAATGGTCAAAGCTTGTGATCTGGGTTCTGAGCGTGGCCTGCAACCAGCAAGCACGTTGATTTGACCGAGTAAAAGGGGACTTCACCGGCTGCTATTATCGCTTTTCCGGCCCTCGACTTCAGTGGCTCATTCGTCGCCCTTACCAGAGGTCGGAAGTTGGCCTCCCCGGCGGCGAATGAATGTATAGGGCAGCGCGCCGAGTAGAAAGATCGCCCCAAATGTTAGATAGACGCTCAAATCGTATTGAGTGGCCAGTAGCAGAGACGTCGCGATGCCAAGCAGCGCAGTAGGTGGAACGTTTGCAATTGAGGGCAACCGGAACGGGCGTTCCAGATCGGGCTGAGTGAAACGGAGTACGATCACCGCGGCGTTGATCGCGGCGAATACAAGAATCACGCCGAGCGAGGACAGGCTGGCGACGAACTCGATTTCGCCCACTGAGGCCAGACCGCACGCGACGGTGAGATAGGCGAGGGCTCCTACCCACGGACTGCGGCTCGATCCGAGTGTCCACGCCAGTGGTTTGGGAAGGTCGCCGTCTCGCGCCATGCCAAACAGAATCCGGCTTCCCGACAGCGAAGCGCTTAGCACCGCATTGGCGGTGGCGATCAGCGCAGCGGCTATGATCACCATTGCGAACCCTCCGCCCATCACCCCTGCGGCGTCGGCCAAAGGGGAGGGAGAGCCAGCCAGGAATTCGGCATTGATGAGACTCAGGATGCCCAGAATCACCACCATGTAAACAAGGGTCGTGACCCCCAGCGCGATCATGAAGGCCCGCCAGAGATCCCGGTCGGGACGCTTGGCCTCTTCCGACAACGAGGCCATATGCTCATAGCCGGAGTAGATGAAAAACAGGATAGCCGCGCCTTGCAGCACGCCTGCGAAATTGTCGGTCGCCACAGCGAACTCGGGCATCCCACGCTCACCGGAGGGAATCGCGAACATCGCGAAAACGATAAGGCAGGAAACCTGGAGTACGGTTAGCGCGGCGCTGACAAAAGACGCCTTGCTGATCCCGGCGATGTTGATCACGGTCGCCAGGCCCATAAGCACAAAGGCGATGATGACGGGCGTGATCGGCATGAATGCTTGCGCGTAATTGCCAAAGGTCAGCGCCACGGTGGCCAGGGTTGCGGCACCGTGCACGGCGATGAAGAGACCGATCATGAACGCCAGGGCCGGGAAGGCGGGGAAGGTCTTGCGAAGGAAGTTGTGTTCCGCACCAGCGCCCGGAAGGGCTGAGGCAATCTCCGCATAGGACAGGCCGGAAAAGGCAGAGATGACTGCGGCGATAAGAAAGCTCAGCCAGACGCCTTCACCCGCCGCACCGGCGGCCGGACCGATTACCGAATAGATTCCGGCGCCGATAATGGTACCCACTCCGTAGAGGGAAAGCCGCACGAGACCGAGCGACTTCGTTAGACCGCCATGTTCCCCGCTACCGTGCGTCATCTCAATTGCTCAAAGCCCGCTCAACCTCCGAAACGAGCGCTTCGAAAGAGTATTCAGTCAAGGGTGTGCCGTTGATGAAGAAGGTGGGTGTCTGGCGGATTTCGAGTTGGGCGATGTCCGCCTTGTCCTGATTGATCAGGGCAACGGTGGCAGGAGAGCTCATGTCGATCCGGGCCCTCTCCACGTCGAGACCCGCGGCCTCGGCGGCGCTCCATGCGATCTCGAGGTTCGGACTGCCGTGTGCGGCCCATGCCGGCTGGCTGGCGAAGACCATCTCCATCACCGGCTCGAACAGGTCCTGGGCGCGGGCCGCCTCTATAATGCCGACAGCTTCTTCGGAACCGTCATGAAAGGGTGCATAGCGCACCACGAGTCTTAGATCTTCCGGATTGTCATCCAGTAAGCCTTTGACCACGGGATAGAAGGCGCGACACGCCTCGCAGGCAGGATCAAGAAACTCGACGAGGGTGACCCGGGCGGTTTCCGGTCCCAATACCGGCGAGTTGGGGCGGACGAGAATATCCGCATTCTCACTGGCGAGCGCCACCGCTTGCTGGGTCTGGTTGGATTGGTAGAGGTAGGCTCCGCCCGCCAAGGCCAAAACGCCGACGGCGAGAGTTCCAATTACGAGGGCACGTCTGTTCATGATTTCTCCTTGCGCAGCGCAATCAGGAGGAGGGCTGCGATCGCTGTGAATGAAAGGGTGGAAAGAAGGGGAAGCGGCACCGCTCCCCAGATCGTCATGTTCGCGTCTGTACAGGATACGCCTTGCGAGCATGGCGCGATGGCCTGTGAGATAAGCCCGAAATACAAACTGGTATGCCAACCCGCGATCAGGAGGCCCGGAACGGCCACAAGGAGACCATACTTGGCTCCCCCAAGATCGCCCTTGAAGCAGGCCAGCCCCAATATCAGCGCCAGCGGGAACATGAATATCCGCTGATACCAGCATAGAACACACGGGGTCTGTCCCATGACTTCGCCGATAAAAATGGCGCCGCCGGTCGCCACGAGGGCGATGGTCCAAGCGACATACATGGCGATAGAGGGAACATCTTGCCGTCGGATTTGCATTTAGCGAGCCTTTCCGGAATGCGAGGCGACTTTGTCGCAGTTTCCATGGTTTCCATTGCCGACTACAACGGCTGCGCTGATGCGTCCTACGACATGATTGGATGTCGTCATCTCCGTTTTCTTTGACCAGGTTCTACTGATGTCTTCTCTGCGCGTTCGCAATATCGCCGTGCTTGCCGTTCTTCTGGTGATCGTCGGTGGTGTTTTCATTTTGTCGTTTACCCATGTTCCAAACGAAGTCCGAGCCTCCCAGACGGTCGAAACGGACGCTGTCGACTAGCCGCCACTTGCCAAGCCCGCGCCGTTGGCTGCCCCCGTGCCCGCCAGGTTGTCGATGTTCTCAACGATCCGCGCGAACTCGGTCATCTCGCTTGGCGTCAGCGAACGGCTTGCAGGGAGCCGGGCTTCCAGCGCGTTGAGAAGCCGTCCGTTGACGCTTAGTTCGAAGTGGAGGTGATTGCCGGTCGAAAGACCTGTCGTTCCCACATATCCGATCACGTCGCCTTGCCGGACGACGGCGCCGGGCTCGATGCCATCAGCGATCCGGCTCATATGAGAATATGAGGTGACATAGCCATTTTCGTGCGTGAGGCGGACGTGACGCCCGTAGCCGCCATTCCATTGCGCCATGGCGACCTGTCCATCCGCTGACGCGTAGATCGGCGTCCCCGCGGGCGCGGCAAGATCCACCCCCTCGTGCCCGAGAATCTCTCCTGTAACGGGATGCGTGCGCATCCCCATGGGAGATGTTAGGCGCCCCCCACCTTCGAGTGGCCTCCGCAAGAACATCGGTCCCCAGGACTGGCCGTCCCGATCCATATAGAATGCTGTGCCGTCCTGCCCGACAAACTGAAACAACTCCCGAAGGCGGGTGTTTTCCGAAAGCGCGACATAGAGCGCCTGGCTTCGGCCGTCGCTGTCCACCGCCGCAAGGATTTCGATCGTGGTGCCAGGCGTGATGCGTTCATTGAGATCGAGTTGGCCCTCAAGAGCCATGATCACGCTTTCGACCACAGCGTCCTCAAGTCCGTTTCTGCGACCCAACTCCCAGATGGACTGATAGAGTGAAGGAAGTTGCGCCGCGTTCACCTGCTCGACGTTCTCTTCCGGCATCGCAATTCTGGGAGGCTCGTTAGCCAGCACGAATCCGCCATTGTCCGTTCGCGCACTTGTAAACGCGTGCGTGTCCGCATTCGAGGCCGCGTCGTGACGATAGACGCTGATACGCATCGGGGTTGCTCCGACCCCCTCCTGTCGACCCGAGTAGTAGAGGATCCGCAAGCGGGAAAGGGGAGGCAGGCTATCCATTCCGTAGGCCGTCCTCGCCCATCTCAAAATTGTCGCCGCATCGGCCTCCGCGAACCCGTTTTCCCCAAGCAACGTTGAGAGTTCGCGTTCCTCATCAAGCTTAAGCAACCGCTCTGACCATCCATCCGAACGTATCGACTTCGGGACAACGGTAATGTTTTCGGGTTCCGAGGTGATGATCCTCCCCGGTTCGACGTCCGTGACGGTCAAAACCCCGCTCGGGGGCGCATAGCTGGAAAGTTCGGAGAAGAACGACGCCAAAGCTATGCGGGCCTGTCCCGAATCCGACATGACGTACTCGACTGCTGCCTGGTCGGAGAGTCCGAGCGTTGGGGGTGTCGAGAAACTGAGCGGCGTCATGGACAGAGCGACTTCAGATTGCACAGGTTCACCGTACAGCGAAGACGCTATGCTCTGGTCTACCCTTGGTTGATCGTCGCTCTGCCCGACCAGCGTGTCCATTGCAGGAATGTCCGCTGAGACAATGGTTGTCGAAGTCGCGAGCGCTGAATTGAACCACACGAAGGTCTGATTGCGAAGCTGGGTTTGCGAGCCTAGCGATTCTTCGACAGCCATATCGAAAGTAACCAGATCCCGCTCCGTCGATACCGATGCCCTGACCCTGTTGGTCTTCCCATTCGCACTCGTTTGGGCCGAGGCCTGAACGGGAATACGCAAGGCTTCCGTGGGGGTCGAGAAAGACTCCCGGCCATCGAACGCGAGGTAAAGAGCTGCGTTCATGAGCAGGAAGCAAGATACCCCGGCTACGACGGTGGAGGTGACGGCCCTGGGATTGATATCTCCAAGCACGGTGAACTGCGCATCCAACCCTCTGACCGAGAGCGGAGGTTCGTCAACAACCCCTATGCGCAGCAGGTGGGCGTCTCTCATCCTCTGCGTAGTGGTTTGCCTGTTTCGTGATTTTTTTGAAGAAATAGCCACTATCGCGCTGCCGTACCATGTATCGGGCTTGGTCGCGTCACCTCAGAAGACGACGATGGGGGATCCCCATTTCACCCTATCCGCAAGATGGATCACGTCATGATGCAACAGACGCACGCACCCGGACGACACCGCCTGACCTATCGTCCAGGCCTCCCCAGTCCCATGAATTCGGTAAAGTGTGTCGCGGCTTCCCTGGTGAATATAGAGCGCACGGGCGCCGAGCGGATTGTCCAGCCCTGGAGGTTGGCCAGTACGCCATTGCTCGAGCTCGGGCTGACGTTCGATCATCTCCGTGGGCGGCGTCCAGACCGGCCATTCCCGCGAGTAGGCGATATGTCCACGTCCCGACCATGCGAAGCCGGCCCGGCCCAATCCGGCGCCGTAGCGCATCGCGGTCCCTCCCTCCTCGAGGTGATAGAGGTAGAAGCTTGAAGTATCCACGATGATCGTTCCCGGCTCCTCGGAGGTGGGATAGTCGATACGTCGACGATAGAAATTCTGATCGAGATAGCGCAGATCGACAGGCGGAACGGGAAACTGTTCATTTGGGAGCGCCGCATACATGGCGACGACTTCAGGTGATATTGGCGGCGGCAACGTCACCTGTTGTTGGGGAGGTTCGTTTCTGTATGTCGAACAGCCCGCGACAGACAGCGCCATAAGGCTGGATGCACCTGCCAGGAAGTGGCGGCGTGAAAGAGAGATAGAAGATGCCATCGTATTCCGCTCTTAAGTCTCAGGCGATATACCGCGCCGGCCTGCGCCAGAACGGTGATCAGCATGAAAGAAATACAGAACCAGGGCGTCGAGAGGCGTGGAGCCAGAGTCAGAAAAGCCCTAATACTGCGCCGATTTCGATCAGGCGCGCGGAGGGGGCTCGTCGAGCGGACGTAGCCACAGATAGCTGGATTTGGGAGGGAGTGCTAAGGCCCAGGTTTGTCGCGGCTGTGGCCTTTCTGGTTCGTCGGTAACCGCGGTCTGGATTTCGCAGTGTGGGCAGGTGGCGAAGATCCCTGGAATTTGGCCAGTTTGGCGGGCTTCGAAACTCGAACCCGTCAAAGGCGAAACAAGCGTCGTTACAATCTCGATGCTTCCACTTGGCAGGACAGGGCTCACATGACCGTTAGGCGTGGACGCTTGCACGGCAGCGAGCCATGCCAAGATCAGCATGGCTCCAAAGCCCAAAGCCAACAAAGCGAAATGACGAACCATATAGCATTGATGCAACGTTGATCATGGCATGATCAAGGCACAATCCCCAAGTTTTGGTGAAAAGAAACCATCATGTCGGAGTTTTTGCACCCTACCAATTCCAAAGAAGAACAGAGGAAAGGTACGCACAAGCTCCATTCTTTTATTCAAGCGCGGGTGCTGTGATAACCGCATTGAGCATGGTCGGCCAGCGTCTCGATCACACGGCATGTGGCAATATGACCATGTGAACCCTCCTCGAGCATGCGCGACAGTTCGGCTTCGAGGAGCTTGAGATTGCTGATCTTGGTGCGCACTTCCGCCAGTCGTTCCCGTGCAATCATGTCAGCGTCGGCACAGGGACGCGCCGGATCGTCCTGAAGCCGAAGCAGGGCGCGGATCGCGTCGATGTCGAATCCCAGTTCTCGTGAATGCCGAATAAATTTCATTCGGTCTATATCGACGGTGTCGTAAAGGCGGCGATTGCTCAGGCTTCGCCCAACCGATGGCAGCAACCCGATTTGCTCGTAGTAGCGGATGGTTGGCACCTTGATCCCACTCGCCTTCGCGGCCAATCCGATGGGAAGCCCGTCCTGCATTTTTTTCTCCTCTAGCTTCTGGAGTATGTACGCCCTGATCGTGGCGAGGGAATGGAGAGTCCGGCTACCGTTTCGTTTTGCATCTCGGCTTTCGTCTTCGGACAACCTCGCCCAACTATGCGAAGTCAGTCAGGCGTCATGGCTCCCTACTCGCTCAGTGCTTTTTGTCGATCTCCGCTGGAAGCTCCAGATATCCTTGATCGCTCAACCAGTCGTGCAGGATGTAGCGCAGTCCGTCTTGCCGGGTTCTTATCGGTTCGGGTGACTTCTCAATGAAGGTATTAAACGCTTCAGCCAATTCCGGCGTTACACGGACCGTAATCTTGTCTTTCATGCGCATCTCCTTCAGCCGGGGCTATAAAGCGCAGGGCTGCGGGATTGTCGAGTCGGTGCAAGCGAATCCCGAACTGGCTTAGCGAATGACTGCGGTAGCCCCCAGAATACGGCCGGGCAACGCGCCGTTCTTTTCCTGTATTATGAGCGCGAAGCCATCGTTGTCGGGCCCGAGAGCCTCAGGCACTGGAATGCGTATTTCCACGCCGCTCGTCGGATCCCACATCCCGACCGGTTGGCGGGACGTGACGATATGAGAATAGGATAGGCGTTGGCCCATGTTGTCGCCACTTGAGACATCGACCTCGGCGCCGTTGCGAAAGGCGACCAGCCACACGATCGCCTCGCCCAAACCCGAACGCGGGCCAGCTTTGAGGACGACGACGTCCTGAGATTCAGCCTCAACGTCTATGGAAAGCGCCAGATCCGCATCGGCAAGCGCGCTCGAGACCTCCTCGGCGTTTGAGCCCGCCATGCTGCGTTCACCGTTGACGATCATCTGCGGCGTATAGAGCCGGTTCGTGCCCGCCGCCCTGGCATAGGCTTTCTGGAGTTCGCCACTGGCGGATATGGCAAAGGTGTCGGCCCAGCCCGTATAGTCCCAATAGTTCACGTGATAGGCGAGAGCGATGACGTTGTTCTCATCGCTCATCCGGGACAGGAGCTGGTCTGCTGCCGGGCAAGGCGGGCAGCCCTGGCTCGTGAAGAGTTCGACGACTGCGTCGGGCCGGTCGCGTATCTCCAATGCGTACGCAGCACCGGCCGCCAAGCAGGTCATCGCTGCCAGATACAGGCGAAGAACCAGCCGGGCAGATTGGGAAACAGGAACGCGCATGGCGTTTTTTGTAAGGATGAACCCGGCGTGCAGCCACTCAATTCGAGGTGAGAATCGTAGAGTGGCGCCAACAGTCTCCCCGGTTGGCGATTGTGCTTGCTTCTCTAGCGGCTAGAGGATGCAGACTGTTGAGCGAAGAACTACAAGGCGAGAATGACAGTGTTATTGGGAAGAGATCATCGAGGCTTCCAGCGAGACCGCGACGCGAGCAGAAGTCCTGCAATCATTGCGGCGGCCTTTCTGTTTTCCATGTTGGTTCTGGTCCTGGGCTATGCCGCGTTCGGCTTCTGGACGATGCTGATCTTTACCTCCGGGTTTCTTGGGGGATTCGCGCTGTGGCTGTTCTTTCCTGCCAACCCCTCCTTCGCCTCAATCAAGACGCCATACTTTCTGGCACTGGCACTCTTCGTTCTCCATCGTATCGAGGAGTATTCAATGGATTTTTTTGACAGGCCGGTAGCGATCACCGGCATAAGCACGCCCGACGTCGGTTCCTGGCAAGTGATCCTGCTGGTCCTGCTCTCAGTGGGCGCCTGGTTGCTCGTGCCGCCGTTGGTCAGCCGCGGATACCGCTTCGGAACCTATCTCGCCTGGACCTTTTTTGCCGCCATGGGCATCACCGAACTGGCGCACTTCGTCGTTTTCCCATGGTTTACCCCGCAGCCTTTCGCCTATTTTCCCGGCATGGCAAGCGTCGTGATGCTTGCGCCCGTCGCATGGTGGGGCATGTGGCGGCTTTCCCGAAGGAACCTGATATGACCCGAAACCCGGAAACCCCGAACATTGCGAATGGCGGGCACGCTCATGACGCGGATCACGATCACGGGCAGGTCGTGACCGCCTCGAACGAGCGGCGCATCCGTCTTGTCCTCATTTTCACCGCCAGCTATGCGATCGTGCAGGCTGTCGGCGGTTGGTTCTCCGGTTCACTGGCGTTGATCGCCGATGCCGGCCACATGGTCTCGGATTCGGCCGCACTGCTCCTAGCCCTGATCGCCTACCGCATCGCGCGGCGCGCGGCGGATGCCACGCGCACCTACGGATTCCACCGGGTGAGGGTGCTCGCGGCGCTCGCCAACGGCGCGACGCTGCTCTTGCTCGTCGCATGGATAGCCTGGGAAGCGGTGCAGCGTATCAATGCTCCTGTTGAGATTCTGGCGGGGCCGATGCTGATCGTCGCCGTGATTGGCCTTGGCGTGAATGTGGCTGGAGCTCTGATTCTCTGGTCGGGGAACAGGGGCGATGGCAATCTCAGGGGCGCTTTCCTGCATGTCATCGGAGACCTTCTCGGCTCGGTTGGCGCCATCGCCGCCGCGATCGGGATCATGCTGACGGGTTGGACCATCTTGGACCCGATCCTCTCGGTGCTGGTGGCGATGCTCGTGGTCCGCTCCGCGTGGAGCCTTATCTCGGACTCGATCCGTGTTCTGTTGCAGGCCGTCCCCCGGGGCGTGGATGCGGTTGAAGCGGAGCGCGGTCTTGCGAGCCTCCCCGGGGTGGCGGAGGCGGGGCATTTTCACGCCTGGACACTGACCGACGAATCCAGCGTTGCCACAGTCCACGTCAGCCCGGCAGAGGGAACGGATCCGCTCAGCCTGCCCCAGATCGTCTCGGGCTGGCTCAAGGAGCGATATGCGATCGACCACGTCACCGTCCAGGTGGACCCGCCCGGAAAACTCGACCCCGGACACCACTGAATCGAGTTTGCCGGATATCCGGAGTCTTGCACGGGCTGACGCCCAGCCGATTCGAAGCGCCAGCAAAGAGGGTGAAAAATTCGCTTGCTCCTATAGTGGCTAGAGGATGCAAGCTGGTCGTCAGATGATGACCAGGAGCCTACCGAAATGACTCGCGAACATCGCCAAACCCGCTATCGCGTCGCTGGAATGGATTGCGCCAGTTGCGCAGCCAAGATCGATACGGCGGTTCGCCGCTTGCCCGGCATCGAGGATGTGAAGGTCTCCGTCATGGCCGGAACCATGACGACGACAGACAATGGTAGCGTCGACCTCGACGCGATTCGTTCCAAGGTAGAAAGCCTTGGCTACAAGGCGAGCAGGCTGGCCGAGTCAGGCCCTGAAAGCCGAGAACCCGGTGTTCCGGCGGACGGCCATGAGCATTGCAGCCACGACGGCCACCATCATGACCATAGTCACGACCACGACGACCACGGTCATGGTCAAGAAGATCGAACCAGCGCAGTGCAGAAAAACGCGAAGGCTTCAACCGGCGCGCATGGCCATGACCATGGCCCGTTGGACGGTCCCTGGTGGAAAACCTCCAAGGCTCAATTGACCATCATATGCGGCCTCGCTCTTGGTGCCGCATTCCTGGCCGGTCAGATGCTTCCGCAGACCCAGCCCTGGGGCTTCATCATCGCGATGTTCGTAGGGCTCATACCCATCGCACGCCGCGCCTATATGGGTGCGATCAATGGCAGCCCGTTCTCCATAGAGACCTTGATGACGGTCGCGGCCATCGGCGCGGTCATTATCGGAGCCACCGAGGAAGCCGCCGTCGTCGTGCTTCTGTTCCTGGTCGGGGAACTGCTCGAGGGCATCGCTGCCAGCCGCGCCCGGGCCAGTATCACGGCGCTGGCCGATCTCATGCCCAAAACCGCACTGCTCGAAGTGGATGGCGAGACCCGTACCGTGCCTTCCGACAGCTTGTCCGTTGGAGCGGTCATTCTGGTGCGGCCCGGCGATCGCATTTCCGCCGACGGGGAGGTGATCTCCGGGGACAGCGCCGTCAACGAGGCTCCGGTCACCGGAGAATCCGTGCCCAAGCGCAAGGAGGCCGGCGATGGGGTCTTCGCCGGTACGGTCAACGGCGAGGGCGTGCTGCGCATTCGCGTCACCGCGACCAGCGCCGACAACACCATTGCGCGGGTGATCGCGTTGGTCGAGGAAGCCCAGGAATCCAAGGCGCCCACCGAGCGCTTCATCGACCGGTTCTCCAAATACTATACCCCAGGCGTGATGGTCTTCGCGCTCCTCGTCGCCGTCCTGCCGCCGCTGGTCGCGGGCGAGGATTGGGGCACTTGGGTCTATCGTGGACTGGCGGTCCTTCTCATCGGGTGTCCGTGCGCTCTCGTCATCTCGACGCCCGCTGCGATCGCCGCCGGACTTTCGGCCGGGGCGCGGCGCGGCCTGCTGATGAAGGGCGGCGCCGTCCTCGAAAGCCTGAGAAAGATCGACCTCGTTGCCTTCGACAAGACCGGCACCCTGACCGAGGGCAAGCCGCAGGTGACCGACATCGTCGGGATCGGCCGGGACGAGCGGGAAGTGTTGCGGCTCGCCGCCGCGCTCGAGGCGGGATCGAGCCATCCGTTGGCCGTGGCCATCCTCGCGCGGGCCGATGCGGAGGTCGTTCCCATCCGGTCCGCCGACAATGCCGGCGCGGTCGGCGGCAAGGGTGTGGTTGGCTCGCTCGATGGCGTCGAGTTGTTCCTGGGATCGCCGCGGGCGGCGCGGGAGCGCACCGAGTTGGGCGCCGAGCTCGACGGCAAGATCGCGGCGCTCAACGACGCGGGCAAGACCGTCTCGGTTCTTCTCGCCGGTGGAGAGATCGCCGGGCTGATCGCCATGCGCGACGAGCCGCGCGAAGATGCTCGGGCGGGTATAGGACGGCTCAAGGAGCTTGGGGCAGACGCTCTCATGCTGACCGGCGACAACACGCGAACTGCAAGCGCCATCGCCGCCTCGCTCGGCATGGAGGCGCGAGCCGAGCTGCTACCTCAGGACAAGCAGCGGATCGTGGGCAAGCTGCGCGGCACTGGTCGCGTCGTCGCCAAGGTGGGAGACGGCATCAACGATGCGCCCGCGCTGGCCGCAGCCGATATCGGCATCGCCATGGGCGGGGGTACCGATGTGGCGCTAGAGACGGCCGATGCCGCTATCCTGCACGGCCGGGTGACGGACGTGGCCAACATGATCGGGCTGTCGCGCGCGACCATGAGCAACATTTTCCAGAACATCACGATCGCGTTGGGACTCAAGGCGGTGTTCCTGGTGACGACGGTGCTCGGCATCACCGGCCTTTGGCCAGCGATCTTGGCTGACACCGGCGCCACGGTCCTTGTCACCGCAAACGCCATGCGCCTGCTCGTATGGCGGGGAATCGGACGCGAGGCCTAATGAAGTTCCCCGTCGCATTATACCTCGTGCCTGGCCTTGTCGGACTGGATCTCGCAGCGAAAATCTGGGCGCTGGGCGCGTTGGACGCTTCGGATCCGGCAATCTTCCTGGTGCCCGGCCTCTCACTGAAGCTTGCGTTCAATTCGGGTGTGTCGTTCGGCTTTTTTTCCGGTTCGCCGGTCTTGGTGCTGATCGTGACGACCGTGCTTGTCCTGGCTTTGACGGTCTGGTTTTTCCGCACATCGTCTTCGCTCGACGCGCTTGCCTTGGGCTGCATCATCGCCGGTGCGGTTTCCAACTTGGCGGATCGGGGCGTCCATGGCGCTGTAACGGATTTCCTTGCGTGGGGGCCACGCGCCTCTCCATTTTTCGTCAACAATCTGGCCGATATCTGGATCACGGCAGGCGTCTTGATATTGTTTGGAGGGCCATTGCTCCGCTCTCTCGGATCAACGCGGCCGAAAACTGCAAAATGATGTCACAAGTCAATCTCGTGAGTATCGCTTTGGCAGGCATTGATCATATGGTGCCGCTCACGTTTGGCGTCGTCTGCATCAACGACGCTGCCGGCCGTTTTGTAGCGGATTGGCACGGCGATCTTGTCGTGGTGTCCGCTTTGCGAGAAGCAAGAGCCCCCAAGGGCTGCCTGATCCTTGCTTCCGCTAGGGTCGCGTGATGCTTGATCAGCGCGCCAGTGTCCTCGATACCGACGTATTGGTGATCGGCGCGGGTCAGGCTGGGTTGGCTGCTGGATATCACCTGACGCGGAACGGGGTAAAGTTCGTCATCGCCGAGCGCGAGGGACGCGCGGGCGCGAGCTGGCTGCGCCGGTACAAGTCGCTCACCCTGTTCACCCCGCGTCGGCTTGACGAGCTGCCAGGATTGTCACTTAAAGGGGAGGCTGGCGGTTATCCAACACGCGATGAGTTCGCGGCGTATCTGGATGCTTATGCCAAAGCCTATCACCTGCCGATCCGATACGGTTTTCCCATAACAAGACTGGAGCGGTTTGATGGTGGCCGGTTCCTTGCCACCGGGCCCGGACCAGAGCTCATTTCGGCTCGCGCGGTTGTTGTTGCGACAGGCGGGTTCCAGGTCCCGGTGGTGCCGGCCCTATCGAGCGGATTGGAGCGCAGCGTCGTTCAACTCACGCCTGAAACGTATCGAAATCTTGGGAGCATTGCGCAAGGCCCGGTTCTTGTCATCGGTGACGGCGCCTCTGGCCGCGACATTGCGGCTGAACTGAGTCTCCTTCACACCGTCCTGCTCTCTGGTGGTCGCCGCCGTCGGTTGTTGCCTGAACGGATCTTCGGGGTGAGCATCTGGACTTGGCTGGCAGCAACCGGGTTGCTGAGAGCACCTGCTGAATCGCTGTTGGGGCGTAAGATGCGGGAAGCCGATCCTTTTCCCAACCGCAGCCGCAGCGACCGGGACTTGCTCGACAGGGGCGTGGTCCGAAAGGCCCGGGTGATCGGCGTGCACGGAAATCGCGCCCTCTTTGCGGACGGCTCCTCGGCTGACGTGGGAGCCGTAATTTGGTGCATGGGCTATCGGGATGAATTCGGCTGGCTGGCGATCGAAGAGGCGAAGGATACCTCAGGGAACGTGAAACACGATAAGGGCCATAGTCCCGTGGCTGGCCTGTTTTATGTCGGAAGGCCGTGGCAGCGCAATCGGGGCTCCGGTCTGGTGCTCGGTGTTGGCGAGGATGCCCGGCTCATCGTTGCGGCGGCCATCAGATTGTGAGGACGCTGATAACCTGCAAGTGAAGATGCGATGGAACAGGACAAAACGGAAGAAAACAAAGCGCGTAGTTCATCTCGCCCCTTGGTCCTTGGGACAGGACTTGTCGCGGCGGTGGCGGGCATAGCCGCAGCAGTCTGGATCAGCAATGGCACTTCGGCCTCCAGTTGCCCCGTAAGGGCAGAAGCGGCCCAGTCGATCGATGAAGTGGCCCGGGGTGAACTGGCCGCGCTCATGGCCTCCACCCAATGGCGTGACTATTCCGACATCGCCTTTCAGGATGCCGACGGTAACCCTATCACTCTGGAGGACTTTGCCGGAAAGAAGCTGTTGATCAATTTCTGGGCGACATGGTGCGCGCCCTGCCGGGAGGAAATGCCATATCTCGACGCCCTCGAAGCGTCCTATGGCGGCGACGATTTCGAGGTCGTCGCTATCAGCCTCGACATGGGAAGCGACGGTCCGGCTGCCGCTAGGCTTTTTCTCGATGAAATTGGTGCGGATTACCTGAAGCTCTTTGCCGACCCCAGCTACAGGCTCTTTGAACGCTTGCGCAATGACGGGGTGACCCTGGGTCTCCCGGCCACTGTCCTGGTTGATGAAGAAGGCTGCGAACTGGCCGTTCTGCAAGGCCCGGCCAAATGGGATAGTCCCGATGGCCGCAGGGTCATCGAGACGCTGCTGGAGATATGAACCGCGGTAGCGAACTTCTCGGTCAATCTCATTCGACGTTCGGCACTCCTCACTCCCTCGGCAATCGGGTGACCTCCGGATTTCCGTTTGTTTAAAACCGTTAAGATTTCCAAGCTATCCTGGTTACCATGTTTGGTTCCGCGCGCGTACTCGTTGCTTTCATTGCAGTTGCTGCCGTAGCGCTGAGCCTTTTCATCGCTCAGGGAGGACAAGCGCTCTCCCACAGCAGCCAGTTTCCGCTCGCCAAGGAAATCTTGATGGAGACCGCTTCCGTCTCGCATGACGGGCGCCAAGAACAATCCAGCCATGATCATCCCGCCGGCTGGCACGAGCGGCATCACCATTCGAGTTCTGAAGATCATTCGCACGGCTACGGCTTAACAGCCTCTCAGCAACTGGCATTTCTCCTTACCGGTCAACGCGGCCAACATCCTGCGAATGCGGTCGGCCTCGGCAAAGCCCAGTATGAGCTGAAACGTCCACCACGAATTTCCGCCTAAGCGAAGAAGCGGGTTCTGGGCGGTCGCGCCGTCACTCTGCTTCTTCCTGAAGTGTGGCCGTGTTCCGGCCCTGGTCTCAGTAAAAGCGGAAATCACTATGTGGCTGGACATGCCCTCTGTGCGCGTATCGTTCGCGCGACTCCATGAAAGCATTGCTCATAGCTATGGAAGAATGTGGCGCGACGCCTGGGTAGAGCGGCTGTCTCAGGGCATTGCTCTGGTTTCGATTATCGCGCTGGTGGCGTTCGTCTCGGGCTGTGCGACAAATTACTATCCTATGAAAGGGGATAGCAGGCCTCATCCCGGTGTCGCGCGCGCGCATACGCTGCCCATTCATGGGATAGACGTGTCTCGACACCAAGGTGAAATCGACTGGCAAGCCGTAGCGCGAGCGGGCACTCGCTTCGCATTCATTAAGGCAACGGACGGCGGAGATTACCTGGATCCGCTGTTTCAACAAAATTGGCGGCTCTCGCGCGAGGCGGGAATACCTCGCGCCGCCTATCACTTTATGTACTGGTGCAGGCCTGCGGACGAGCAGGTCGCGTGGTTTGCTGCGAACGTGCCGCCAGATCCCGACGCCTTACCCCCTGTCCTCGACCTTGAATGGAACAACGGTTCTCAATGTCGGCCGACGCTTTCACGCGACGAGGTTCTGGAAAAAGTGCGCATCATGTTGGCCGGTATGGAGGCACACACCGGTAAGGTACCGATAATCTACACCGATATCAATTTTCATCGCGATATCCTTGAAGGCGTGCAGCTCGACAACCCGATGTGGCTTCGTTCCGTCGCAGCCGAACCGCGTGAACGCTACCGCGACCGCCCTTTCACGTTCTGGCAGTACACCCAGACAGGAACCGTCCCAGGCGTCCGAGGAGATGTCGACCGCAACGCTTGGTATGGCAGCGAAGCGGAGTGGATCCAGTTCTTTTTGACCGGGTGCGATCCGCGCTTGTTTCAAAGACTTGCGGCCCAAGAGCGATGCGCAGCAAGCAGATGATTAGGCTTTGGGCGCCTGCAATCGCCGGGGTGTTGGAGCCTCACATGCCGCAGAAGCTTCATATCGACAGCGCGCTTTCGATGAATTTGCGAGACGTGCATTGCCCCGGGTTGCAGCTTGGCATCACGTTTGTCGAGCGTGGGAGCAGTCATGTCGTCGAATGCCATTTGGCGAATGATTGGCAGAAATGTGCGTTTTCCCGCAATTTTGGTCTAACCCTATTCAGCAAGTATTTTTGCGATCGGCTTTCTGCTCCTGCGCTCTCTCGCAAGTTCGGCTTGAAATACTCTCTGGCTCAGTTGTCCTGTTCAGACTTGCAATCGAATGTGGAGCGAGCCGTGTCAGGCACCAAGATCCTTTGGGGGCAGCTCATTGCCGTTTTTGGCATTGTGCTCATATTTCTTTGGGCCGGTACCCAATGGGTGGCGTTCCGTCTGGGTTTCCAGGCACAACTGGGTGAGCCGTGGTTCGATATCTGGGGTTTGCCGGTCTACATGCCGCCCGCCTTGCTCTGGTGGTGGTATCTCTTCGATGCCTATGCGCCCGGCATCTTCTTCGAGGGTGGGTTGATCGCCGCAGCAGGCGGCATCGTCGCAATCTGTATAGCCGTGTTAATGTCGGTCTGGCGCGCCAGAGAGGCCGAGAATGCCGAAACCTTCGGCTCCGCGCGCTGGGCAAAACCCGAAGATGTTAAGGCTGCGCGCCTACTCAACCCCGATGGTGTCGTGCTGGGCCAGTACCGACACGACTACCTCCGGCACGACGGGCCGGAGCATATTCTCTGCTTTGCGCCGACGCGGAGCGGAAAAGGGGTGGGGCTTGTGATCCCCACCCTGTTGACCTGGCCCGGCTCTGCCATCGTGCACGATATCAAAGGGGAAAATTGGACGCTGACCGCGGGTTTCCGCGCTGGGTTCGGACGTGTTCTGATGTTCGATCCAACCAATCCCATCTCGGCCGCATACAATCCATTGCTGGAAGTGCGGCGCGGGGAATGGGAAGTCCGCGACGTCCAGAACATAGCGGATATTCTGGTCGATCCCGAAGGCAGCATGGAGAAAAGAAACCACTGGGAAAAGACAAGCCATTCGTTGCTGGTTGGTGCCATCCTGCATGTGCTCTACGCGGAACGTGACAAGACATTGGCGGGGGTGGCGTCCTTTCTGTCCGATCCACGGCGGCCCATCGAATCCACTTTAGCCGCCATGATGACGACACCCCATCTTAGCAAGGGCAAAGTGCACCCGGTCGTCGCTAGTGCTGCGCGAGAGTTGCTCAACAAATCCGACAACGAGCGCTCAGGGGTCTTGAGCACGGCCATGAGCTTTCTCGGGCTCTATCGCGATCCCATTGTCGCAAAGGTCACTTCGACCTGCGACTGGCGCATAGCCGATCTGGCTTCTGGCGAACAGCCAGCCACGCTCTATCTGGTTGTGCCTCCCTCGGATATCGCTCGCACCAAGCCTCTAATCCGACTCATTCTCAACCAGATTGGTCGGCGATTGACCGAGGACCTGTCTGGGGTAGCGGAACGTCAACGGCTGCTCTTGCTGTTAGATGAATTTCCGGCGCTGGGGCGGCTCGATTTTTTTGAAAGCGCGCTCGCCTTTATGGCGGGGTATTCGATCAAGGCGTTCCTGATCGCTCAGAGCCTCAATCAAATAGAAAAGGCCTATGGTGCAAACAACGCCATTCTCGACAATTGCCACGTTAGGGTTAGCTTCGCGACCAACGATGAGCGCACTGCCAAGAGGGTTTCCGACGCGCTAGGCACGGCCACAGAGATGCGGGCAATGAAAAACTATGCCGGACATCGCCTGGCACCCTGGTTGGGCCATCTGATGGTATCCCGCTCGGAAACCGCGCGGCCTCTGCTTACGCCGGGGGAGATCATGCAACTCCCTCCCGACGAAGAAATCGTCATGTTGGCCGGCACACCCCCGATACGCGCGCGCAAGGCAAAGTACTACGCCGACGAGCGTTTGATGGCCCGCGTGCTGCCGGCGCCCAATTCGGTGCTCGATACCAGAGCAGAGAAACCGCATGATTGGTTGGCTCAATCCCTGGCTCCTGCGACGGACGGTATAAGCACGGTATAAGCATCGTCGACCAGACGCAGGCCGAAACAGAGGAAATCGATCCAGCAGCCACCATCCGTCAAGACCCCGGGCCGCGCTCGCCCGAGGAAGTCGTTCCAGTACCACAGCGCCCGCACAACGAGTTCGAACCGGACGCAGCCACGATAGAGCGAGATGCTACCGCTGCCCGCAACCGAGCCCTAACCCAGACCATGCGGCAGGCCGCGCGCCAAGTCGATATGAACCCCGATGACGGAATGGGATTCTGAGCATGTCACGTCCAGAGAAAAAGCAGAAGCTCACCGTCTATCTCGATCCCGATCTGATGGCCGCGCTCGCTGACCTATCATCGCGCCGCAAGCACTCCCTTTCTCTAGTTGCCGAGGCAGCCGTCGCCTCTTTCCTTTCTCCGGACGCCGAGCAGCGGCGCGAAGCGGCTTTTGCAAAGCGGCTCGATCGTCTCGACCGCCGCATCGGTCGCCTGGAGCGTGACGTTTCCATCTCGAATGAAGCCTTCGCTCTGTTCATGCGCTCTTGGCTCGCTGCTACCCCGCCGTCGCCCGATGCTGCTCAGCCGCCCGCCCGCGCTCAGGCTGCCAGCCGCTACGATCAGTTCCTGGAAGCACTCGGTCGGAGGCTCGCGAGCGGGCAAACAGTCCAGCAAGAAATCGCCGATGACATACGTACACCTTCAGGAGGCGAACACCATGAGCGGTCGTAGCGAGATCTATTCCCTCCTTGGTCGACGGCTCTGCCTATGATCATAACTCTCCGCCATCTTTACTATATGAGCCTCGTTGCCCGGACCGGGAGTTTTCGCAGCGCAGCCGAAGCTGCGGGGGTAAGCCAGCCCGTTATCTCCGACCAAATAGCCGCCATCGAGAGTCACTATGGCGTCAAGCTGTTCGAGCGCCGTCAGGCCGGCGCCCGCCCCTCGACGCTCGGCTGGGACTACATACAATCGGCCGACCGCATCCTGTGCGAGTTCGAAAGGATGGAGGAACGAGTGAAGTCGGGCGCTGAGGGACACTACGGTACCCTGTCGGTCGGGTACTACAAATCCCTGGCGAACGGCGCCCTGCGTGCCGCGTTCAGGTCCATGATCCGGTACTACCCAGACGTCCGCCTCCTGCCGGTCGTCGCAGGTCTCGACGATCTGGAGCGCGTGGTGCGCAATGGCGCCCTCGATCTCGCGGTTTTGGCGACCGAAGCGGGCGGCTATGATGATCTTCGGCTCCTGCCGCTCTGGTCCGACCGTGTAGTGGCGGCATTGCCGGAGCACCATCCGCTCACCGAGAGAGACCACCTCTACTGGACCGATCTCCTCGGTGAGAAGTTCCTGTTCAGCCGCCACGATCCAGGTCCCGATCTCGCCGACATGCTGACCGCCAAGTTGGCGTCGCCTGGCAGGCGTCCCGAAATCGACATCATGGAGGTCAATCGCGAGGATGTGTTGAACTTCGTCGGTATAGGCGCCGGGGTCAGCCTGCAATGCGAGTCCGCGATTGTTCCCGGAATCGGCGTTGCGTTCCGCGAGGTACGGGAGGGGACAATGGTCTCGCGCGTCGGTTATTCCGCCTGCTGGCGCGAGGACAACGACAATCCGGCTCTCAATGTCTTTCTCGAAATCCTGCGCAATGGCAGCCGGCACGAGTTGGACGGATAGGGGCCTATCCCGACCAGCGCCGAATCGCCACCTGTTGAACATTGCGAAAAGGCGACCTCAAACTGTCTATCGCGAGGGTGGCCGCAGGTATCGATCTACGCCCACGCAAGTATTTTTTCGCTCCCCTATGACCGCTCATAGTCCGCTATTGCACGCCTCCATTTTCCGGTTTTCTTGATTGACCCGTTGCCGTCCGCATGGGTCGCGGACGGACTGAAGGGGGCCGATTATGGGCAATCCAGTTTCCGCCATCTCCGCTTCTTCGCGCAGCGCACGCATGCTGCGCACCGCCCTCGGACCAGTCATCGGCGGACTGCTGTCCGATCCAGCCGTCATCGAAGTTCTGCTCAACCCCGATGGCCGCATATGGGTGGACCGGCTCCGCGAGGGCCTTGCCGATAGCGGTGCGACGATGCCGTCCGAGGACGGCGAACGCATTATCCGGCTGGTCGCGCACCATGTCGGTGCCGAAGTCCATCTGGGCGCGCCGCGCGTTTCGGCCGAGCTGCCGACCGGCGAGCGCTTCGAAGGCTTGCTGCCCCCCGTCGTCACGGCGCCCAGCTTTGCGATCCGCAAGCCCGCCATCGCCGTGTTTACGCTCGACCACTATGCGGCCACCGGCATCATGTCCGAGGAACAGGCCGCCTTCCTGCGCAGGGCTGTCCGGGAGCGCCGAAACGTCATCGTCGCCGGCGGAACGTCCACCGGAAAAACCACTTTGGTCAACGCGCTCCTTGCCGAAGTCGCCAAAAGCGAGGACCGCGTGGTGCTGATCGAGGACACGCGGGAACTCCAATGTCCCGCTCCCAATTTGATCGCGCTGCGCACCAAGGACGGCGTGGCCTCGCTCACCGACTTGGTACGCTCCGCCCTCCGCCTACGCCCCGACCGGATTCCGATCGGTGAGGTGCGCGGACCCGAGGCCCTGGACCTGCTCAAGGCATGGTCCACGGGCCATCCCGGCGGCATCGGTACGCTGCATGCCGGATCGGTGCAGGGCGCGCTTCGCCGCCTCGAGCAATTGATCGCCGAGGCCGTGGTGACGGTGCCGCGCGCGCTGATCGCCGAAACCGTCGACGTCGTTGCCGTCCTGGCCGGACACGGCCCCGCGCGAAAGCTGGTCGAACTCGGCTTCGTCGCCGGGCTCGATGCGGCCAGCAACGACTACCTCATCGTCCCCGCTGTCGATTCCAAATCCTCCCGCTCCCCGCAGAAAGGACTTCTGCCATGAACCACGCCCGTCCGGCGCGTCCTTTGCGCGCGTTTCTTTCCCGGTTCTCGCTCGCCTTCGCCCTCACGGCGCTGACGCTGGCCCCAGCCTTTGCCGCGGGGTCCTCCATGCCCTGGGAGGGACCACTTCAAACCATTTTGGAGAGCATTGAGGGTCCCGTGGCAAAAATATTTGCCGTGGTCATCATCATCCTTACCGGCATCGGCCTTGCTTTCGGCGACACTTCGGGCGGCATCCGCCGGTTCATCCAGATCGTCTTCGGTCTGAGCATCGCTTTCGCGGCCAGCTCATTCTTTCTCTCCTTCTTCTCCTTCGGCGGCGGCATTGTGGTGTCGGGCGGCGTGGCGGTGATCTGATGGAGTCCACCGTGCCCATTGCCGGCTACTTCGTGCCCGTGCATCGCGCCGTCACCGAACAGATCCTCATGGGCGGCGTGCCGCGTGCGATTGCGATCACCAACGGGACGTTGGCCGCAGCGATCGGGCTGGGACTTCAGCTCTGGGTCGCTGGTCTGGTGCTCTTCGTCCTCGGTCATTCGGTGGCGCTCTGGACGACGCGCCGCGACGCCCAATTCGTCGACGTCGCGCGCAGGCACCTGCGCTACCCCGGCTATCTTCGTGTGTGAGGAGAGATCGCGATGCTCAATCTCGCCGAATACCGCCGCAAGGGGCGCCTGCTTTCGGACTATCTGCCTTGGGCTGCCTTGATCGCCCCGGGCGTGGTCTTGAACAAGGACGGATCGCTCCAGCGCACTGCCCGTTTCCGGGGTCCTGATCTTGACAGCGCCACCCCCGCCGAGCTGGTCGGTACGACCGGACGGCTCAACAATGCGCTGAGGCGCCTCGGCTCGGGCTGGGCGCTGTTCTTCGAGGCGCAACGCCATCCCGCCGGCGACTATCCCGAGAGCCTGTTCCCCGATCCGGCCTCGGCGCTGCTCGACGCCGAGCGCAAGGCCCAATTCGAGGAAGCGGGCGTGTTGTTCGAGAGCAGCTATTTCCTCACCTTCGTCTGGCTGCCACCCGCCGAGGAAGCCTCCCGAGCCGAAAGCTGGCTCTATGAGGGCAAGTCCAAGTCCGGCATTGATGCTCACGACCTCCTGCACGGCTTCATCGACCGAACCGACCGCGTGATCGGCCTGCTCGACAATTTCATGCGCGAGCTGGCCTGGCTCGATGACGGCGAGACGCTGACCTATCTGCACTCGACGATATCGACCAATCGCCAGAAGGTGCGGGTGCCGGATGTCCCTATGCATCTCGACGCGCTTCTGGCCGATCAGCCGCTTGTGGGCGGCCTCGAGCCGCGCCTAGGCGATCATTTCATTCGCACTCTCACCATCATGGGATTTCCCGCCGCGACCTTTCCCGGAATATTGGACGACCTCAATCGCCTAGCCTTCCTCTATCGCTGGTCGACCCGTGCCATTCTCCTGGACAAGACCGACGCCACACGGCTGCTGACCAAGATCCGCCGCCACTGGTTCGCCAAGCGCAAGTCAATCGGCGCGATCATCAAGGAGATCGTCACCAACGAGCCCGCCGCGCTGCTCGACAGCGATGCCGCCAACAAGGCGATGGATGCCGATTTGGCGCTCCAGGAATTGGGGTCGGACGCCATCGGCGAGGCGCTGGTTACCGCGACCATCACCGTCTGGGATGCCGATCCCACCATCGCCGCTGAAAAGTTGATGCTGGTCGAGAAGCTCGTGCAGGGTCACGACTTCACCGCCATCCCTGAAACCCTCAACGGCATCGAAGCCTGGCTCGGCTCGATCCCCGGTCAATGCTACGCCAATGTGCGCCAGCCACCGATCTCGACGTTGAATTTGTCGCACATGATCCCTTTCTCGGCGGTCTGGGCGGGGCCGGACGCGGACAGCCACTTCAACGCGCCGCCCTTGTTCTTCGGCAAGATCGACGGCGCCACGCCCTTCCGCTTCGCGCTCCATGTCGGCGACGTCGGACATACCCTTGTGGTCGGCCCTACCGGGGCGGGCAAGAGCGTGCTTCTGGCGCTGATGGCCGCGCAATTCCGCCGCTACGAAGGCAGCCAGGTATTCGGTTTCGATTTCGGCGGCTCGATCCGGGCGGCCTGTCTCGCGATGGGCGGCGAGTGGTTTGACCTTGGCGGCACGCTCTCGGAGGACCCCGACGATCTGGTCGCGCTGCAACCGCTTGCCCGGATCGACGAGGACGCCGAGCGCGCCTGGGCTGCCGAATGGATCGCCGCCATCTTTCGCCGCGAGGGCGTAAGCGTCACCCCCCAAGTCAAGGAGCTTGTCTGGACTGCCTTGGAATCACTGGCGACCGCGCCGGTCGAGGAGCGTACCATCACCGGGCTGGCGGTCCTACTCCAATCGAATGATCTCAAACTGGCGCTCAAGCCGTATTGCGTCGGTGGACCCTGGGGGCGCCTGCTCGATGCCGAGGCCGAACATTTCGGCGACACCCCTGTTGTGGCATTCGAGACGGAAGGGCTGTTCGAGACAGGAGCCGCGCCCGCCGCGCTGGCTTACCTGTTCCACCGCATCACCCGTCGCCTCGATGGCCGGCCGACCCTCATCATCATCGACGAAGGCTGGTTGGCGCTGGATGACGAGGGCTTTTCCGCCCAGCTCATCCAGTGGCTGATCACCATGCGCAAGCTCAACGCGAGCGTCGTCTTCTCCACCCAGTCGCTCAGCCAGATTGAGGGCAGCGCCCACGCCATTAAGATCGTCGAGAGCTGTCCCACGCGCATCCTACTGCCCAACGATCGCGCGCTGGAGCCCAAGATCGCAGGGATCTATCGCAGCTTTGGACTCAATGATCGTCAGATCGAGATCGTGTCCCGATCTGCGCCGAAGCGCGACTATTACATGCAAACGAGGCGCGGAAACCGGCTGTTCGAGCTGGGTCTTGGCCCGATCGGTCTTGCGCTTTGCGCAGCCTCCGACCGCAGCGATCAACCGCTGATCGCCAGCATCTATGCCAAGCACGGTCGCGACGGCTTCCTTGCCGCTTGGCTCGAAGCGCGCGGGCTCACCTGGGCTGCCGAGCTGATCCCCGATCTCACTAACCGTGTCCCAGATCCGAAGGAGGACAAAGATGACCGATGACGCCCGCATCGTCACGACCGCGCGCGGGACGCGCATGCTGCTGCCCGAGACGGAAGGGCGCGACACTCTCGACATTCCCGCGCTCGACGCGGCCCTGACGCTCGACATCGCCGCTCATAAGCGCCGCCGCCGTATCGACGGCATCCGGTCAGTCCTGCTTCGTGCCGGGGCGATCGCCGCCCTTGTTGCCGCGACCGCCGGGAGCATCGCTATCCTCGCACCTGCACCGGCCCACGCCTTCATCTTCGGCCCGAACATCGTTTTCGATCCGACCAATTACGGCGAGAACGTCCTGTCCGCCGCCCGTGCCCTCGAACAAATCAACAATCAGATCCTGAGCCTTCAGAACGAAGCGCAGATGTTGATCAACCAAGCGCGGAACCTGACCGCATTGCCGACCTCGCTGCTCTCCGACATCCAGGCCAACCACACCCGCATGCAAATGTTGCTGCGTCAGGCCGAGCGGCTCGCCTACGATGTGCAGTCCATCGAACAGGCATTCCAGCAATCCTATTCCGGCTTCGCCGACGGTCAGACGGATGCGCAGCTCGTAGACCTCGCCCGTTCTCGTTGGCAGGATTCGGTCCAAGCCTTCGAACATGCCTTGCAGGTTGGGGCGGGGGCCGTCGGCAATATCGAAGAGAGCCAGGCCCAAACGGGGCGTCTGGTCGACGCCAGCCAATCGGCGGTCGGCGCCTTGCAGGCCGTCCAGGCCGGCAACCAGCTCATCGCTGTTCAGTCCCAGCAACTCGCCGATCTGACCGCGCTTCTCGCCGCGCAGGGAAGGGCCGATGCGATCGAGCAGGCACGACATGCCGCCGAGTACGAGCAAGCTCAGGAGCAATTCTCGCGCTTCATGTCCGGCACACCCTATCAGCCCCAGACCGTGCGGATGTTCGGAAACTGACCATGCGCCTGCATCCCGAAGACAGCACGTTCGCACGGCTGGTTCTCATCGCCGGTTTCGTTACAGGCATCGCCGTGGGGACTCTCATCCTGCACGAGCGCGCGGCCGAGCAGGGCATCAACGGCGAGCCGGCCCGATCATTGCCTACTGCCGGTGATCCCGAGCTGATCCGCTGCCGCGACCTCGGTACCGCGGCGGCCGAGGACGAAAGCTGCCTTGCGGCCTGGTCCGAGGAGCACCGCCGCTTCTTCGGGACACTCCAGACACCACCATCGGTTCCGCCCGCTCTGCCCCCTGCCGGCGGGACCGAAGAGGAAGCGGTCGATGCACAAGCCGCAGGGATGGAGGCCCAATGAATAACACCGGCGTCATCGACCGCTTCCTCGACACCTTCACCACCTATATCGACAGCGGATTCGGTTTGTTGGGGGGTGAAATCGCGTTCCTCACCGCAACCCTGATCGTGATCGACATCACGCTCGCGGGATTGTTCTGGGCTTGGGGCGCCGATGAGGACGTCATCCAGCGTCTGGCGCGCAAGACGCTCTATATCGGCTTCTTCGCCTTCATCATTGGCAATTTCAACAACCTCGCCCAGATCGTCTTCCAGAGCTTTTCCGGGCTCGGACTTCTGGCAGGCGGTTCGCAGATCACCGCCGATCAGCTCCTGCGCCCCGGTGCCATCGCCCAGACCGGACTGGACGCCGCGCAACCGCTACTCGATTCCGCCAGCCAACTCCTCGGCTTTCCCGCCGTCTTTTTCAATCTCGTGCAGATCGTCGTGTTGCTCATGGCCTGGATCATCGTGCTCATCGCCTTCTTCGTTCTCAGCGTGCAGGTATTTGTCACCCTGATCGAGTTCAAATTGACGACCCTGGCTGGGTTCATTCTCATCCCTTTCGCGCTGTTCAACAAAACAGCCTTCCTCGCCGAAAAAGTCTTAGGCAACATCGTTGCCTCGGGCGTCAAAATCCTCGTCTTGGCGGTCATCGTCGGCATCGGCTCGGGCCTTTTCGGCGAGTTCACGCAAGGGTTCGGTGGCGACCAGCCCACCATCACCGATGCTATGGCGCTGGTCCTCGCCGCACTCGCCCTGATGGGCCTTTCCATTTTCGGCCCCGGCATCGCTACTGGCCTTGTCTCGGGCGCCCCGCAGCTCGGTGCGGGATCGGCCGTCGGCACAGGCCTCGCCGTGGCCGGCATCGGCGCCGCCGGCTTCATGGGCGGCCGCGCGCTTGCCGGCGCCGTTCCGGGTGCTGCGCGCGGAGCCGCGACGGTCGGGGGCGCAGCATCCACTGCCTATTCCATAGGCGCTGAAACTACCGGCAAAACCGGTAGCGCAGCAATTCCCGCTGGTGCAGGCGGCATGATCGGCGCGGGCAGCGCGCTCGCTGGCCAAGGTCTACGAGCGATGGAGCGACGGGCTCTTGGCGCCCTGCGCACGAGCGCTGACACCGGCGCTGCCGCGGTGCGCCGAGCCGCCGGACAGACTGTTCCCGACGGTGCCGGTTTCGTCGACTCCGGCGGTGGCCAGTCGTCCTCACAACCCGAATGGGCCGCTCGTATGCGCAGGTCCCAGACCATGAGCCACGGCGCCACTACTGCGGCCCATGTTATCCGGTCCGGCGATCAGGGCGGTGGCGGCTCTTCCGTTTCCCTCCAGCAGGACGACCGCCGATGATATCGCTCTTCCGACGTCCCCAATCCCACTACGGCGAAACGCCCGAACCTGAGACACCATATCAAAAGGCCGGCCAGGTCTGGGACGAGCGGCTAGGCACCTTCCGCGTGCAGGCAAAGAATTGGAGACTGATGGCATTTGGATGCCTGTTGCTCACCCTCGGCTTTGCCGCTGCGCTGGTCTGGCAATCAACGCGCGGCACCGTTGTGCCCTGGGTGGTCGAGATTGACCAACACGGCGAGGCCCGCACCGTCGCGCCCGCCATCGCCGACTATAATCCCACCGACGCGCAGATCGCTTGGTATTTGGCGCGATTCATCGAGCAGGTCCGCTCGATCTCGGCCGACGCCGTGGTCGTACGGGAAAACTGGCTCGACGCGTACAACTATACCACCGATCGTGGCGCCATGGCGCTCAATGACTTCGCCCGCTCGAGCAATCCCTTCGAGCGTGTCGGCCGCGAGCAGGTCGCAGTGGAGGTGTCGAGCGTCATACGTGCCTCGGAGAGTTCATTCCGCATCGCCTGGACCGAGCGCCTTTACGAGAATGGTCAGCTTGCTCGCACCGAACGCTGGACCGCCATCCTCACTACCGTCATTCGCCAGCCCCGCACCGCCGACGCCCTGCGCGCCAACCCGCTGGGCCTTTACGTCAACGCCATCAACTGGTCGAGGGAACTCGGACAATGACTATCGCAAACGCCTCTCGCCTCAAAAAATCCGTTCCTCTGCCGGCTGTTTTTGCCCTTACCCTGGCACTGACGGGCTGCGCCACAAACCGCACCTACATCCCGCCCGAGATCGACTATGATGATATGGCCCCGGCAGTGCTCACTGTCGATCCGCCAGCGCCCGTGCAGGTGGTCGAGCTCCCGACACCTCTCCCATTGCCTGGTCAGCTTCGCCCACTCGATGGGGAACGCGAGCCTGATGATCGCGATCCGGCTGATCGCGTGCTCGACGCCAATGAGGACGCGCGAATGGAGCCGACCCAGGACGGATACATCAACGCCGTGCAGGTCTATCCATACTCGGCTGGCGCGCTCTATCAGGTGTACGCTGCTCCCGGCCAAGTTACAGATATCGCCTTGCAGCCAGGCGAATCCCTGGTCGGCGCTGGTCCCGTTGCCCTTGGCGATACCGTGCGCTGGATAGTCGGGGACACCGAGAGCGGAGCTGGGGAGGCAAGGCAAATCCATATTCTCGTGAAACCCACAAGGCCCGATCTTCGCACCAATCTGATCATCAACACCGACCGCCGCACTTATCTGGTCGAGCTCAATTCGACTGAAACCGCCTACATGGCGCAGGTGTCGTGGCAATATCCCCAAGATCAACTCATCGCCCTGCGCCAGCAGAATACCCAGGCACAGGCCCAGACGCCGATCGCCGAGGGCGTCGATATCGCCAGCCTCAACTTCCGCTACGCCATCGAGGGCGACAGCGCACCGTGGCGACCGTTGCGCGCCTTCGACGACAGCCAAAGGGTGTATATTGAGTTTCCGTCCGGCATCGCGCAAGGAGACTTGCCGCCGCTGTTCACCATCGGCCCGGCCGGTGGCACCGATCTGGTCAACTACCGCGTGCGCGAAAACTACATGATCGTCGACCGGCTGTTCGCCGCCGCCGAACTTCGTCTCGGCGACGGCAACAGCCAACGCATCATCCGTATCGTTCGCACCGATGGACGTCGGCCATGAGCGAGGCGCCGGACATTCGCGCCGAGCTGCGGTTACAGCTGGAAAAGCCGAAGGTGACGCGACTCTCTCGCCGTGTCATCATCGGCCTTGCCGGTGTGTCGGGGATAGCGGTGCTCGGCGCGCTCATCTGGGCGCTCGATACCAATCGCCGGAGCGCTGATCCCGAGCAGGAACTCTTCAGTATCGACAACCGGCCGACCGCCGAGGGTCTGAACACGCTGCCGTCCGACTACGCGGGCACTCCCCAGCTCGGCCCGCCGCTGCCCGGCGATCTCGGCCGCGCTATCCTTGAAACTCAGGATCGCGGCCAGCCCGTCGTGATGCCATCCTTCCAGCCTCCAGAAATTGATCGCGAGGAGCAGGCACGCCTTGCCGAGATCGAATCCGCAAGACTGAGCCAGTTGTTTGTCGGCTCCAATACAGCGGTGGGCGCGGGGAGTCTGCCATCGCTTCCGCAGCTCACCATGCCCGAGCTGATCGCGCCGGTCGGCGCCGCGTCCCCGCTGCCGCTAGACGCCGGCGCCGCGCAGAACATGCAGGATCGCAAGCTCGACTTCCTCACCGGCGAGGTTGATACGCGCGCCGTCAGCGACCAGCAACTCATGCTGCCGGCTTCGCCCTATCTGGTGCAGGCCGGTGCGATCATTCCGGCGGCGCTCATCACCGGGATTCGATCCGATCTGCCCGGCCAGATCACGGCCCAGGTGACGAGCCCGGTCTATGACACGCCGACCGGCAGCTTCCTGCTCATCCCGCAAGGCGCGCGCCTGATCGGTCGCTACGACAGTCAGATCGCCTTCGGGCAATCCCGTGTGCTCTTGGTGTGGGACAGGCTAATCCTGCCCAATGGCCGCTCGATCCTGCTCGACAGCCAGCCGGGCACCGACACGATGGGCTTCGCGGGATTGGAGGATGAGGTGGACTATCACTGGGGCCGCATCTTCCAGGCAGCCGCGCTTTCGACCTTGCTCGGAATCGGCACCAATCTCGGATCGTCGAGCGAGGAAAGCGAGATCGCCGCCGCCATCCGAGAGAGCGCCCAGGGCACGGCACAGGACGTCGGCCAGCAGATCGTGCAGCGTCAGATCAACATTCAGCCAACCTTGACGATCCGGCCGGGCTTCCCGGTTCGGATTCTGGTCAACCGCGATTTGGTGCTCGAGCCGTACCGAGGATAAGGAGATCGCCATGAGCAAGCTCAAGCTCGGCCCTATCGTTGACGAGAAGCCCGTCAAGCTCACCGTAGAGCTGCCAGCCGCCTTGCATCGCGATCTGGTCGCCTATGCCGAGGTATTGGGCAGGGAGACTGGACAGGCCGTCCCCGACCCCGCCAAACTCATCGGGCCGATGATCCAGAGGTTCATGGCGACGGATAGAGCCTTCGGAAAAGCACGGCGCATTGTATCCTCCACCGCCGCGCATTGAAATTTGGAAGTGCAAATACGATGCGATAACGCCGAATGCACGCCGCGGCAGGCGAGACATTCTACATCAGACAAAATAACGTCGCAGGCTTCAGAGAATTTTGCGAAAGCTGAGGGCTGGTTCGGAGCGTGGACATCGTCTAGCGTCATTGCTCTTACTTCAGCGCTTCGCCTCAACGGGGGCCGTCCGACGGCCACCGCGCTCATACCAGCCTTTCGAGCGGTTCACGATCCAGACGACCGAAAGCATGACCGGCACTTCGATCAGCACCCCGACCACGGTTGCGAGCGCGGCCCCGGAATGGAATCCGAACAGGCTTATGGCGGCGGCAACCGCCAGCTCGAAGAAGTTGGATGCACCGATCAGGGCCGAGGGGCCGGCCACGTTATGCTGTTCGCCCACGACCCGGTTGAGCACGTAGGCCAGCCCCGAGTTGAAATAGACCTGGATCAGAATGGGCACCGCCAGCAGAGCGATGATGAGCGGTTGCGCAACGATCTGGTCGCCCTGGAATCCGAACAGCAGCACGAGGGTCAGCAGCAGGGCGGCCAGCGATACCGGCCCGAGCTTCGCCAGCAGCGCGGCTAGCGCCGCCGGGCCGCTAGTGGCGAGTAGCCGTCGCCGGATGATCTGCGCCACGATCACCGGAATGACGATATAGAGCACGACCGAGAGGACCAGCGTTCCCCACGGCACGATGATGGCCGAGAGGCCGAGCAGCAGGCCGACGATGGGCGCGAAGGCCACCACCATGATCGCGTCGTTAAGCGCGACCTGGCTCAGCGTGAAATGCGGCTCGCCCTTGGTGAGATTGGACCAGACGAATACCATTGCGGTGCAGGGCGCGGCGGCCAGGATGATGAGGCCGGCGATATAGCTGTCAATCTGGTCGGCCGGCAGGTAGGGCCGGAACAGCCAGCCGATGAACAGCCAGCCGAGCAGCGCCATCGAAAAGGGCTTGACCGCCCAATTGATGAACAGGGTCACGCCGATGCCGCGCCAATGCCGACCGACTTCCCCGAGCGCGGCGAAGTCGATCTTGAGCAGCATGGGAATGACCATGAGCCAGATCAGCACCGCGACGGGTAGGTTGACCCTGGCGATTTCGAGCGCGCCGACAGCTTGGAACGCGCCAGGGAACCAATGCCCGAGTGCGATGCCGACGACGATGCAAAGGGCCACCCAAAGGGTGAGATAGCGTTCAAAGATGGACAATGGGAAATCCTCAGAAACCGATGCTGCGGGATAGCAGCGGTGCGCTCGCCGGGCACAGGCTTGCCGCTTGCTTCGTTGCCAGCACGGCGGCCGGCGCGGCTTGCCGGTCCACCACCTCGAACCCGAGCTTCTCGAAGAAGGGCGCGGCCGTGTCCGTCAGCAGCCATGCGGTGTGCGCGCCCTGACGATAGGCGCGATAGAGCAGCAGCGGGACAATGTTGCGCCCGAGGCCCTTGCCGCGAAACGCCGGCAGGACCGCCATCGAGCGCAGCAACACATGCTCGCCCAAGGGTTCGAGGCCGCCATATCCCACGGTCGCGCCGTCGAGCGCGGAGAAGGCAAAGAAGGTTCTCCCCGCTTCGGTCAGATCGTCCACCGGCAAGCCCTCGGCCGCCAGTGCGCCGGAGAGGTCCGCGTCATCGGGTGCGACGGGACTATCCTTGAGGAACGGGGTGCCTTCCTCCTTGAGCAGATTGGGAACGGGGGTATCCGGCAGCAGATCGGCGGCTATATCGGAGGGGCGGCAGAGCGCAACGCCCTTGGGCGTCACGACGAGAGGCCGGTTGATGAGGATGGGGTGCGCCATCATCGCATCGAGAAGGACACTATCGTTCAGGCTCGGATCGTTCAGACCGAGTTCGGCATAGGGTGTGCCCTTCTTGCGCAGGGCCGCGCGCACGCTTAGCCCGGCGCGCGCGATGAGGTCGGCCAGTTCCGAACGGGTCGGCGGCGCCTTGAGATATTCGATCACTTCCGGCGCAAGGCCGTAATGCCGGATCAGGGCGAGCGTGTTGCGCGAGGTTCCGCACTCGGGATTGTGGTAGATGACGACGCTCATTGCCGCCTCATGCCGCGCTGCCGCGAGGCGAGCTTGCGCCTTCGGACTGGCCGATTTCGACAAGGCGGGTGCGCAGCGCCGATTTGTCCAGGCTGGCGAAGGGCAGCGCGGCAAAGATCGCGATGCGGTTCCTCAGGTAGCGAAACGCGGTCACGAAGGCCGATTGCCGGGCAATCTCCGGGCCTTCGACAGCGGCGGGGTCCTCGATTCCCCAATGCGCCGTCATGGGCTGGCCCGGCCAGACCGGGCAGGCTTCGCCGGCCGCGTTGTCGCAGACGGTGAACACGAAATCCATGACCGGGGCGCCAGGCCCGGCAAATTCGTCCCATGCCCTCGAGCGCAGGCCCTCGGTGGGATAATCGAAGCTTGCCAGCATCTTTATTGCGAGCGGGTTCACCGCGCCCTTTGGTTGGCTTCCGGCCGAATAGGCATGGAAGCGGCCCGCGCCATCCTTGTTCAGTATGCTTTCGGCCAGGATAGAGCGGGCCGAGTTGCCGGTGCAGAGGAACAGGACGTTGAAGATGCGTTCGGGCGTGGCGTTGTTAGGCATGGGCGTCGTCCTTGGTGGGAACACAACAGGCGGCGAGCGCGGCAACAGCCGGGTTGCAAACTTCGGGGTGCCCCTGGCAGCAGTCGCGCATGAGAAATTCGACCAGGCTGGAGAGCGCCCGATAGGAGGCGCTGTAGATGATCGAGCGCCCGTCCCGGCGAGACTCGATGAGGCCGGATTGCTCGAGGTGACTCAGGTGAAAGGACATGCGCGATGATGATGCGCCGTCCATCGCTTCCCCGATTGCGCCGGCCGGCATTCCATCCGGGCCAGCCGTCACCAGCAGGCGTATGATGCGCAGCCGGGTTTCCTGGGAGAGCGCCGCGAAAGCGGAGAGGGCTTGCTTTTCGTTCATAGATGCCTCAACATCTCAAGAGTAGTTGAGATATGGATACACAGATATGAACGCTCACGCCAGCCCCTTAAAGACAGATTTTCAGGATGATGCCTCGCTCGGGGCGGTACTCGACGTTTTGGGAGCCCACGGCGACAAGCCGCTTGCCCTCGCTTATGGCGACGGGCAGCAGGTGCAGGCCGGCTATCACGTCACCGAGATCAAGGCCGGCTCCTTCGTCACGCTCGATTGCGGCGGCAACCCCAATGCGTGGCGGGAAACCGTCTTGCAGGTCGAGGATATTCCGGCCAACCAGGGCAGCGCGTCCATGACAGTCGCCAAGTTCCAGTCGATCTTGGGAAAGGTCGGCAGCAGGGTCCAACTCGATAGGGACGCGCGGCTGACATGGGAAGTGAGCCGACCCGGCGATCCGATGGGGATCTATGATGTGGCGGGTATCGAGATCGAGCGCGACCGCGCGATTGTGCGGCTCAGCCCGCGTCCGGCGATCTGCAAGCCCAGGCATCGCGCGCGGCAGGCGGGAGCGCCGGCCTGTTGCGGGTAGGCCCGACCGATCGCCGTTATTTTCCGATCAATGCGCGTGCGTCCGTGAGGAGGACGAACAAGTGCATGGGATCGCTCGGCGATCGTCGCCGATGATCCAGCATTTCATGGCAACGGATCCTGCGTTCGCACGGGCACGAATGTAAGCTCGCGAGGATGGCTCTAACGTTGTCCCGGCCAACGGTGCTGGACATGTTCACGAGTGCGCGGCGGCAATCGACGCAGCGACGTCCGAGATCGCGCGGAAGAGGACCATCGGATCATCCTTTGACGGGACGAATCCTCGCCGCGTCCAGAAGGCGGCCGCATCGCTATCGACCGCGTTGACGATCAACGCACGTCCGCCGATAAGCGACGCCGCCGCGACACAGCGTTGAAGCGCGTGCTTGACGAGTCCGGTGCCGATGCCCCGGCCACTCCAACGTTCATCGGTTGCGAGCTGGCCGAGCAGCAGACAGGGTACAGGGTCGGGAGGCTGGCCCGTGCGAATTGAACGAGGGAGCCGCGACGGCACAATGGCCGTCGGTGCCAGGCCGTAATAGCCCACGACCCGCTTGTCCTCATGCACCACGATAACCGCCGTGAACCCCTTTTCCTGGTTCGACAAGGCCCGTGTCTTCAGCCACCGATCCAGTGCTGGCTTGCCACAGGAAAATGCCGAGACGTCATGCGATGAATTGAGCGGTTCGGGACTGGAAAGCGGCAAACCTCATTCCCCGGTCTTCGTTTCGTCCTGCTCCCAAGGCGACGGATGGCGCAGCAGCTCCACCATCTCGGGAACCGCCGTCGCGGGACCGGAAAGGGCATCCAGGAAGGCATCGAAGCCCTCGGGGCTCATGCGGATCGGCGTCGCCTCCATAAGCACATCCTCCGCCGCACGCACGGCCGCCTCACGCACGAAATCGGTGCGCGAACGCCCGCGCAGCGTCGCGGCGCGGTCAATGATGGCGATATCCGTCTCTGGCAGGCGCATTGAAAGCGGATGATCCTTGCGTTCGGCAATCGGTGGCATGGCGCTACTCCTTCTCGCCGAAGATAAGCGATTGTAACGCATATTGCAATACACGGGGAGGTGCCTCTAGAGGACATTCGGGCCAAATGACACCCCGCATCGCCCCCGCGAGGATGATTACCCAAGCGCCTCGGCGAGGCGGCTTGCGATCTTGGTCGCGGCAGCCTTGATCGGGTCATTGGCAAGGTGAGCGTACCGCGCCGTCGTCTGAATTTGCGTATGGCCTAGCAGCTTCCCGATCATTGAAAGACCTTCACCCACGACCAGTCCGCCCGACGCGAACGTGTGCCGGAGATCGTGGATGCGGACGTCATCGAGCTCGGCCAGCTTGCGGATACGCCGCCAAGGCCGCTGCATATCCGTGAGATATGCGCCGGGCTTCTTGCCGACAATAACGAACGGGTTGCCGGCCACCTTCGGCACCTTCTTGAACACGTCGATTGCGGCGTCGCCCAGATAGACCGACTTCGCTCCGGTCTTGCTGTCGGGAAGCCGGATTTCCATCTCATCGAGATCGACCCATGCCCATTTCAGCTTCTGGATTTCAGATAGGCGGCAGCCCGTCAGAAGTAAGAGGCGAAACGCGGCCACGGCATACGCGCTTTCGGAGCCGTCCTGCTCGACCTGAATAAGCACCTTGCCGAGCCGCGCCAATTCGTTCCCGGACAGGAACCGGGTACGCTTGCGCTCGGGGAAATGGGCAATGTCATCGCACGGGTTGGAGTGCTTGTCGCGGACGCCCCACACCTCGGCGAGGTTCATCATCTTGGAGAGCACGCCCACGGTGCGGTTGGCCTGATAGGGAATATGCGACATGCCGCCATGCAGCTCGGCCACATCGGCCGTCGTGACGCTGCGCACACGTTGCTTGCCAAAGAAAGGGTTGAGGAACAGCTCGACCGAGCGCTTGTATTCATATTGTGTCGATGGCTTGCACCTGACCGCGACATGCTCTTTCAGGAACCGCTCGCCGAGCGCCACCATCGTCATTGACTGGCGCTCCCGATCACGCGCCGCCGCAGGATCGCCGTCGCCGCCCCGAACACTGCCGAGCATGCGCAGCGCTTCCCGCCGCGCTTCATCCGCCGTGATCGGCCCGAATTGGCCGATCATCACGCGACGGGTGCGGCCATGACGCCGATATTGAATGAGGAAATAGCGGTGGCCACTGGGCATGACCCGAACGCCGAAACCTGGCAGATCGTTGTCAAAGACGATATAGTCCTTGTCGTGCCCGGTCAGCTTATCGACCGTCCGCTTCGTCAGCTTTTCCTTGGACATTGGGTTTCATCCTGGCCTTCAATCGATGGATCGCCGGGATTTTGTGGAAGCATACTGGAAGCAGCGGGCGGAAAATCACGGCGTAGGGGATCGAAGTCGATGTTAGGCAGGATGAAAGGGAAATCAAGCGTTTTCAGGAGCTTGTCTTAGTAGATCGAAAGAATACAAGCTGCGTCGTAGGTGGTCGTAACTGACGTTTTATTTCTCATAACCTGAAGGTCGCAGGTTCAAATCCTGCCCCCGCAACCAAAACAAAAAGCCCGCTCAACCGTAATGGTTGGCGGGCTTTTGTTTTGCCTGTCCCAGCCTGTGGCTTACGCGACCGCTTGCTCAAGACGGGCGTTTTTGCGGGCTGGGGCCGGATCGAGGCGCTTGCCGGTCTGGGCGTGGAACAGGTGCAGGGCGGTGGTGGGGATATGAAGGCCGACGATGTCGCCTTCTCCGATCTCGGCATCAGGCCCGACGACGACGGCGAATTCGGTGTCGCCGAGCGCGCAGTAGGCGACGCGGCTGCCGCCGAGTTCCTCGATCAGTTCGATCTGGGCGGGCAGGCCCGTGCCCTTTTTGGAGAGCGTGATGGCCTCGGGGCGGCAGCCGATTGTGATGCGTCCCGGGCTGTCGGGGAGCGCCGTGGGGAGGCGGAAGTGCTGGGTGGGGGCGATGTCGAGGGCGAGGGTGGTCGCATCGAGCAGTTCGCCCTCGGTCATGTTCATGGCCGGGGCGCCCATGAACTGGGCAACGAAGGTCGAGGCGGGGTTTTTGTAGATCTCGCCCGGGGAGCCGATCTGTTCGACATGGCCCTTGTTCATGACGATCAATTTGTCGGCCAGGGTCATGGCCTCGACCTGATCGTGGGTGACAAAGATCGAGGTGGCGCCGAGGCGCTTGTGGAGCTTCTTGATCTCGATGCGCATCTGGACGCGCAGCTTGGCGTCGAGATTGGAGAGGGGCTCGTCGAAGAGGAAGACCGCAGGCTCGCGCACGATGGCGCGGCCCATGGCGACGCGCTGGCGCTGGCCGCCCGAGAGCTGGCCGGGGCGGCGGTCGAGATAATCGGTGAGGCCCAGAATGGTCGCGGCTTCGCTGACGCGGCGCTCGCGCTCGGGCTTTGGGAGGCGGGCGATCTTTAGGGGATAGCCGATATTTTCGGCGACGGTCATATGCGGGTAGAGCGCATAGTTCTGGAACACCATGGCGCAGCCGCGATCGGCGGGATCGATGTCGTTGATGATTTCGTCGTCGATGGCAATATCGCCCGAAGTGATCGATTCCAGTCCGGCGATCATGCGCAGGAGGGTGGACTTGCCGCAGCCCGAGGGGCCGACGATGACGACGAACTGGCCGTTGTCGATCCCGATGTCGATGCCGTGGAGAACCTGTTTTCCGTCATAGGATTTCCTGACGTCAGAGATGGAAAGGTGTGCCATGTCAATCTCCCGCAAGGCGTGCCCGGAGCCGGGCGATTGTGGTGTCCGAAAGCCCGATGGACCGCAGATAGGCAGCGACCGAGCCGTGGGTGGTTTCGATATGGGCGATGGTGAGCGCCATGGTCTGGGGTTCGGAGGCCAGGAACGGCATGAAGCGCTCCGGATCGATGCCGCGGGCGCGGGCGCCTTCGACAAGCTCGTCGATCATGGGTTCGATCATCTGGGCGGTGAGCGCGTAATCTTCGACAATCAAGGCGGTTTCGACGCCGGCGATTGTCAACAGCAGGGCGGCGATGACCCCGGTGCGGTCCTTGCCGGCGGTGCAATGGAACAGGACCGCGCCATCTTTCGCCTCGGCGATCAGGGTGAGGACGCGGGCGATGGTTTCGCCGCGTTCATCGAGCGCCTTGAGATAGAGGGCGAGCAGAGCGTCTTCGCCGGGCGTGACGGTCGGGGCGAGATCGGCGAACAGGGAGACGTTGTGGTAGCTGATGGCGGGATGGCCGGCGAGCGGGTTGGGCTGTTCGGCCAATTCATTGTCGTGGCGCAGATCGATGACTGTCGCAACGCCGGCGTCGATGAGCAGGGCGACGTCGTCGGCGTCGAGCCGGTGCAGGGCATCGGCGCGCAGCACGCGGCGCCACAGGGTTTCGCTGTCGGCGATGGGGTAGCCGCCCAGATCGCGGACATTGTAGGCACCCTTGACGGGGATCGAGCGGGTGAGAGGGGAATTCATCTTAGCGTATTCCTGATTTCATGAAGGACTGGATGACCTGGCGCTGCAGGGCGATATAGATGGCGAGCACGGGAAGGCTGGCCATTGTGGAGGCGGCCATGAGCGGGCCCCATTGGGTGCCTTCGGACGACATGAACATCTGGATGCCGATCTGGATGACGCTGTTTTCAGCCGAGCGGGTGAGTAGCAGGGGCCAGAAATAATCGTTCCAGGTCGAAATGAAGATGAGAATGGCGAGCGAGGCGAGGATGCCGGTGAGATTGGGGGCGAGCACGTCCCACAGGATGCGCCAGCTGCGGGCGCCATCCATGCGGGCGGCCTCGATCACCTCCTTGGGGAACGAGCGCATTGTCTGGTAGAGCAACATCACCGCCAGTGCCGAGGCCACATTGGGCAGGATCAGCGCGGGCAGGGAATCGAGCAGGCCGAGCCGGGCAACGATCAGGTAGTTGGGGATCATCACCACCTGAAAGGGCACCAGCCAGGTGAGCGCGATCAGCGAATAGACGAGCTTGTCGAACGGAAAGCGCCAGCGCGCGAAGGCATAGGCCGCGAAAAGGCCGGTGACGAGCTGGATGATTGTGACGATGACCGAGACCAGGAGCGTGTTCCAGAGCATCTGGAGCACGGGAATGGCGTTGAGCGCATAGATGTAGTTGTCGAGCGAGGCCGAGGTGGGCACCAGCGCGGTCTCGAAGATCTGGTTGGCGGGTCGCAGGGAGGTGACGACCATCCAATAGACCGGAAACAGACAGAACAGCGACAGCACGGCCATGAGCGCATGGCCGAGGCCGGTGTTGAGCCGGCGCGAGACGACGGACCGGCTGGCGCGGCGGCGCCGGGCAGCGGGCAGGGCAAGCGGGGAAATCATCGTATCAGTTGTCATAGAAGGAATACCTCTCGATGAGGCGGAACAGCACGAAGGCCAGCGCGCCGAAGCCGAGGAACAAGATGACGGCGGCGGCCGAACTCCAGCCGACCGACATCGAGGAAAAACCGAACTCCCAGAGCACGTAGAAGATGTTGGTGGTGGCGCCCAAAGGTCCGCCGCCGGTCAAAACGTTGATGTAGGAAAAGCTCCATTGGGCGCCCAGGAGGATGGTCATCATCACAAGGAACAGCACCGTGTTCATGAGGAGGGGGAGCCGGATGTCGCGGATGATCTCCCATTTCGAAGCGCCATCCATGCGGGCGGCTTCGATCAGCGAGGGATTGATGTTGGCGTTGGCGGCCGAAAGGATCAGCGTTGAAAATCCGATCAGTTTCCAGCCGGTGAGAACGATGATTGTCCAGATGGCGATGGCGGGATCGCCCAGGAAGCGCACGGGCTCGCCGCCCAGTCCCGTGATGGCCTGATTGACCATGCCGTGGCCGGGATCGAGCAGCCAGCGCCAGACGGCGGCGGCCACGACCGGAGCGATGATCATGGGCACGAAGATTATGGCGCGATAGATGTTGCGCGCCCGGTCGGGCAGATCATGGGTGTAAATCGCGATGGCCAGCGGGACGATGACGGCCAGTGGCAGCAGGCCCAAAACGTAGATGCCGGTGTTGCGCACGGCCTGCCAGAATTTGGGCAGGGCGAAGATGTTGGAAAAATTGGACAGGCCGACGAATTGCGGCGCCGTGGTGGGCAGCATGTTCCATTGGTAAAGGCTGAGCCTGAAGGCATCGATGAGCGGCCAATAAACCCAGATGGCAAGCCCGAGCGCGGCGGGCAGAAGATAGAGCCAGGGCGCGATGACATAGCGATCATCGGCCTTGAGGCGTCGCTTGCGCCTTGCAAGCGTAAGGGGGGTATTTGCTGAGATGTCGGCCATGAGCGAGCACCGCGAAATCGTAAAAAAGGGATGGCCGCGAGGAACTGGTCCTCGCGGCCGGGGGATCAGGGCATCAGGGATTGGGCGTTGGCCTGGGCATCGGCCAGCGTGGCCTCGACGTCGGCGCCGCCGAAGACGGCCATTTCCATCGCATCCATCATCAGCGAATTGATCTGGCGGTAATTGGGGCCGGGATAGGCGACCCAGGGTTCGAGCCGTTCGAGCTGGTCGAGATTGGGCTGGACCAGGGGATGGTCGGCGACCCAATCGCCCAGATAGGCGGGATCGGTGACGATGTCGGTGCGCAGGGGCACGTAGCCGATCTGGGAGGTGATGATGGTATAGGCCTCGCGCGAGGTCATGAATTTCATCAATTCCCAGGCGGCGCGCTGCTTGAGCGGATCGGCGGTGTGGATGACCAGACCCGAGCCCGAATTTGTGGGGGAGGCGGGACGATCGCCAAAGCCGGGCATGGCGGCCGAGCGCAGCTCGAATTTTCCGTCCGAGCCGGCGATGAGGTAGGCTTGGAGCACCGAGGAGGTGAGGTACATGGCCAATTGGCCAGAGGCCATGGATTCCATGGACGAGCCCAGATCGGTGGCGCCGTAAACGCCGGCGTCGTGAAGGTCGCGCATCATCTGGACAGCCTCGACCGCTTGAGGTTCGGCAAAGGTGAGCGTCGTGCGGTCCTCAGAGAGCGTGCGGCCGCCGTTTGAGAGGATGACGCTTTGCAGCACCCAGTCATCGCCCCCCGAACCGGCCCCGACGATGGCCGCTTCAAAGGGGCTGGCATCGGTCTGTTCGGCAATGGCGAGCCCGGCCTCGCGCAGCGCGTCCCATGTAGCGGGCGGCTGGTCGGGATCGAGCCCGGCGGCGCGGAAGAGGTCGGCGTTGTAGAACAGGACCGGGGTCGAGAAGGTATAAGCGAGCGCATAGGTCTTGCCGTTGAGGCGCCCCAGATCGAGCCCGTTTTCCGACATGCCGTCGAAATGGGCGGCCAGCTCGTCGGCGGGGACGATGTCTTCGAGGGCGACGGCGCCGAAATTGTCGATCGTATAGGCCAGATCGTCGAACACGGTCTGGGTGACGTCCGGGCCGATGCCGGCGGCAAGATCGGCCTGGGTGCGCGACACCATTTCGGTCGATTGAACCGGCACGGCGTTGACGGAGATATTGGGATTGGCCGCCTCGAATTGCTCGATCATGGACCGGGTGGCTTCGGCGCCGATGCCGGTGGAGGCGAGGTTATAGTTGTAATAGGTGATTTCGACGGGCTGATCGACAGTGGCGGGCATCGACTGGGCCCAGACGGACGTTGCGAGAAACGCTGTTGAAACGGCAAGGGCGGCAATGGCTGAACGGGGCAGCATGGAATGTCCTTTTCCGGGCCGCGCGGTGGCGCCCATAGACAAGGGGAAGGGAGGCCGGCGGGGGTTGCCGCCGGCCGGGGGATCAGGGCATCAGGGCCTGGGCGTTGGCCTGCGCATCGGCCAGCGTTGCCTCGACATCGACGCCGCCATAGACGGCCATTTCGGCGGCATCCATCATCAGGCTCACGATCTGGCGATAATTGGGGCCGGGCATCGAATCCCAGGGCTCGAGAATGGCGAGCTGGTCGAGATTGGGCTGGATGAGGGGGTGTTCTTCCACCCAATCCTTGAGGTAGCGCGGATCATCCACGATGGCCGGGCGAAGCGGCAGATAGCCGATTTCCGAGGTGATGATCGTGTAGCCGTGTTCGGAGGTGAGGAACTTCATCAGCTCCCAGGCGGCGCGCTGCTTGAGAGGGTCCTGGGCCAGAATGGTCAGCCCGCTGCCCGAATTGTTGGGCCGCACCGGCTTGTCGCCGAAGCTGGGCATCGTCGAGGCGCGCAATTCGAAATTGCCTTGTGCGCCGGCCACCATTGCACCCTGTACGGCACTGGTCTGGAGGTACATGCCGATATTGCCGGCCGACATGCCTTCGAGGGCCGCGGTGATGTCGAGGGGGTCGAAGGCGCCCGCGTCATACATGTCGCGCAGCATCTGCACGGCCTCGACGGCCTCGGGCTCGGCGAATTTGAGCGTCGTGCGGTCACGCGAGAGGACCTCGCCGCCATTGGAGCGGACCACGCCCTGGAAGAGCCAATCCATGGCGCTGGGGCCGAAGATGCCGGCGGCAAAGCCCGTCTTGTCGGTGTTTTCCTGGATGGCCAGAGCGGTCTGGAGCACTTCGTCCCACGTCCTGGGGGGCTGGTCGGGATCGAGACCGGCGGCGCGGAAGATATCGGCGTTGTAGAACAGCACCGGGGTCGAGAAGGTATAGGCGAGCGAATAGGTCTTGCCATTGAGCCGGCCCAGATCGAGCCCGTTGGGCACCATGCCCTCGAAATGGCTGTCCAGTTCGTCGGCGGGCACGATGTCTTCGAGCGCCACGGCGCCGAAATTGTTTGCTGTGAAATCGAGGTCGGAAAACACCATCTGGACGAGGTCGACGGGCTGTCCGGCGGCCAGATCGGCCTGGACGCGGGCCTGGAAATCGGCGGCCCCGGCACCGATACCCTCAACGGTGACGTTGGGGTTGGCTTCCATGAACTCGGCGATCAGCTTGCGGGTTGCGTCCGCGCCGATGCCGGCCGAGCCCAGATTGTAGTTGTAAAACGTGATGGTGACCGGCTCGTCGATGGTCGAGGGAATGGTCTGGGCGGCGGCGGGCAATGCGCCCGCCAGAACGAGGGTGGCCGAGGCGGCCAGGAGGAGGGTTCTGCGGTTCATCTCGAGCGTCCTTATTCGGCGGCCTGGGTGGCTTCGTATTTGCGGAGCATTTCGGCCATGCCCGCAAAGGTGAAGCTGTGGAGTTCGCGGCGTTGCGAGGGCTGGGGTACAAAGGAAATGGTCAGCCCCGAGGGGCGGATTGTGCCGAGCGCGAGCGAGGCGCCTTCGACCATGCGCATGCCTTCATGGAGATAGGTGACGTCGGTGGCGGCGTGGGTGCCGATGCCGACGACGACGGGGATGCCGTGCCAGTTGGACACGCGGTCGAAATGGATGTGGCCCGAGAGGATGCCCAGGATGTTGCGGCCGGCGAGCAGGTCGGCGAGCGCGCGGGTGTCGGCGATGGTCAGGCTCTCCCACTCCATATCGGGCCTGTCTTCGTCGAGCGCCGGGGCGTGGTGGACGGCGATGAGCTTGGGGAGGTCGGGATGGGCGTCGAGTTCGGTTTGCAGCCAGGCGAACTGTTCGGGTTCGATCGAGCCGCCAACCTTGCCCGGGGTGCTCGAATCGAGCGTGATGAGGTGGACGCCGTCGATCACTTGCGCATGAAAGAACGGGGCGGCGAGGTCTTCGGTGCGGCCGAGCATGCCGGTGTAAAAGCCCTCGCGCTTGTCGTGATTGCCGAGCGCGAAAAACATGGGGATGTCCAGGCCCGCCTCATCGAGGATCGTCTTGAGATTGCGGTAGGAGCCCGCATCGCCCTGATTGGTCAGATCGCCGGTGGCGACGATGAATTTGGGCTGGGGGACGAGGGTCTTGATGTCGGCCAGCAACGCCTTGAGATTGGCCGTGGTATCGGAAAACAGGTGATCGTCGACAATGTCGGGATTGCCGATATGGAGGTCGGTAAGGTGAACGAAGGTGAAGAGATCGGTCATGACGCGTGTCCTGATGTTGATGGCATTGCGTCCGTTCGGACGCTTTGAGCCGATCGTCTTTCGGCGCGCACCCCGCGCTTTGGGCGAAAGACTTGTGCCCGGCTGCAAACACAGCTACCGTCGGAACATGACAGGTGAATGAAGGTTCATTCAGTATGGAAGCAACGATCGGCAAGAAGGACAAAATCCTCGATGCTGCGGCTCAATTGATTGTGGAAAACGGCTTGCAGTGCTCGATGGCGGCGATTGCCGAGCGGGCGGGCGTGGCCACCGGATCGCTCTACAATTACTTTCCCTCAAAGGGCGCGCTGGTGCTGGGCGTCTATGTGCGGGTCGGCGAGCAGATGTCGCGGGCGGTCGTGGTCGAGCACGATCAGGCCACCAGTCATGAGGACCGGATAAAGGATTATATCGGCCGTTATATCGACTTTATCGCGGCCGATGCCGAACGGGCCAAGCTGTTTGAATATCTCGACAATTCTCCCGCACTAAGCCTTACCGAGATCGCGGCGACCTTTTCGGGGTTCGTCGATTATACGCGCGGGCTTTTTGAAGGGGCGCGGGAAGCGGGGGTGGTGCGCGAGGGGCGGGCCTATCTTTTGGGGAGCTTCGTGCGCGGGGCCATCCGCCACACGATCAAGCGGCGCCGGCTCGATCCGACACCGATCGATGAGAGCGAATATGCCTGGATCGCGGATATGTGCTGGAAGGCGGTGGCGAAGGATTAAAGCCGTCCGGCCTCGATGATCCGTTGCAGGAATTTGCGGGTGCGCGGGTTCTGGGGGTTCGAAAAGAGGGTCCTGGGCTCGGCCTCCTCAACGATGCGGCCGCCGTCGAGAAAGCAGACGCGGTCGGCGACGTCGCGGGCGAAACCCATTTCGTGGGTGACGATGACCATTGTCATGCCGTCCGATTTGAGCCTGCGGATGATGGCGAGCACTTCGCCGACCAGTTCGGGATCGAGCGCGGCGGTCACTTCGTCAAACAGCATCACTTCGGGCTGGGTGGCCAAAGCGCGCACGATGGCGACGCGCTGTTGCTGGCCGCCCGAGAGTTGTTCGGGATAGGCGTTTTCGAACTCGGCCATGCCGAAGGCGGCAAGCAGTTCGCGGGCCGTTCCCATCGCCTCCGATCGGGGCGTGCCGTGGACCTTGAGGGGGGCGAGGGTGATGTTTTCCATCACGCTCATATGGGGAAAGAGGTTGTAGGACTGAAAGACGATGCCGATCCTGCGATAGACCCCGTTGCGGCCCCATGAGGGATCGTCGAGGGAGATGCCGTCCAAAGCGATGGTGCCGTAATCGAACTCGGTCAGCCTGTTGATGCAGCGCAGGAGGGTGGATTTGCCCGAGCCGGACGCGCCGATCAGGCAGACCACCTCGTGGGGCGCTATCGAAAGATTGACGTCGTCGAGAACGAGGGTCTCGCCGTAATATTTGGTGAGCCCGGAGATGGTTATGCGGTCGTTGGTCACGAGGCCCCCTGGAGACGGCGCTGGCGGTCCTTTTTGGTCAGGTAGTCGGTAAGGCGGGCCATGGGAATTGTCGCAACCAGAAACAGCAAAGCAGCGGCGATCAGCGAGGAATAGTTGAAGGTCTGGGCGGTGTAGATCTGGGCTTCGCGCACCGCGTCGCGCACGCCGATGACCGAGAGCAGCGCCACATCCTTTTGCAGCGCGACGGCGAGATTCAGAAGGACGGGCATGACGTTGCGGATGGCCTGGGGCAGGATGGCGTAGCGCATGGTCTGCCATTGGGAGAGGCCAAGGGCTCTCGCGGCAGCACTCTGGCCGTCATGGACGGCCTCGATGCCCGAGCGGTAGATTTCGGCCGAATAGGCGGCGTAGGAGATGACCATGGCCGTGGCACCCCAGAACAGCGCGGAATTGGGCAGGCCGGGCAGGTTGAGCGCGGGAATGCCGAAGCCGAAGATCAAAACGAGCAGCAGGACCGGCAGGCCGCGGAACAGATCGATATAGACGATGGTAAACACCCGCAGCGGCGCGAACCATGGTCCGGTCAGCGAACGGAACAGGGCAAGCACCAGCCCCCACGCCATGATGGCGAACAGGCAGATCGCCCAGACCTGGATGTTGAGCCAGAAGCCGCGCAGCACTTGCGGGAAGGACGCCGCCATGGCGCCGAGATCGAAAAACTGCCGCGCGATGCGTGGCCATTGCTCGGCGGAGGTCACGGCATAGCCCGCGAAGCCGAACACAGCGACGATCATGGCGACCGAAATGAGCGCGGGCAGGTAGCGGTCCCGTGCGCTCAGCTTCTTTTTGGCCGGGGGAAGCGGGCGACGCGGCTCCGTTTCGGGAGCCGCGCCTGAAATATTGCCTTGCGGCGGCAGTCCAGAACTCATTCGGTGATGACCGGCAGGTCGGGATCGGCGATCAGATATTGGGCGACCAGCGCGTCGATCACGCCTTCCGATTGCAACTCGGCAATCGCCTCATTGACCCATTCGACAAGGTCGTTGCCCTGCTCGAAGATCAGGCCGTGACCGTAGTCGTTTTCGTCGGGGGGCAGGATTGCGGCGATGGTGGCGTCGGGCACCTGAACGGCGGTGAGATAAAGCGCGGTTGGCAGTTCGGTGGCCACGGCGTCGATCTGGTTGCCCTGAAGGGCCTGGAACAGGCCGACCTGGTCGTTATAGACGGCGGGTTCGTCAACCCCGATGATCTGTTCGACATAGTCGAGATCGGTGGTGCCGATCATCACGCCCCAGCGCACCTGAAGCAGATCGGCAAAGCTCGACGCCTGTTCGACCGCCGAGCCGGGCATGGCGACGACGGCTTTTTGCGGCTGGGAATAAACGTCCGAGAAGGTGGCGATCTGGGCACGGTCCTCGGTGACCGAAATCTGCTGGATGCCGAAATCGTAATTCTTGGCGCCGGGGGCTATGGCCTGATCGAAGGTTTCGCGCACCCAGACGACATCATCGGGCGCAAAGCCCATCTTTTCGGCCAGCGCATAAACGAAAGCGCTTTCAAAACCCTCGCCATTGGAGGGGTCGTTGTCCATCATCCAGGGCGGAAAGACCGGATCGGACGTCGCAACGGTGAGCTGGCCGGGGGTGAACAGCCGGGGATCGTCCGGCGTGTTGTCCTGAGCGTGGGCCGTTCCGAAAGCAAGCGTTGCCGCCACGGCCAGACTGCTTAGCAATGAGATTTTTATCGACATGATCGAGGACCTCCAGCGTCCAGGGAGAAAAAGTCCGGGGATTTCGATATTATCGGGCGGGCCAAGCGGCGCAAGGCCCTGTCGATCCATGTCGGCGGCAAATCCGGGCAAGGACCGGCTAATTTTTTGCCGCGAAAGCGTTTTTTTGCCTCCGTGGGGGTGGACGTGACGCATTGGCGCCGTAATCATTGTCGCTATTAATTCCTATACCTCCGCGGCCGGTCCGGCCGGCTGCCAAACATTTTTAGACAGGTCATTTGGGGATGATCGACTGGATTTATCCGCTGCTCCTCGTGGGCGCGGCGCTCATTGTTGTTTCGGTTTTTACCAGTCTCGTCGCGTTCCGCTTCGGGGCGCCCTTGCTGCTGTTGTTTCTGGGGATCGGCCTGGGGGCAGGCAGCGACGGGCTCGGTATCGAATTTTCCGACGTCAATACGGCCTATTTCGTGGGTTCGCTGGCGCTGGCGGTGATCCTTTTCGATTCGGGGTTCGGAACGTCTCTGAAATCGTTCCGGCAGGCCGCCGCGCCATCGATCGTTCTGGCGACCATAGGGGTGCTCCTGACCACGGCGGTGGTCGGCATGGCGGCACGCCTGTTGTTCGGCCTGAGCTGGGCCGAAGGTCTGTTGATGGGCGCGATCGTTTCCTCGACGGACGCGGCGGCGGTGTTCTTCCTTTTGCGGGTGGGCGGGATCACCATTCGCGACAAGGTGCGGTCCACGCTGGAAGTGGAGTCGGGCTCGAACGATCCGATGGCGATCTTTCTGACCATCATGCTCGTTGAGCTGCTGGCTTCGGGCGCGGGGATCACCGGGTTCACCCACGAATTCATCGTCGGTTTCGGGTTGCAGATGGGGCTCGGCGTGGCGCTGGGAATCGCGGGGGGCGCGGCCATCGTCTTCATCATCAACAGGGTCGAACTCGAAGGCGCTCTCTATCCCATCATCGTTCTTGGCATGGCCGTGCTGCTGTTCGCCTTTACCGGACTGCTCGGGGGGTCGGGCGCGCTTGCGGCCTATGTGGCCGGTCTTGTGGCGGGCAATCGCCGGGTGCGGGCCCGCGCGACGCTGGTGCGCTTCCAGGACGGGATGACCTGGCTTGCCCAGATCGTCATGTTTCTCATTTTGGGGCTTCTGGCGAGCCCGTCCCAGTTCGCCGAGGTGGCGTTGCCCGCCGTGGCGCTGGCGCTGTTCTTGATGTTCGTTGCCCGGCCAGTGGCGGTGTGGCTGTGCCTGTTGCCGTTCCAGTACCAGCGCGACGAGATCGCCTTTATTTCCTGGGTTGGCCTGCGCGGGGCCGTGTCGATCCTTCTGGCCATCCTGCCGCTCATCGCGCTGCTCGAAAACGGTTCGGTGCTGTTCAACACCGCGTTCATCATCGTTTTGACCTCGCTTTTGATCCAGGGCTGGACCATCAAGCCGATGGCGCAATGGCTGGGCCTGATCGTGCCGCCACGCATCGGGCCGGTCGAGCGCGTGGGGCTGGAACTGCCGGGCAGCGCCAACCACGAACTCATCGTCTATCACGTCGTGGACAAGAGCCCGGTTGCCGAGGGCGAAAGACTGCCGCGCTGGGCGCGTCCGTCGCTGATCGTGCGCGACGGGCAATCCATGCGCTTCCAGTATGCCGGGCGGATCAAGGCCGGCGATTACGTCTATATGTTCATCGCGCCGCGCTACACGCGGCTGCTCGACAGGCTGTTTGCCAGCCCCACCAAGGTGGAGGCCGACGACAAGGATTTCTTCGGCGAGTTCAAGATCAACCCCACCCGCCCCCTGGCAGCGCTCAAGGAGGCCTATGACGCCCAGATCGGCCCCAATGTGTCGCTGGAAAAGACCATTGCCGAATATATGCGCGAGCGGCTGGGCGGGACCGCGGAAATCGGCGACCGGGTGGCCATCGGGGCGCTCGAATTGATCGTGCGGGAAGTCGATGTCGATGGGGAGGTTTCAGAGGCCGGGCTCGCCATCGACCAGGACGCGCAAAAGGCGCGCGTGCCGGTCTTTATGAGCGGGCGCGAGATCAAGGAGTTCGTGCGCGAAAAACTGGGCCAGCGGCGGCAAAGGGGCGCGGCTCAAAAGGCCAGGGAACAGGCGTCCGCCGATCAGGACTGATCGAGCGCCCTGTAGCCACGCCGCTGCCAGATGAGGGGCGCGCGGTCGGGGAAGGAACGCGTGTGGGTGACGATGCCCGCGTAAAGGGTGTGGGTGTCCATGACGATTGCACCTGCCAGCACGCAATCGAGGCTGGTGACGGCGCCAGCCAGCAGGGGCTGGCCCGATGGCCAGTGCTGCCAGTCATCAACGGAAAACCGATCCTCCGGTCCCCAGCCGGCAAAGGCGTCGGCGACAGCTTCCTGACCCTGTGCCAGTACCGAAAGCGAAAAGCGGCCCGCCTCATCTATGGTCCGGGCCAGCTCGGTATCACGGGTGATCGAGACGATGACTGCGGGCGGTTCGGCGCTCAGCGAGAGCATGGCGGTGACCGTGCGGCCGTATTGGGCGTCGCCCGAGCGCGCGGTGACCACTGTGACCGAGGCGGCCAGCGTGCTCATGGCGCCGGTGAACTGGGACGCGGGCACGGCGTCGACGGCGGCGGGATGGGCCGCCAGAGTGAGGGCAAGGGCCGGGCTGGCCGGCGGAAATTTGATGTTCGGTTTGGTCATTTCAGGGCTGTTCGGAGCGCCGATCGGTGTAGAGAAACCGGCGGGGCTTGATCTTGCGACCCGGTCTCTGTATTTTCCAAGTAAGTGCTTTCTAAATGTCGCTCCGGAGCCATGTCAAGCAGCAAACCGGTGATTGAAAATTCTGCTCCCTTGCCCGAGGCCGGAACCTGGTCTCCGCGCAATGCGGCTGAGCGTGTCCTGTTTCATCTCAAGATGCACGGGGAAAAAACCGCCGGCGAACTGGGCCGGGCGCTCGGGACCTCGGGGGAGGCGGCGCGCCAGCAATTGGTGCGGCTGTCCGAAGAGGGGCTCGTGGAAAGCTGGAGCCAATCGCGCGGGGTGGGTCGGCCATCCCAGTTCTGGCGGTTGACGGGGGCCGGACAGTCGCGGTTTCCCGATACCCATGCGGCGCTGACCGTGGAGCTTCTGGGCATTGTGGGCGACACGTTGGGGCCCGATGTGCTTTCGCGGATCATCGATACGCGCGAGGAGCGCACCAAATCGGTCTATCACGCGGCGATGAGCGATGCGGCAACTTTGGGCGAGCGGGTGGCGCGGCTGGCCGATCTGCGCTCGGCCGAAGGGTACATGGCCGATTGGGAAGCCGATGGGGAGGGCGGGTATGTGCTTTATGAAAACCACTGCCCGATCTGCGCGGCGGCGACGGCATGCCAGAATTTCTGCCGGGCCGAACTGGCGGTTTTCCGGGACGTTCTGGGAGCCGATACACGGGTGGAGCGCACCGACCACATCGTGATGGGGGCGCGGCGGTGTGCGTATCGGATATCGGCTGCTTAAAGCGGGGTATCTGATCGTTCGGCAATATCGAATAATGAATGAACCATAGTCCGGATTATCCGAACTGGTGGGCCGACTATATTGGTCTCCAACAGAGCCTCACGGGGCATCAACCGGAGATTTGACAATGCTCGACCAGATCAGGGGCCTTCATCACGTGACGTCGATGTCACGCGACGGACAGGCCAACAATTCGTTCTTTACCGATACGCTCGGCCTGCGCCGGGTGAAAAAGACCGTCAATTTCGACGAGCCGTCGGTCTATCATCTTTATTATGGCGACGAAGTGGGAACGCCGGGGTCGGTGATGACCTATTTCCCGTTTCCCCACATCATCAGGGGCCGTCCGGGCACCGGCGAAGTGGGTGAGACGGTGTTTTCGGTTCCCGAGGGCAGTCTTTCGTTCTGGAAGGAACGGTTTGCCGAAAAAGGCGTCAATGGGGTGATTGCCGAAGAAGCGTTCGGGGAAAAGCGGCTGCGGTTCACGGCAGTCGATGGCGACAGTTTCGCGCTTGTGGAAGCAAAAGACGACAAGCGGGCTCCCTGGACAGGCGGAGCGGTTGCCGGTGACGAGGCGATCCGCGGCTTTGCCGGGGCAACGCTGCGCCTGGGCGACAGCGGGGCAACCGAAGAGCTGCTCAAATTCATGGGATACGAACATGCCGATACCTCCAAGGGCATCAAGCGCTTCGTGATCCCGGGCGGCAACGGCGCCGATGTTATCGATCTCCAGACATTGCCCAACATGCCTCGGGGCGATCTGGGGGCCGGATCGGTGCACCACATCGCCTTTGCCGTCGACGATCGCGAGGCGCAGAAGGCGGTGCGCCAGGCGTTGCTCGATACTGGATATCAGGTGACGCCCGTGATCGACCGCGACTATTTCTACGCCATCTATTTCCGCACGCCGGGCGGGGTGTTGTTCGAGATTGCGACGAACGAACCCGGTTTCGACAAGGACGAAGACACAGCGCATCTGGGCGAAGCGCTCAAGCTGCCGACCCAGCACGAGCATTTGCGGGCATGGCTGGAAACCCATCTGCCGGACATAAAGGACTGACCGATGAGCGAGACGTATTTCACCAGGGAGCATGCCGGGCAGGGCCCCGATGCGCCAACGCTCGTGCTGCTGCACGGCACGGGGGGCGATGAGAACCAGTTCTTCAATCTGGGGCGGCAATTGCTGCCCCGGGCCCGGATCGTCGCCATAAGGGGCGATGTGTCGGAAGGCGGGGCGCTGCGCTATTTCAGGCGGACCGGGGAGGGCGTTTACGACATGGACGACCTTGCGGTGCGGACCGAGAAGATGGCGGGTTTTCTGAAAGGGCTGGCGTCGGACGGTCCGCTGATCGGGCTGGGCTATTCCAATGGCGCCAATATCCTTGCTTCAGTGATGATGGCCCATCCCGACCTGATCGATGCGGGAGTGCTCATGCATCCGCTGATCCCGTGGGAACCCGAGCCGGTCGAAGGGCTCGCAGGGCGCCGCGTGCTCATAACGGCGGGGCGGCGCGACCCGATCTGCCCGGCTCCCCTCACCCAGTCGCTGGCCGACTGGTTCGTCGGGCAGGGGGCGGCAACCGAGATCGTCTGGCACGAGGGCGGTCACGAAATCGTGCAGTCCGAACTGGCGGCTGTCGCGGGTTTTCTCGGCGGCCACAATCACGGTTAACAGGGTGTAAACCACTGTCTCATAGGGTTTGAAAGTGCCGGCGCATGAGTGCGCCGGCATTTTTTGGGGGCTGGCGATGGTGAGATCGCTTATTGGCCGATTGGCCGGACCGAGCTTGCGTACGCGGGTGCTGTGGCTCGTGCTGGCGGCGCTTGTTCTTGTGGGTCTTGCCGGATGGCTGACCCTTTACCGCATCATCGATTCCCTGACGCTGCAATTTGGCACGATGATCGCCGAGCGGCAGGTCCAGTATGACCGCTATCGCGGCATGGCGGCGCTCAGCCGGGAAATTTCGCTGGCCGAGGCGCTGAGCCGTTCGCCGGCCATGGTTGACTGGTTCGCCGACGAGCATGACCCCGACCGTAAGGCGCGCGGGCTGGCCGAAATGGAGCACTACCGGACCGCGTTTACCGACCAGAGCGTCTTTCTGGTCGTCAACGCTTCGGGCAATTACTATTTCAACGATGCCCAGGACAGTTTCGGCGACGATCCTTACAGCTACACCTTGCAGCCTTCGCTGCAGCGCGATGCCTGGTATTATGCGACGCGGGCGCGGCGTGAGGGGTGCCATCTCAACGTCAATGTGGACGAGGTGCTCAGGCTCACCAAGGTCTGGATCAACTGCCTGGTCAACAGGGATGGCGAAGTGCTGGGCATGGTGGGCACGGGGCTCGACCTGACCGATTTCATTCGCGAGGTGGTCGATCTGCCCCAGCCGGGGGTCGAATCGATCTTTGTGGACCAGGGCGGAGCGGTGCAGGCGCACCGGGATGCCTCGCTCGTCGATTTCCGGTCCATCACCAAGGACATAGCGGAAAAGACAACGATCTTTTCGCTTGTTGACGATATCGAGGACATGGCGCTGCTGCGCGCCATGATGAATGGCGCCATCGAAGCACCCGATCAGATCCGCACGGCAACGCTGACCATGGGCGGCATGCCCAGACTGGTCGGGGTGGGCTATCTCGATCATATCGGGTGGTACAACATCACGGTGATGGACCTTCAAACCATCATCGACCGGCGCATCTTCCTGCCGGTGGGGCTGGCGGCCATCGCCATCCTTGTTGCCGTTGGGCTGGCGCTGAGCTGGATCTTCCGCATCGCGGTGCTGAAGCGGCTCGAAAAGGTCGAGGCGGGGCTGGTTGCCCTGCGCGGGGGCAAGCGGGCGGTCATGGAACCCGACCGCAGCGCCGACGAAATCGGCAGGCTGTCGCGGACGCTGATCGAGATGTCAGACACCATCACCGAAGCGCGGCTCAGCCTTGAAAGCCAGGTGCGCGAGCGGACCGAGCAACTGCAATCGCTGGTCAATCTGGACGCACTGACCAAGATCTACAATCGGCGCGGCTTTGAGGAAAAGTTCGCTGTGCATCGGCGCCGGGAAGACGATGCGCGCCGGGTCAACGGGCTGATGCTGATCGACATCGACAATTTCAAGACCGTCAACGACACGGCGGGCCATTCGGCGGGCGACCAGGTTGTGATCGAGGTGGCGCGGCGTCTCAAGGCGGCGCTGCGGCGGGTGGATGTCTGCGCGCGGTGGGGCGGGGACGAATTCATCGTCCTGGTGCGGGACTGTTCGCCGCAAGCGCTGTCCCAGATTGCCGAGGCGCTCACCGAAATGATGCGGCAAATGCCGGTTATGCTTTCTGACGGCGAGCAACTGGACGTGACCATCAGCATCGGAGCCGTGCTGGTGATGGCGGACGACAGTCTCGAGCTCGCCACCGAAATGGCCGATGCGGCGCTCTACAGGGCCAAGGAGGAAGGCCGAGACCGGGTGGTGCTGTTCGAGCGTGGCGAAACCATTGGCGAAGACGTCGAGGGTTCAAGCGACGATGTGCCCGCCCGCCCCGCCGATGCCATATAGAGCCCGGTGTTTCCAGTTCAGTATCACAGGCTCTAAGAGCATTTCCGCTTTTCTTCGAATCGCGAAAATCCTCTAAGTTGTTGTTTCGTCGCGCGTCCGAACCGCAAAACCGTTTCCACTTTTGCTGGACGCGCTCTAGGCCAGAAGGTCGCTCCAATCGGGATGGCGGCGGAACTGGACGGCCACATAGGGGCATTGGGGAACGATTTTGAAATTGGCCCGGCGCGCGTCGGCGACGGCGCGCTTGACCAGTTGCAGGGCGAAGCCGCGTCCCTCGAAGGCGCGCGGCACGCCGGTGTGGGTTATGACGATGGAATTGTCGGGACGGCGCCGATAGGTCATTTCGGCCTGGGCGCCGTCGCCGAGATCGGCCCAATAGCGCCCATGGTCGCCGTTCGCCGTATGGTGGATGTCCAGAGCTGTGGTCACGGAAGGCTCCTTTGCGGTCAGGCCAGAAGGATACGCACGCGATTGCCGGCCGGATCGCGGGTTTCAATGCCGGAGTCGATCGGGTCGGTGCGCGAGCCGGCTGCCTTGAGCCGTTTCGCGATCTCCGAGAGCGTTCCTTCATCGGGCACGACGATTTCGAACCAGCGCAGTCCGGCGGCCCCGGCAGGGGGCATCGAGGGATTGCGGCCGGCCCAGATGTTGAAGGCCAGGATATGGGGGGCATAGTCGAGATTGACATCGCCCATGCCGTAGCGGCGCGAGAGAAGCTGGCCGGCAAACCCGATCTGGTCGCGGTAAAAGCCCATGGCGGTATCGAGATCGTCGACATGGACGTGGACGTGCCCGATGCGGGTCCCCTCGGGCATGGGCGCGAACGGGGTATCGTCGCCGTCGAGTTCGGCCAGAAGGCCGGGCACGTCGATGGGCTCACGGCCCGAATGGGGCTTGCCCTCGGGGGTAATGGCCATCAATTCGTCATGCTCGACGAATTTGCCGCGCCAAGGGGTTTCATAGGTGATCTCGATGCCGTTGCCATCGAAATCCCAAAGGTAAAGCGCCTCGGAGACCAGATGGTCGGTTGGCGAGATGCGCACGCGGGCGGCGATGGCGCGGTTGAGCGCGCGGGCGAAATCGCGGCGCGTGGGGACGTGGATCGCGACATGGTAAAGCCCGACCGTGTGGGGCGCCACGGGCGCATTGGCGCCGGTTTCGAGCACGACCAGCACCTTGCCGCCTGCGCCCAGTTCGAGCCGGTCGGGGCTGCGATCAATGAGGGTGAGGCCGACGACATCGCGCCAGATCGACAGGGCGCGGTCGGGATCGGTGACCGCGATATGGATCTGTCCCAGACGTGTTGTGGTGGGAACCAGAAGCGGGGTGGCAACGCTGGGTCTTGTCTCTAGCATGGCATTTTCTCCGTGGCGGCCGGACGAGCCGCGGTGGCAATCGATCATTGCCGCCAAGATAGGACCATTGGGCGTTCCGATTAAGTGGACGGAACGCGACGGATTGTTGCCAAATCGCGAATGATGCCGGATTGGTCTGCGCTCCGGCCCGCGGGGTGAGGCACGAACAGTTCAGGGTGGCGGGCGGCCAGAACCTCGGTCTCGCTGATCATGCCGTCGAGGTGGTTGTGCATTGCCGAGACGGCGCGCTCGGCCTTTGCCGCCCGGATGGCGGCGACGATATCGGCATGTTCCTCGATGCCGAGGGTGATACGGCGGATGGTGTTGGTCATCTGCCGGGCACGGTCGAGATTGTTGCGGGCGGTATCGACGACGGCTTTCATGCGCCTGTAGTCGAGGGCGCCCAGAAGCTCCTCGTGGAACTGGAGGTCGAGACGGTGGAAGGTTTCCCTGTCCTCGTTGCGGGCGCTCTCGCGCTGGGCCGCGACATTGGCCTCGAGCCGGTCGATAAGGTCGGGCGGGCGGCGCGAGGCGAGCATGCGAACGGTTTCGCCTTCAAGGGCCTTGCGGATGAAGATGTATTCCTTGATGGCGGCCAATGACAGGAAGGAAACGACGGTGCCGCGTTGGGGCAGGATGTCGAGCAGGCCTTCGGATTCGAGCCGCGCGAAGGCCTCGGCGACCGGGGAGCGCGAGACGCCGAGCCGCGCGCAGATCTGGGATTTGTCGAGCATTGTGCCCGGGGGCAGGCGCAGATCGATGATGGCGCCGCGCAATTGGGCAGCCACCCTGACAGCCATGGAGCCGCGCGGGATTTCGGTGGAATTGGAAAGAAAGGAATAGGTCGTTTCGGCGGTATCCATTCGGCCCGTCGTCAAATCGGCACTGGGTGGAATTATAACAGTTTTGTTGAAACTGGCCAGCAAAACCGCAACCCTGCTTCGTCCCTGTTGCCTTGAAGCGGTTTGAGGCGTTCAATTGCAAAAAACACCTTTAGGGAGGCTCCCCCATGACCCTGACATCCGCGCTCACCGACCGGCTCAAGGAACCGCGGCTGATTGCAGCCGGCGGTTTTATCAACGGCAAGTGGAACACGGTCTCCTCGCGCGGCAAGGTGTTTCGGGTGGCCAATCCGGCAACGGGTGAAGTTCTGGCGCAGATTCCCGACCTTTCGACCCATGCGACGCGCGAGGCGATCGATGCCGCACACGCCGCCCAGCCCGCATGGGCCGCGAAATCGGCAAAGGAGCGGGCCGATCTGCTCAAAAAACTCCACAGGCTGATGGTGGAGAACGCCGACGATCTCGCCACCATCCTGACGCTCGAAATGGGCAAGCCGTGGAAAGAAGCGCGCGGGGAGATCCTGTATGGGGCGAGCTTTATCGAATGGTTCGCCGAGGAAGCGCGGCGCATCTATGGCGATACGATCCCCGGGCACACGCCCAATACCAGGATCACCGTCATCAAGCAGCCGGTGGGCGTCGTGGGCGTGATCACGCCCTGGAACTTCCCCAACGCCATGCTGGCGCGCAAGCTGGCACCGGCACTGGCGGCGGGGTGTACGGTGGTCTCCAAACCCGCTTCGGAAACGCCGCTTTCGGCGCTGGCGATCGCGCGGCTCATGGAATGGGCAGGATTTCCCGCCGGGGTGCTCAATATCGTGCCGGGCACGGATTCGGCGGCGATCGGGGAGGAGCTTTGCGCCAACCCCAAGGTCGCAAAGATCAGCTTTACCGGCTCGACCAATGTGGGAAAAATCCTGATGCGCCAATGCGCGGACGGGATCAAGCGCATGAGCATGGAACTGGGCGGGAACGCGCCGTTCATCGTTTTCGATGACGCCGATGTGGACGCCGCGGTCGAGGGGGCCATTGCATCGAAATTCCGCAATGCGGGGCAGACCTGCGTGTGCGCCAACCGGGTCTATGTGCAGGCGGGCATCCACGATGAATTCGTGGCCAAGCTCAGGGACAAGGTCGCGGCGCTCAAATTGGGCAATGGCATGGATGAGGGGATCGAGCTGGGCCCGCTCATCACCGAAAAAGCGGTCGGCAAGGTCGAGGAACTGGTTGGCGATGCAAGGGAAAAAGGCGCCGATGTTCTGCTGGGCGGCTCTGCGACCGGCGAGAGGACCTTTTATCCGCCGACCCTTTTGGTCGGCGCGACAAAGGAGATGAGGCTGGCGCGCGAGGAAATTTTCGGTCCTGTGGCGCCGGTCTTTAAATTCGAGACCGTCGAGGAGGCGATCGAATTGGCCAATGCCACCGAGTTCGGGCTGGCGGCCTATTTCTATGGCAGGGATATCTCGAAAGTGACCAGGGTCGCTGAAGCGCTGCAATATGGGATCGTCGGGATCAATACGGGGATGATTTCCACCGAGGTGGCGCCGTTCGGCGGGGTCAAGCAATCGGGCTTTGGCCGCGAGGGCTCCAAATATGGCATCGAGGATTATCTCGACATCAAATATCTCTGCCTTGCCGTGTAATTCCCATCGGTAGCGCGCCGGACTTGGCGCTTACCGCCCGTTAGAACCTGTTGCCTATCGTTTGCCCGAGAGGGTGTGGAGACGATTCGGCGATGCGGGTGAGAGCGAATTTCGGGCGAGCGCGGTTTGTTGCGCAGCCGCGGCGGCGGGCGCCGATGGTGATCGAGCCGCTGGTGGCGCTGATTGCGGTGGCGGCGCTGGGCTGGGTGGCCATCGAGCGGGGCTATGTCGAAATTCCCGGGTTCGAAATGCCCGAGGTCGCCTCTGGCCATGAGACTGTCGCGCGCCATTTTTCGCTGTGCGCGGGGAGCGGGGGCACTTGCGTCATCGATGGGGACACGATCCGGATCGAGGGGCAATCGATAAGGATTGCCGATATCGATACGCCCGAAGTGCGGGACTATGGCTGCGCCGAGGAAAAGGCGCTCGGGGATCGCGCGACGCTGCGGATGCTCGAACTGGTCAATGGGGGCGGGTTCACCATGGCGCTCTGGGACCATCGCGACGAGGACATGTATGGGCGCAAGCTGCGCGTACTCGAACGCGACGGGCAATCGCTGGGCATGATGCTGGTTGCCGAGGGCCTGGCGCGGCCCTGGGGCGGCGCGCGCCAAAGCTGGTGCGGCTAATCAATAGTGAGGCGGAGGGGGCTCGGCCTTGCCGGTGCGGGCAAGCTGTTCGACGGCGGCGATCTGATCGTCGATCATGGCAAGCTGGCGCTTGAGCCTGTCGATTTCGCGCCACTGGCCGGTGATGACGGCGCTCAATTCCTCGATGGTCCGATCCTGATGCGCGAGGCGCTCTTCGAGGGCGATGAGCCGCTGTTCCTGGTTGTCGGCCATTGTCGGGCGGTCCTTAGTCGATTGTCAAAACCCCGGCGTCGGTGGGCTTGAAGCCGCAGGAGAGATAGAAATCGCGCAGATGGGGCTCGAAGTCCACATGGACTTTCTGCAATCCGCGTTTGCGGGCGACCTTGAGGGCCGCTTCGACCATGGACTGGCCGATGCCGTGGTCGCGGAATTCGGGATGCACGCAGACATCGACGAGAAAGCCATGAATGCCGCCATCCCAGGCCATGTTGGCAAAGCCGATGATGCGGTCACCGAGATAGGCGCCGACATGGGTGAGACTGCGGGTGAGGATGGACTGGAAATCGGATACGCCATCGATTTCCCATGTGGCGCGCCAGAGGTCCGACAATTCACGCTGGCTGGGGAACGGATCAATTCTTACGTCGACGACGTCCATGCAATATCCCTCGCATCGAAAATGATAAACAACACCCAATCAATGCAGGGGAACTGCCAAAGGTTGCAGCGGCGCTCAATGGGGGGCGTCGGGCCGTATAAACATCTGCTCATGATCTTGGCGAATGCCCGGGCATTCGTGTAGAGAGTTCCCGGCCTTGTCATTGGAGGACACGATGTTCGTGGTTGCGGGGGAAAGCCTTATCGATCTGGTTGCCAAGCCCCACAAGGCCGGCACGGCGATGGAAATGAGTGCTCATGAGGGCGGGTCTCCTTACAATTGCGCCATCGCGCTGGCCCGGTTGGGCCAGAAAGCGGGTTTTTTGTGCCCGATTTCCCAAGATACTTTCGGTGACCTGCTGATGGGGCCGCTTGACGCCGCCGGGGTCGTGCCGCTGATCGAGGAGCGGTCCGACTGCAACACGACGCTGGCGGTGGTGACGCGCAATACCAAAGGGCTGCCGGCCTACGCCTTTTATCGCAAGGGCACCGCAGAGCGCGATATCTCGCGCGAGAAGCTGCTGGCGGCGTTGCCCGCGACAATCGATGTGTTCCAGATCGGGGGGTTTTTGCCCATCGAGCCCGAGGACGCGGAAATATGGCTCGACGTGGTCAGGCAGGCGGCGGCGCGCGGTGCGGTGCTCTCGATCGATCCCAATGTGCGGCCGTCGCTGATTTCCGATTTTGCCGGGTACACACAGCGGCTGGATGGGTTTCTCGACCTGGCCCATATCGTCAAGGTCTCCGACGAGGATCTTGCGACGCTCGATGGGTCGATGAGCATCGAGGCTCATGCAGAGAGCTTGCTGGCCCGCCCCAATGTCGAACTTGTCGTGGTGACCCTGGGCGAGGAAGGGTCGCGGGCCTTTACGGCGTCAGCCGAGGCGAAAGCGCAGATCCATCGCCCCGAGGTGTTCGGCGATACGGTTGGTGCCGGGGACAGTCTGATGGCGGGCGTGCTGACGGCGCTTGCCGAGCGCGACGCATTGGCGGTGGGACGACTGGGGGCGCTCGATGGTGAGGCATTGGGCGAGGTCCTGGCGTTCGGGGCGGTGACGGCGGGGCTCAATTGCGGCTTCGTGGGGTGCCATCCGCCGAGCCGGGCTGAGGTCGAGGCCGTGCTGAAAGGCGCGTGAACGGCATATTGCCGCCCGATTGTTCAACGAGGCTCTCCCCGATATGCCCACAAGGATCATTGCCATGAAAATGCTGCTCGCCGCTCTCGCTCTGGTCTGGATCGGTGCCACGCCCGTCATGGCGCAGGCGATCAGCGAATATACCGAATACGACCTCGATGCCGACTGCAACCTGATCGACCGCGCGCCGGACAATGAGGGCGAGTGGGCAGATTTCGTGTGCACGGGGCATGCGGGATATCCGTTCGTTCTGCGCTCGTCGGACGGAAGGGACAGCGTGACATACGGTTTTGCCACAGAGTCGGGCATGGCGACGTTTGCGCCGTTCAACTACGCCAATGAAACCGTGGAATGGCGGGTGCGGATCGACCGGAACACCGAACGCCCCGTGGCGGCGATCCAGCGCTGGTTTGTCGCCGACGAGATGGGCGAGTGGACGCGGCAGCTTCTTGTGGTCTCCAAGGTGGGGCAGCCCGACGGCGGCGGGGCGTGTGCCATGGCCTATGTGGCCGCTACCGAAGGCGCAAACGCGCGGGCGCGGCAACTGGCCGATGATTTGGTGGACGGGTTCGAGTGCGGCAGCACGGCCCCCACGATCGAGGACGGCGTCAGGGAGATCGTCGGCGAGCGCTAGGCTGAATCGACATTCATCGCATCCAGAGCAGAGCGGCTGCGATCTGCAGGAAGCCGAGGAAGTGGGCTGCGCGCCGGTCGAAGCGTGTGGCGATGCGGCGGAAGTGCTTTAGCTTGTTGAAGCATCGCTCGACGGTGTTTCGCATCTTGTAGGCTTCGAAGTCGTAGACGATGAGCTGTTTTCGGGTCGGGTTGCACGGGATCACCGCCTCGGCCCCCATCGCCGCGACCATCGCTCTGATGGCGTTGGAGTCGTAGGCTTTGTCGGCCAGAACACGGCGCGGCGACAGACCTCCGAGAAGCGCCGGGGCGAGCGGCGCGTCACCGCGCTGGCCCGGCGTCAGGATCAGCTTTAGCGGACGGCCCAGAGCGTCGACCGCCATGTGGATCTTGGTGGTCAGTCCTCCTCGGGAACGCCCCAGAGCCTGGTCCCCCCTTTTTGGCCGCCGCCCTTGCCGGTGGCCGCCTGCTGGTGAGCGCGCACAAGGCTGGAGTCCAGGCTGACATACTCATTGTCCGGATCACGGATCAGATGCGTGAACACGCGCTCCCACACGCCGGCCTTGGCCCAGCGGGTGAACCTCTTGTGGACCGTCTTCCACTTGCCGTACCGCTCGGGAAGATCGTGCCAGTGCGCCCCGGATCGCAAAACCCAAAGCACGCCGTTCACGAAGGTCAGGTTGTCAGCGCCCGATCGCCCCGGATCGCCGGGCTTGCCAGGAAGCAAGTCCTTGATCCGGTCCCACTGCTCGGGGCTCAGTTCGTAGCGCTTCGGTCGCGACATGGCGGGGCTCCAGAAAACGAATCTGGAGCCCTATGAATCATACGTCGCCTGCCTTCGTGAACCCCTGAATGTCGATTGACCCTAGAGCATTTCCGCTTTTCTTCGAATCGCGAAAATCCTCTAAGTTGTTGTTTCGTCGCGCGTCCGAACCGCAAAACCGTTTCCACTTTTGCTGGACGCGCTCTAGGATCGGAATCTTTTTTGAATGGACCGTGTCGGCAGGTGACGAGACGGTGCGTCCTTGGTGGCGAGCGTTTGGTGATTGCCGATGGGTGCCGCCGGACGTAATGTCACAGCTTGAGAGATCCGGACACGGCCATGACCCCCTTTCATCAGATTCTAGGCAACAATCTGGTTGCCAATATCACGAACTTTACGGTCTGGTTCGCGATCACCTTCTGGATCTTCATCGAGACCCAATCGGTGTTTGCCACGGGCATGATCGCCGGGATCTATCTGGTGTTCACGGCGGCGTTCGGGTTCTGGCTGGGGTCGATCGTCGACCACAATTCCAAGCGCATAGCGATGATGGGATCGAGCCTTGTCTCGTTCCTTTTTTATGTCGCGGCGCTGGTGATGCTGCTGGTCGAGCCCGAGGGCGCGTTCACCGATCCGTTCGGCCCCTATCTGTGGGTGTTCGTTTTGCTTGTCATGCTGGGGGTTATCGCGGGCAATATCCGCTCGATTGCGCTGCCGACGCTGGTGACCATCATGATCGCAGAGGACGAGCGCGACAAGGCGAACGGGCTGGTGGGGATGGTGACCGGCATCGGGTTTTTGACCACGTCGGTGATTTCGGGATTTCTTGTCGCCTGGGGCGGGATGTGGCTGGTGCTCATTCTGGCGTTGGCGTCCACCACGCTGGCGTTCGTTCATCTTGGCTTCCTGCGGGTCAATGAGGGCCGCCCGGTGCCGGTCGAAGGGGAGGTTCAGCCGCCGCGTACCGTCGATATCGCGGGCACGATAGCGATCATCGCGGCGGTGCCGGGGCTGTTTGCCCTGATCTTTTTCGCCACGTTCAACAATTTCCTCGGCGGCATCTTCATGGCGCTGCTCGATGCCTATGGGCTCTCGCTGGTTTCGGTGGAGGTCTGGGGACTGCTGTTCGGGGTGCTCTCGACGGCGTTCATCGTTTCGGGGATCGTGATTTCGCGCACCGGGCTGGGCAAGAACCCGCTCAGAACCCTGCTGCTGGTCAATCTCATCACCTGGTCGGTGTGCTGCGTCTTCACGCTGCAATCCTCGATCTGGCTTCTGACGGCTGGGTGTTTCGTGTGGATGTTCATGGCGCCTTATGCCGAGGCGGCCGAACACACGACGCTGCAAAAGGTGGTTCCGCTGGAGCGGCAGGGACGGGTGTTCGGGTTTGCACAATCGGTCGAACAGGCCGCTTCGCCGCTGACGGCGTTCCTTATCGGGCCCTATACCCAGTTCGTGGTGATCCCGTTCATGACCGATGGGCAGGGTGCGCAAACGATTGGCGGCTGGTTCGGCACGGGACCGGATCGCGGCATTGCGCTGGTGTTTACAGTGGCGGGCCTGATCGGGGTGCTGGTGACCATTCTGGCGCTCAATTCGCGGCCCTACAAACGGCTTTCGGCCTTCTATGCCGGAGTGCCCGAGCTTGCCGAAGTGGCAGATGGGCCCAAGCCCGCCTAGGGCTGGATGCGGGTGATCGAGCGGTCGGCGCTCATGGTGAGGGCCAGCGCCACGAAGGCGAAGACCAGCATGGCGAAGGCGATGATATGGGCTTCGGTCCAACGGAGCTGTTCGACATAATCGAAAATGGCGATGGAGAGCACCTTGGTCTGGCCCGGGATATTGCCGCCGATCATCATCACGACGCCGAACTCGCCCACCGTGTGGGAAAAGCCGAGCACGGCGGCGGTGAGATAACCGGGGCGAGCGAGGGGCAGGATGACCAGAGCGAATGCCTTTCGGAAATCGAGACCCAGGGAATAAGCCGCCTCAAGCGGACCGGGGCCGATGGCGGCAAAGCTGTTGCGCAGGGGCTGGACGACGAAGGGCAGGGAATAGAGCACCGAGCCGATGACCAGGCCGGGAAAGGTGAAGGCGAGACTGCGCCCGCCCCAGAGCGGGGCCAGCCAGCCGCCCGGACCGCCGGTGCCCAAAAGGATGAGCATATAAAACCCCAGAACCGTGGGCGGGAGGACGAGCGGCAGGGCAATCAATGCGTTGACGATGATCGTCCATCGCGATTTGGAACGGGCCAGCCACCAGGCGAGGGGCGTACCGATCACCACGAGGATGAGCGTGGTGACGAAGGCCAATGTCAGAGTGAGCCTTATCGCCGGCCAGATTTCCAAGAACAGCGTCATCGCTCGATCGTCCCGTAGCCAAACGACTGGATGATGGTGCGGGCGGTGTCGGAGGTGAGAAAATCGAGGAACGCGGCTGCGGTCCGGTTATCGGGGTTGAGCAGCACGGCGTCCTGGGTGATGGGACTGTAAAGATTTTCTTCGACCACCCAGCGCGAACCGTCTTCGCGTCCGATCACCTGAGAGAGCGCGACGAAACCGAGTTCGGCATTTGATGTGTCGACGAACTGGTAGGTCTGGGAGATGTTCTGACCGATCACGAGCTTGCCGGAGAGGGCTTTGGTGAGGTTTAGAGCTTCGATCACTTCGATTGCGGCAGCGCCGTAGGGGGCAGCGGCGGGCTCGGCGATTGCCAGATGTGTAAAATCACCCTCAAGGCTTTGCGGGCCGGTGACCAGATCGGGGAGGGTGGAAAACAGGACCAGCCTTCCCACCGCGTAGGTGAAATCGCTGTTTTCTATGGCCAAACCTTCGTTCAGCAAACGCGCGGGCGTTGCGGCGTCTGCCGAAAGAAACGCGTCAAAGGGTGCCCCCTGGGTAATCTGAGCGTAGAGCTGGCCGGTGGCGCCGAAGGAAAAGGCGATCTCGCTGCCGGTTTGGCTCGTGAAGGCGGCGCCGAGTTCTTCGGTGGCTGCCGTGAAATTGGCGGCAACGGCGATCCGGGCGTCTTGGGCCGTGGCGGGCCCCGATGCGGCAAGGATCACAAACACGATGGCGGCGAGGCGGAGCACGGCTTTTCTTCGATATGTTTAGTTGGACATATCGCTTTCTGGCATGAAGGGGGTGCGAAAGGCAAGTTTATGGCTTTGGGTTTGCGGGCTTGACGAGGGCGCGCATCGCCTCGACGTCGGGTTCGATTGCGGCCCCTGTCTTTTCCTGCATGGCGCGGTAGCGGGCGAGGATTTCGCGGCCCGCTTCGGTCAAGTGCGCGCCGCCCTGAGCCGTGCCGCCGCGGATTGTTTCAACGAGCGGAGTTCCCGCGCCATCATTGAGCGCCTGAACCAGACTCCAGGCGCGCTTGTAGCTCATGGACATGGCCTTGCCGGCGGCGCTGATCGAGCCGGTCCTCTCGATCCCTTCGAGCAGATCGGCGCGGCCGGGCCCGATGTAGAAATTTTCATCGAGGACGATGCGCAGATGGCCCAGACCGGAAGCGGGGACCGGCCGTTTCATTTACGCTGCGAGGTCGGCCGCTTGCCGGGCGAGGGCAGCGATCCTGTCGAAATCGCCGGCGGCGATGGCGTCGGCAGGAATGACCCATGAGCCGCCCACGCAAATGACGTTGGAAAGGCCGAGATAGATTTTTGCCTTTTCGATATCGATGCCGCCGGTGGGGCAGAAGGTGATATCGGGCAAAGGGGACGCGAAAGCCTTGAGAACGGGCGCGCCGCCCATGGCTTCGGCGGGGAAGAATTTGAGATAGCTATAGCCCATCAGCGAGGCGGCCATGGCTTCGGTGGGCGAGGCGATGCCGGGCAGGAGCGGGATCGAGATGTCTTCGGCTGCCTCGAGCAGGGCGACCGGCGCCCCCGGGGACACCATGAACTGGCAGCCCGCGTCGCGGGAGGCCTTCATATCCTTTTTGCGGCGCACGGTGCCCGAGCCGACCACGGCGCCTTTGACCTTGGCCATTTCTTCCATGACCTTGAGCGCGTTGGGCGTGCGCAGGGTGATTTCGAGGTTGGGCAATCCGCCGGCGACCAGCGCCTCGGCGAGATCGCGGGCGGTGGAGACATCATCATGGATGATGACGGGCACCACGGGCGCTGCCGAAAGGATGGATTTGAGCTTTGCTGCGTCCTGGGCCATGGCGATCTCCAACCAAAGTCTTATGCGATATCCGTGCTCTAGCACGGGCTTTATTGAATTGGGAACCAAAACTCCCTAAGTGAACGTCCGCGGGTCGCTTGCGGCCATGTCGATGCAGGCGGGGGAGCCCGAACATGATCCAGCAGATCAACGCCCTGACACCGATCGAAGAGGCGCGGGCCGTTCTGGCCGCCGATTTCGATCTGAAATTTTCCAAGGCAATCGAAACCGAAACGCGTCCGGTTTTCGAGAGGGTCAAGGATCGCATCCCCGAGATCGAATGGCCGTTCTATGCGCCGCTGATCTTTCAGATCAACAAGCTCAAGCGCGAAAAGAACGCGGTGATCCTGGCGCATAATTACCAGACGCCGCAGATCTTTTACGGCGTCGCCGATATCGTGGGCGACAGTCTGCAATTGGCCATCGAGGCCACCAAGGTCGAGGCCGAAACGATCGTGCAGTGCGGCGTCCACTTCATGGCCGAGACCTCGAAACTGCTCAACCCTTCCAAGCGCGTGCTGATCCCCGACAGCCGGGCGGGCTGTTCGCTGGCCTCTTCGATCACGGCCGAGGACGTTCTGGCCATGCGGGCGCAATATCCGGGCGTGCCGGTGGTGACCTATGTGAACTCTTCGGCGGCGGTGAAAGCTGTGACCGATGTGTGCTGCACGTCATCGAACGCGCTCCAGATCGTCGAGGCGGTCGAGGGCGACACTGTGATGATGATCCCCGACCAGTACCTGGCGCAGAACACGGCGAAAAAGACCAAAAAGAAGATCGTCACCTGGGCGGGCGCCTGCGAGGTGCACGAGACCTTTACCGCCGACGACATCGCCGAATTGCGGGCCGCCTATCCGGGCGCCAGGATCATCGCCCATCCCGAATGCCCGCCCGAGGTTATCGATGCCGTCGATTTTGCCGGCTCGACGTCGGGGATGATCGACTGGGTCAAGACCGAACGGCCCGCCAAGGTGGTGATGGTCACCGAATGCTCGATGAGCGACAATGTGGCGGCCGAGACCGAGGGTGTCGCGTTCCTGCGCGGCTGCAACATCTGCCCGCACATGAAGCGCATCAATCTCGAAAATATCCTCTGGAGCCTGCACACGGACACCGAGGAAGTGACGATTGCCGAGGAGCTGATGGAGCCGGCGCGGGCGGCGGTGGAGCGGATGATCGAATTTTCGCGGCCGAAGACCTAGCGCCGGTTCTCGGGGGGGCATTTTCTTGGACATTTTCGACAACGTCTTCAACGCCGAAGGCGTGGTGATTGTGGGGGCGGGGCTGGCGGGGCTGTTTTGTGCGCTCAAGCTGGCGCCGCGGCCGGTGACCGTGCTTTCGCCCATGCCGCTGGGGTCGGGGGCGTCCTCGTCCTGGGCGCAGGGCGGGGTGGCGGCGGCGGTTGGGGCCGGCGACAGCGCGCAGGCCCATGCGGCGGACACCGAAATGGCCGGGGCGGGGATCGTCGATCATGGCGTCGCCGAATCGGTGACCGGGGAGGCTGCAGCGCGGATCGAGGATCTTGCGGGCTGGGGCACCCCGTTCGATCGCGACGCGCTGGGGCAGTTCATTTTATCGCGCGAAGCCGCCCATTCGGCCAACCGGGTGGTGCGGGTATCGGGCGACCGGGCCGGGCACGCCATCATGCAGGCGATCATCGCCAAGGTGCGGGCCACGCCCTCGATCCGGGTGGTCGAGGGGATTACCGCTGTCGATCTGGCCCATGCGGACGGGCGGATCGTCGGGGTGTTCTGCCGGCGGTTGGGCGATCGCTATGTCGAGCCGGTGTTTATCCGGGCGCGGGCCACGGTTCTGGCGGCGGGCGGTCTGGGCGGGCTTTATGCGGTGACCACCAATCCGCCTTCGGTGCGCGGGCACGCCATGGGCATGGCGGCGCGGGCCGGAGCGGTGATCGCCGATCCCGAATTCGTGCAGTTTCACCCGACCGCAATCTTGACGGGCCGCGATCCGGCGCCGCTGGCCACCGAGGCGTTGCGCGGGGAGGGGGCTGTTCTCGTCAACGATTTAGGCGAGCGGTTCATGGCCGATATTCACCCGGACGCCGAACTGGCGCCGCGCGATATCGTGGCGCGGGCCAATTTCCGGCAGATCAAGGCGGGGCGGGAAGTGTTTCTCGACACGCGGGCGGCGCTGGGTGCAAAAATTCTCACCGCCTATCCGACGGTCGCCGAGTATTGCCGCATGGCGGGGATCGACCCGGTGGCCGAGCCGATCCCGGTGACGCCGGCGGCTCATTACCACATGGGCGGGGTCAAGGTGGATGAGGACGGACGGTCCTCGCTTCCCGGGCTGTGGGTGTGCGGGGAGGCGTCGTGCACGGGGCTGCACGGGGCGAACCGGCTGGCGTCGAATTCGCTGCTCGAAGCCATCGTTTATGGCGCGCGGATTGCCGAGGACATTTCGGGGCTCGAACCGTTGCGCTCGGTGTTGCCGCCGTTCGATGGGATCGCATGGGATGCGGAAAAGGGTGCGCGGGCCGAGGACGTGCTGCGCAATCTCAAGGCGGTAAAAGATTTGCGCGCGATCATGAGCAATGATGTGGGCGTGGAGCGCGATGCCGAAGGGCTGAAACGGGCGTTGCGCGGGCTTTTGGAGCTTGAAAACACGGCGTTGGAAGTGACGCGGGCCTATCTCAACATGGTGACGTCTGCGACACTGGTTGCGGCGGCTGCTCTGAAGCGTACGGAGAGTCGGGGCGGGCATTTCCGCACCGATTTTCCGCAAGCCAGCGATGGCTGGCAGGTGCATACCGAAATGACACTGGCAGAAGCGCGGGCGATCCGTGCCGAAGCTCAGGCGGGGCGCGCGTAGCGCTGACTTGCCCGCTCACGTGCCCTGGCGGCAACGATTTCGCGGTTTTTGGGCGGCGCCTTTGTTTCCATGGCCCTGAGCAGCTTGCGTACGGATTTTTCGATGTCCGCGACCGCTTCATGAAACGCGGCTTCGTTGGCCTGCGAGGGGCGGGTGGTTCCGGCAATCTTGCGCACGAACTGCAGGGCGGCGTCGTGCATCTCGTTGCGGGTGGCAGGCGGTTCGAAATTGAACAGCGGCTTGATGTTGCGGCACATAGGGCTCTCCTGAGGGGTGGGCCTTTTAGACACCCAGCTCTTTTCGCGAAGCAAGAGCGAGTGCGGCGATGAGGTCTTCGGACATGGGGCGGGTCGGCGAGAAGGTGACGCCAGTCTTTGACGCCTTGAGCCCGGCTGCGGCGATGTCGTCCGAATATGCGCTAATCGCGCCCTTGCTGACATACAGCCCGCATTGTTTGCTGAAGGCGCCATAGCCCGCGATCACCAAACCCTGTGCGGCAAATCCGGGCATATTGTACTGGATGAGCTCTTGCGCGTCGGGAAGCGCCTGCGCAAGCCGGGCGCGCACGAAATCAAGCAGCGGACGGAGCGCTTCGGGCGCCGCAGCGATATAGGCGTCGTGATCGGCAAAGGTGGCCATGCGTTACTATTGGCAATCGGCCGTACTCTCGCAACCGAAAAAATGTCCGCAGTCAGACGGTGACCGGTCAGCGTTTCTCTAGAACCGCAGCACTTCGATGATGCGCTTGAGGGCTTTGCGCAGATGCTTGTGGCGTTTGTCGCCGAGATCTTCGGCTAGGGTCTGCTCGAGATGGGCCCAGTGATCCTCGATGGCCTGGCGCATGGCGTGGCCCTGTTGGGAGAGGCGCGCGCCGGGCTCCATTTCGGGCCCGACTGCGAGACGCAACAGAAGGTCGCGGCCTTCGAGGCGGGCCAGTCGCGCATCGAGCTGGTCGGTGGGCAGGCCGGTGAACGCGACGAGCGCGTCGGTTGTCGTGCCGGCCGGATCGGCAAGGCCGAGCAGGATGGCATCGTCGCCAGCCTCGAGCCCGCGTGCCGCGAGCGGGGCGAGCAAGGCCTGCCGGGCCAGATGGCCCGCTTCGATCAGACGGTAAAGGGTCGAGCCGGCGGCGGATTTGCTCATGGATATTGATCTAGCCAAAACCGGGGCTCGCGTCGAATCGCCTTTGGCGGGAAAGTTAATCAGGGGCCGCATTGCTTGTCCGCGCTCCTGGTGCGCTATAGGGTCGATACTGAAATTTTCCGGGGGCGGGCAGTGCCGCTGACTTTCGTGAACGAGAATGACGCGTTTGCCGATGGGCGTGTGAGCGCGGAGACAATCGCCATTCTGCCGGTTGGTGCAACCGAGGCGCACGGCCCCCATCTCCCCGTTTCGACCGATTGCGACATCGCCGAGGGCCATCTTAGCGCTCTTGGGTCCTACCTCTCCAGCCCCGTCGACGCAGCCGTGCTGCCCATCCAGCGCATAGGCGCATCGCGCGAGCATTTGTGGGCCGATGGGACGCAGAGCAAAGAAGAGGGCGCACTGATTGCCGAATGGTTCGCCATTGCCGGGGAATGGGCGAGGGCAGGGGGAAAGCGGCTGGTGATCGTCTCGAGCCATGGGGGCAACACCCCGGTCGTGGAGAGCGTGATCCTCAAGGCGCGGGCCGAACTGGGCCTTTTGGCCGTGAGCACCGCCTGGATGCGGTTCGGCATGCCCGAGGGGCTGTTTAGCGAGCATGAACGGAAATACGGCATCCATGGCGGGGCGATCGAGACCGCGCTGATGCTGCATTATTTTCCCCATAAGGTGGAAATGGATCGGGCCGCCCATTTCGGGTCGTCTCTGGAAACCATCGAGGCGGGCATGACCCATCTTTCAGCTTACGGGCGGCATCGGTTCGGGTGGTTGAGCAAGGACCTCAATCGGTTTGGCGTGGTGGGCGATGCTCGTGCGGCAAGCGCCGAAAAGGGCGCGGCGCTGGCCGATCATATCCTTAAAGGTTTTGCGCAACTGCTTGACGAGGTGGCCCGGTTCGACCTTTCTTGGCTCCGGGATTCGCAAAAGGAGAGTGAATGAGCCAGGACCTGGCCCGTATAAGGGCGTTCGTGCAGGTGTTCGATGCCGGCGGCTTTTCGGCCGCCGCGCGCATTCACGGCCGGTCCAAGGCGCTGCTTTCCAAATATGTGACCGACCTCGAGGATTATCTCGGGGTGCGGCTGATGAACCGCACGACGCGCAAGCTCAGCCTGACCGAAGCGGGCGAGGCCTATTATCGCGAGGTGCGCGAAATCCTGTCCCAGCTCGACGATCTGGACGCCACGATCACCGAACAGACGGCGGCGCCGCGCGGCATATTGCGCGTTTCGGCGCCGCGCAATTTCGGGGAATCGACGCTGCTCGAGCCGCTGTTCGAATTTACCCGCGCCCATCCCGACGTGACGCTCGACCTGCGGCTCGAAGATCGCATGGTCGATCTGGTGGAAGAGGGGATCGATGTGGCGCTGCGGATTTCGCGGATGTCGGACACCTCATTGATCGCCCGCAAGATCGCCGAAACCTCGGTGGCGGTGTGCGCGACGCCCGAGGTGATCAAGGCCTATGGGGTGCCCCAGACGCCCGAGGCGCTCAAGGGTGTGCCGTGCATCGTCGACACAAACATGACCGGACAGGCCAATTGGCAGTTCGTCGAGGACGGACGGACGATTGCCATTCATGTGGATGGGCCGGTCCGCGTCAATTCTCCCGCCGGGGCGCTGGTTGCGGCACAAAAGGGCCTCGGTTTCGCGCTATTGCCCAGTTTCCTGGCCGATTCGGCCATCGAGAAGGGGGAATTGGTGCCGGTGCTGACCGAATATCTGCCACAGCGTCCATTCCTGCAGGCGGTCTATCCGCACCGCAGGCATTTGTCGGGCAAGGTGCGGGCGCTTATCGACTTTCTCGTCGAATGGTTCGAAACCCACCCGGTCAATTCCTGATCCCATGGCCCGAAATTTTCTCAAGTCGATAGCCGCCGGTTGCCTTGCCGCGCTGGTTGGATGGGTTGGCCCGGCGACCGCGCATCCGCATGTCTGGATCGACGCGGCGGGCGAAGTGCTGTTCGAAGACGGCGCAATCGTGGGCATGCGCCACCACTGGACGTTCGACGAATATTTTTCGGCCTGGGCCATTCAGGGACTCGATGCGGATGGAGACGGGGTACTGACGCCCACCGAACTGCAACCGCTGGCCGAGGAAAATATCGAGGGGCTCGATTTTTACTCCTATTATACGTTCGGCGATCCCGACGGGCTCGATGGCCACGCGGCGGTAGCCGGCGCCAGCGATCCGTCCATGGTCTATGAGGACGGGCAGGTAACGCTCACGTTTTCGATGAATTTTGCCGAACCCCAGTCGGTCGGCGGCATTTATGACATCGAGGTGGGCGACCCGGAATATTATGCAGCCTTTACGTTTCCAAACGAAAATTCGGTGACGCTGGAAGGGGCGCCGGAGGGGTGCAGCGTGGTTTCCAAGGAACCGCAGCCCATCGATCCCGAGCTCGAGGAACGGCTGTGGATGCTGGGGCCGGACGTGACCGAAATCCCCGCCGATCTGCGCGAGGCGGCGCGGGCCATGGCCAATCTGGTAACGGTGACCTGCCCGGGGGGCGTGCCGGCGACGGCGCTCGACGCGATTGGCGAGGCAACGGCCCAGCGCCCCGCATCGCCCTTTTCCGCGCCACCGCCGGAGACCTCGCTGGTGCCCACGCAGGGCGGATTTTTCGGCTGGGTGAGCCAGCAGCAGCGCAGCTTTTATGGCGCCATGACGTCGGCCCTGGGCGCGCTGCGCAGCGACGGCAACGCCTTTTGGCTGCTGGGAGGACTGAGTTTTCTCTACGGTGTCTTCCACGCTGCCGGGCCGGGGCACGGAAAGGTCGTGATCTCGTCTTATGTGCTGGCCAGCGAGCGCCAGTTGCGGCGCGGCATCGTTCTGAGCTTTTTGTCGGCCATGATGCAATCGGCGGTGGCGGTGGCTTTCGTTCTGGTTGCGGCAAGCGTGTTGCAACTGACATCGATGGCCATGAGCCGCGCGGCGTGGTGGATGGAGATCATATCCTATGGGTTGGTTGCCCTGCTCGGCGCATGGCTGGCGGCGCGCAAGCTGGTGTTTCCCCACAAACACCATCACGGGCATTCTCATGCCCATTCGCATGACCACACCCATGATGACCACGCCCACGACGACCACGCATGCGACCACCATGTGGTGGCGCCCCAGCAGGCGCGGGGCGGGTGGAAAGAATCTTTGGGGGTCGTTCTTTCGGTGGGGTTGCGACCATGCTCGGGCGCGCTGGTGGTTCTGGTCTTTGCGCTGAGCCAGGGCGTTCTGGCGGCGGGTATTGCCGCTACGTTCCTTATGGGGCTGGGAACGGCGATAACGGTGGCGGTCCTTGCATCGGCCGCCGTCTATCTCAAGGGCGGCGCCCTGCGGCTGACCGGAGGGGGCATGGCCGGCGAATCGGTGGTCTGGTGGCTGGAGATGATTGGGGCGCTGCTGGTCATGGCGTTCGGGATGATCTTGTTTTTCGCGGCGATCTAGAGCCGTTCAGGATTTGATTGAATCAAATCCTTGGCTCTAAGCCTTTATTTTATCGCGTGTCCGAACCGCAAAACCGTTTCCACTTTTGCTGGACACGCTCCAGGCGCGCAAAGCCGACGTATTAGCGGTCAAATGGCCGCATGTTTTCGCCAGAGTGTTGCCCCGGCAGGCTTTGGCGCTATTGTGCGCATCAACAAAAACAAAGACCTCACACCCCGCATTCCTCAGGATACCGATGAACGCCCATCTGCCACCCGATCATCCGCCCGTCAAACCGCGCAAAATCGGGGTTTTGCTGCTCAATCTGGGTACGCCCGACGGAACCGATTACTGGAGCGTGCGGCGCTATCTCAAGGAATTCCTCTCCGACCCGCGTGTCATCGAGACGCCAAAATGGCTGTGGTGGCCGATTCTCAATTTCGGCATATTGTCGTTCCGGCCGCAAAAGACCGGCGCCAATTACGCCAAGATCTGGGACAAGCGGACCAATGAAAGCCCGCTGCGGGTGATTACGCGCGGACAGGCAGAGAAACTGCAGCAGGCCATGGCGGCGGACGGGGTGGCCGTCGAATACGGCATGCGCTACGGCAATCCTTCGACCGAAAGCGCGATCAAAAAGCTCCATGAGCAGGGGTGCGACAAGATCCTGCTGTTCCCGCTCTATCCGCAATATTCGGCGACGACGACGGCCACAGCCAACGACCAGGCATTCCGGGCGCTCGCCAATATCCGCTGGCAGCCCGCGGTGCGGACCGTCCCGGCCTATTTCGAAGACGATATCTACGTCGAGACGCTGGCAAATTCGATCCGCGAGGGGGTCGAAAAGCTCGATTTCGAGCCCGATCTGGTGATCACCTCCTATCACGGCATGCCCAAAACCTATCTCGACAAGGGCGACCCCTATCACTGCCAGTGCCACAAGACGACGCGGCTGGTGCGCGAGAAGCTCGGCTGGCCCAAAGAGAAGATCATGCTGACCTTCCAGAGCCGGTTCGGACCCACCGAATGGCTGCGGCCCTATACCGACGAGACGCTCAAAGAGCTTCCGGGCAAGGGGATCAAGAAAGTCGCGATCCTGGCCCCGGCATTTTCCGCCGATTGCATCGAAACGCTCGAGGAAATCGCCATCGGGGGCGAAGAGGAATTCATGCATGCTGGCGGCGAGCGCTATGCCTATATCCCGTGCCTCAACGATACGCCGGACGGCATGGCGATGATCGAAAGCGTCGTGCGCCGCGAACTGTCGGGCTGGCTGTAGGCGGCAACCTCACGATTGTCAGCGGTCGGGCCCGACCGTAAAGTCCTTGCCGTGGGACCGGCCATGAGTCGGGCAAGAGGGAAGGCTAAACATGGACGGATTTTCGATAGTCCTGATCGTTGTCGGCATTCTGGCCGTCATGGTGTTGTTCGCCGGGGTCAAGACTGTACCACAGGGGCACAATTACACGGTTGAGCGGTTCGGGCGCTATACGCGCACCCTCAAGCCGGGGCTCAACATCATCGTCCCTTTTATCGATGGCATCGGGCGCAAGCTCAACATGATGGAGCAGGTGCTCGACGTGCCGCACCAGGAAGTCATCACCAAGGACAACGCCTCGATCACGGCGGACGGGGTGACCTTCTATCAGATCCTCGACGCGGCGCAGGCGGCCTATGAGATCTCCAATCTCGAACAGGGCGTACTCAACCTCACCATGACCAATATCCGCTCGGTCATGGGCTCGCTCGATCTGGACGAACTGCTCTCCAATCGCGACGAAATCAATTCGCGCGTGCTCCGGGTCGTCGATGCGGCGGTTGCGCCCTGGGGCGTCAAGATCACGCGCATCGAGATCAAGGATATCGAGCCTCCGCGCGATCTCGTCGATGCCATGGGACGGCAGATGAAGGCCGAGCGCGATCGACGCGCGGTGATCCTTGAGGCCGAAGGGCAAAGACAGGCGCAAATTCTCAAGGCCGAGGGCGAAAAACAGGCACAGGTGCTCGAGGCCGAGGGCCGGCGCGAAGCGGCGTTCCGCGATGCCGAGGCGCGCGAGAGGGCCGCCGAGGCCGAAGCCAAGGCGACCGAGATGGTCTCGGAAGCCATTGCCAAGGGCGACGTGCAGGCCATCAACTATTTCGTGGCCAACAATTACGTCAAGGCGCTCGAAAAGATCGCCTCGGCGCCCAACCAGAAAGTGCTGATGCTGCCGCTGGAGGCGGCCAATGTGATCGGGGCGCTGGGCGGGGTCGCCGAAATCGCCCGCGAGGCCTTCGGGGGCGAGGCGCCACGGCGCAATGTTCCGGGCCGACCGCCATCGACACGCAGCGAAAGCTAGGATCATGGACATCATCGCGCTGATTGGCGAGAACGCAGGCTGGGCGTGGCTGATTTTCGGGCTCGTGCTGCTGGGCGCCGAACTTTTGGTTCCGGGTGTCTTCATGGTCTGGCTCGGCGGCGCGGCGCTGCTGACCGGGCTGACGGTGTTTCAGACGGGCATCGGGTGGCCATTGCAGTGGGGGCTGTTCGGCATCCTTTCGGTGGCACTGGTGAGCGGCTGGCTGGCCTATTCGCGGCGGCGGCACGGCGATGCCCCGCCGAGTGAAGACCCGCTTATCAACGCGCGCACGGCACGGTTGCTGGGCCGGGAGACCGCGCTTGTCGAGGCGATCAGCGACGGTGTGGGGCGGGTGCGGATCGATGATACGCTCTGGCGCGTTTCGGGACCCGACCTTCCAGCGGGGTCGCATGTGCGGATCACCGGCGCGCGCGGCGGGCTTCTGGAGGTCGAGGCCGTCGGCTAGAGCCGTTCAGGATTTGATTGAATCAAATCCTTGGCTCTAAGCCTTTGTTTTATCGCGTGTCCGAACCGCAAAACCGTTTCCACTTTTGCTGGACGCGCTCCAATTGCCGCGATCCCCCGTGATTTCGTAGCCAGCGTAAGGGTTTATTAACCATAAGTTGAAAGCCTCCGGTTACACTTTCCGGATTCGCGCTCTTGGATTTCAACGCCCGAATAATTCTCGTGCTGGCCCTTGGGGGAGCCGGCGCCCTGGCCGGCGCCGCGATGGCGCTTGCGCAGGGAGACGGATCGGGGACGGACAATCCCGATCTTTTGCGCGGATCGCTGGGCGTGGGGTGCCGACCGGGGACGCTGTGCCAGTTTCCGGCTACCGATGCGAGTGTGCCGGTGAGCCCGCCAACCCAGCCGCTGCCGCTCGCTGCGCCATCGCCTGCTGTGGCCGTCACTCCGCCGGCACCTGCCCGGCCGGCATATGCCGTCGAGCCTTTGCCAGCGGCCATGGCCGCCCCCCTTTCCACGGATACGGCCGATTGGGGCGAGCTTGGCTACGGGGTTGCGCTGCGGGGCGCCTATGTGCGCAGCGGCTCGGCCGAGCACTTCGAGATGCTGGCCATTCCATCTGTTTCCTATTCGCGCTCCGGTGGGGTGACCGATGTGACGCTGGACGCCTCGGCGACGCTGGTTGCGCCGCAATCGGATGATGTGCGGGTTGGGGCGGCCAATGTGTCGACCGACATCGTCCATCGTCTCTCACCGTCGGCGGGCCTGGCGTTCAATGGAGATCTTGCGCTCTCCCAGGACGCCCCGGACGGATTGAGCACCGACGAGGCGGACCTGGCCAGTGCGCCGGTTTCGGTTTCGGGGGCGGCGGGGGTCGGCTATACGCACCGGTTCGGCAATTTCAGCGTGACGGGCACAGGGGAACTCGCACGCGACTGGGTCGGTGAAGCGACGCGGGCCGATGACACGGTGATCGACAACAGCCATGAAGGCGCGACGCGTTATGGCGGGGCGCTCAGGGTCGGGTACGACCTGACGCCGGTTGTTGGCGTATTCGGGCAGGGAGGCGCGGGGCGAACTGAATTTGACGGCATCGATCCCGATCTCGGGGCCAGCCGCTCGGGCGATGATTTCGAACTGCGGGGCGGGATCACGGCCAACTGGTCCGATGTCGTGACACTGGAGGCGTCGGTCGGATCGGGGTGGCGGATGTTTGATGCCGCCGCCATCCCTGAAGCGCAGACCTGGCTCTATGGCGTCTCGCTGGACTACAGCCCAACAACGGCCACCGCGTTCACGGCGCGCCTTGAGACCGAACTGACGCCCGGATCGGGTGGCTCAGGGGCGAGCGCAACCTACGATATTGGCCTTGAGGCCCGGCACAGGGCCAATTCCTGGCTCGGCCTGCGGGCATCGGTGGGCGCGCAGTGGGAGGTGCCCGAGGACGGTTCGGCGACCAGCCGGAGCTATTCGGCGGGGCTGGGGGCCGATGTTGCGCTCGGCCAGCACACCACGGCGACGCTCGACTATGATTATGGGTTGCGCGAGGACCCCGCCGCGGCGGGTGCCAGCCGCGACGAGCATCGGATCAGCGGCGGCGTCAGTCTTCAATATTGATCGGGGTATCGCCGGTCAGGGTCTTGAGTTCGCTCAGAAATGCATCGGCAATATCGGGCCGATCGAGCGCGAAAGCGACGTTGGCGGTCAGAAAACCGATCTTGGAGCCGCAATCGAAGACCTGTCCATCGTATTTGACGCCGATGAAGGGCTGGCGGTCCATGAGATAGCGCATGGCGTCGGTGATCTGGATTTCACCGCCGGCGCCCACTGTCTGTTCGCCCAGGAGCGAGAAGATTTCCGGCTGCAGGATGTAGCGGCCCGAAATGATGAGGTTGGAGGGTGCGTCCTCGGGTTTGGGCTTTTCGACCATGCCGGTGATGGCGAAGCCCTTGTCGGGGCCTTCGCCGCGGGCGATCACGCCATATGAGGAGACGTCTTCAGGCGCGCATTCCTCGACGGCGATGATGTTGCCGCCCGATTCCTCGTAGGTGTCCATCATCTGCTTGAGGACGCCGGGAGAGGATTTGAAGATCATGTCGGGCAGGAGCAGCGCGAAGGGTTCGCGCCCGACGATGTCGCGGGCGCACCAGACGGCGTGGCCCAAGCCCAGCGGCTCCTGCTGGCGGGTGAAGCTCGATTGGCCGGCCCTGGGGAGATCGCGGCGAAGCTGTTCGAGGGCCGCGGTCTTGCCGCGGGCTTCCAGTGTGGCTTCGAGTTCGAACTGACGGTCGAAATGGTCCTCGATGACGCCCTTGTTGCGGCCGGTGACGAAAACGAAATGCTCGATGCCCGCCTCGCGGGCTTCGTCGACCGCGTATTGGATGACGGGCTTGTCGACGACCGTCAGCATCTCCTTTGGCATGGCCTTGGTGGCGGGAAGAAACCTTGTTCCAAGGCCGGCGACGGGAAAGACTGCTGTACGGACTCTCTGGACCACTTCATACTCCCACGAAATTGCTTTGACATAAACTAAGACAGTTTCAATGTCTTAATGCAAGATTGTGGTGACAGTTGCATGCCAGCGATGCATGCGGAGGCACAAAGCGGATTTAAGGACAATCATGGCTATTCTGGTCACTGGCGGTGCGGGATATATCGGCTCGCACATGGTGTTGCATCTTGCCGATGCGGGGGAGAACGTCGTGGTGCTCGACAACCTGACCACCGGTTTTCCCTGGCTGGTCGATCATCGGGTCAAGCTCGTCGAAGGCAATGTGGCGGATGGCGAACTTGTGTCAAAGGTCATTGCCGAGCATGAGATTAAGTCCATCATCCATTTCGCCGGATCGATCGTCGTGCCGGAATCGGTGGAAAACCCGCTCAAATATTACAAGAACAACACGGCCAACACGCGCGACCTGATCGAAGCCGCGGTGGCCGGCGGGGTCAGACATTTCATTTTTTCCTCCACTGCCGCCGTTTACGGCATGGTGGGGCTCGAGCCGGTGGCAGAGGACGCGATCCTTTCGCCGGTCTCGCCCTATGGGCGGTCCAAACTGATGAGCGAATGGATGCTGGCCGACGTGGCGGCGGCCCATCCGATCACTTATGGGGTGCTGCGCTATTTCAACGTGGCGGGCGCCGACCCGCAGATGCGCTCAGGGCAATCGACGGCGGGCGCCACCCATCTCATCAAGGTTGCTGTGCAGACGGCGCTGGGACACCGCGACAAGATGAACGTATTCGGGGACGATTATCCGACGCCTGACGGGACCTGCGTGCGCGATTATATTCACGTCTCCGACCTCGTCGCGGCTCACGGGCTGCTGCTCGGCCATCTGCGCGGTGGCGGGGAGAGCATCACGGTCAATTGCGGCTATGGGCGCGGGTTTTCGGTCGATGAGGTTGTCTCGACGGTCAAATCGGTGACAGGCATCGATTTTCCCGTCGAACACGGACCGCGCAGGCCGGGCGATCCGGCCTCGATCGTGGCGGGGGCCGACAGGATCAAGGCGTTGGGCTGGGTGCCCAAGCATGACGACCTCGCCGGAATCGTGGAGATGGCCTATAAATGGGAAAAATATCTCGATACCCGCAACGATCGGCCCTCCATTCTCTGATCGGAGCGGTTTTCGTCTGGCTGGGCCTGGCCGGAGCGGTATTGGCGCAGCCCGTCGAAAGCTTTGACGCGTTCAAGGACCGGATGGAGACGGTTGCGGTTGCCAATGGCATAGGCCGCGATTTTTATCGGGCTGTGATGGGGCCGGTTCAGCCCGACCCTTCGATCCCGTCGCTGATTTCGGGACAGCCCGAATTCGTGACGCCTGTCTGGGAGTATCTCGATGCGCGGATCGGGTCGGGGCGCATTGGGCGTGGGCAGGCGGCGGTGGCGGCCAATGGGGACCTGCTGGGCGCAATCGGGCAGCGCTATGGGGTCGATCCTTATGTTCTGGCGGCGATCTGGGGAATGGAGTCCGACTATGGGGCCGTGTTGTCCAATCGCTCGCTCATCAAGCCGATCATTGCGTCTCTCGCAACGCTCGCCCATCAGCGGCGCGGGCGGGTGGCCGAGGACGAGGCCGAACTGATCGCCGCTTTGCGGATAGCGCAGGCGCGGGGATCGGGGGAGGGGCTGGTTGGCTCGTGGGCCGGGGCGCTTGGGCATTTGCAGCTTATCCCCACGGCCTATCTGCAATACGGACAGGATGGGGACGGGGACGGAGTCGTCGATCCGCACACTTCGCTGGCCGACGCTTTGGCCTCCTCGGCCAATTATCTGCGTGGGCTGGGATATCAGCCCGGACTTGATTGGGGCTTTGAGGTCGATGTGCCCGAAGGGTTCGATTATCTTTTGGCCGACCGGGACATCTTTCGGCCCATAAGCTTTTTTGCCGAACGGGGGGTGGCGCGGGTGGCCGGGCGTTCGTTTTCCGATCCGGGCACCGATGTGTTCCTCTACGTGCCGGCGGGAGCGGAGGGGCCGAAATTTCTGATGACGCGCAATTATCTGGTGTTCAAGGGCTATAATTTCTCCGATTCCTACGCCATGGCCGTGGCCCATCTGACCGACCGGCTCAAGGGTGGAGGAGCGTTCGTGACCCCATGGCCGCGCGGGGCGCAATTTCCCAATCGCCAGCAGCGGATCGATATTCAGACGATGCTGGCGCGGCTGGGGTATTACCAGGGCGTTGTCGACGGCAATATCGGGCCGGTGACGCAGGCGGCTTATGCGCGGTTTCAGGCAGACGCCGGGCTGGTGGCTGACGGGTTCGTGACCCTCGATGCCCACCAAAGGCTTCGCGATGCGCTTTGAGGCGCGCGGGATTTGGATTAGAAGCGGGTCATGAGCTTGCTGGCAAGGTTTCTGACACTTGTTGTGCTGACGTTCGTTGCCACGTCCGGCGTCGTGGCGCAGGAAAGGACGACGCGCACGCTGTTCGAGGTGCTGTTCGGCTCGCAGAACGAGCAACAACAGCCTCAGCCGCCCGTGACGTCCCAGCCGCGCGCTCAGCCACAACCGTCGGCCCCTTCGGCGCCCAGGGCGCAGCCCGATGCGTCCCGATCGCCCGAAATTGAAAAGTCGGACAATGCGCGCCGGGTGGCGGTATTTGGAGATTCGCTGGCTGTCGATCTGGCGCGGGCTCTGGAGCGATTCTATGCGGGCAATTCCGAGGTTGTGGTCAGCGAACAGGCGGTGGGATCCTCGGGCTTCGTGCGCGACGATTTTTTCGACTGGAACGCGGCCATCGAGGATGAACTTGTTGCCGACAGTTTCGATGTGGCGGTGGTGGCGATCGGGATCAACGATCGCCAGGCGCTCAATGGGGCCGAGGCGCTGTCCGATGCCTGGCGCAGCGCCTATCGCGCGCGCCTCGATGCCTTTCTCGCCGATATCAATGCGGCGGGAAAGCAGGTGATCTGGCTCGAACTACCGCCTATGCAGCAACCGAGCTATGGCGCTGCCATGGCGCAGATTTCCTCGATCCACAAGGCTGCGGTAAACGATTCGGGCGGGGCCTGGGTGGAGACCTATGACCGGTATCTGGGCGAAGATGGCGGCTACAGCGTCGATGGGCCCGATCTCAACGGCAACATCGTCGATATGCGAAAGGGCGATGGCATCCATTTTTCCGCGGCGGGTGCCGACAAGCTCGCCTTTTATATCGACAGGGCGATGGGGGCGACCGGAGGCGGAAGGGTCAGTCTTTCGGGCAGCACGTCCGAAGTTACCGATCTTCTTGCCGGCACCGACGCCGGCGGGATGATCCGACCACCCTATCAGGGGCTCGAGCAGATGCGTCTCGTCGAGATGGCGAGCTTCGTGCAGGATCTTGGCGGAACCACGCAGCGGGCAAGCGACCTCATAATCGCAGGCCAGACGACGGCGGGAACACGCAGCTTCGCGCTCGAGGATATGCTCGATGCGCCGGCCGGACGAGTGGATGCATTCGGGCTGGGCAAGGCCGCTGTCGAAATCGAAAACCCCGGCGGGCGGTAAGAAAAGCCCCGGAGACTATCCGAGGCTTTTTTATTTCCAATCGAACCAATCAGCGCGGCAGCGCCGTTTCGCCCATCAGGTCGAGATCGATGGCCCGGGCGGCCTGACGGCCTTCGCGTATGGCCCAGACGACGAGCGACTGGCCACGGCGCATGTCGCCGGCGGCGTAAACGCCATCCACAGTGGTCTTGTAGCTGAACGTGTCGGCAAACAGATTGCCGCGCTTGTCGAGCCTGGCGCCAAGCTGTTCGAGCATGCCCTCATGGATGGGGTGGGCAAAGCCGATGGCCATGAGCACAAGTTCGGCGGGCAGGATGAAATCGCTTCCTTCGATCGGCTGGCGATCGGTGCCGACGCGGGCGCATTTAACGCCGGAGACGTGGCCGCGTTCGTCGGCAACGATTTCGACGGTGCCCGCCTGAAACTCGCGGTTCGCGCCTTCGGCCTGGGAGGAGGAGGTGCGCATCTTGACGGCCCAGTTGGGCCATGAGGTGAGCTTGTCTTCCTTTTCGGGCGGGCGCGGGCGGATGTCGAGCTGGGTGACCGAGACGGCGCCCTGGCGGAAGGCGGTGCCCACGCAGTCCGATGCGGTATCGCCGCCGCCGATGACCACCACATTCTTGCCCGACGCAAGGATGGGTTCGTCGGTCACGGGTTCTCCGCCATTGCGACGGTTCTGCTGGACCAGATAGGGCATGGCGTAGTGGACGCCGGCATATTCGGTGCCCTCGCATCCGGGATGGCGCGGGAATTCCGAGCCGCCGCAGAGAAGGACTGCGTCGTGATTGGCCTGCAGGTCGGAGAACTGGCGGGTGACCCCGATATTTTCACCGAAATGGAAGATCACGCCTTCGGCTTCCATCTGGGCCTGTCGGAAATCGATATGGCCCTTTTCCATCTTGAAATCGGGAATGCCGTAACGCAGCAGGCCGCCGGGCTTGGGCTCGCGCTCATAGACATGGACGTCGTGACCGACGCGGGCGAGCTGTTGGGCCGCGGCGAGACCGGCGGGGCCGGCACCGACGATGGCGATTTTCTTTCCCGTCTTCTTCTCGGCGATCTGGGGCCGCACCCAACCGCCGCGGATTGCCTTGTCGGCAATGGCCTGTTCGACGGTCTTGATGGCGACGGGGGTGTCCTCGAGATTGAGCGTGCACGCTTCCTCGCACGGGGCGGGGCAGATTCGGCCGGTGAACTCGGGGAAATTGTTGGTCGAATGGAGGTTGCGCGAGGCCTCTTCCCAATCGTCCTGATAAACGAGATCGTTCCAGTCCGGGATCTGGTTGTGGACGGGGCAGCCCGTATCGCCGTGGCAATAGGGGATGCCGCAATCCATGCAGCGCGCGGCCTGGTTTTTCACTTCCGGCTCGGTGAGCGGGATGGTGAACTCGTGATAATGCCGAACGCGGTCCGAGGCGGGCTCGTAGCGCTGTTCCTGGCGATCTATTTCAAGAAAGCCCGTTACCTTACCCATTGGCTTTCTCCTTTATTCTGCTGCGGTCGGGCGCGAGCGGCCCGTGCGCAAATCTTCCATTTCCTGCATCGCCCGGCGGTATTCGACCGGCATGACCTTGACGAATTTGGGCCGGAACTCCTCCCAATGATCGAGGATATGCTTGGCGCGCGACGAGCCGGTATAGTGCAGGTGGTTGGAAATGAGCTGGAAGAGGCGTTCGTCGTCATGCTTGGTCATGTCGCCGGAAACGTCGACCCGGCCATGCCATTCGAGATCGCCACCATGGTGGTGGATCTTGCGCATGAGCTCTTCTTCCTCGGCCACCGGTTCGAGATCGACCATGGCCAGGTTGCAGCGGGAGCGGAAGGTTTCCTCCTCGTCGAGGACATAGGCGACGCCGCCCGACATGCCGGCGGCAAAGTTGCGTCCGGTCTTGCCGATGACGACGACCACACCGCCGGTCATATATTCGCAGCCATGATCGCCCGTGCCTTCGACGACGGCGACGGCGCCCGAATTGCGCACGGCAAAGCGTTCACCGGCGACACCGCGGAAATAACATTCGCCCTCGATGGCGCCGTAGAGGACCGTGTTGCCCACAATCATCGATTCCTCGGGCACGATCTGCGCCTTTTCCGAAGGACGGATGACGATACGGCCGCCCGAAAGCCCCTTGCCGACATAGTCGTTGGCGTCCCCGATCAGATCGAAGCTGATGCCCTTGGCGAGGAACGCGCCAAAGCTCTGGCCCGCGGTGCCCCGCAGGGTGACCGAGATTGTATCTTCGGCCAGGCCCTTGTGACCGTGCGCCTTGGCGACTTCGCCCGAGAGCATGGCGCCGGCCGAACGGTTGAGCGAGCGGATCGGCATTTCGAACTGGACCGGCTCTTTGGTATCGATGGCGTTGCGCGCCTTTGCGATGAGCGTGCGGTCGAGCACGGCTTCGAGGTGATGGTTCTGGAATTCGGTGTGATGGATCGAATCCCCGCCGATCGGCTCCGGCGTGTGATTTCGTTGAGGGTGCGGACACCCATTGCGGCAAGCAGCTTGCGCAGCTCCTCGGCAACGAAGAAGAAATAGTTGATGACGTGCTCGGGCGTACCCTTGAAGCGCTTGCGCAGCACCGGGTCCTGCGTCGCGATGCCGACCGGACAGGTGTTGAGGTGACACTTGCGCATCATGATGCAGCCTGCCGCGATCAGGGGGGCGGTGGCAAAACCGAACTCGTCGGCACCGAGCAACGCACCGATAAGGACGTCGCGGCCCGTGCGGAAACCGCCATCGACCTGAAGGGCGACGCGCGAGCGCAGACGGTTGAGCACAAGGGTCTGGTGGGTTTCGGCCAGCCCGATTTCCCACGGTCCGCCGGCGTGCTTGAGCGAGGTCAGAGGAGCGGCACCCGTCCCGCCATCATAGCCCGAAATTGTGATGTGGTCGGCGCGCGCCTTGGCAACGCCTGCGGCGACGGTGCCCACGCCCACTTCGGAGACGAGCTTGACCGAGACGTCGGCCTCGGGGTTGACGTTTTTGAGATCGTAGATGAGCTGGGCAAGATCTTCGATCGAATAGATGTCATGGTGCGGCGGGGGCGAAATCAGGCCCACGCCCGGCGTCGAATGGCGCGTCTTGGCGACGACCCAATCGACCTTGTGACCGGGAAGCTGGCCGCCTTCGCCGGGCTTGGCGCCCTGGGCGACCTTGATCTGGAGCATGTCGGCATTGACCAGATATTCGGTCGTGACGCCGAACCGGCCCGAGGCGATCTGCTTGATGGCCGAGCGCTGGGGGTTCATGGCGCCGTCGGGCAACGGCTTGAAGCGTTCGGGGTCTTCCCCGCCTTCACCGGTGTTGGACTTGCCGCCAATCTTGTTCATGGCCATGGCGAGGGTGGTGTGCGCTTCGCGCGAGATCGACCCGAAACTCATGGCGCCGGTGGCAAAACGCTGCACGATGGCTTCGGCGGGCTCGACCTCGGAAATATCGATCGGCTCGCCCAGGGGCTTGATCTCGAACAGCGAACGGATTGTCAGATGCGCGGCGTTCTCGCCATTGGCGGCGCGGGCAAAGGCATCATAACGCTCCTGGGCGCTCTCGGGGGTATCGCCCTTCAAGCGCACGGCGTGCTGGAGGTCGGCAATGGTGTTGGGCCCCCAGGCATGGGCTTCGCCGCGTATGCGGAAAGCGTATTCGCCGCCCACTTCGAGGCTCTTGCGCAACACCGCATCGTCGGAAAAAGCCAGGGTGTGGCGGCGCAGGGTTTCCTCGGCGACCTCTGGCAGTCCCACGCCTTCGATGGTGGTGGCGGTGCCGAAAAAGAAGCGCTTGACGAATTCGGTCGAGAGGCCGACCGCGTCGAAAATCTGGGCGCCGCAATAGGACTGGTAGGTCGAAATGCCCATCTTGGACATGATCTTCAAGAGCCCCTTACCCACCGACTTGATGTAGCGGTAGATGACTTCATTGGCATCGACCTCGGACGGGAACTCGCCTTCGGCGTGCAGCGCGGCGAGGGCCTCGAAGGCCAGATAGGGGTTGATCGCCTCGGCGCCGTAGCCGGCCAGTACCGCGAAGTGATGGACTTCGCGCGCTTCGCCGGTTTCGACCACCAGGCCCGAGGACGTACGCAGGCCCTTGCGAATCAGGTGGTGGTGGACGGCGGCTGTCGCCAGCAACGCCGGGATGGCGATGCGGTTGGCGGCGACCAGGCGGTCGGACAGGATGATGATGTTGTAGCCGTTCTGGACCGCGGATTCGGCGCGTTCGCACAGGGCGTCGAGCGCAGCTTCCATGCCTGCGGTGCCCTTGGTGGCATCGTAGGTGATGTCGAGGGTCGCGGTATGGAACTGGTTGTCGGCCATGTCGCCGAGCGCGCGAATCTTTTCGAGATCCTCGTTGGTCAGGATCGGCTGGCGCACTTCGAGGCGCTTTGTTGTCGAAAGACCTTCAAGGTCGAACAGATTGGGGCGCGGACCGATAAAGGAGACAAGGCTCATCACCGATTCCTCGCGGATCGGGTCGATGGGCGGGTTGGTGACCTGCGCGAAGTTCTGCTTGAAATAGGTATAGAGCAGCTTTGGCTTGTCCGAGAGCGCGGAAAGCGGGGTATCGGTGCCCATCGAGCCGACGGCTTCCTGGCCCGTTGTCGCCATGGGCGCCATCAGGAGTTTGACGTCTTCCTGGCTGTAGCCAAAGGCCTGAAGGCGGTCGAGAAGGCTCTCGGTGGTCGCGGGGGCCTTGGGTTCGGCTTCGGGAAGATCCTCAAGCACGATCTGGGTCTTGGCGAGCCATGTGGCATAGGGGTTCTTGCCGGCCAGTGCCTTCTTGATCTCGTCGTCGGAAACGATGCGGCCTTCTTCGAGATCGATGAACAGCATGCGGCCCGGCTGCAGGCGCCAGCGCTCGACGACGTCTTCGTCGGGGATATCGAGGACGCCCGATTCCGAAGCGAGGACGACGTGGCCTTCCTTGGTCACAAGGTAGCGGGCGGGACGCAGACCGTTGCGGTCGAGGGTGGCGACGACATAGCGACCGTCGGAAAGCGACATGGCGGCGGGGCCATCCCAGGGCTCCATGAGCGCTGCATGATATTCGTAAAAGGCGCGACGCTCTTCATCCATCAGCGAATTGCCGGCCCAGGCTTCCGGGATCAGCATCATGGCGGCGTGGGGCAGCGAATAGCCGCCGCGCACGAGAAATTCGAGGGCGTTGTCGAAACAGGCCGTATCGGACTGGCCCTCATAGGAAATCGGCCAGATCTTGGTGATGTCGTCACCGAATTTGGGCGAGGCCACCGAGGCCTGACGGGCCGCCATCCAGTTGACGTTGCCGCGGATGGTGTTGATTTCCCCGTTGTGGATGGTCATCCGGTATGGGTGGGCCAGCTTCCAGGAGGGGAAGGTGTTGGTCGAAAAACGCTGGTGAACCAGAGCGATGGCGCTTTCGAACTGGGTGTCGTGGAGATCGGGATAGAACTTGCCGAGCTGGTCGGCCAGGAACATGCCCTTATAGACGATGGTGCGGGCCGACATCGAGACGATGTAAAAGCCGTTATCGTCCTGAACCTCGGGGATTTCGCCATAGAGGGTGTTGGAAATCACCTTGCGGGTGATGAGCAGCTTGCGCTCGAAGGCATCGATATCGTCGAGCCCTTCGGGGCGGGCAACAAACATCTGCTCGATGATCGGCTGGGTGGCGATGACGCCTTCGGACAGCGCGGAATTGTCGAAGGGAACGACGCGTTCGCCGAGAATCTCAAGGCCTTCGGCGGCAATCGTCTTGCGCACGAGGTCGGCGCAACGATCGCGCAGGGCGGTGTCGTTGGGGTAAAAGATCATGATCGGCGCGTATTGGCCGGCCTCGGGCAGATCGAAATCGGTGACCTTCTTGAAGAAGGCATGCGGAATCTGGACGAGAATGCCCGCGCCATCGCCCATGAGCGGGTCGGCGCCGACCGCACCGCGGTGTTCGAGGTTCTCGAGGATTTCGAGCCCCTTCTGCACCACTTCGTGGCTCTTGGCGTTCTTGATGTTGGCGATCATGCCGATGCCGCAGGCATCGTGCTCGTTGGCCGGGTCGTAAAGACCCTGGGCGGCATTGCGTTTGGTCGCAGTGGTGCCCGGAAGTGCCGCAGCCGCCTCGATCAAATGCTTTTCCATTTCGCCCATATCAGGTCCTCGCCAAAGTTAACGGAAGGTAAGCCAAATCACCGTCCGTGCAGGTCGCTCGTTCGGGTCGTACAAGGATCAATGTACGGCTCGGGTGAGCAGACCGGTCTATTTACACTGGAGCGGCGCTGCATCCAAATGGCCGCTCAAATGAACCCTTCAATCGGGTTCCGCCGGGCCGCACCTCCTCTTAGCGGGCGGGCTTTGACCAGCGACGCAGACCGGTCCGGGAGACGGTCGATGCTGCGATTTTCTGCCAGGAGACTCCTTAGCACAGTCTCTGTGTGAAGGATCGCCTGTCATTTGTCAATAATGGACAGCAATGCTGCCCTAAAATTCGCGCGACACTCGCAGATTTCTTGCGCAGCAGCAAGGGCAACAGGCCGATTTTAGGATGATGAGCCTAAAATGGCAAACGGGCGCCCGGCATTTTTACCGGGCGCCCGTCTCAACGTTGCGGAGGAGAGAAGGTCAGGACGTTAGTTGACGGTCTTGTCTTCGATGGTCTGGGTGGTGCTGGCGATCTCGATCTGGCGCGGACGCTTGGATTCGGGGAGTTCGCGTTTCAGATCGATGTGCAGCAGGCCGTTTTCGAGCGAAGCGCCGGAGACCTCGACATGTTCGGCAAGCTGGAAGCGCAATTCAAAGGCGCGTTCGGCGATGCCGCGATGGAGGAATTCGCGCTTTTCATTGGTGCCCGGCGCGCGGGAACCCTTGACCTGAAGGCTGTTTTCCTTGGTCTCGATGGCGATATCACCCGCCGAGAAACCGGCGACCGCGATGGTCACGCGGTAGGTGTCCTCACCGGTGCGCTCGATATTGTAGGGCGGGTAGGATTTGGCGTCTTCGGCGACCAGGGTGTCGAGGCGCGAAAACAGGCGGTCGAACCCGACGGTGGAACGGTAGAAGGGTGAAAAATCAAGACGTTGCATTTTCAGTGTTCTCCTGATTGTAGCAAGAACGTTTAGCCATGCTGCCGGGATGAAGCTCCCTTTCGAGGCGAGCGGTTTCCGGCGGCGTCCCCGGGTCATCCGGCGGACAGCACAAAGATAGGAACCGCAATTTTGCTGTTCAAGAGGCGGAAAAGTGCCGGCTGAATTGAATATGAACGAGCCACTCAGCGAGCGGTCAGGCGGGGTGGGCTAGAAAGGCGCATGTGATGCCGGAAACGGTGTCATGACAAAGCGCAGGCGCCGTTCACCGCCCCCCGCAACGGCGTCTGCGCATCGCTCTCGCGATATTGTCGCATCGTTTACGAACCCCCGCTATTGTCGCTGTGACGCCCAATAGACCCTCGGTGCACATGGACGCGACGCCCACTGGACATGAGTTTGTCCACCTCGAAACCAATCGGATCCCCAAAGGTGCCCGGTCGGGCTTTTTTTCGACCAGCGACAATGTGCGGCTGCGATACGGTCTTTTCCCAAAGCTCGGTGATGGCGCGCGCGGCACTATCGTTCTGGTGCAGGGGCGGACCGAGTTCATCGAGAAATATTTCGAGACCATAAGCGATTTCCAGAAGCGCGGATTTGCCGTCGCCACGTTCGACCTGCGCGGGCAGGGCGGGTCGGACCGGCTGATCGGCAACCGGCGCCATGGGCACGTGGAAGATTTCGACGACTATTGGACCGACCTTCACGATTTTCACAAAATGATCGTCCTGCCCGATTGCCCGCCGCCCTATTATCTGGTCGGGCATTCGACGGGGGGATTAATCGGGCTTTTAGCCGCGACCCGCGACCGGCTGATGTTTGACAGGGTGTTCTTGTCCTCGCCCATGGTCAGCCTGTCGGGGCTGCCCTTTTCACTCAAATGGTCGTCGCGGCTGGTCGATGCGGCACGGTTTTTGGGACTGTCCACGATGCCGGTGGGCCGGCGCGAGGACAGGGCGCAGACCGAAGCGGGGTTTGAGGGCAATCCGCTGACCTCGGACAGGGCGCGCTATATGCGCAGCGTGGAAATATTGAAGGCGCGACCCGATCTGGCCATCGGGCTTCCCACGCTGGGCTGGATCGGATCGTCGCTGGCCGCGATGCGGCAAGCCAATGGCGATGATTTCCCCTCGCGGCTCAAGATCCCCGTGTTCATCTGCGCGGCGGCACTCGACAGCGTTGTCGAGACCAGCGCGACCGAAGCCCTGGGGCTGCGGCTGCGGGCCGGGCATCATGTGGTGATCGGTGGTGCGCGCCACGAGTTGTTCATGGAAGCCGACCCGATCCGCGAACAGGTTTTTGCGGCGTTTGATGCGTTCGTGACCGAGCAGACGGGGTATGCGGGCAGTTAGGTGATGGTGGCCTGCAAATGGCAGCTTTCTGCGCTTCCGGTGCTCACGTACAAAAGTACGCTCCGCTCATAGCCCGTGAGCTCAAGCTCGCCGGGCGTTCTTCCCTATCGAAGGTCCACCGGACCTTCGATAACCGGTCATCACTCTCGAAAACCGCCATTTTCGGCTCACCCTGACCTAACTGTCCACACACCCTCGATCCAAGCTATCCCGACTGTTTAATCCAGCATGGCGTCGCGCAGGACGCGCATTGCTTCTTCGTGCAGTTGTTCGGTTGCGGCGGCGATGCAGGTGCCGCCCTGTTCGGCGCGGCCGCCGTCCCAGGTGGTGACGATGCCCCCGGCGGCTTCGATGATGGGGACCAAGGGGGCGATGTCGACGTCCTTGAGGCCCGCTTCGACGACAAGGTCGATATGGCCGGAGGCCAGAAGGCAATAGGCGTAGCAATCGAGCCCGTAACGGACCTGCAGCGCCCGTTCGCTTATCGCGGTCCAGGCCGCAAGGTGGGGGCCACGGAACATGTCGGGGTTGGTGGTGCTGGTGCGGGCCTGCGACAGTCTGGTGACATTACTGACCGCAGCGGGGATGGGTTGGCCGTTATGGGTGTGTTCGAGCCTGCCCCCAACCGCGAGCCAGCGTTCGCCGGCATAGGGCTGTTCCATGAGCCCGGCGATGGCCCTGCCCTCATGGGTGAGCCCGATCAGCGTACCCCACACCGGCACGCCCGAGATGAACGCCCGCGTGCCGTCGATGGGATCGATGATCCAGTTGAACCGCGTTGCCGTGTCCTTTGTGTCCCATTCCTCGCCTATGATGCCGTGATCGGGGAAACGGGCAGCGATCACTTCGCGAATCCGGGTTTCGGCCTCACGGTCGGCCTCGGTGACCGGGTCGAAACCGACGGAATACTTGTTATCCACAGCAAGTTGAGTTCTGAACCGTCCCAAGGTCGAGGTCCGCGCGGCGTCGGCGCCGGCGATCAGGGTTTGGGCGATGGCCTGGTCCGTAAGACCGGCTGGTGACGAAATTGTCATGGACATCCAAAATCTTGCAGGAAAACGAGTGTAAACGGTTGCAAATCCGGCTTGGTTAACAAGGGCTTTACAGAAGTGATTCCTTTTTGCAACAGCGCATGCCGATTGCATACATCATCCCTTTGGCGGACTTGCGCTTTGATGAAAAAAGGTTCAAGCACGATATTGCATGATGGATTGGCAGCTCTTTCGGCTCTCGCCGTTTCTTATGAACTGCCAATGTTTCCTCCCTTGACTTGGGCCGCCCAGAGCGGCCCACTCTTTTCCCCCAGAATGTCTTACGGCTATTCGGCGGCCAGTTGCGTGCGGGCCAGCGAGACCGCATCGAAGCGCACAAGCGTTGCCAGAAGGGTTTCGGCAAGCTTTTGCATGGCCGAAAAGCCCTGATGCTTTTGCAGGGTGATTTCGTGCATGTAGAGGTGGCGGGAAAATTCGATCTGGATGGCATGGATGCCATATTGGGGGCGCCCATAGGCGCGGATCGTGTGTCCGCCGGCGTAGGGGCGGTTGCGGGCGACTTTCAGGCCGGCGCCGGCAAACACCGCTTCGACAGTATCGATGAGCACCGGCGCGCAGGTGGTGCCGTAGCGGTCGCCCAACACGACGTCGGGCGCCGTGCGGTCGTTGCCGCGATTGAGGCGCGGCATGGAATGGCAATCGATGAGCACGGCGACGCCGAAATGGCCAAGCGTTTCGCTCAAAAGGGTCTGCAGGGTCTTGTGGTAGGGCTTGTAGATGCCCTCGATGCGCATGAGCGCGTCTTCGAGCGCAAGGCGCTCGCGATAGATGGGGCGGTTTTCCGAAACGATGCGCGCGATGGTGCCAAGGCCAGCGGCGATGCGGGGCGAATTTGTGTTGAAATGTTCGGGCAGGGGCTCGCGGAACATTTTCGGGTCGAGCTCATAGGGCTCGCGGTTCACGTCGAGATAGGCGCGCGGGAAATTGGCGCGCAGAAGCGGCAGGCCCATATGAGGCGCGCGCAGGAAGATTTCGTCGACCCAGGCGTCTTCGGACTGGCGGATGGCCATTTCGTTGAGCCGGGAGAGTTTGAGGAACCGCTCGGGATAATCGCGGCCCGAATGGGACGAATTGACGATGATGGGGGCGACCTGACGCCGGGGGCGGACGGTTTCAAAGGCAGGTCTGTCGGAATAGTCTGATTGCACGCCCAACCCCTTGATGGCCCGATGATTGAAATCCAAGTTTGCAACGCGGGAAGGCGCTTGTCCACAAGAGCAAAGCGGGATGAGGCGATTGTGACTGTTGCATGGGCCAAAGCTTTCGTAAAACATGCGAATCAGACCAGTTGCGGCTGGAACAAAGACACTGGGACCTTTCATGAGCCAATCGTTGAACCGGATTCTGCTGGCCGAAGACGACGCCGACATGCGCCGGTTTTTGACCCGGGCGCTCAAGAATGCCGGCTATGACGTGGTGGCGTTCGACAATGGCAAATCGGCCTATGAGCGGCTGCGCGAGGAACCCTTCACGCTGCTGCTTTCCGATATCGTGATGCCGGAAATGGACGGGATCGAACTGGCGCGGCGCGCCACCGAACTCGACCCGGATCTCAAGGTGATGTTCATCACCGGTTTTGCCGCCGTGGCGCTCAACCCCGACAGCGAAGCGCCCAAGGGGGCATCGGTGCTCTCCAAGCCCTTCCATCTGCGCGAACTGGTGGGGGAAGTGGAGCGGCTGCTGGCCGCTTAGTCTGCGTTGGCAGGGCGTTGTCCTTTCCCATTCCACCGGGCTGTCACCCCGGTCCCCGAGCCGGGGTCCAGTACACTCGGCACCTGAGACAGAACCGCCAGCGCTGGCGCTTACTGGGTCCCGGGTCTTCGCCCGGGATGACGGTGGTGGGAGGCGTAGGGTGCCCATGGGCGCAATGGGTCACAAGAGCTTCAAATAACGGCAAAAGCCTATTGACCGCGACCGGCGTTTTGTGGTGTATCCGCCCTGCGCTTCGCCATTGGCGGGACGCGGTTTCAAGAAAGAGTGGGCGTATAGCTCAGCGGGAGAGCACTACGTTGACATCGTAGGGGTCACTGGTTCAATCCCAGTTACGCCCACCATTCTTTCTCCCCGGCGTGTCCGGGACTGCCTTGCAAGCAAGGCGTTTTTTGCGGGCACCGTCGCAGTTTTCCGATGGACATGCCAAGCGGGTGTATAGCTCAGCGGGAGAGCACTGCCTTCACACGGCAATGCTGTCATGATGCTAAGCTATTGAAAATGAACAGGTTTGCGTTGACCTGGTACGAACTGTGGTACGAATAGCGCGGATGGGAGTATAGCTCAGCGGGAGAGCATTCGCTTCACACGCGAAGGGTCACTGGTTCAATCCCAGTTACTCCCACCATCTTCCCCTCCCATCGACGACATTGATCCATTGCGCTATCCTCCAACCGGGAGGGATGCCCATGAGATTGTCAGCGATGCAGTACATCAAACGCTGGTTCCTGACCCGCTTCTGGGGATCGTACACGCATCCGGACGGCACTATTGAGCTCGACATCGATTACCGTGCGGGCATCGATCCGACGGTTGATGACGAGGAGACACAGGATCGAAAATTCGATCGATGGAATCGGGCCCAGGCTCTGCGCGAGCTGAAGTGGCAGTGGTTCACAATCGGCGCCTTCGTCGGCGGCGCCGTGGTGTGGTGGTGGATGTCATAACCATGTCCGACACCGACCCCACCCCCGCCGAACTCATGCTTTCCCTGCGCCGCCCGTCTCCTGAGGAGGTCGAGGAAATGCGCCGCATCGGTCGGCAGCCAGGCGCGTGTGGCTTGGATGCGAAAGGGAATTTCGTCTTCGTTCGGGAAGATGGGCGGCGCGAGATTCGTGCACATAAGCCGCCGCGGTCGGGCTGATTTCAATAAAATCTCCACATAAGCGGGCGCCTTTCAATATTTTTTGCACATAAGGGGCGACGGGGCCGATCTGAAAGTTAACGCGCTTTAACGTTGGAAAAATCAATTCGTTGATGTTTGCACCGATCCCGGTGAACGTGACTCCACGCACGGATTCGGGACGTTTCCGCGCACTGAAAATAAATCGCTAACGGGGCGTTGACGTAGCCATTTGGCTACGTTTCATAGAGAAGGCAAGAGGCATTGGGCCTCGCCGACAGGAGAATGACGATGTATTCGATTTCCGATCACCCTCAGGGTAAATTGTTTGATCTCGACCAGCAGATCGGTTTCGCCCCTGCCGTTCAAAAAATCCTCGTCGAGTGCGGTGCTACCTACCTGCGCAATCGGCAGTGGACGATTTCGCCAAAGCGCGCCGATGACCTTGCCGCAACGATCGATGCTTGGCTTGCCGATGGGTGCCCAGAAAATGGTCTGCCCAAGGGTGGCGATTACGGCGTGACCCATTTGGCCAACGGCTACTATATCAGTCGCCCACCGAAGAGCATGGTTCCGGCCATTAAGAGGCTGGGCGCTTACTGGAATCCGGCAAACAGTTCTTGGGCTGTTCCGGCCGCGATGACGGAAAAATTTGAGAAACTGGTCGCAAAATCTCAGGCCGATGCACGGGCGGCGAGCGAGGAGAATTGGCCGGTAATCCCCGGGGTAACCGTCACCGTGCGGCCCGATGGCTCTATCGCCGTTGTGTCTCCGTTCGATCCCGCGATCAAGGACGCTATCAAGTCAGTGCCGACCTCCCGTTGGGATCGTGATCGTCGTGTGTGGGTCGTGATGGCAAAATATCGAGCTGCCCTCCGCAAGGCGCTCGCGGGAATTGCTGGTGAGGCCGAGGCCGCGAACGACGCGAATGAGGCGCGTCTCAGCCGTGCCAGCAGCATGCGGAAAATTCGCTGGTCAGAGAGTGGTACCGAAATCACTGTCGCGTCCGAATACGATAGCGACGTTATCAACGCCTGCCGTGGGCGACGCATGAAATGGGATTCGTTGATGAATGTTTGGAGGGGCAAAATGCGTCACGATCAGCGGGATGCACTCCTCGATCGCTTAATCGAAATCGACGAGAATCTACGCAATCCTGCTCACAAGAGCGCTCCTGTCCTCACGCAGAATACGCCATCGCAAGGGAACACGTAGACGGCAACGCCGCGCCGCCCCCAGATCATCGCTCTCGATGGCAAGCACAATGTTGGTGACATCGTGCGGATCGCCGGTCGCGCCATGGTCGTCGAGGAGCTGGGCAACGCATTCGAGGCTGATGACGACATCGGCTCCGTCGGCGGCCAGCCGGGCTGGGAGGGTAAGTACGTGCAGCGCGTCCACCTGCGCCCGGCTGACGATAGTGAGATGGTCGAGCTCGAGGCGCGCGAGGACGAGCGCCGGAAGAAATCCGAGGCGTCGCGCCGGTGCGCAGCCGCCAAGTATACTGTTTTCTCTGGCGAACCCGGACCCGCGATCGGTCACGTGCCCACGGGCGAGATCATCTGGGACAATGGCGGCAGTGGCTACCGCGAATACGTCATATCAGACGGCGAATGGCTCTATGGCGTCATCTACGACGGTCTCGACGGTTCTACGTGGGGTAACTACTGCTATGGCTACAACTGTCGCGGGACCCGAGTACCCCATGACGCGGATCTCGTCACGGCGCTGAGGGGGGTCAATGAACGGTAACGAAATGAAGCTCATCCGCCACCAGCTCGGCCTTTCGACGCTCCAGCTGGGCCGCGCGATCGGGTACACCGGCGCCGAGAACACGGTGTCGGTGACGATCCGCAGATACGAATCCGGTCAGAGGGAAATCCCCCCATGGATCGGTCGCCTGCTGCTAATGTTTGAGCGCCACGGAGTGCCACCCGATTTCCTGCCCCCCTATATGGAGATGAAGCCATGAAAACCGCAATCAAGCATATGAACGCTGACCAAATCCGCTCCGAAATTGATGCCATCGAACGTAAGCGACAGGCCATCAACGCCGAGCAAGACGATCTCTTCGACCGCAGTGAAGCGCTGGCCATTCAAAGGCGCGAATTGACGGGGAAGCTGAGCGAGATCGGCAAACGCCTATTCGAAATCGCAAAGTCAACGACGACAGTTCGCGGCGAAGTCGATGGACTCTTCGTCCGGAACTCTAATCTTGCCGAGAAAGTCGAGGAGATCATGTTGGCCGAGCGGGTAGTGTATCGTGAAATCGAGGCCAGCTTTTCGCGCGATGCTGCCCTCGATCGGCGTGAGAACCTGGTCATGAAGCGCTCACGGGAGCTGCAATCCGAAGCGGCATAAGCCAGCTTTATAGCCATCCCGCAATCTGGCTATAACGATCGAATGCAATCCTTCCCTTCGACCGCGCGTTAATCATTTCGAAACCGCACATCTAGACGGTGCGCCCAAAATTTGCTTGATGCGCCGTCCTGGGACGTCGGAGCACCTGCTGCCGGCGGCGCACCTTGGGGCGACACCGTAATCGTGCGGACGCCCACAAGGCTCTGAAAACATCAACACATTGACGAAGGAAACCACGGACACGGGCCGGCAGCTTGCCGCGCTCGAAGAAATCGACGTCGATTCCATGCGCGCACTCAAGAATAGGGGCGCCGAAATCCTTGCGGGAGACCTGCCTGCATTGGAAGAAATTCTGATCCACGGGTGTTGGTGCGCCAACTCAATGGTCACCGACCGGATCCGGTTTTTCGCATCCATCCTTCACAACCGCATCCTTAGCGAAGCCGAGCGTGAGATCATTGAGCAAGCCATTTCGGACGGCTCGGCACCCGTCCTCGAGCTTTGCCGAGAGATCTTCGGTATCCGAGGACGCTTCAGCGATGTCGCACGCTGCGATTTGTATATCGCGTGCGCCGATACGGAGCGCGATGGCTATGACGATGACGCAACTGAAGCGGCAGTCCAGCGCCTCTTTCGCGAGCGCCAGAGCGTGCTCTTCGATGCCAGATACGGCGAGATGTTGCGTCATGCAACGACGCTCGGGCTGATCGGGCCATCGCGCTCAATTCGACGTTATCTCAATCGCGCGCAGGCCCTCGGCATGCAGCGACTGCTCGAACTTGGCCGTGACGTGGACGCGTATCGGCAAGCTGATGTCTGGCTCACTGAGCATCCCGATGCTCTCCACGATATCCAGGATGACAGCAAGAAGTCGCTCTTCGAGAAGCTCCAAGCACTCGAAGAGGACCGCGCTGAAATTGGGCCCGATCTCGATTTCGATCGCCCAGGCGTCGTCGTCGTGCCCGCGTTGTCGAAGGGCGTCGGCGGGCAGAAGGACTCGAGGAAGGCGTTCGAGAGCATCGCTGGCAAGCCGCTGCCGCTTGTCGACCGTGGACCCATTGATTTGCATTTCGAAGTCCTCGTGGCGAAGTGGCCGCATGCCCGCGACGTCATCGATTCCATCCTCTTCGACCTGGCATCAGACGAGCGGATCCGCTTCCGACCGATGTGCCTTGTCGGTAAGCCCGGGTCCGGGAAGACGGCGCTTCTGCGCGCCATCGCAGCCCAGCTTTCGCTTCCGTGCGAGGTCTTTTCCATGGGTGGAATGGCCGATGGCAGCGCGATGGGGACATCGGCGCAGTGGTCTACATCGCGTCCAAGCGTCCCCCTCCAGCTTATCCAGCGGAGCGGATTCGCGAACGGCGTCATCGTGTGGGACGAGATCGAAAAAGCATCAGACAGCCGTCACAACGGCAGCGCGTTCGATGCTTTGCTGCCGATGCTCGAGCGCTCGCAAGCTGCTGCGATCAGGGATCCCGCGCTCGAAGTCACTGTCGATCTGAGCTGGATTTCGCACTTTGCGACGGCAAACGATGTCGACACGATCCCAGATCCCCTGCGCGATCGCATGCGCATCATCAGAATGCCTGAGCCGACCTGGCAGCATATCGGACCGCTGTCGAAGCAGATCATTCGCGATATCGCACGCGATCGCGGCGTCGATGAGCGCTGGTATCCACCGCTTGCCGACGACGAGATGGGGGTGATCCGCGAGGCTTGGCCTGGCGGTTCGTTGCGCAAACTACGCCGGGCAATTGAGGGTACACTTTCCGCTCGAGACAGCCTCATGGGGAGGGCATGACATGGCAATATTTCTGACACGCGCACATGTCGAGGCCGGTCTTGAGGCGCTGAAACGCATCAAGCAGGGCCTGGAACCGTCGCCTGCCGATCTTGAAAACGCGCCGCTTCTCGACCTCTGGACCGTGCACGATGCCGGCCGTGGCGTGGTCTATCTCGCCGGGTCGGTCTCCGGACATCCGACGCTCGATGACGGCCACTGCACGACCTCGCCGTTGCTCTACATGCCGACCGATCGGACCTGGGCTCGGACCGTCTCTCGCTACTACCGACTGGGAAAATCGCTTTCCCAGGCCTTCGCGCAATCCCGCGCAACGCACTGACATGAAAGGAGATCATCGTGCGCCATCATCTCCAAATCTGCGAGGTCCGAGAGGCCCTTCGCGACTCCCTCTTCCATCAATCCGTCCACGGGCGCGGGCTGCTTGTGCAGCTCTGCGCGACCATCGCGCTTACCGACCTCGACCCGCGCATGCTTGGCCTCGTGGACCTTTTTGCGGGCAACAGCGATGCGGCATGGCGATACCGGCACAATCTCAAGCGCTGGCAAATGAAGCGGCTGATGTCAGGAGGTGCGGCATGACGGATATGAGCGTAATCCACCTGACCGACGAAGCCAGAACCATTCTTGCGGCGGCATTTGCGAACGATCCGGCATGCGCAGACATGATTGTGTTGCCGGCGACATGGCACGAATCCGAGGGGCTCGTCGATCTCTTTATCACCGGCGTTCCCGCAGGTCGATCTACTCATTCCAAAGGCGTTTGGATGCCGCAACGCCAGGACGTCGTCGAGCTGGTGCGTCGCGTCATCAATGCTCGAAGCCGTCACTGGGACCATACCCGCCTGCGGTCCTTGCCGATGCCGCGGGACTGGTGGCGAGCTATCCGCGACGAGTACGCTTTCATCGAGAGCATTCCCGAGTGCGCATCGGGCTGGTGCGATCTCCTGATTGGCATGTCGGGGTGGCTGTCGGAGCACTACGACGGCTTCTGGCACACAAGTCAGCTGAAGGAAAAGTTCGGCGGGCTGCAGGTCTATCACGATGCTGGCGACGAACGAACGGATGAAATGGTGTCCGTCGCGGAATGGCTGTCGGAGTTCATTTGTGAAGACTGCGGTGCGCCTGGTCGGCTTCGGAAGCGTGGGCAATGGTACCGCACGGTTTGCGATGCACACGCAGCAGAGGGAGGTTTCGAATGAAGATTTGGATCATGAGCGACTTGCATGTCGACGGTCGGCACCGCGATTTCGATCTGCCCGATCCGCCGCCCCAGGCCGATTTGTTGGTCATTGCCGGAGATATCGCCGACGGCTTCACGCACGGATTCAACTGGCTCGATCGGCAGCGGCAACGCGGGATCGATGTCCCGATTCTGTGGGTGCCCGGTAATCATGATTTCTACGCGTGCATCAATCCGCATGCAGCCCTGGACGCTGTGATCCGCGATTGTGAGGCGATGGGCGTCAGTGTCCTGGCGCGCGGCGAAACTACTGAGATCGGCGGCGTGCGCATCATCGGCGCCACGCTGTGGACGGATTTTGAAGTCGCTGGCGCCGATCCGATCGACCTCGCCACGGCGCAGATCTGGGCGCGTCATGCGATGCCCGATTACCGCTCCATCGATGTCGGACTGAGGCGGCTGCGGCCGGCCGATACGCTGGCATGGCATCGCGATCACCGGGCGACGATCGGCCGGCGCCTGGCGAAAGAATTCGATGGCCCGACGGTCGTCGTGACACACCATGCGCCGCACAGACTTTCGCTCGACGACCCCAATTTCCCCGACCCGTCGGACGGTAGTTTTGCCAGCGACCTGGGCGGCCTGATGGATCGATATCGCCCGCAGTTGTGGATCCATGGGCATTTGCATTGGCGGCGGGACTATCTCGTCGGCGGCTCAAGGGTGGTCTGCAATCCCCGAGGGTATGACGGCGAGCGAGGGTTCGATGATCGCTATGTCTTGGAGGTGACATTTTGAGCAAGACCGGCTGGGAATTCATTGCTCCCCTGCGCCGCCGAGGAACTGAAATCATCCGCGCATGCGTGCGGATCGATGACGAGTTTGCGGAGATTGCGGTCCCGAATTTGCAGACCGCACTCGAGCAAATGCGGTTCTTCGACGAGCCAGACGACGAGTGGGCCGAGCACCCAGGTCCGACGCCGGACGGGCACATCTTCGACTTCGCGATCTGGGACGCCGACGGGTTCGTGTGGTGGCCAGATTCGTATGACGGTCTTGCGAGGCTGAGGAGGACGCCGGGGGCGGTAGAGGCATGGATGCGGGAGCAGGAGCAAGAACGATGACATGGGCAAATGAAGGCGCACTCAAGCACGCCATCGAAACCCTCGCCGATCGCTATCCAGGCGAGAACATCGAGATCGTCTCAACGTTCGACATCGCTCACGCGGGATGGGAATGCGACTCGCGGGGTGCACTGATCCGGCGCGATGGCAAGCCGGAATTGATCATCGTCGATCAGACGGGTGGCGACGACCGGCCGGTGCGCGAAATCCTGGAAGCCAAGCTCGACGAATATGAAGAGCTGGCTGCGGAGACGCGAAATGCGCTCGGGCAGCTACTCGTGCTCGAGGGGCTGCCGCGGCGAGCTATCGGCGTCGAAGATCTCACTGATGAAGAAATGGAGATGATCAAGGAATCGACCGTCGAATTCGATTCCGATCGCGACACAGTGTATCACGTCGCCCGCGAAGCCATGCGTTATCGTATCGCGGAACTGTCGGCCGAAATCGAGCGGCTCGAACGCGAGATCGTCGATGTCGGCGTAGAAATGTCGGGGCTCGATTATCAGGATCGTGATGCCATCGAAGCCGCGATCGACAAGTACCGAAAGCGCTAAAAATCCGACCTTGGAGACGACCGCTGAACCCGGTCGCGCTACGCAAATGGGTGTCAGGTGCGGGTCGAAATCGGGCCTGTCAGTAGGCTTCCTTACGTGTGGTTTTGTGACCGAAATGGGGCGGTGCGAAAGCGTTGAAATAGCGGATTCGCAAGCCCTTGAAGTTGATACGTTTTTCAGCGCTACATGGTTGCTTGAGTTAAAATGAGTTGCGGAAGGGTTTCTTTCCTTATCGGCATCGCCTGGCCGAAATGTGCAACGCGCCCTACCTCGAAGGTCACTCTGAAACCTCATCAGCCGTTCCATCGAAACCAAAATGTGGATGAAGCACCGCGTCAGTGTACGCCTGGAGTTCTTCCGTGGAGGCGAAAGGTACCTGGGCAACGAAATACTCATCGCCGGCCGGTTTGTCCCCTCCGAGCCTCGCTGCCAGATGGCCCTTACCCAGCAGGCGCTCGGCGCCCTTGACCCCAAGCGCAAGTACCGAACCCGCTTCACCGGCGACCTTGAGCACGAGCCGGTTGTTGAGGTTGTCGCGGATACCCGGAGGGATCGCCTCCTGCGCGGCGCGCTGGGTGATCATGATCACATGGATACCGCAGGCGCGGGCCTTGGCGGCGAGCCGGGTGACCTTTTGCTGGATCACCTTGCGGTACTCGTCCGAGCTCGCCATCCAGTCCGCCATCTCGTCGTGAATGACGAAGATGTAGGGCAGCTGCTTTTCCGGTGGGACCAGGCGGTTGTATTCCGAGATCTTGGGAACGCGCTTTTCCTTGATCAGCTCGTAGCGCCGGTCCATCTCTCTCACGACCGTTTCGAGCACCATCTCGGCCTCTTCCTGATCGGTGACGATCTCCTGCGCCATATGGGGTGCGTTCTCGATCCAGGGGAAGTCGACGCCCATCTTGGGGTCAATGAGGTAGATCTGCAGGTTCTGGGGCGAATTGAGCGCCACCATCTGCAGCAAAAGGCTCTGCATCAGGACGCCTTTGCCAGACCCGGTCTCCCCGGCAATCAGGGTGTGAGGACCATGCTCTTCGTTGCGGCCATACTTGTCGCGCAAATTAAGCCAGAGCGGCTCTCCCGTGTCCTCACGCAGACCGAGCAGGAAATTCGAGATGGTCTGCGGCGATCCCGCGGGCCATTTGGTCTCGAGCCAGACCCGTGCGAGATCGACCACCCGGCGCTCCTGGGCGGCAACGAACAGTGAAATGCGCCCGAGACCCGCTCGAATATCGGTGACGTCGAGGCCGAACGTGGTCCGCAACTCGGTGAGCTTGGTGTTGAGCTTGGGGACTGTCAGGGTGGAGTGGCCGGCAAAATTCACCAAAACCCCATTGGGGGTGGAAATGGTCGGCGGTACGGCCAGCTGCGCGACCATCTTGAACTCGGTCAAGGCGGCCTGAAGATTGCGGGCGGTATCGGCGGCGAACCGTTCCTCGGCCTCTTTGACCCGCCCGGCACCCTTGCCTTCGGCGACGCTACGCATAACAGCTTCAAGCGCCGGCGGCAGACCCGGATTTTGGCGGAAGATCTCGACGACCGGGTCCGAAGCCTCAATCACCTCGTCATCCTCGGCTTCAGCCTCGTTTACCGTTATGCCCTGCGCCACGGCTTGCATCAGGGCATCGTCGACCGACGGTGCAGAATCGGCAGGCGGAGCAGCATCAGTCTCTGGTGGAGCGATCGGCTCGGGCAGGATGGCGGTACCCTCTCGATCCGGCCGAGGAAGATCCAGCGCCGGCGCGCCTTGAGGATTGACCAGAAGCTGGAGCAAAGCGGAAAGCGATTTCTGGCGCACCGTATACTGCCAGACCGCATCGTTCTGCTCGGCGGCAGCCACCGAAAGCGAGGCCGAGGCGACATCATCGTGGACCACGACGATCGAGCGCCCTTCGGCCTCGTATTCGACCTCGCCATCGGCAACGGCCTGTCGGAATGCCTCGAGCTCGACATTGTCGTCGAAGAAGTGGATGTAGTCGGGCCGGAGCGACATCAGATAGAGCAATTGCCGACCCCAGGCGCGCTTGGCCATGAGATCGGCCTGGGTGACAAAATGCGTCTCGATTGTCGCCAGTGTCGATACCACCTGGTCCCGGCTCGATTTGGCCTCGAGCAGCTCGGATGCCTGGCTGACGCACTTTGCTTCAACCACGGTCATGGAGACGACGAACTTGCCGTCCTCGCGACGGATGGCGAGCGCGAGCGTGTCGGCCAGCTTGCCCTTGTGGCTGAAAAAGGCTCGATTGTCGTCGAGCGAGAACCAGATCGGTTTGACCGCGCCGACAGATTTTTCACGATCGATGATCGCGGTGGCGGCCGCCAGGCCGACGATCTCGCGCGCAGCCGATCGGGAGCGGGCCGAAGACAGGATCTTCTGACCGCAAACCTCGACCACCGTGTTGACGACCTGGGCGGCCAGCGTAGCGGCGTTGGAGCCGAGGTAGCTGTCCTGCATCTGGGAAAAGTCTTCCTGCAGATGGCGCAACAGGTTCTGACTCGGTTCGCGCGAGGAGACGAGGACCCGCATATCCACGTCAGGCAACTGGATGTCGCGGATCACCTTGATGCCATTGACCGCCAGCATCTGCCGGCTCGACATGGCGTCAACGCTCACCACCCATTCGCCGAGTTCGTGTGCCTTGCGGATCGTGTTGGAAACGTCCGTGTCATTCCAGTTTACTCTCTGGATCGGCAGGGCACGCTGGCCGGCCGGCAGGACTTTGGTATCTTCTGACGCGACAAAGCACAGGTCGGTGAACTGGGCCACCGCCCGGGGCGGGCGCGACGCGGTCATGAAGATCTCGATGGCATTGGTCGCGATGTTGCCGGCCGCGTCAGAATCCGTGCGGCGCCGGGGCAAGGAGGCGTTGCGGAAATCGATCCCTTCGCCGAGATCCTCGGACGCCCCATCCACCAGTTCCCAGGCCATGCGCGCATGCTTGAAGAAGGCATCATGCAGGAAGACGACGTCGATATTGGAGCGCCGTCCCGGTGTCGTGGGGTCACCGCGACCCACCCCCACGCGCAGCCGTGAGAGAAAGCCTTCGGTCACCTCGTCGAGGTTCTCCCCGCTCAGGCGGGCATTTTGCTTGGTATAGACCTCGCGCAGTCGCGATGAGCTGTCATGGGTGATGAGCAGGCTGGCGCGCAAATGTCCCTTCTTGCTCATGCGCTTTTCAAGATCCTTGGCCACCAGGCCGGCAAGACTGACCGCATCGGCGTTGTAGAGGGCGGCCGAGAAATTGCCTTCCTCGTGAGGATTGAGCTCGATGAACTTGTCGGAAGCGAGCATGAACTCACGGCAGGCGATGCCGGCGGTGGCCTCGAGCTTTTGCTCGCTCGAAACCCGGGAGTCCACGGGAACGGCAAGGCTGTAACCCGCGCAGTCCTCGACCATGGCGAACGGACTGAGGTCATAGGAAACCACTTTGGGAAAGAACCATTCCGCAAAGATCGACCGCTGGACATCGGTCGCCCGCTCGAGGCCGTCGACCGATGTGTTTTGCGATCCGATGGCGAGCCTGATGAATTCGGCGAGATCGCGCGCCTTTGCCTTGCGCTCGAGGAGGCGCAAGGGATGCCAGGCCGGCACGATCAGGGCCTGTCCATTCGATGAGGGCAGCAGGCCAAACTCGACGATCGGGCGCAACAAGGTCTCGCGCACGGTTGTGCGGTTTCCGAGTTTCTCACGCGCCACGCGACACAGCTCACCAAAGGCTGCGGCCTGATCCTCGATCAGACTGCCCGCATAGACAGCTTTTGGATCCTTGACGATGGCTGAAACCGCAGCGCCGAAGGTAGCCCTGAAACTGGCCATTGCGTCCGAAATCGCATCCCGAGCCTCGGGCTCGATCGTGCGACTGATAACGGCTTGGTCGAGGGCGGCAGGGATGACCGCAAAGAAATCATTTTCGGCCGGGTGATCGAAGGGGTCGGCGGTGGAGCCCGCCTCGCCACCGCCAATATCGACAAAGCTCGTCGTATCCGTCAGTGACGCCGGAATACCGCCGACGGCCGCGCCCTGCTTGAGATCGAAATGCCCGGTGACGACACGCACCAAACCATCGGTGGTCGCCTTGCCGAAGGCCTCGATATCCTCGGGCCATGCAAGAGCGATGCTCGAGGCGCCCGGCTGCCAGAACAGGCGCACCTGCGACGGTGCAATTTCACCGTCGACCTTGAGCCTGAGCTCGAATTCGATCTGGTTGGCGCCGGCCGACTGGCTGCGGGCCTCGCCGCGGGCGGTGAGCCATTTGCCGAATTCGAAGGTGACGTGATCGGACAGAACGTCCTGGACGAGCTGGCCCTCGAGGCGCAGCAGCTTGACGAGACGCGGGTTGAGATCGGTCCAGGCCGAGGTCTTCTCCCCGTTCTTGATCTTGACGATCACCTCGGCGTCCGAGGCGATCATCCCGTCCTCAGCGTTCTTGATCAGCAGCGAGCGCACGCCTTTGACGATCAGCGACAAGAGGTCGGTCTCTTTCACCTCGTCGGTGAAGAGATGCCGCCGCCAGCTCTCATAGAGCTTTTTGTCCTTGACCGTTCGGATCTGATCCTGCCAGGCGTTGAAAAACTCCCGGTCCTGCTCGGGGGTGTTGGTGCCGGCCTCGATCCGCTCGAGATATTCCTGGGTCGCCGGTTCCTCGAGGCGCGCCGGATACTCGTTTTCAATGAAGGAACGTGTGCGCTGGACCAGGGTCGGGGTCTGCTTGCGCGCCTTGAAGGCGAAGACGTTCTTGCCGAAGTCATTCCACTCGACGACTTCGCAGAACCGGCGCTGGCTCGGTCGCCATTCTCCGTGCCGCAAATGCTTGCGATCTTCGATCAGTTCGACGATCGCCTCAGCCATCACCTTTTCGTCGGCCTTGAACTCCCCATCGCGCTTCGCAAGGTAATCGAGGATCGGCTCGACGGGCATCCGGACCGATTTGGCGTCCAAAAGGTAAGGGACATCGGAAAGATCCCGGCACGCATTCCTGAACATGGCCTTGAAATCGGCAACAAGCTTGACCCGCGGCTGGCCCCGGACAGGAATGGCGCCGAAGCTGGCCAGCGGCAGCTTGAGGGCCGGAGCGGACTTGCGCAGGCGATTGTCGAGCGGCTCTTCCTTGAGCGCCATGAAGCTGCGCACGAACTCGGCGAACTGATCGAGGTCCTTGGTGACGTCGGCCGCATCGAGCCCTGCGAGCATTGCCGATATCCATGTCCGGTGCTCGTCGCCCTTGATCGCGTCTCCGGCGCCTTCAAGAATGACCGCGAGCCACAGATCGGATTTGTCCTGGATAGATCGGCGATCAACGCGCGTGACGGCGTTGAGGCTTGCCCCGACGGTGTCACGCTGCTTGTCGGACACGGCGAACAGGACGACGTCGGCTTCATCGGAATTGCGATACGAGACGCCGGGGCGATCAGTCAGGAACCGGGCGTCGAGGGCGCGTGCAAGAGTCGGGTCAACGTCCCTCGAGATGGCAAGCGTGACCGACTTTCCCTCGATCACCGGGAAATGGCGCGCTACGCCGGCCAGGTGCTCGGGTTTGAGACCGGCGAGCAGCATCAGGGTGCGACCGGATTTGCGATCAACCTCCTGACCAACCATACCCCAGATGACGCGCCCGATCAGGTCGGCGCGTTCGATTGCATGGCGGTCGGCAGCCTCGGGGGCGGTGGTGATCGCGTTCATGATTGTTCGTCCCGGCTGTAGACGTTGGAGACAAAGGCGCAGTCGTCCGACAGCCGCTTCACGTAACCAAGGCCCGTTAGGCGCTTTTCCAGCACCCGCAAATTCTCTTCGAAGGCCGAAACATCGCAGGGTGGCTCATCAAAGGCCTCACGCTGCTCGGCCGGACCGATAACGATCCCGTAGCGCTTGTAGAGCTGTGTGAGGAAATCGTCGATGGTGATGGGGCCGCGGACAGTCGCGAGCACCAGGGCCTCGAGGAATTCGTCGGACGCCGAAAACCAGGTGCCCGCGCTGCGGCGGGCGACGACGAAGCCGCTGCTCTTGCCCAGAGGCGTGATCATCGAGGAAATGTTGTTGCGGTCGCGACGCTTGGTTGCGGAAATGAAGGCCTCGAGCCAGACCTCGGGTTTCTTGATGCCTTCCGAGGCAGCCGCCTTGTCGGCCCACCGCTTGGCATCGAAGGTCCGCACAATGGCGTCAACGGCCATCTCAGAACGGGTTGGAGCATCTTCGTGCGCGAGCGCCACGTTCCAGGCATGAACGCCAGCAATCTTTTCCCGAATATGGCTTTCGACGGCGTCGTCGATCACCTGCTTATGCCGGTTGAGATAGTTCTTGGATACGTCGCGCAGGTTGGAATTGGCGCCACCGGTCATATCGAGCGGAATGGGGTCGACCGCGTTGCCGCTGACCTCCCGCGCGCGGTCGGCGAAATAGCAGACGAGGTTGAGCGCCGTCATGCGAAACAGCGGCTCGAACTTTTGCGGCGGCGGCAGACTGCGCAAGGTCAGGATCGCATTCCAGTCCTCGGCCAGGCGGTCATAGGCGGGATGCGAGTCGAGTGGCAAATATCCGATCGCCCCGCCCTGGGTGCGATCATTGGTATTGGGGACGAGGCGAGAGGCCAGTCTTTCGGCCGGATCGCTGGTGCTCAAAAAATACTGTTTGACCTCGCGCGCGACATCGCTGGCGCGCGCCGAACGGTTGAGCATCAGATAGATCATCTCCCCGCCGCGGCCGAAGAAGGCGCGGTCGGCGACATACTTCAAGTCGACATCATTGAGGATCAGACTTGGGCCGCGCGGTGCGAGGAATTTCGAGGTGTAGCGGCGATTGTTGAGAACATCGAGCTCAAGGCCCTTGATGATCCTGACGGCCTGGCGTGCATCCTCGAAATTGCCATCGAACCGGTCCTTGAGATAGGCGAAGTTGACCCCGCCGATCCGCACCTCGTTGGCAAAGCCGCGATTGAGAGCCTCAACCCAGGCATCGAACCTGTCCTGTGCTGCGATGCGCTCATCTTTGGCGATGCGGTCGAGCGAATTGTCCCTGAACAGGATGTAGCGCAGCTCGACTGACCGGATGACCGGGATGATGATGGATTCGTGGGTCTGGGGCGTATGCCCCTTCTGGTTGAAAATCCGCGTTTCGGAATAGTGCCGCCCGTCGTCGCCGAGCTGGAGAACCCGGCAGATCGCTAGGACCTCGAGCACCAGCATATAGGGCAGCTGCTCTTCGACGAACCGGTGACCGAACAACTCCTCTTGCACCCACATGAGGGTGTCGGCACCGTCGCCGAGATGAGAACGAAGCGTGACGGGGCCTGCTGGGGCTTCGACGGCATCAAGCATCACAGTTCACTCTCCAGGGCGCCGATCGAGCGTTCGGCCAGCGTTTCGCCTTCGGTGTCGACGGCCTTGAAATTGGTGCCGTCTTCCTTCTCGCGATCAAGAATGCGTCCGACGCATCGGATCTGGAAGTTGCGCACATCCTGGAAGCACTGATTGGAAAAGCTCATCGGCAGGGCGCCGTCGCTGACCCGCATGAGGTATTCGAAAAGGGTGGGCGTGAGCGGCAGCGACGCCAGGGTTTCAACAGGTGTATAGGACGCGATCAGCTGCAGAAGGGGTGGTCGGCCGGGAGACGCCGGGGCGGCCAGGTTGAGGTTGTAGGGCTTGCCCGACCAGTTGATCGGGCCCGTCACGAGGATGGGGACACCGGCGCCCTTGTAGACACCCGAGGGTTGTGTCAGCCAGAGGCGGTCCGACGTCTCGGTCAAAGATCCCGTCAGGGCACGGTTGAGCCCTTTGACCAAGCGCGGCCGCGTCCTGCGAAACATCTCGGGGTCGCGCTCGTCCTCGCTCAAAAGGATGTTGAGGTAGTGATCGCCGTAGCTGTGCACAGAGAGCTGCCAGGGGCTTTGTTCTCGCGCGTCGGGCGCGGCATCGGGCCACTCAAAGAACAGCCGGCGCCGCTGCGCGGTCAGGATGCGGCGAAGCTCGACAATATGGTCGGTCGGGTTCTCGATATAGTCGGCCCGCGCCTGTGCGTAGCTCGCGCTGCCATATTGCGGGTGATCGATGCCGTCGAGCTTGGCATCCATGAGGATGTCGTCGAAGAAATTGTTGGTCTCAAACCCGATGGCGAATTCATTGAGCGCCGAGAACGCAGCATTCTGGGCACGCCGGGTCGGCGGATGGTTATCGCCGAAAACGTTGGTGTAGGGATTGGTGTAGGCGTACTCCCCGTCCGCGGCGCGCTGGGACGCCCGCGCGCAGTTGAGCAGTGGAGTGGCATAGACATTCTTGGCGTCGCCGAGCAGCGCGTTGACCACAAGGATGATGATCTGTCGGATCGAAAGATGCCGCTCGTCGGCTGCCGAGATCTCGACCAGTGCCCGAAGGCGGGTGCGCATCGAAGCGTTACCATCTTTGAGCAGGATCTGCCGGTTGATCTGGATCGGGCACCGACCCTGAGCACCCGTCTCGCACCCCGAGCCACAATCGCTCCAGCGGGGGTGGTTGCAGATTTGATCGATGATGGCGTTGATCGTAGAGGCGTGCGAGGTCCTCGACATGTTGACGAGGCGGAAAGAATAGGGAGACGGAGGCACCTCCTTATCGTCGCGCAGGAGCTCGCGAAAGATCGTGAGGATATCTCTGCCGGCGGCGCTGCCACCCATGTGTTCTTCCCACGAGCGCAGCAGATGGCCGTCATTGACGCAAAAGACAAACACCTCGCGGGGGTCCGGATCGGTGAACGACGCGATCATCCGTGGCACCAGAGATGACTTCTCCGAGGCGGTGACCTCGCTCATGTCCTTGATGAAAATGATGGACCGGCCGGTTTCCGGATCGGTAAAGGACGTGATGTCCTTGAGCGTGGTGGGGCCGCCAAGGCGCTCGAGAACCTTGCGGGCGGTATAGGTCTTTCCGTCCCCCGCGGTACCTGTCAACACCACGGACCGGGCCGGAGACCCTCGCAGATCGTCGGCGATCTGGCTGGAATGACCTTCGGGAATGGAAATCGGCTCGACCCCGGCACGAGCGGCGGCTTCGACGACGAACTCGTCGTACATGTTGTTGCCGTCAGATGTTGGCCCATAGGCCGCCAGGAAATCCACCAACGCATTATTGTTCATTCCTGCCCCCATTTCCCCAAAACCCAATCCCGACAGAGCCTTGCCCGCACCTTCGGCATTAAAACTGGAGGACTCGTTAAAGTCGAGCCCGCAGCCCGTTACTTGTGACAGGTCAGGCACATCTTGGACTGACCATAGAGATCATCGATATCGATCGGCTCCCCATCCGGACGCAGCGGGTTGGGCTGGATCTTTGCCTTCATGCGCTCGAGGCGGGCGGCATGATCGCTGCGGATCTGGGCCACGCGATCGGGATGAGCCAACTCCTCGAGAGACTCCCCTTGGCTCCAGGTGAAGGGCGAGCCGTGTTTCACGGCCGTCTTTTCGTAGGACTTGGCCTCTTCGAAGGCCTCGGGGTGGCGCTCCATCAGGCGCACCCACTCGATCTTTTGCTGGAAAAAGCAGAAGGTGCAGCCGCTGCGCGAGCGCCATTCATAATATGACGGCAGTCCCAGGCCCGAGGCTTCGAGCAGCTCGATCACGCCGGCCTTGTCGACTCCGTCTTCACGGAAGGGAAGGCGGACGGACAGGTTCTGCGATTTCGAACTGTAGCCTTCGCGGTAATCCTCGTCGGACCGGATCGCCACATAGGAAGTGACTTCGTCGCCGTCTTTGAGCATGGGCTTCACCCAGTTCTCGAACGGGCGTAGCTTGAGCATGCGGGTGCACCAACGCGTCTGCGCCGAGGGCAGGAACGAGTTGTACTGCATGAGCCAGAAATCGAAATCCCGGTCGGGATTGAGCCTCAGGATCGGCTTTCCGAGGACCCCCTCAAGGCGCCCGAGGTATTCGTAGACCTCGGGAAGCTCCTTGCCGGTATCGGTGAAGAAGTACTCGATGTCGAGCTCGGGATGGTGGTGGCGCATATAGACCGCGAGTGCGGCACTGTCCCTGCCACCCGACAACCCCAGAACGTGGCGTTCAACCATCAGACGGCCTTTCTCTTGTCGTCGTCCTTTTCGGACGTCAATATTCCGGCGCCGTACCGCGCGAGAGCGGCCAGCACCAGCTTGCTGTCGGCACCCGACATCTGAGCGGTCAGTTTGGCGACGAGATCGTCCACCACCACGCCTTCGGCCTCGCTGACATCGAATTCGCCAAAGACTGGTGCCGGTCGCCCACCGACGTTCACAACGAACGCCATGGCCTCACGTTTGTCCTTGCGGCCCTTCACATGAGCAAAGGCTTCGGCCCGGTTGAATTTCTGCGCGAGCGTGGCCAGCCCCATCGCAGCCCGGTCGATATCGGCATCGGACCAGTCCCGCACCGGGCGATTGGCCGCAAGGCTCGCCAGACCTTCGATGTCCTCGTCACTGCCCTGGAATGTCGCGATGCGCCCGACGAACGCCTCGAGCTGGAAATCACCCGCCAGTTCCCGAATGTTTTCGGCCCGGGCCCGCAGATCGGCGATCGCATTGGGCGAGGCGTTGGGGACCTGCAGCTCGGAGAGCAGTTCAGAACGCATGCGGTGGAGCATCTCGGGGTGCGCGGAGACTAGCTCTTTGAGGCCTTCGCGCACATTGGCGATGACCACATCATGGTCGACACCCTGGGCCGAAAACAATCCGGGAAGATCGTTGAAGATCAGCTTGTTGGGGTCGGCAGCTTTCTTGAAGACATGCCGCACCGCGGTGGCGTTCGAAGAGAGGCGCTGGGTGCGCTGGGACCATGGCGACAGACGCGCATAGATCGCGACGAGCCCGCGTCCCACATCGATCGGCTCGAGATTGCTCAAGGTGTTTTCCCGATCGAGATCACGCACCACGTCAGCAAGGCCGGACAAAAGTTCGCGCGCATCCTCACTGAGATCCATCCACCGGACCTGCAACAACGTGGCGTCCTTGACGAGGTAATCGATGTCGATGTCGCGCAGGAAGGGCTGGAAGATGCTGTCGCGATAAAACGCCAGCGTTGACCGCATGGTCATCAAAAAAGCGATCGCCAGAACCGGCATGACGCCACGCTTGAGGCCGAACGGCTTCTTGCTCCAGAGGGTGTAAAGCTCGTCGAGCGATACCGACCGCTTGGCGTTGGCCTTGAGGTATTTCTCCGCCGCGCTCCAGAACGACCCGAGGCCGGCGGGGTCTTTACCTTCACGCGGATCGAAAAAGCCAAAACTATCACCTTGCTTGCCATGCAGACCGGTCTTGGCGAGCAAGGACATGTAGAGGCCACCTTCGGCGGGAAACCCTTCGATGCCGAGCCGCTCGAGATGGCCATCGGCGACCATTTTCTTGAGCAGGACATTTTGGGCCGCGACAGCATTGCTCGATGGCTTGATCCGGTTGAGCAGCTCATTGTGCAGCACTGGCGCCTTGACGAAGCGGTGGTCTGCGAATTCGGATGCCATCTGGCTCAGCTGGCGCAGTGGCACGCGTTCGACACGATCCTTGCCGTGATGCCACTCGACCTGCTCGAAGGCTTTCGTCACTTCCGATTCAAACATCGATTGCGCAGCGGCCAAACGCGCCGAAACCTCCCGCCGGGCAACGGCGTCGCCCTGCAGATCGGGGTGGGCTCGGACCCGGCCAAGGGCCTGGACCTCACGGGCGAGATTGAGAATGTAGTCGGTGCTGGCGGCGATCCCGAAGGCGGTATCCCAGTCGGCGTTCGTGGCATCAACACCCTTGAACATTGCCGCCAGGTCCTTGAGGGTCTCACCCTGGTCCGGGACCACGAGCACGAACTGCCCGATGGTGCCATCGGCCGGCCTATAGCTTTCGATGTGTTTCTCGAGCCCACTCGACAGGACGATATCGAGATCGAACCAGCGCAGCGCACCAGTTTTATGGTAGTGGCGCTTGCACAGGACCGGCTGCAGCCCCGAGAGCGAGCGCACCAGTGCCATGTCGGGCTGGGGATGCTCCCCGATTTCGGCCTCGATCGCGGCCTCGATATCGAAGTCGCTGCCGGCATAGACCGCAAAGCCGCCCAGGAACTTCTTGAAAACGACGAGCGACCACTTAGCGAGCTGCTTGAGCACCGCATCCATCTCGGATGCCGAGCTGCCGGTCACACACACGGCGAGAACCGCTTCGGAGGCGGAAAGCCCCGAGCGATCCTTGAACAGATCGATCACGGCAATCGTCTTGAGCACCCGAAGATGCACTTCTTCGCCACCCATGGCGCCGCACCGATCGATCGCCTCGGCCGCCACCGCCCAACGGTGGCCGTCAGGAGAGGACAGAATGGCCGGCTCGAGATTGACCCGCAGATAGTCCCAGAGCCGGTCTGGGGTGAACATGCCGCTCTGGGAGAGCCGCAGGAAATCACGAAACCCGTGCGGTTCAGCAGAATTGAGAAACCCAAAGATGCTGCGCTGGTTCTGACCGAACCGTCGTCGCGAGATCGGTCCAAGCAGGGCCGACGTCGCCGGGTGCAGGGGCCAGCACGTCGCCAGCAGATCCGTGAGAGATTTGACAGCTTCGGCTCGGCCGGACGCGATAGATGTAGCGATAACCTTGGCCGCGGGAAGGTGTGCCTTGTTCCCCGGCTCGCCCTTGATGGCGCGCGAGAGGATGGCGATCTGTTCTTCCGTGCCCACATTGACCGGCAGGTCGATGAACCGGCCATGGATCTTGGTCCATTCATCACGCAGATCGCGCGAGAGCTTGGCCGCATATTCGTCAAAAGCCTGGTGAAGGATGCCGACGAACACAAGCCTGCCACTGCTGCGCGACGCAATCTCAGCCACTTGCTGGATCAGGTGAACGTCACCGTGACCGCGCGCCACGGCCTCGAGCATCTTGCCCATTTCGTCAACAAAGACGAGCAGCCCACCATGCTTGTCGGTTTTCTCGGCCGCCAGACGCTTGAGGGTGTCGAGGACGGCAGTCTCTGTCCACACCGTGTCCGCCGGCGCAAATTCCGACCTGACGAGCGCTTCGCCAAAGATCGCGACCGGGTCATCCTTGCGGCCAACGATCCCGAGAATGCGCCACCCCTTCTTGCGAGGTGGCAGCTTGTCCCAGATCTCGTTGGCGACGTCCCGACCGATGATCCCGGCCGCTTCATCGCGCAGCGAGCCGTTGCCGTTCATCAGCGCACTCAGCGCGACTACAAGGCTCGATTTCCCCGAGCCATAAGGGCCTGTCCAGGTGAAAGCGGCCTGCCCGGTATCCGAGACATGCTCGGCCATCGATTGCAGAATGGCGACCGAAGAGGGCGGACAGACAAACCCGCGCAGGGCTTCGGCATCGCCGAGATCGGTATCGATGCGCACGGCACGCTGAAAGCGGGGCTCGATGGCGACGCGTTCAATAAGGCTCATGACGCTACCCTCATGGAGCCGGCAACGTCTGAATAATCATGCGCCACAAACTCGAGGGCACCAGTCTCGTCGATGACGCGGCGGCGCAACACCTGCTTGAACCCGGCGGTCTCGGACCACATCAGGGCGCCACCGGTGAAGGCTTCGAGATCTGCGAGACGATCGGAGAGATCGGCTTCATCGAGCAGGAAAACCCGCCCGGGAGATCCTGGCTCATAGGCGATCGCCTCAAATGACAGCGAATTGCTGCGCGAGCTTGTAGATCCCGCGTAACGCTCCCAGAAATTGAGCAGAGCATAAAGGAATACGCCCATGCCAAGCGTGGGCTTGGCGCCGCGGACCATGCGGAACCCGTCCTTGCGGCCGATCGCGCGGATAAGGCCGAGCTCGACGAGTGGGGATTCAAGACTATCCTCATGCACCGCCCCAACCGAGACTGCGCGCGACGCATAGGTCCTGATAAAGCAATCCACGTCACGCTTGATGGTGGCGTCGGAAATTCTGGGCCATTTGCGATCTCGAGCCAGGGCTACAAGCGCTCGCGTGATGCCGTCGCGCTCGAAGTCCGTGTCAGGCAGGTAGCCAAAGACCCAATACCATGTCGTACGGTTTGGTCGGCCGCACAGGCGCCAATGGGCAAGCCATGACGTGGCGGCGATCTCCATGAAGGGGTCCAACCCTTGCGGACCAAATATCAGTTTGCCTAAAGGAGTAACCTCAATGCGTCCGGTCGCATCGGCCGGCGTCACCATGCCAACCGATTCCGACCAATACCTAATCGAGGCGACCATGTTCTTGCCCACGCCAAAATGCCCTATGGCGTCGTCCGACAAAAACAATTTCCTGTTCGGCTCTGATTCGGGACTTTCCGATACTGCGTCCACTGCCTTTTTCAGCCAGCCATACTTGAGCGGAAAGGTCTCATGCCCCGAAAATTGCGGACGGTACTCTAATTCGTAAAGCGGGCCTCTAGCCATTACTGAACCTGCCAAGCGGGTTTTTCGTGACAGTAGAACACGGTGCCGATACAATCAATGGACCTGGAGATGTCTTCCAGGTCGAAGGCGGAGAGCATGCAGCCCGTTTATCTTGACCATCAAGCCACTACGCCCCTCGATGAGCGCGTGCGCGATGCAATGCGCTCAGCAGGGTTCGGAAATCCCCACTCAAGCGAACACATCGTTGGTTGGGAGGCGGCGAAAAAAATCGAGAAGGCGCGGGAGCAGGTCGCAGCGCTGATCGGCGCAGACGCTGACGAGGTCTTTTTTACCTCAGGGGCAACCGAAGCCAACAATTTGGCAATTCTCGGTGTTCGAAAGTTCATGCGAGTTTCGAAGGACAGGATCCTCCGGACTCCCATCGAGCACAAAAGTGTGCTGGCGGCATGTAGAGCGCTATCCGAGGAGTTCGGATTTGAAGTCAGCGATCTACCGGTCGACCGGGATGGGAGAGTTGTTCTTGAAGCTATCAATCGGGTGGTAGACCCCCGAACGGCGTTGATATCGGCGGGCTTAGTAAACAGCGAGATCGGCGTCATCCAAGATATTGCCGCCATCAACAGTCTCAAGGGGGACGCCCTCTTTCATTGCGACGCGGCGCAGGGCCCGGCAGGAGTGAATATCGCCAATTTGGCCGCTCACTGCGATATGATGGCGCTTTCGGCGCACAAGATGCGAGGTCCGATGGGGATCGGTGCATTATATATCGCACGAGATTCACAGCCGCAGATTGCTCCCATCCTGTTCGGCGGTGAGCAACAAAGTGGAATGCGGCCGGGTACCCTCCCGCTTGAGCTTTGCGTGGGAATGGGGGCCGCGTGCGAATTGGCAGCCTCGAACGACGCTGAGCTGCAACGGATTGCGTCGGTTAAAGATGCGTTTCAAAAAGCCCTAAGAAATAATGGGGTCGAATTCAATTTGAACGGGGTGAAAGACCTTCATTTAAGGCACCCGGGAAACTTTAATATATCCATCAAAGGAACTGATGCGAAGCAGCTGCTGCAATTGCTACAGCCGAAAGTCGCGGCGTCAACGGGATCTGCTTGCGCATCCGGCTTCCAGGAGCCCTCATACGTTTTGATGGCCATAGGCTTGACGGAAGAGGAAGCCAGTTCCTCCATCCGGTTCAGCATAGGTGCTACTACGACGAAAGAGGATGCAATTTATGCCGCGGTAGAGATCGCAAATGCGTTGTCCCGCCTAGTGTGAGGGGAACGATATTTAATCGAAAGTTGCGACTGTCAGCGAGACTTGGGTGAGGGGTTTCGTGAATGACGAGGGCGCGCATTATACGATCAGCGTTATCTCATCGCGATGCAGCCCGTGTGTTCGTGCAGACAAGGTTGGTCAGGATCGTGCCAGCCTCATTTATCCTTCGTCCGGCTCGTTGGATGGAGTTTCGAGTGTGTGCTCGTTTCGCGCCGGCATAGCATTTGGACCTCGAGCGAGGCTGGTGCGGGTGAGGGCCTCCTGTGGCGTCTCGGTCAGAAATCCCAGTGTCCGGGCGATCTCCATCTCGTCTTTGTTCGGTCGGCGGGGTGGAGATTGTTCCGCAGGCCGAGGGGACGCGGTGCGACGCTTCTTCCAGCTCTTCTTGGCTGCAAGAGAGCGCCGCTGTTTTCTTTCGTCATGTGTGAGGGCCTTCCCCAATCCGAACAGTTCAACTTCGGATTGTTGCCGACTCGCCCGATCTTGCGTGCGCTCCCGAGCGAAACCTCGTGTTGGCACCTCCGCCTCTGGGGCCCCGATCACACGAATAGTGAGCTCAATTCCTGCCGCCGGGCGCCCTTGCTGATCTTCGTTTCTGACCGTGCCATAGCTGACGCGAAATCTGGAACCGAACGAGTAGGGCTCATCCAGTTTAAGCGCCATGGTGCTCTCAAGTATCCTTGAGAAGGGCTGCAAACGCTCTTTTCTCAGCCGACTCCAATCGCTGGACTCTGGCAGACAGAACAGCTCCATTACCTCGCCACGAGAAAGCCCCCAGCGGACGATGCCGCCCCCGCTCCAGTATGCCCGGGCCCGAACCGCAGCAGCCATAACCCCTCGCAGTGCTTTTTCTTGCCACTGGGCGGTCAGAGCGGCAAGCGTGCGCAGCTCGAGATAGGCATAGTTCTCACCCCCTGCCGTCGGTTTGACAATTTCCAAAAGTCGTTCGGATGATACTGTGCAGTCCGATAGCCATTTCTCAGGGGCAATGTCGGGATCGTCCTTGAAAGAAAATGTTGCGTTCCTGAGTCTCCTGAGGCCCTCGTGAGGGCGCGAGATCCCGAAGCCTTCCTTGAGTACAGAAACCCGAGGCGGCGTTCGGCCGGCGGACGCGCACCCGATCAGGATCCAGAGCAGGAGTATGTCCTGCGGGCGGAGCTTTCCGTCCCACCTCAACGAACGCAGGGCAGAGAGATTGACCGCGATCGATGGAGAAACAGACTCAAATGCGACCGACGAGACGCAGGCGTCGAGATCTCCGCGGACCGGCGTTGGATCGGTCCGAAACCGAGCGGTCTCATGGTGAGCCAGAAGTTCTGCGGCGTGAACGGCCTTCCGTCCCTCTCGCCGGTGCTCAAAGCCTTGGAGGCCAATCGCAACTGCGTGCGCTGCCTGAACGTTGAGGTCGCCCGATCGCATCACCCGGTCCACGAGTTGGGCATGACTTTCACCGGTTTCCGGCACAACCGAGTAGTCAAACGGCGCTATACCCTCGCGCGCCAGATCGACGTAAGCCTCGTAAGGAACTTCTCCGCCCGTGGGGCGAACCCAACGGCGTTGAGCTTCCTCCGCGGAGGGAAGGGGCCCTGGATGAGGTATGTACGGTCGCCGCATAAGGCTCTCTCGCTCAAAGTATCAATCACAAAGTCTGGCCATCATGCCTGAAAGCGTCAAGCGGTGATCGATCTCACCCTCAAACAGCGATGGAGGTGCAGGAAACTGCGCCACTACCGGGAAATGCATCCGAGCGATTCACATTATTTAACCTTGGAGCGGGGGAAGGGCGCTGACCCTCATCAGGCGCTTTCACGATCACAATATGAATCGCTTCAATGCATCTCGCTTGATCTATCCAAAATAGGGCATTTTAAGCGTGCTTTAAGGGGTGGATAAATCATGCACTCAATCTCCAAGAACTCGCGCCCTCGAAACTGATCTCGTCCGCTGCCGCCTCACCCAAATGGAAGTTGCCCCCCGCCCAGGTGATAGCGTCGGCGTACCTCGAGAGGCCTTGCGTGCGTCAAGGTGGATGACTGTACCGCGACGAACGAGCGTGATGGCGTATGAAGAGGTAACGGGGGTGTTCCCGGTTCTTGCGTGACCTGCGTCACGCATCATCCTCTATGAGATCGAGGACGTCCTCAATACGGGTTTCCCAGTCTTCGCCGCCCTTCGGGCGTTCGTATGCATCGCGCGTTGATCACGCAAGCTGGGAGTTCATGCAGGATCGGGGTGTTTCAGACGATGGACAAGGCGATCAGCCACAGCTTGAGCGGACGGCATCACGCACGTTGTCCGCAGTCGCCGTATCGGGAGGGCGCCGTAAGAAGGTAGATGCAATTCGGTTAGGGGGGGGCATCGAGAAGTGGCGAATGTTCATGTCGTCGATCGGAGGCGTACGCAGCGGGCTGATCGGGCAGGAAGGAATGGGCGTGATCATAATGCGGCTCCTGGCTTGAAGGTGCCAAGATTATCCGCTTGATCCGTTCGGCGCCCAATCAGTCGCGACGAGTTCGACTTGTTACCACCTCGCCATGCGCTCTCCACCCGCGTAGCAGGTTAGTTCTGCGGCCTCCGAAACAGACTGTCAGGGTCGTTCAGGCGATCTTGGCAAAGTCTGGAAAGCTAACATGCACCGAAGGCTGCTCGAACGTCCGATTTGGGTTTGGAAAGAGCTGGCTGTAGTTAACGATCGTGTCGCCGAGAGAAATATTCCTACTTTTCGGGCACCCCAAGGTCAAGCAAGGCGAGGTTCGAATTGCAGCCCGATGTTTGGCATGAACGCCGCCCATAGCGCTGACAACCCCGTCCCGCCATCCAGAGGTCGTAAGTGTCGCATACTCCGGCTCTTGAGCAAGCAGCGCCATGGATTCGGGCAGCGCAGCAGCGTGTTTATCGAGGTCCATCGACGCGCCGGCCATCAGCAGTTGGCTACCGTCGCGCCCGGCCAGTTTGCCCTCTACATTGAAGTGCGGCAGGCGGTGGCGGCGCTGGTGCCAGCGATTCGTCGGTGCCCATCAGGATCGTCGCAGGCAGCCAGCACCGCCGCATCAGCAAGCCTACTGAAGAGGTGGAAGGGAAGCCGACCCGCCTGACTGGTAGATAGCCAGTTCGTAGAAAATGATGAGGTCCTTGCGTATCTTGGTGTGTCCGCAACCGCTGTGAAGGGCGCACGCTGATCTGCGGAGACCCCGCAGAAGAGCAGAACTATTGACACATACTATCCAGATGGTTAGTAAAGCTGTTGCTTTTGGAGGTTGGTGTCATGTTGAATTTGCTGAGTGGAGTGCGTGTGGTCAGCCTGAACCACTTCTTGCTGGGTCCGGTTGGAACTCAGCATCTGGCGGACTTGGGCGCTGACGTTATTTCGGTGGAACCCCTGGATGGGGCGTTTCAGAGAAACTGGGGTGGTGCCAACAAGCGCATAGACGATCAATCCATGCTGTTTCTCGCCGGTAATCGGAACAAGCGCAGCCTGGCGCTGGATATGAAGAGCAAGGCCGGCAGGGAAGTGGTCGAGCGTTTGATCGCGCAGGCCGACGTGCTTGCCGAGAATTTCCGCCCGGGCGTCATGGACCGTTTGGGGCTGGGCTGCGAAACCCTTCTTGAGCGACATCCGGGTCTGATTTACGCCGCTGCTTCAGGTTTCGGGGCAGACGGCCCCTATGCCGACCGACCTGGCCAGGATCTTCTTATTCAGGCCATGTCCGGCCTGGCCAGGATTACCGGGTCGGCCGACGGGGCGCGTCCTGTCGGCGTTTCGGCTGCGGACCATCATGGCGCGGCGCTCTTTGCGCTCGGTATTCTTGCGGCGCTTTTCCGCCGTGAAAAGACAGGCAAGGGCGGCAGGGTGGACGTCAACCTGCTTTCGGCCGCGATCGATCTGCAGGTCGAGTCCTTTACCTGTTTCATGAACGGGGAGCAGCCCGAGACTGTCTATCAGCCGAAGAATGTTGGTGGCTGGTACTTCGCTGCACCGTACGGCATTTATGCCACCCGGGACGGTGAGATTGCCATTTCCCTGGGTGAAATTTCCCTGCTCGCCAAGGCGATAGACCGCCCTGAACTCAACGATTTCGACAAGAACGCCCAATATGTGCAGCGCGAGGAAGTGGCGGCGATCGTTGCTGCGGCCTTTGCCCAGCAGGACACGGCCCATTGGGTCGAGCGGCTGAACGCGGAAGGGGTCTGGCACAGCGTCGTGAATGATTATCCCGACGTCGTGCGTGATCCCCAGGTTCGGCACAATGACACGTTCATCGAGGTCGAGGGCGCCACCGGCTCGCCCATCCGGTTGGTCAATCATCCCATACGGTACGACGAGGCAACGGCCAGTGTGTCCCTGCCCCCGCAACCCCTGAGCGCGCAGGCGGAACAGATCCTGCACATGCTGGAGTACAGCGACGACGAAATCGAGACTCTGTTCGATTCAGGTGTGGTTCGCCGGCCAGGCACATAGAAACGGCGACAGGGAGAGGAGGGGTCAATGACTGCAGATTCAACCGCACACCGGCGCTTTGCCGCCGTACAGAAAGTGATGGACCGGGTAAATTCGGTTTCCGCCATGTTCGCCGGTTTGTGCCTGGCGGGGATGGTGCTGGCGGTTGCCGTCGCCGTGTTCGTAAGGCTGCTTTACACCTACACGGGCATAAGGCTCGCCGCCCCCTGGGGCGAAGAAGTCGCCCGCTACCTGATGATCGCCAGCGTGTTCATCGGGGGGGCGGTGGCCGCGGGCCAGAAACGGCTCATCGGGGTCGATGCCTTTGTGGCCGTCATGCCGCCGCGGGTCTCCCGCTGGCTGGCAGTTGTTGCGCACCTTCTGACCCTTTCGCTTGTGCTGATGATCACCTGGCAGGCTATCATGCTTGTCGAATTCGGCATGCGCCAATGGTCCCCCGTCCTGCGGATGCCCATGGCGGCCGTCTATGGTGGCGTCCTCGTTGGCGCCGTGCTCATGGTGGCCAATGTAGCCGTGCTGGTCGTGGGTACGCTCCTCGGGGTCGAGGATCCGGAAGCGCCGGCTCCCACAGATGTTTCCGGAAACGTGCGGGATGTGGGAGGCGTCGAATGATTGCCGTGCTGTTTATTGCCTGCGCCCTTATTCTCCTGGTGGGCGCGCCGATCATGGTGGCCTTGGGTCTGTCCGCAGCCATCGCCTTGGAAATCGACGGCAGGCCACTCATCATCGTGTTGCAGACGGTGTTCCAGTCCCTGGACTCCTTCAACCTGATGGCGATTCCGTTTTTCGTGCTGGCGGGCAATCTCATGCAGTCCGGCGGCATTGCGCGCCGGCTCATCGCGCTGGCCAATGCGCTGGTAGGCTGGATACACGGCGGGCTCGGCGCCGTGGCAGTCGTTACCTCCATGCTGTTCGCCACGGTTTCCGGTTCTTCGTCGGCAACAACCGCGGCGATCGGTTCCACGCTTATCCCGGCCATGCAGCGCAAGGGATATCCCAAGGCGTTCGCGGCTTCGGTAACGGCTGCCTCGGGAGAGCTGGGCGCAATCATTCCGCCTTCCATTCCCATGGTGATCTACGGACTCGCGGCCAACGTGTCGGTGGCTTCCCTGTTCATTGCCGGGATCATTCCGGGTCTGCTGATCACCGCTTCACTGGTGCTGACTGTTTATGTCGTCACCCGCATAAAGGGGTTTGACGAGGTCGTGCCGCTCAGCTTCGGGGGCTGGATGTCGGGCCTGTGGACGGCGTTCCGCCAGGCCCTTCTGGCACTGCTTATGCCGGCGCTCATACTGGGCGGTATCTATGGCGGCTTTTTCACGCCGACGGAGGCCTCCTGCGTCGCGGTGCTCTATGGCCTTTTTGTCGGGTTGTTCGTGTACCGTGAGCTGAGCTTCAAGGATCTGCCGCGTGTTCTGGCACGCTCGGCGGTGATGTCCTCGATCATCATGCTGATTGTGGCGTTTGCAGCCGTGTTTGCCTATCTGCTCACCGTCAACCAGGTGCCGCAGAAAGTGGCCGGCATGCTTGGCGCCATTTCCGACAATCCGGTGCTGTTCCTGCTGCTGACCAACGTGTTGCTGCTGTTGGTGGGCATGTTCATCGAAGCTCTTGCCGCGATCCTGATCCTGGCGCCGATCCTGGCGCCGGTGGCGGTCTCGTTCGGTATCGATCCCATACATTTCGGCATGGTGATGATTGTCAATCTCGCCATCGGCATGGTGACGCCGCCGGTCGGCGTGAACCTGTTCGTTGTGTGCCAAATCGCCGGTCTGAAACTCGAGCAACTGGTGCGCTATCTGCTGATTTTCCTGGGGGTGCTGATCGCCAACGTGCTGATCATCACCTACGTGCCGGCCGTCAGCACGGCGCTGCTTTAGATCTTCAACGCAACAATCTGAGGAGGATTATCTTGAACCTGTTGCAAAAAACGACTGCTGCTATCTTTGGCGTGATGCTGACGGTAGTGCCATCCTATGCCCTTGATATGAACCTGGGCCATACGCTCACTCCCGACAGCCCCTTTCATGCCGGGGCGCAGAAATTCGCCGATATTCTCGAGGAACGGTCTGACGGGGAGATCAATATAACCGTTTTCCCTCATTCCCAGCTCGGCGGGGAACTGACCATGATCCAGGGTGCCCAGATGGGTACAGAGGATGTGTTCGTTACCGGACAGTCGACGCTCACCAATACGGCGCGTGAATTCCTCATCTTTGATATTCCATATCTGTTCGACAGCGTCGATCAGGCCAACGAAATCCTGGCTGGTCCGGCGGGCGACAAGTTTCTCGACGTACTGCCGGAATACGGACTGGTGGGACTGGGCTGGTTCTCGGCCATGGAACGCAATGTTTTCGCGTCAAGGCCAATTAATTCGGTCGATGATTTCGCCGGCATGAAAATGCGGGTCATCCAGTCGCCCGGCTATGTGGATAGCTATTCCGCCCTGGGGGCGCAGCCGACACCGATGGCCTATGCCGACCTGTATCTTGCGCTCCAGCAGGGCGTGATCGATGGTGCGGATACGTCCCCGGACCAGTTCGTATCGGACAAGTTCATTGAGGTTTCCGACTATTATAACCTCACGCGCGTCCACTATATGCCGGCGCTGCTGATCATGTCGAAATCGCGCTGGGATTCGTTTACGGCCGTGGAACAGGAAATGGTTCAGCAGGCTGCCGACGAGGCGATGGCCTATGCCCAGGACTATTACAAGCAGGCCTATGACAATGCCATCACCGAAATGGAAGAGGCCGGCGTCACCATCGTGGAGACGGATGTCGACACCCTGGTGGAAGCTACCGATCCGGTGGCGCAGCAGCTGATCGACCAGATTCCCGATGGTCAGGAGTTCTACGACGCGGTGATCTCCGCGCGTAACTGATAGTGACCGTGCGGGCCGGTGCGCCGGCCCGCATGCATGTTGCGGGGTTTAGCAATGAATGAAGAACTCGTTGGGATGCAACAGCACGGCGCTGTACGTATTGTCTCAATTCAACGTGCGGCCAAGCTCAATTCCCTCAACCATGACGTGGTCGGTGCACTCGATGCGGCGTTGAGTGCCGCGGTCGACGATCCGGATACCCGGGTGATCATTCTCGCCGGAGCGGGGGAGAAGGCGTTTGTTGCCGGTATGGATGTCGAAGATATTGCCGGCGCGGACGCCGTGCAGGCCTTCCGCGCCATGCAAAAAGGCCAGGACTTCTTCCGGCGGGTTGCCCGCCTGCCCAAGCCCACCATTGCCATGGTGCAAGGGTATGCCCTGGGCGGGGGATTTGAACTGGCACTGTCCTGCGATTTCATCGTCGCGGGTGAAAAGGCCCGGTTCGGGTTCCCTGAAATCACCCTCGCCACGTTTGCCGGCTGGGGCGGCACACAACTCGCCATGGCGCGGATGCATCCAGCTTTCGCCCGGGAGATGCTGTTGAGCGGCAGTCACTACACAGCCGAACAATGCCGGCATTTCGGCTTCATCAACCGTATCGTGCCCCAGGACAGCTTGCAGTCGGATACGCTGGCCTTTGCCGCCCTTTTCGCCGACAAGGATCCCGTGGCCCTGGAGTTTGCCAAGACCGCGACCCTGAGTGCAGGATCGGCATCCGATACCGGCATGCTTGTGGAAGCGGGGCTGTACGCGATCAATTTCGTTCAACCGCCCGCCCGTGCAGCGTTCGAGAATTTCCTGGCGGCGCGCCGGCGGTAATTACATAGGATCAGAAATGGCACTTATTCAGTATCTCACACGCATTCAGTTCGAGGCGGGAGCCATCGCGCTGCTTTCCGAAGAACTGCAATTGCAGGGTAGCTCGCGACCGCTGATCGTGACCGACAAGGGTATCGCTGCCGCGGGCATTCTCGCCACCGTGCTCGAAAAAGGCGGCCTGCCGGCGGACACGGCGGTTTACGACGGCACGCCTGAAAATCCCACCGAAGCGGCTGCCATGGAGGCCGTCGAGATGTTCAGGTCGGCCGATTGCGATGGCATCGTGGCCCTCGGGGGCGGATCGGCGATCGATCTGGGAAAGGCGGTATCGCTGTTGGCGAGCCATGATGCGCCGCTCGAACAGTACGCGGTCATTCTGGGCGGTGCCGGGCGCATCACTTCGAACAAGCCGCCCGTTATTGCGGTACCCACCACGGCCGGAACGGGAAGCGAAGTGGGGCGGGCAGCCTTGTTGACCCTGGAAGACGGCCGGAAGCTGGGGTTCATTTCCCCGTTCATGATTCCGGATGTGGCGCTTTGTGACCCGGATCTCACGGCCGGGCTGCCGCCCTATCTGACCGCTGCCACGGGTATGGACACGATGACCCATTGTATCGAGACATATCTCAGCCCCAAATTTAATCCCGTGGCCGACGCGATCGCTCTGGACGGCCTGGCGCGGGCAACAGGCTGGCTGGAAACCGCCACCCAAAACGGCGACGACCGCCAGGCGCGCACGGAGATGATGATGGCCGCCTTGCAGGGCGGACTGACCTTCCAGAAAGGCCTTGGTGCCGTTCACTCCCTTTCCCATCCGCTTGGCGGGCTCAAGAGCATCAAGCTTCATCACGGCACGCTGAATGCGGTTCTGTTGCCGGCGGTGCTGCGCTTCAACGCTCCGGGCGCCGAAGCCAAGTATGCCAAGATCCGGGAAGCCATGGGCCTTGATGCCGACGCGGACCTTCCCCAATCCATAGCGGATTTGTCGATCCGTCTGGGGTTGCCGGGCACCCTTGGACAAATGGGGGTCAAGCCGGATTGTTTCGAAGCCGTCGCCGAGGGAGCGGTAAAAGATCACTCCACGGCGAGCAATGCGCGCGAGATAGGTGTTGATGACTTTGTTCGAATTCTGCATGAAAGTCTGTAAGACGGGAATTGGATCCTGAAAGCTGCAGGAGGGTAAGCCGGCCTAATGTCCGACAAGACGGAGGAAGACACACCAACCGTGCGCTGGCGGCGCAAGTCGACATCCAATGCCGCTATGCGCGAGATGAGCATGCAGCGAATCACGGAAGCGGCCTTCCGCCTTTTCGTTGTCCGGGGGTACGAGGCCACAACCCTTCAGCAGATCGCCGATGAAGTGAATATGACCAAAGGGGCGATCTTCTTCTACTTTCAGAGCAAGGAGAATCTTCTCCTTCATCTGCTGGCTTCGGCGGAAGAGGCGGTTGTGAGCACTTTCATCGAGAAAGTGGATTCCTCGAACGCTTCGCCTTCGGAGCGAATCGTGGATTTCTTCCATCACGGTGCACGCCAGGGCCTCGAAGCTCCGTACAGGCTCCTGTGCCTAATCCAGATATCGATTGTGTTCAGCGGTCAGGACAACGAGATCGGCCGGCGAGTCACGGATATCTACCGCAGAATCTATGAGCATCTTACCGGTATTGTCGAAGAAGGTCAGAAAGTTGGCGCGTTCAATAACGACATCAAGCCTTCCGAGTTCGTTTCCATGATCGTCGCCATGCATGACGGCATGATGCTGGAATGGCAACGGCGGGGAGGCGAGATTGATGGGCGATTGCTGGTGCAGGCCGTCAGGGTGAGCATGCTGAATGGTATGCTGGCTCAGGGAAGCCGGTAGAGGTCGCGGAGCCGGAGGCCGGCAGCCTTGCGGTCCCAGGTGCCGGTGCCGTTCGGCCGGTCGCGCAGCTCTTTCTTTCGTACTTTCTTATTGGGGGTGCGCGGAAGCCCGCTCAACGTTTCGATGTATCTGGGCAGCATGAAATGCGGCAGCTGTCCAGCAAGAAACGTGAGCAGCAAGGTGCAATCTACTTCCTGGTGAGGGCCGGCAACGACGAACAGTTTGATCTCGTCGTCATGCTGGAACCCAGACGGCACGCCCACGGCAGCAGCTTCGGCAATCATGCCGGAACGCATCGCGGCCGCTTCGATCTCGTAGGACGAAATATTCTCCGACCGGCGCCGGATGCGGTCGCCGATGCGGTCCAGATAGAAGACATCTCCGCTTGCGTTCTGGTAAGCCAGATCTCCGGTGTGAAACCATTGGTTGCGCCAAGCGGCGGCAGTTGCATCCGGCCTTCCGGTGTATTCGATCATGGTGGTATACGGGTGACGCGGGCGCACCTGGATTTCACCGACGGTACCGGCAGGCAAAGGAATGTCGGTTTGAGGATCCGCGATCTGCATGTCGTACCACTGTGCAAGCAGACGTCCACAGGAACCGGGCACACGCGGTGCCTGCACCGATGTCCATAGCGGGTTGCCGATCTCGGTCATGCCCCACATCTCGATACCCGCAAGATCGAAACGGCTTTCGAATTCCGCTCCGATTGCTAGGGGAAGCGGGCAGCACATCATACGGCGCATTTGATGTTGGGCATCCAACGGCGAGGCTGGTTGCGCGTGGATCATTTCGAGCATTGGACCGTGGGCCATGGAGATGGTGATCCGGTGCCGGTGGACGCGTTCAATCCAAACAGCGGCATCGAAGCGTTCTTCCAGAACGACATGCGCACCTGCCATCATCGCAGCGAACACGCCCATATATTTGCCGGCAACATGATTGAGTGGGTGTACGCAATAGTATGTGTCGTCCGCATTGAGGCCGGTTGCCTCCAAAACCTGCTGAGCGACCATGTGCAACTGCTTGTGCGGCAGCAGGGCGCCCTTGGCAGGACCGGATGTGCCGGACGTGAACAGCACGGTGGCAGCCGCTGACGGTGATACTTTACCCTCGGGAAGGCGTTTGGCGGCTCGTTGCAGTACAGGTTCGATATCCCGCGCAGCCGCAGGAAAGGGCGTGTTCGGGGGGCGGCCGTGAAATAACATTAGTGGTGCGGGATCGACCGTCACGGCCGCGATATTCCTATGCAGGGACCATTCTCCGATAATGGCGGCAGGCGGACAGGTCGCTAGTATATGTTGCAACGGCTCGCCGCTCAGATCAGGGTGGATCGGCATTTCTACACACCCGATCGCGCTAACCGCTTGCCAGGCGATCAGGGCCGGAATGCCGGTGGGAAAATGTGTGGCGATAGTCTGACCGGGCTGCATGCCTAGGTCGCTCAATTCGCTGGCAAGAGATGCCACCTGGCGCATGAAATCGTCATAGGTAACCGTCGTATCTGTCGCGGCCAGCGTGAGGAAAGGCTTGTCCGCGCTGATGCGCCATCTCATTGCCGCAACCGCTGAAATCGTTTCACTTGCGGGTACTGAAGGTTGCACGTTCCAACTCCACTAGATGCTGTGCCACGTCAAAGCCGGCTGTCGACCGAATGCCGGATCCGATGCAAGTTTGGCCTCGGTTCAGGACCGCACCGTTGACTTCTAGCATAACCGCGCAAGCAGCGCTTGCAGAACAATTTCTGAAGCATCGAGTGCCGTTCGAGGACGTAAGAGCCGGGATGGGAAACCGCTGACGGCAAGAATGCCGAATGCCCTATTAATGTCAGCCATACCGGATCTACTTCCAGCCACATGTTGACAACATACCATCTGGATAGTAAGTTTAAATCAAGAGGAAAATTCATGCTCAATACATACGATGACGCAATGTCAGCAATGATCCGGCGTATCAATGCGGGTCTCTCTGCATCGCTGGACGGATTTCCGCATTATGCCGAGCCGCGGACGGGGGAATGGACCCTGACTCCCGACGGTTTCTGGACGGGCGGATACTGGGTTGGAGAGTTGTGGCTCGCTTGGCTCGCCACCCACGATCCGCAGTACAAGGGCGCGGCCGAGCAATGGCTGGCACGGCTTGGGAACCGCATTCACTCCAAGACGGTGTTCCGCGGCTTTCTGTTTCTTCATGCCGCCGCGCTCGGTGCGGATCTGGCGGATAGCAAGCGGGGGCGGGCATTCGCCATCGATAGCGCACGTTCCCTAGCCGCGACATTTGACGAGAGCGCCGGTCTCATGCCGCTGGGTCAGGACGCGGAAGAGGCCCACACGGTCAGCAATACCGATACCAACATCGACGGACTGACAGCGAGTCCGTTGCTTCTTTGGGCAGCCGATGCTGCGGATGATCAGGATTTGCGCCGAGTCGCGCTTTCTCACGCGCATCGCAACGCCCATTATTGCATGCTGGATGATGGTCGCGTGATTCAGTCGGCCTCGTTCAATGCACAAACCGGTGAAATCCTGAAGCGGTTTACCCACAAGGGCAGTTCCGACGATTCCGTTTGGACCCGCGCCCAGGGATGGGCGATGCTCGGTTATGCTGTTTGTGCCGGCATGGCTCCCGAGGACGAGGCCTTACTTCAGCACGCTGTTACCGCCACAGACTGGTGGCTCGCGCATGCGCCGGCCGACCATGTCGCTTACTGGGATTTTGACGCCGCGCAGGCCGGAGATACCCGCCGCGACACGTCTGGAACGGCAATTGCCGCCTCTGCATTGCTCAAACTGTCGAAACTGGTAGGCGGTGATCGTGCCGACGAGTACCGCAATCGTGGCCGGTTGATGGTCGAGGCGCTGGTCGAACACCACCTGCAGGTTGGCAAAGGCGGCAAAGGCAATGCCGATGGGCTTCTGGCGGATGGCTGCTTTGATATGCGCAGTGGAGCAGGTACTTCCCACGAGCTCATTTGGGGCAGTTATTATCTTCTGGAATCGCTGCTGGTCCTGCGGGGCAATACCGCCGGCAAAAGCCGCATAATCGGTGTATGATGATGAGAGATTTCCTGAATGGCCTGGTCGGCACATCCGCCGTGTTCTCAAGAACGGTGAGCGAGACCGATGTGTCTGGATTCGCGCAAATCACCGGCGACGACCATCCCAACCACACGGACGAGTCCTATGCCCGGTCGGTGGGTTTGGGTGGCCGGGTGGCGCAGGGGGCTTTGCTGGTCGGTTTCATCGCAGGCGCTTCCAGCCGCTATCTGGAGCAGGTAGGCCGGCCGGCCGTATCCTACGGATATGACAACGTACGGTTCCTGAACCTGGTCGGCATCGGCGACCGGCTGGAGATCATCTACGAAATAACCGGCGTGGATCATGCAAAGAACAACGCTGCCGCTACGGTTCATATCACGAATGAACGGGGAGAACTCGTCGCGGCAGGAACCAACATCCTGCATTTCACCAGCTCCTAGCCGGAGAAATCTTCACAACCACATGTAACGGGAGGAGAACATGAAGAAACATTTTTGGCTTAAGGCCGCCATGGTGGCGGCAACACTCACCGCCAGCAGCGCTGCCATGGCTGCCGACTACACGATCAAGCTGGGTTGGGTGACCCCCGACAGCGAAGTGGATCCGTATGCGATCGGTGCCAACGCATTCAAGCGGCTGGTCGAAGAGCGTAGCGACGGACGCATTGAGGTCGAAACCTACCCCAACCGCCAGCTGGGCGACGAACGTCAGTTGCTGGAAGGTCTCCGTTTCGGCACGGTGGATGCCGCCGTAGTGGTCAATGCTGTCGTGTCTCAGTTCGAACCGGCCTTCCAGATCAATGATCTTCCCTTTCTGTACGGGACGGCAGAAGAGGCATATGCCGTGCTGGACGGCCGTCCGGGTGAAATTCTGGCCGAGAAGCTGAGGGACCGCGGGGTGGTTGTCCTGGGATACATGGAAGGTGGCTATCGCAGCATGGTCAACAATGTGAATCCGGTGGCCAAGCCAGAAGACGTGTCATCGGTCAAATACCGGGTCATGCAGAATCCGGTCTACATCGACATGTTCTCCATGCTGGGCGGGAACGCCATTCCCATGGAATGGGGTGAAACCTTCATGGCTGTGCAGCAGGGTACCATCGACGGACTGGAAATGCCGGTGGCATTGGTGGATGCCGCCAAATTTTATGAAGTGGCGGACTACCTGTCGCTGACGAACCATACCTATTCCGTGGCCAATCTCCTGATGTCCGAACGGTCCCTCTCGGGGTTGCCGGAAGATTTGCAGCAGATCGTGCTGGAAGCTGCGGACGAAGCGGTGACCGAACAGCGCGTGCGCCAGCAGGAAGTGGAAGCCGAAACAGTAGAACGGCTGGAAGAAAAAGGTATGGAGGTGAACCAGGTACCCGACGTGGCCCCTTTTCGGGAGGCTGTGGCGCCGATCTATGAAAAGTACCGTGACGATATCGGCGCTGAACTGATGGACGAAGTCTTCGCCATCATCGAGTCTCGCTAGCGGATTTGAGGAAACATGGCCAAGGTTCTGACCATAATATGTGACTGGCTTGCACGATTGCTTGTGATGCTTGTCGTGGTCATGACCCTGGTCATGCTTCTTTCCCTGGGGCTGCAGGTCGTATTGCGATACGCATTTTCAGTCACGCTGCCCTGGCCTGACGAAGTTGCCCTGGCGATGTTCAGCTGGTCCGTGCTGCTGATTGCGCCGTTGGGCATCCGGGAAGGCTTTCACGCACGGCTCGTTATTGTCGCGGAAAGCCTGCCGCCACGCTGGCAAATCATACAGCAGCGTTGCGTGAATGCTCTTTGTATAGTTCTGGGGGGTGTTCTGTTCTGGGCTGGCGGGCGCTATACCTTCGAAGCGGGCGGGCTGCGGTCCGCCGCCATTGGCTATCCTCTGGTCTGGCTGTATGCCGCCCTGCCGGTGTCAGGCGTGTTGATCATGATATTTGGTGCGGAACGGGTCATTCGCGTGGATCAGCCCGAGACGGTTGTAAAAACCGATGTCTGAAGTCGCACTTGTCCTCACGACCGGGTTCGCCCTGCTGGTCATTCTGGGTGTCCCGTTTGCGGTTGCATTAGGGCTTTGCACGGTGGCCGCTCTTGTGGTTGCCGATGTTGATCTGCTTGTTTTGCCCCAGATGATGCTGGGGGGCACGCAGTCCTTCAGTCTGCTCGCGATCCCGTTTTTCATGCTGGCCGGCCAGATCATGACGCAAGGCGGCCTGTCTCAACGCATTGTCGATGTCGCCGATGTTCTGGTTCGGCACTTGCGCGGTGGTCTGGGGCACGTAACCATATTAGCAGCGGCCATATTTGCGGCCATTTCCGGATCGGCGCCGGCAACTACTGCCGCCGTGGGCTCGATTTTGATACCGGCAATGGTGGAACGGGGCTTCTCGAAACCTTTTGCGACAAGCTTGGCCGTCAGCGCGGGCGTACTCGGCCCGATGATTCCTCCCTCGATTGCCGCCGTGATTTGGGCGGTTATCGCTGAAACCTCGATTGCCCAGCTGTTCATAGCCGGAGTCGGGCCGGCGGTGTTGTTGATCATCGGTTTCATGATCATCACCTGGTTTCACGCAAAAAAGCACAATATTCCGCGAATGCCCCGTGCTAGCTGGTCCGAGATTCGACAAGCTTTCCGTAACGGTATCTGGGCGTTGATGGCGCCAGTTCTGGTTTTGGGTGGAATCTATAGCGGCATCTTCACCCCCACAGAAGCGGGTGTCGCCAGCTGTCTTTATGCAATCGTAGTGGGAACTTTTGTTGAACGGCGCATCCGGCTCAGGGACCTACCCGATATCATCATGTCCGCAGCCAAGACATCGGGTATGATCATGTTCATTATCGCTGCTTCCTCCGGCTTCGGATGGTTGGTTGCGCAGGAACGACTGGCCGTCGGCGCTGCCGAATTCCTTGTCTCGAGTGTGGGGGAGCCATGGCTGGTGATCATCGTGCTCAACATCGCGATTATCATAGCCTGCGCGGTTATGGACGAAATCGCCATCATGGTGATCCTGGGGCCTATGTTTATCGCGCTATCACAGCAAATCGGCATGGACCCGATTCAGTTCGGTACTATCATCGTCACCAATGTCGCCATGGGTATGGCCACGCCCCCGATCGGCTATTGCCTGTTTGTGGGTATGGCTATTTCCAATCTGTCGCTCGGGAAGCTTGCCAAGGCGATCTGGCCGCAACTGATCATAATGGCGGTGGTCCTCATGCTGGTCTCTTTTGTGCCTCAAGTATCGATGACACTTCCATCGGTATTTTATGGTTGAGTGGCGGCAGTGATCGTCCCTTTCAGCGCCTGCACCGAAGGGCCTGCTTCAGCAAGCGCCTGATACATTCCATCTGGTGCCGTGTTTTGTACCTGGTGGCCGTCGCACTCAAGTTCGGCACAGGATGCCCCGACTGGGCCGAGAGGATTTTTTCTTCGCCGCGGTGATGATCTTCCTTTCGGCTTGATCTATGATGCCATCCTCCGCCATGTGCCAGCATATCCTACCGCGCCGGTATGACGACGGCCCTTCACAGGATCTTTTTCCTGTTGCGGATCGCGGCCAGCGTCGGGAACATCGGCACATCCGCAGCGTTTCCGTCTCCAACAGCTGACCCTCTGGATTCGGCCTCTTTTCGCCTGTCGGCAACGCGCCCTCATTCCTGCCTTTCAGCCCGGCTTTGTGCCGTCCCAGATGCCGCCGGTCCGCTTGTATCGCTGAAAACTCATGGGGGGAGCCGCGGCCCGAGCTGAGCCGTCAAGGTCCGCCAAGTTTCAATGAGCAGCAACGAGACCATGGTCGCCGGTGTCGATTAGCGCAACCAGGATCCGCCAAGATTCTACAATTGCGTTCTATTGTCAGGCCTAGCGGTCCACACATGGGCTTAACGCTCTTGACTTCCCGTAACGATATACTAGTTTGGCAAAAACTCAGACCGCGGTCAGACCGCAAGAGGAGGAGGTATTCACGTGTCTGAAACACAGCTTTTCAAGAAAGTTTATGGTTCGGTGGCCGCATCTAACATCGGATCGGCTATCGGTGCTGCGGTTGAATGGGTGAGCGTGCCCGGAGGCGGATGGAAGGCCGTCGAGGATCATTTCGGCTGGGTGGAGGGGCTACTTCCTTGGGTTCAGCAGGACCGAGAGGTCAGATATTGGAACAACAGCCCGCCGCTGCGCTACCAACACATGGATATGCCTCCGGGGATGACCGAAGACGGCGCGGAAATTCGCTATCTTCTGGAACTCGCAATGATCGAGAAGAACGGTCGTATAACCGTCGAGGATCTCGCAGACGTCTTTCGGCGGGAGATCAAGCGGGAAGATATCGGTCGCCTGGTCAACCCCCACATCGTTATTCATCTCGATCGTCTGCAGGCCGGCGATGAAAATACGAGGATCCATCCGCGGCTTATCGGTTCCCTGACGCCGTGGCCGGGGCTCGTCGATGCGGCTCATATGATTGGTCCGGTCGGCATCATTAATGCGGGCGACGCCCGCCAGGCATCGCTCGACACTATCGATATTTGTTCGCTACTTCAGCCGCCGGTGAGCGGGGGTACCGAAGGATCCCGCGTGATTGCCGCGGCCACTGCCGAGGCCTTTCGGCCTGAAGCGACGGTCGACAGCGTCATCGAGGCGGCGAGAAACAACGTGTCACTGTTTACTCGACAAATTCTTGACCAAGCTCTCGAGATTGCTGTCAAGCATCCCGATCTACGCGATATTCGGGAGCCGATCCGTAAGCATTTTATGCCGACCTATCCTTACGCCGATGCTGTGGAGACCGCCGCCGAGGTTTTGGCTCTGTTCTGGATCACCAAGGGCGATGTGCGCGAGGGGCTGATCGGCGCGACCAATATCGGGCGCGACACCGACTGTATCGGCGGGATGCTCGGCTCGATCTGTGGCGCGTTTAAGGGGATCGACGGCGTGCCGACAGAATGGGTGGAGACCGTCCAGTCGGCAATCAATGCCAACGAATACACGATGCAAAAGCTTTCCATGAAGGAAACCGCAGTCCGCTTGACCACAGCGGTAAGGGCCAACCTGGCGGGCCTCAAGCGCCAGGTTTCGGAGATCGAGCAGCTCGACAGCTGACGGTCGCCAATATTGAACTGATCAACAACCGGGAGGAGAATATCATGTCAGGACCAAAAAATTTGGCGCTCGCTGGAGCCGCAATCCTTAGCATGGGGTTGGGGTTTTCAAGCGCCGTCAATGCGCAAACGATCCGCATTCCGCACTGCTGTGCTGCTGACAGCCATTTCGATGTGGCCGCCGAGCGGTTTGCTGACTTACTGGCAGAAAAAACGAACGGCGAAATTCAGGGAGAGGTGTTTCCCTCGGGCCAGCTCGGTCAGGAAACCGAAGTGATCCAGAACGTTCAGTCCGGTTCGATCGAAGCAACTATCATCGGCCATGATCCGCTGGCGCAATTCGCCGAGGAGACAACGATCCTGAGCCTGCCCTACCTATTCGACAATCACGACCAAGCGTTCGAGCAACTCGACGGCGAGCTTGGCGAACGGTTAGGGGCTATCCTGAGCGAACGCGGGCTGCGTGTGCTGGCGTGGGGAAACAACGGTGCACGCGTCTATACCAACGACCAGCACTCGCTCGAATCGCCTCAGGACTTCGTCGGCCTCAAGTTTCGCAGCCCGGAGAATCCGGTGAACCTTGCGGTCACCGAGGCGCTCGGCGGTATTGCGGCGGCGATTCCGTATGGCGAGGTCTATACCGCTCTACAGCAGGGCACGATCGACGGGCAGGAAAATGCAGTCATCAATATCTATCCGGCCAACCTGCAGGAAGTGCAGAGCTATATGTCGATGACCAACCACCTGCTGTCGTTCGTGGTTCTGGTGATGAATGAGAATTACTTCAACTCGCTTTCGCCGGAGATGCAGACGGCCGTTCAGGAGGCTGCCAGTGAAGCCATGGCCGAAGAACGTGCAACCGCACAGACCAGTGCCGACGAGATGACAGCCCTTATGCAAGAGGCTGGCGTCGAAGTCACCGAGCCGGACCTTGCCCCTTTCCGGGAGATGACCCAGTCGATCCACGACGAGTATGTTGGTAGCCGCATCCCGCAAGACCTGTATGATTTGGCGGTCGGCGCGACAAACTGACCGAGGGATATTCGCGAGGCACGGGGCACTATCCCGTGCCTCGGCCATGCAAAGCATTGGAAAACCAAGTGCTAAAACGTGCAAATATAGCAGCGTACAAGTTTGCAAGCCTTGTGACGATCCTATGTGCTGGTGGGCTTGTGGCTTTGGTCTGCACCAATGTGTTTGCACGCTATGTCCTCGCCATCAGCATTTTATGGTCCGAGGAACTGAGCCGCCTTCTCTTTGTCTGGGTGGTTTTTCTCGGAGCTTATGTAGCTCTTTACAGAAAAGCGCATATGGCCGTTGTTATCGTTATCGAAGCCTTGCCCCCTACCACCCGCCGCGTTCTGGTCCTGCTCGGATTGGTGCTGGTTCTCGCTTTTCTTGCTGTCATTGGCTTTGCCGGTGCGCGGCTGGCATGGACCGCCTATTCGTTCGGGAGGCAAACGCCGATCCTGGGCATTTCTGCTGCATGGGGATATCTTAGCGTTCCGGTCTCCAGCGCGCTTATGTCACTGCGCTTGTTCGAGGACATCCGCGAAGCCTGGATCGGGGTTGCTAAACCGGACCACCCGCAAGCTGAAAGCTCGGCGCCATGAGCATTCTTCTGTTCGCCGGCGTTTTCTTTGCAATGCTGATCATCGGCATTCCGATAGCCTTTGCCGTCGGCCTTGCCGCTTTGGCCCATGTGCTAATCCTTTTGCCGCATCTCTCGCTCGATATTCTGCCCCAACAAATGTTCGCCGGCGCAGATTCCTTCGCGCTGACGGCAATCCCGTTCTTTATCCTGATCGGCGAGTTGATGAACGCTGGCGGCATTTCACGCCGTCTGGTCGATTTTGCGCGTGCAGTGGTCGGGCGGTTGCAGGGCGGGCTGGGCATCGTTTCGTTGCTGTCTTCCATGATCTTCGCCAGCTTTTCGGGCTCTTCAGTCGCCAACGCGGCCAGTACGGGCTCGGTGACCATTCCCGCGATGCTCCGTGGGCGATACTCCAGGGCGGATGCCGCCTCGATCGAATCTGCCTCCAGCGGGCTCGGCGCAGTGCTTCCACCGAGCATTCCAATGATTGTCTACGGCAGTATCGGCGGTGTTTCGGTCGGCGGTCTCTTTGTCGGCGGCTACGTCCCCGCGGTGTTGCTGTCTCTCGGGCTCATGGTTCTCATCATTCTCAAAGCTAGAAGACAGGGAATTCCACTCGATGAACCGGGCACACCGCGCCAGATCATCTCCACTGCGTTCGACGCGTTTCCGGCGCTGATGACGCCCTTTATCATCATGGGTGGTATTCTGGGCGGGGTAATGACCCCAACCGAATCCGGGGCCGTGGGCGCGGCCTATGCCGCTCTGATCGCGTTGTTCTGGTACCGCGAAATGCGCCTGAGCGATTTGCCGAAAATTTTGTTGAACACGGCCGCCACGACCGGGGTGGTGATGCTCATAATGACGATTGCCGCGTTGTTTTCGTGGATCATGGCGTTCGAGCGCTTGCCGGCCCAAGCAGCCGAATTTCTACTTTCGGGCATCTCATCGCAATGGGTGTTGATGCTTGGGATCGTATTGTTTCTTCTGATCGTGGGAATGTTCATCGATACGATTTCGGCGCTCATTATTCTGACGCCTGTTCTGCTTCCGATCGCGCTTGCCGCTTCAATCGATCCCCTGTTTTTCGGCGTCATCGTATGCCTGGCGCTATCGCTGGGTGCCGTCACCCCTCCCGTCGGTGTGGTCCTTTTCGTCACTGCCTCGATCGCAGAAACCAGTGTGGAAAACGTGTCAAAAGCCATGCTGCCGTTCTTGGCGGTTCTTTGCGGGGGGACGATGCTCATGGCGCTGACCCCGGAATTGATTCTTTGGCTGCCCAGACTTTTTGGATATTGAGGGCCCCATGACCCACACGCCTGCCAATGAAATGCCGGGAACTAGCGCCGTGCGTAACCCACGAGGGGTCGACGTCAAATCGGAAACCAACCCGCGCGTGTTCGAGGTTACCTTTCGCATGTTCAAGGACCAGATCCTGAACGGCGAACTGCGGCCGGGCGACAAACTGCTTCCCGAGCGGGAGCTGTCCCAGAAACTTGGCGTGAGCCGTGCGAGCCTGCGCGAGGTCATGCGTGTTCTCGCCCTCCTTGGTGTTGTTGAGATCAAGCCGGGGCAAGGCGCTTTCGTGCGCAAACCGGACCTGCACATGCTCCAGGACTTTTTCGGGCTCGTGCTCGCCATGGAGCCGGCGCTTTACGAGCATCTGCTTGAGGCGCGCATGGCAATCGAATGCCGCGCCATCAGACTCGCTTGCCGATATGCAGGTCCCGAAGTCAGGGCCCAGCTCATCGATGCTCTCGATAAAATACAGCATACGGTCGATGATCCCGATCTCGGCGCGGAGGCCGATTTCGCTTTCCACGCGGCCATTGTTGAAGCCTCTGGCAACAAGGTTCTGAAACTGATCTACGAGGCGATCGCTTCTCATCTACGGCGCAGTCACCATGAACGGCGCGAAGCAGTGGCTGGCAAGCCCGATATCATCGACTCGCTTTCCGGAGATCATGTTCGCGTCTATGACGCAATCATTGCCGGCGACCCCGATCAGGCGGAAGCCGTCCTGAAAGAACATTTTGTTTTGGCCCAACGCACAGGCCGTTCTTAGACCGGCGCCTGTGCGCCAACGCCCAGATGAGGACAATCTTGCAATGCTTATAATCGTCGGATCCGACCATGCGGGCTTTCCGCTCAAGGCTCCTCTCGTCGACTATATCAAGTCTCTCGGACATGAGGTGGAGGATATCGGGTCCTTTGACGAGCAGCCAGTCGATTTCCCCGACATCACGCGGCAATTGACCTCCAGGCTCCAACACGAACAGGGGGGGCGCGGTTTGCTGGTTTGTGGAACGGGCGTGGGAGCATCGATCGCCGCGAACAAGGTTCGTGGCATTCGCGCAGCGGTTTGTCACGACATTCATTCGGCCCATCAGTCGGTTGAGCATGACAATGTCAATGTGATGTGCATCGGCGCGCAAATCGTCGGCTTGTGGCTGGCAAAGGACCTTGTGAGCGCTTTCCTCAAGGCTGACTTCTCTACAGATGAAGAGTTTCGCCGGCGCGTTGCAAAGCTCGCCGAAATGGACGCAGAGCGTTAAGAACCCGTGTGGGGGGCGAGATCAGGTCAGGTGCCGAATGTCGGCTTTCTCCGTTTCCTGCAGAAAACCGGACAGGCAGCAACCGGCCCCATTGCCGCCGCGAGCCAGCGCTGTTTGCGTATTGGCATTCGAAGATGTAACGGGAGTGTTCTCAGGATGGTGCGGTCACGCCATCACGCTATCTTCGCTGACGTAAATCGTACGTATTCTGCCAGATCGCTTTCCCATTCACCGGCCTTCGTCGGTCGCACCAGAGCAGCATCAGTCGCGGTCAGGCTTGGCATGTGCCCGACATCACGATGCTCTTCACGCCGCGCAAATCGAGAACGGATCGCAGCAGCAATCGTGCCCGCAGCAAAGCCCTCGCGCTCCAGCACAATTTTTGCAATCACCGACAACTCACGTAGGTCAACTGGCGCGGCAGTGCCATGCTTTGCGATCAGAAACGCCAGTCCTTCCGATAGCGCAGCATCGACATCCCGCGCCAAGGGACGACGCTCTTCGGCGAGCCGGCGACGATAGGCACGGCCCCGCTTCGCCGCCAGTCTCCGCTGCCGCGCCAGCCGTCCATTTCGAGTCCCAATACTTTTCTCACATTGTGTCATGGCATCACGCTATAAATCGTCGACGCAAGAGACAACCGCCGCCTCAGTCAAAAGTCTTTTCCCAAGGCTAAGCACAAGGTTCTAGATCAAGGGACAGATCATCTGGTGACACGGATCCCTTCCGTGAACTCAATTTCGCTGTCGAGGGCACAGATTCGCCGGAATTACATCCTGCCGATCAATTCTGACTTTGAGAGGACATCGGCTAACATCGAGATCGAACCGTCCAGCCCCGGCATCGACTGAAAACGTCGCGGTCTTCAAGGCCCCGCTCTCCCGACACGCCGCCCCGCGTTACCTGTTCGTCCCGCTGGCGCGACATCATCGATACCACCCAAGCCTGATCGTGATGTGTAGTCGGATAGGGGACCGGTCACTCTCGATGAGCTCGTCCACATCCCGCGTCCGAAGCGACCACCCGCAGATGATTAGAATGCAAGGTATTTCGAGCGCGAAATCGCAAGATAATCGTGCTATGACAACATGATAAGGAGTTCACACATGCTTTCAGGAGACCAAACCGATTTCGCCATCGCTATGGGATTTGCCAAGCGCGCAGGGAATGCCGAGCGCATGCTTCAGCGCACGGGGAGCCAAGTCAATCAACTCGTGACTGCTCATCGCGCAGCACTTCGCCGGATCGAGCATCTCGAGCGCGAACTGGAGCGGGAGCGCGCGGCGCGGCTGGCAGCTGAAATCAATGCTGAGCGCAGGCACTAAAAAGGGCGGCAAGGTCACCCTAGCCGCCCGTGGATCGAAATCCCGATCCTTTTACATCACACACGCCAATTTTTCATCGAGCTCGTCATCACGGCGGGCTCTTTCGTTTGCCGCGCGATATTGATCCACGGCATCGCGATCGTATGTCAGCACACCGCGCATTGTCTTCCGTCCGTGCATGTGGGCATCGATAGCATCGTCTGACGCGCATGCGACTCGGCACAGCATCGAGCGGGGCATCACACGCAGCCACGTTACCAAGTCGGCCGGCATGCCCATGAGGTGATCTGGTGTCACTGACCCGGCCGCCATTGCCGCGGCTGCTTTCCTGATCCGATCATATGGCGCCTCGGCCTGATCGATGTAATCGGGCTGCTCCTGGGCGACCCGCGCCGCCAGGGCGCCGGCATCGGGTGTGGCACCCGAATGCATTTTGGGAATCATGGCCCACACGATTCGTCCGGCTTGCCTGGTGGCGGTCCAGACCATGGTCATGACCTGGGCGAATGCCGCTCGGATAGCGGCGAATAGGGCTCTCATAGCGTCTCTCCTGTGCGCGACATGCGCAGTATTCTATTATCGATCCACGCAATGAAAGTGACCAAACCCAAGAATTTTTGCCATATCCTTCACTTTTGTCAAAAACAATCCATTCGAATTTCAAACCAAGTGAAGTCGAGTTCACTTGTTTTGCTTCTGGAAAAGCGTTACCACCCCTGGATACCGAAAATTTTTCTTGAGACTAACCTCTTGAAGTTCCATAATAAATCGGCATCAATTCACCTTTCTGCCACGTAGGCCTCTGGCCTAACTTGTTTTTTCCGTTCTCTCAGACGACAATAATGTATCTCCAACGCGAACGGGAATACTTGAAGTGAAAATCGCGCCACCCAGATCCGTCAAGGCAATCCGCCAGGATCAACCAACGGAAACGCCCGCTCCGGCGAAGCGCATTCCTGCGCCTGCAGGCGGCAGCCGGTTCGTGGATGGCCTCGCGAAGCATCTCGAAGACGAGAAGCAGGAGCAGGCTGGCAAGCTCGACATGGATGCGCTGTCTCAGGAGGACGGCCCGCCCGTAGTCGATCTCTGCCTCGCGTCCCCCTGACCCGTCCCGCGCTGCCCAAGCGACCATAGGAGAGACCAGATGACCACGATTGACCAGAGTGACCTCAGCCGAATCCTGCTTGCCCTTGAGCATGGGCTTGAGGTTTTCGGCGAACTGCGCACGTCGATGAACGAAACATTTGCTGGGTGCCGTCTGCCCGAGGATGACAAACTGGAGCTGGCACGCGTCAACAACGCGCATACCGATCTCCACCGAGCATCCCGCATCGTGACGAACGTGATGGCTGGCCGGAAGCCTCTTCATCGTGAGATGCACCAGCCCTTCGTCGACGAAATCTTCATGAAGCTCGGCGCGATCGACCACGACACCGTCGCCCGAGGCGCCGTTGAGGGAGGTCGCTGAAATGCCGTCCGCCGAGACATATGAGCGCATCATCTCTATGCGCAAAGCCGGCTTCACAGTTGCTGCCATCGCCGACGAGGACAACTTGAGCGCACGCTACGTCCAGCAGCTGTGCGCCGAGCAGGGTTTGAAGCTTGAGCCCAAGCTGTCCGGTCGCGACGTCGAAGATATGGTTCGCATGCGCAATGATCGATGCTCAATTCAATCTATTGCCGACCATTTCGGTGTCTCGACGACCGCAGTCCTCAAGCGCCTTCGCCTTGCCGGCGTGGCAGCCCGGACAGAGGCACGCCGCCGCCACGACGCTTTCATGCGCAGACAGGTGCGTGCGATGCGCGGCATTGGCTGGACATGGCAGCGTGTCGCTCGCGGTCTCAATGTCTCGATTTCGACCGCGCAATCGTACGCCCCCGATGACAGCAAGGCTTGGGAGAAACACAAGAGGTTGATCGAGATCATGACACGCTACACCGCGGGCGAAATGACGCTCGACGAGTACAACGACCGCGTCGACGCCCTCGATCTCGAGAACCCGCAGACGTATGTAATCGACCACGCCTCGCGCGGCTGGGATGACGTTGGAGACGCCGCCTAGCCTTGCTCGATAGCGGCGTCCGTGGAGGCGCCGCTTCCCGGCAATGCCGAGAATACCCCCTCAACACGCAAACACGGAGAATAGCGTGACATACCAGCTGATCGTTGCACATGAGAAAATGAAGCCCACCCACTCCGCGCCCGATGGCCGCGGTTCCGGTGCCGCCCCTGCCGCAATGCCGTCCATCCCGCCGATCGGTGGCGATGACGACGATGATGGCGGCGAAGGCGATGAGGAGTCAGACAGTAGTCCAGACCCCGACAGTCTCGGATTTGATATCGTCGACGTCCGCTGGGGACGCGACGCCGGATGGTGGACCCTGTCTATCGATGACCGGAGCGCGCTGCTCATCTACGCCGAGACTGTCTACGGCCAGTCGGTCGAATGCTGGCTTTCGGAGCTGATCCGCGTAGCGCGTGACGAAGAGCATTTCGAGAAGCTCAAGGCAAAAGCCGGATCTCAGCTCGAAATCATGCAAGATTTCGAAGAAATCGCCGGTTTCGTCACCACCTCACACGGCGAGGTGGCATAATGGGACCGCTTTATCTCTATCTCGACTGCGAGACCATGCCAAGCCAAGATCCAGCTATTCGCGCCGAAATCGACGCTTAAGCACGTCGTCGCGCCCTTGGACCTCTCAGCTGTGAAGGCTGACGGTCGGACGAAGGAAGGCACTGAGAAGTATCTCGAGAGCTTGGAAGCCAATCGTGCCAAGGCCATTGCCGACCATGCCGCCGCTGAAGCCAAGGCTGCCGAAGCAGCTGAAGCCGAATGGCGCAAGACTGCGCTCGACGGCAGCACAGGCCATCTTGCTTGTGTAAGTTTTGCTTTCAACGACGAGGGTGTCGAGAACGTCGCGAACGAAGAGCTACGGCTCATCGATGCCGGTATGCCTGAGATCCTGGTGACCGACAAGCTTCACCAAATGACGCTCAAGGGTGAGCGTGAGTTGCTGTCAGAGCTGTTTGAGAACCGTCGCCATACCTACACCAATCCTCACTTCCTTGATGTCGATAAGGAAGCTTGGATGGCTGACCATACACCCAAACCTGGGGCCGTTCTGGTTGCCCACCACGCCCAGTTCGACATCCGCTTTATCTGGCAACGCGCTATCGCACTTGGCGTGACGATCCCGGATTGGTGGCCCATCGACGCGCGCCCGTGGGACCGCGATCGCGTCCAGGACACGATGACGATGTGGGCTGGTCACGGTAACCGCATCAGCCTTGATCGCCTGCGTCGCGCTCTCGGCATCGAGGGTAAGGTTGACATCGACGGCAGCAAGGTCTGGGACGCTATCGTCGCGGGTCGGCTCGATGACGTGTGCGAATATTGCAATGATGACGTCCGGCGGCTGCGCAGCGTGCATCGCAAGATGACAGGGCTGGGGCTGCTTGAGGGAAATATCGCAAAGGCTGCCGATGCGGAATTGACATCCTTCGTGAACGAGTGCGTCAGAAGTATCCCCTTGGATTTCGCCAATGCGACTGATGCACGTGGCAACCCAATCGGCGAGGAGCGGTGATGGGCAAAGCAATCACGAAAACGGGCGTAGAGCTTCCCGAATTTGGATCGCAGATTGATGCACTGATGAAGAGGGGTATCGATCCGAAAAAGGTCGGCCGCGAGATTGCGCGCGAGTCATGTCAGGTCGGGCATCGAGCATGATCTTGCGCCGGCGGATGTGCGGGTGAGGGTGTGTGGTGGTTTGTCATGAGCAAGGTCGTTTTCACACCATCAGCCGCGACAGTCGCGAACCATCGCAAGCAGCTTCAGCGAGCGGTCGATAGCGGCACATTGCCTGCCGACACCGACATCGATCACCTCATCACGAAGACGAATTGGGAGCCTCAACCATCGGCTTTCAACCTCGCCGCCTTTCTCGCCGACGACGCCCTGACCGCGCCCATCGAGGAACTCGAAGCCGAGGTCAGGGCCGAGGGCAAACACCCCGCCGACGCGGTAAAGAGCATGCGCAAGATAATCGCCGACGCTCAGCAGAGGCTCGAGCAATGACCCCCACGCGTCTCCGCGCCCTGCGCCTGTCCCGGGGCCTCAGCCTCGGGAAGCTCGCCGCCACCGTGGGCACGTCTCAGTCCTATCTCTGGACCCTCGAAAACCGGGAAACCAATCCCGGTGCCGATCTCGTCTCCAGGCTCGCGAGTGCCCTGGGCATGACGTCTGGCTATCTTCTGGCCAGCGAACATGACCTTGCCGCCGCCGAGGATGAAGCTTTCTTTCGCGCCTATCTGTCGATGCCGGTCGAGACCCGGGCGCGGGTTAGGGCCGTAGCGTCAGTGGTCGGGAGGGAAGGGTGATGGTCGCAAAGATTGAAACCGAAATCCCGCAGCACTTGCTCGATGCTCTGGAGCTGCATGGGTGGACATTGGGGTCGTTGGGACTGGGGGAAGCACACGTTCGACAACCCAGAACTCGGTTACTGGATGTGGTTGTGGGACGACTTCGACAAAGCTTCGTTCTTTCCGAGCCTATATCGCCCCGGTCGCACGAAGAATCGCGAGCGCTATCAGTCGGAGCCGGCGACCATGCAGTATCCGGGCGCGTATCGAGCCGCGGTCGCATTTTCCGAGGATTTCAAGGCTGAACATGGCGCTATTGCGCGCCGTCGGGCATCAAGATCAGTGCCGTCGAGGTCCGATATATGAGCGCGGGTGGCAGTGTGCAGAAGCGTAGGTTCTGACGTTGTGACTTTCATGATCACCCCCGATCATCGCGTCAGACATCGAAATAGGAGAGACCCGATGCCAAGAACCCCCGCCGAAAAGATCGCGACCGGGCTTGAGGCCGAGCGCATTGCCTACATTGCCCCGCCTACCGAACTGGAGCCGGAAGGTGCCCTTGGCCAGGACCAGAAGTGGGTTGATCTCGTCGACTTTTGGTACGACCAGGATGTGTCTTGGGGCGCGGCACTCCTCGTCTACATCTCCGATCGCTTTGACGTGACGCTCGAGCAAGCGTATGCCGACACAGATTCGTTCGCAAAGTCCATGACCGCTCGCTTCGATCGACTCGAAGATCCCGATGCCGTTGTGAGCTTCAACTGAAGGGAGGATGGATTGATGACAAAGACCATGCTCCGTGCTGAACTTCTTCAGACCAAAGCACTCCGCATTGACGAGCACCACCACTTCATCAGCGATACGCACTTCGGCCACGCTGGCATGATGCGCATGTGCGCGCGCCCGTTCGAGAGCGTCGCCGAGATGGACCGGCACATGATCGAGCAATGGAATAGCGTGGTCCAGCCCGGAGACGAGGTCTGGCACCTTGGCGATTTCGCATACCGAGGCGATGCCGACCACGCCGAAAAGATTTTCAAACAGCTACACGGGCGCAAGCACCTCATCATCGGCAACCACGATGACGAAACGACGCTCGAATTGGATTGGGCTTCGGTACAGCATCGGAAAATCTTGCAGCACGGCGGCACCAAAATCATTTTGGATCACTACCCGCTGCGCGAGTGGCTCCACTTCCACAATGACAGCATCCATCTCTTTGGGCACGTGCACAGCAACATCCCGTCGAGCACCCGTGCGCTTGATGTCGGGGTCGATCATGTGGGTTTCGCACCGCTCAATATCAACGGCGTCCGTGAGTGGCTCGCAAGGCAGCAGACCCGCGATTTCCGTGGCCTGTCGTGGCAGGAAGAGCAGGATGAATTGGCTAAGCTGACGCCGGAGCAGGGTGAGTTCTAAACCAAGTAAACTCGACTTTGCTTGGTATTCCTTGCATCGGTCGGAGACCTCACCCAGCCGCCTTCTTCTTCCCACCCTCGATTGACGGACAGCCCGTCCATCGCCGGCGGCAGGTCAGGAGGCGTCGGGTCTCGCTCGATGGCTGGCAAATGGATGCCGCAGCCCTTGCGATATTTTTGCGGCTTGAACCGGTCGGCCGTCCACGGGCAATCCGCTGCCAACAGACTGAGCATGTGCGCCAGGGATGTGTCGGCGCCGTATTTCTCGGCTAACCTGGCGAGCCGGTATTGACCCGATCGCCGGCACAGATTGCATGCCACGCGGCACACGACCCACGGATAATCCACTATGAGGACGGGGCGATTCTTCATGCCCTCGAAATTAGAACGAAACCGGAACACGGGCAAGCAGGGAGGAGTATGAGGAATACCAAGTAAAGTGGAGTTCACTTGGTTTAGAACATGCTGGCGATGAGCTGAAAGGCGCCGATGGCGGATAGGATGATGCTAAGAATGCCGCACGCGATAAGGATTCTCACGGTCCAGCTCATGTTTGACCGATGGCGCGGTCCATCTTAAAGCTATTCAAGTTTTGCTTTGGGGGATCCATGTCTATCGCATTCTCGCTATTGATGAGGGGAGCACTTATCGTTGTACTGGCGTTAATCTCCGGAGCCGCATTCGCTGATTATCCCCAGCTCGACATCTGCGGTCCCAGCCAGCCTAACACGCCCGATAAGACTTGCATCGTCGATGGCGACACGCTCTGGCTCTTCGGCGAAAATATTCGACTTGAGTCATACGACACTCCCGAGCCCAACCGCGGAAATTCGAAATGTCCTAATGGCGGGACCGAACTCGAAGTAGAGCTCGCATCTGAAGCCACATCAAGGTTTCAGGATCTGCTAAACGGCAATGCATGGACGATAGAGCGCGGCGGTTTCGACAATACTCGAAGCCAGCGCCAGTTGGCCAATTTTGTCATTGATGGTGTCGATGTCGGCCAGATCCTCGTCGATGAAGGCTTGGCGCGCTGGTATCCGGAAGGGCCATTTTTTTTGGTGTGATCAGGAAGATTTAACCCGATGACATCTGACGAAATGAGAGAAGTTCGATGGCAACGATTTGTCAGGCTCTCAGAGAACATCGACGACATTTATGCAGACCTGAGGGCCGCGAGGGGGTATAGTGGCATCGAGGCACGGCTTTTCAGCCTTTCAGCCGTTTCTGCGCTCTCGCAATACACGTCGTCTCTGAGCCATCCTGAACTGATCGAAGAAATCCAGGAGCTTACGGACCTTGGGCTGTATTACATCTACGATGCCGGAGGATTTGACGAGGTCGACGAGGCTGGTGAGCAGTACGAACGATTGTCAAACACCTACCAACACCGTAGCGGCATCTACGGACAAACGGTGTTTGACGCGATTGTTAACAGAGATGAGCTGAAAGCGGTGCAGCTAATCACCGATCTTGACCACGCGGTCGGGCACCAGCCGAGATCGACTTTTGGGATTGTGGGCCCATTGCGAGAATTGCAGAACGCGCTTGTGGATTGCATCAATGCTATAATAGCGGCCGAAAGGGAGCGTGCAGCTGACCATTCTCAAGGTTTTGTATTGTTGCCTTGAGATGCGTAGCTCCGTCATGCCTTCTTTTTTCTTTATCGCGAGCAGCACAAACTGGCAATGATGATTTCGATGTATCGTCCCGATTAACCTTCTCTTCATCTTGCCAGCCACTGAGCTTGACCGTGCACAACAACATGCGTCAACGTCGAATCATGAAATTGACAGTGCATGAGGGATTCGAACCCCTCCAGTGGATGATCGAAGAGTTGAACGCGTCGCCCGAGGCCCAGGCCCAGCTCGATCACGATCTTTTTGGTGTGCATCCAGACCATCGCATGAGTCTCGAAGAGGCCTGCACGTTGCCGGAAATGTCCGGGGTCACTGTCAAGGAATTGCGGGGCGCTATCTCCCGCGGCGAGCTCACTCCAGAACGTCACGGGCGCCTATTAAAGGTAACCCCGCGGACACTACGTGAATGGAGAGACACATGCCGGCAGCCCGTGGCGCCCACCTCTATTACGACAAGAGCCGCGAGCAATGGCAGATCCGAGACAGCGGCGGGTATGTCAAAAGGCTCCCTCGAGCAAGCGCAAGCTGTCGCGAGGATGCTGAGAAGGCGTTAGCTGTCCACATAGCGACCAGACGCACTTCGTCCGTGCCGTCGCCCGTCCTCGTCCAGCTCGACGAGGAGATAGCCTCGAATCCGAAACTGGTCTCCGTCGCGCAGGTGCTGGCGTTCTACGGTCATTCGAAGCGCAATGACGCCGGCAATCGGGAATTCATCGGCATCCATATCGAGCACCTGCTTGGCTATTGGGGCGACAAGGTCCTCGCTCAGGTCAAGCGGTCGACGTGTGAGGGGTATGTCGAATGGCGTTGTGCGCAGACATGGGCGCCGCCAGGAGCGAAGATCAAGAAGCCTGTGTCCGACCAGACGGCAGCCCGCGAGCTCAATACCCTTTCGGCTGCGATCGGTGTCTGGCATCGCGAGCACATGCTCACGGCCGTTCCGGTCGTTACCCGACCCGGAAAGAGGATGAAGACCCCCGACTGGCTGACCGAGATTGAGTATGAGCGCCTCACCCGGTGCGCGATGGGTGACCGGTGGGTGGCATCGGACGTCGCCACACGCCAACCGATCTGGGAGAATAACAAGCGACCGCAAGAGCACCTGGCGCGGTTTATCCATATCGCTTTCTTCCAGGGCTCACGTCACGGGGGCATCCTGCGACAACGCTGGAGCCGAGGTGACATGCATGGCTATTTCGACATGACGACCCGCACGTGCCACCGATCCGGTCCAGGCGAACCTAAGACGCGGAAGCGGGAGACCGCGTGTCGAATCCATGACCGTCTATTCCCGATGCTTGAGGAATGGCGCCAGGCCGATCGGAAGAAGCATCGATCGGATCGACCAATCCTTTGCGACGGCTGCGCGCCATGCGGGCCTAGATCGCAGGGACGTCGATGGATCGATGCGCGAGACCATGCCGACCCCTCATATCCTGCGGCACACACGGGCGACCTTGATGCTCCTGGCTGGCGTTCCAACGGCAGAGGTGGCTTACTACTTGGGGATGACGGAAGCCATGGTCGAGACCACCTACGGCCACTGCCACGTCGAGTATCAGAAGAGGGCTGCCGCATCGTAATCGGGCTGGTACGAATGTTACGAATAGCCCCGGTTTCGGTACGAATAGACGGTCACGACCGGTAGCGGGCGGGAACAGGGAGACCAAAAAGAGTGTTGGAAACAATCGGATAGCCCAGACTCGCGGGGCGCGCAGACGACCCAACAATGCGTTCACACGGCAGGGGTCCTGGTTCAATCCCAGTTACACCCATCATCCTCCAAAGTCTCTTTGTCTCAAGCATCTGATTTGTAATCAGAGGGTCGCTGGTTCAAGTCCTGCTGCCGGCACCAGCAAAACCCCAGGAAATGCTGAAGTTTTTGAGATGGCCGTGAGGCCGTCCCAGTGGAAATTCGGCGCTGGGACGGGATTGGGACGGCCTGTCAAGAATCAAGGGCGCGATCCATCTCAAGTAAACGGATTTCCGGTCCAATTCTCGACGCTTGTCCATGTTCCGGTTTCGTTCTATTTTTAGGGCATGAAATCGAAACCGGTCCTCATCATCGATTACCCGTGGGTCGTATGCCGCGTGCAGTGCAACCTGTGCCGCCGATCGGGACAATATCGGTTGGCGCGCCTGGCGGCGAAATATGGCGCCGACACCAGTCTGGAGCAAATGCTCAATCTGCTCGCAGCAGACTGTCCATGGACGACGGATCGCCGAAAGCCGCAGAAGTATCGCAAAGCGTGCGGCATCCATTTGCCCGATATCGAACGCGATCCGACACCGCCACCGGACCTGCCGCCGGCGTTCGGTGGTTTGAGCATCATTGAGATGGGAAGAAGCGCAAGGCTGGTTGAGTTTCGATGACTTGAAAATCGCGAAACGGCGAAAAACGCCCGTCTGTGTCGTTTTAAACGACTTAAGCGACGTCTCCGTCGCTTAAACGCCCATTTACGGGGTGTTCACCATGTCTCATTTTTACCCACTCAGGCGTGTTTTCCAGCTCGAGTGGGTAATAATCACTGCTCCCCAGATCGAATGCGCAAACAGCAAAAATTGCGGTTTCGCGTATCGTTACACGAAACCTCAATGTTTCTCCGGCTCGTCATCCGTGTCATCGAGGAACTGCAGCTTGGGCAAGCCGGTCAGGCGCGCACGAATTTCGGCAGCGACACGGGTCTGTAATCGAAATTATCGACCCCAACATCGATGCACTGCGACGTATCCGGGAGACGTCCGTGCGAGTGTCCGAAAAGTTGGATCGAGCCGCGTCTCATGTTGCGCCAGCTCCTGAGTCCGTAATGACACAAAACGTAGATTTGGCCGCCCAGGTTGACTTCGGTCAGCTCTGTCGGGGATGCCCACGGCAGCTTGCGGGTCTCATTTTTAAAGTCGTGATTGCCGGTCACAAGATGCTTCACGCCGTTCAATTCGCCGAAGATCTCGCGGGTCCGCTGCGGCGAGCACCGGTACGCGAAATCACCAAGGTGCCAGACCGTGTCGTCAGGTCCGACGACTGAATTCCAGTTATCGGTAAGCGCCTGATCATGCTCTTCGATGCTCTCGAAGGGGCGGCGGCACATCGAGAGGATCGAGCGGTGGCCGAAATGCGTGCCGGCCGTGAAGAAGGTGTTCGACATCAATCCATGCCCCCTTCGTTGAAATTCACGATGGCTTCAGGATCGTCGTCGAGCTCAAGGCGCTTGCTGACGCTGACGAACCACGAATTTGCGTTCATCGTGACCTGGTCGAGGCTGTGGTCGAATCTGGTCGCACAATAGACGCGGATGGCGTCCTGCCAGGAGTCGGTGTTCTCGCGGAAGAAGTTTACGAGGTCGTTCCAGGTCGGGTCTTCGCACATGAGCCCCGTGGGCTCCAGATTGGCGGGCGGGTGTTCGTAGCCGACCTCCTGTGCAAGTTCGGCAATGGCCATGGTTTCGGCATGGGTGCGGGGCATCGAGGTCTCCTGTCGTTGACGATTGGAGAGGATGCCCCGGGATTATGAAAGTCACACGTGGTATCGAAGCCAATCTCGCTTTAGGTTCTCTAGGACGGCATGGAGTTGGATGTCGGAATAGCTGCTGACGATCCAGTTGCCCGCTGCTCTCGATATTGCAATCAGCTAAAATGGCTGTCAGCTTCGCGCCCTCATGCACGAACCCGCTTCGCGGGAGAGACGCGCGTGGTGAGACCTGATGGATTTGTCTGAGGCTCTGGGCAGCTAGAGGCTGTGGTCCGAACATGGAGTTCCTTTTAGCAGGAGGAACTCACCATGACGACGTTTCAGACCAATGCCCCGATCACACCGCTGCGCCAGCGCATGCAGCAAGACATGGTGATGCGGGGTCTGGGTGCCCATACGCAGCAGGATTATGTGCGGCACGTCCGGAACTTTGCTGCCTTCCTCGGGCGTGGGTCCGGCGACGATCAACAGCACGGTTTCCGCGCTGCGCTTTCTGTTCACGGTGACGCTGAATCGGCGGGATCTGTCGCGCACTTTGGTGAACACCCGTAATCCGCGCAAGCTGCCCGACGTTTTGAGCGTGGAAGAAGCCGCACGTCTCCTCGAGGCAGCGCCAGGCATCAAGTACAAGGCCGCACTGGGGGTCGCTTATGGCGCGGGCCTGCGTTTCTCCAAGGTCGCGCATCTCAAGATCGACGATATCGACTCGACCCGCATGTTGATCCGTGTCGAGCAGGGGAAGGGACGCAAGGACCGCAATGCCATGCTCTCGCCGCAACTGCTGGAGCTTTTGCGTCTGTGGTGGCGCGAAGGAAAGCGGCGCGGCGTGATGCTGCCTCATGGCTGGCTGTTTCCATGGCGTAGCCGCACGGATCCGATCTCGTCACGACAGCTGCATCGCGCGGTGCAGGAAGCAGCCGAAGTGGCCGGGATCCATAAGCGTGTCAGTCCGCATACATTACGGCACAGCTTCGACACCCACCTTCTCGAAGATGGCACCGACATCCGCGTCATCCAGGTCTTGCTCGGGCACAGCAAGCTCGAGACGACCGCGCTCTACGCCAAGGTGTCCACCCGAACGATCCACGCGGTCGCTGGCCCTCTTGATAGACTGATGGCGCTGACGGAAGGCAAGTCGCCCGACCCCTGAGCCGGTGCGCGCCACTATTGAGGTCGCCGATATCTTCCGAGCGGCCGGGCCTGCCTATCGCGCTGCCCATGCCGGTCATCTGAGCCTGGAGCAGCTCAAGGTCATGTCGGCGATCGAGACCTGTCGCACTGCAGCTCTCGGCGGCCACGTTGAAGCCTGTTCTGACTGCGGGCACCAGCGGATCGCCTATAACTCTTGTCGCAACCGGCACTGTCCCCGGTGCCAGGGCGCCGCAGCGCGTGCCTGGCTCGACGCCCAGCAGGCCAATCTTCTCCCTGTCGGCCACTTCCATGTAGTGTTCACGTTGCCCGCCGAGATCGCCGATATTGCCTTCCACAACAAGGCGCTGATCTACGACCTGCTGTTCAAAGCGGCATCGCAGACCATGTTGACGATCGCGGGCGACCCAAAGCACCTTGGCGCCCGCATCGGCATCACCGCGGTGCTTCACACATGGGGCTCGGCCATGACCCACCATCCCCACATCCACATGATCGTGCCCGGTGGCGGCCTCACACCGGCTGGGCAATGGATATCGTCGCGGCCGGCCTTCTTGCTGCCGGTGCGGGTGCTCGGCGTACTGTTCAGGCGCCTGTTTTTGACCCGGCTGCTCGAACTCCACGGAGCTGGAAAGCTCGTCTTCTTCGGCAAGCGGGCGGATCTCAGCGATCGGCGTGTCTTCCTGCGCCACCTTGCGCCGATCCGAAGGAGGCGTTGGGTGGTTTATGCCAAAGCGCCCTTCGCCGGACCTGAAGCCGTTCTCGCCTATCTCTCGCGCTACACTCACCGCGTGGCAATCTCGAACAGCCGTCTTATCGCCTTCGACCAGACCAGCGTCACTTTCCGCTACAAGAATTACCGCTGCTCGGGCGCCGACCGACAGCAGGTCATGACCATTGCCGCCAACGAGTTCATCCGACGCTTTCTGCTGCATGTTTTGCCGCGCGGGTTCCACCGCATTCGGCACTACGGCCTGCTCGCCGGCAGCGCACGCAAGGTCGACATCCCCTATGCCCGCGAGCTTCTGAACGCCGTTCCGCCGCCTGATCACGCCACAGCACAAGATCCGTCGGACGTTCGCCCGCCATGCCCGTGCTGCGGCGGCCCCATGATTGTCATCGAGGTCTTCGAACGCGGGCGTCAGCCCCGCGGACCGCCAAATACGATGGCAACGAACCGGGAGAATGCGCCATGAGCCGATAGGCTGGGCCGGGCGCTTCGAGTGTTCTTAACAATCAAAAAGAAACAGCGCCGGTCTCATGACCGGCGCCGTCTGCATTTGGAGTTTCAATGCCGGCTAACCGTTGAGTATGGCGCGTGAGGTGCCGCCTCCCATCAGCTTTTGCTGCCCATAGAGCGCGCCGAGGATCAGGACCGGAACCAACGCCAGAGCGGGATGCAGGTTGGATACGAAGAAGCTCGCGATCCCGACGACAACGAGGACGAGGCGTACCGGCAGGGACACGCACTGCACCAGAAACCCGACCAGTCCGGCGGAGATCAGGCTGACCGAGGCCAGTCCGGAGAGCACGGCGGCGCCGTTCTCGACCGGCGTGCCGCCCAGCAGGAAGGCCGGGTTCAGGACGAACGCGAACGGAACGATATAGGCGACGACTGCGAGCTTAAGGGCTTCGACCGCCGTCGCCATGGGGGCGGACCGTGCGATCGAGGCGGCAACGAACACCGATAGGCACACGGGTGGCGTCAAAAATGACAATGTTCCGTAGTAGAATATGAACATGTGCGCCCCGAGCGTGCTAACACCAAGCTGGGTAAACGCAGGGCCGATCAGGATCACGAGGATGATGTAGGTCGCCGTCACCGGCACACCCATGCCCAGAACGATGCAGCCGATGGCGGAAAGTATCAGCAGAAGCCAGATACTTCCGCCCGAAACCGCGATCAGGTTCTGCGACAGGCTCGACCCGAGACCCGTCAGCCCCAAGCAGCCCACGACGATCCCCGCAATGGCACACATGATGGCGATAAACACGACGGTGTTTCCCGCTTCGACGAACGTCTGGATATAGGCCTTGAGAGGCCGGCGCATGCTGGGGATCACGACCGACATGACGATCGTTGCAAAACTCGCCGTAAAGGCCGAGGCGGCCGGGTTCCAGTTCCAGCCGAACAGCGTCCAGAGAAGGATGGCGAAGGGCACGATCACGGGGATCATGCGCTGGGCCGCATCGCGAAGGTCGGGCAACTCTTCTATGTCGGCGCCGGCCACACTGGTCTTTACGGATTCGAGGTGAACCTGAAGATAGATGCAGAAGAAAAACAGGATGGCGGGAACGGCGGCCGCGATGGCCACCGCGCTATAGGGGATCGCCAGGAACTCGGCCATGAGAAAGCCGGTCGCTGCCATGACGGGGGGCAGGACGAGACCGCCGGTCGATGCCACAGCCTCGACAGCCCCGGCGCGCTTTGCGGAATAGCCGACACGGCGCATCATGGGAATCGTGAGCATGCCCGTCGTTGCGACATTGGCCGAGGCGCTGCCCGAAAGCGAGCCGAAGAGGGCGCTTGAGAGGATGGCGACCTTGGCCGGCCCTCCCTTGCGGCGGCCCATAAGCGCAAAGGCGAAATCCGAGATCGCGCTTCCGCCCCCGACCAGGAACAGCACCTGGCCAAACACCACGAAGCTCGCGACGATGGTCGCGGCGACCTCCACGGGCGTTCCGAAAATCGCGCCGGTGCCAAGGTAATTATAGGTGACGAGACGGTCCCAGCGGATCACCCGCGTTTCGAACATCCCCGAAAGATAGTGGCCAAAATACGCGTATGCGAGTGCAAGCAGACCGACGCTGACCATGGTCCAGCCGACATGGCGGCGCGCCGCTTCGAGAAGCAGCACGATGCCGATGACGCTGACGATCACCTTGTCGGTGGTGATCAGGCCGAGGCTGCGCACGATCTGGTCGTAATTAAGGAAGATGTACCCGCCCACGAGCAGGGCAAGCACTGCGCCGACGATGTCGTACCATGGCGGTGTGTTGCGGGTCATAGACTTGACTGCAGGCTTCAGGAGAAACGAGAGCGCAACGCAGATCGCGATGAAAAGCGTGAGATACTGCTCCTTGTAGATGATGATGCCGAAGCGCGGCAGCACTTGGAGCGAGTAGATCACCGCGGCGATGGGCAGTGAGATCGCAAAAACCTCGGAGATTAAGCGATATGGGCGATTGAGCACCCTGTTTGTGTCTTGCACGGGTGTCTGGCCTCCTAATGAAGGGTAGCGGCTCCCCGGACAAGAGGTGCGACCCGAAGCGTTGGGCCGCCACTCTCCGCCTGGCGCTAAAGTGGACTGGCGTCCGGGAACGACCGCTTATTGCGCCAGAAGCTCGGCCTGGCGCGCTTCAAGTTCGTCTGTCCAGACGCCCTTCTCGCGATAGAATTCAATCGCGGCGGGATGAAACGGCACGACGAATGCGGTGTCGACGAAGCGGTCCTGGGTCCATGTGGCCAGCGAGGGATGAATGGTTTCGAGCTGGCTGGAATGCTCCCACAAGGTGTCGAGAACCGACGTCACCGTTTCTTCGGAAAGATCGCTGCGCGAATAAAGGGTGGTCGCGTAGCTCAGCGCGTGGATATCGGTATCGACGCCGACGGGACCTGCCGGCACCTCGATGGGCACGAATGCGCTCCCGACCTCCTGGGACCGGGCAATGGCCTCGGGGGAGGGATCGATCGAAAGAATGCGCGCGCCTTCTGCGGCGTTGAGCTGCTGGAGGATGCCGCTTCCCAGCGAGCCGACGGCTGCGTCGGCCCGGCCTTCGATAACCGCGGTGACGCCTTCGGGGTAGCTCGATACGCTGACGACAGTGATGTCGTCGATGCCCAGGCCAGCATTGGCGAGAGCGGCCTCGGCCGTGATCGAGGATCCCGCAAAGGCTCCGTAATCGACCACGACCCGTCGGCCCTCTAGATCGGCAAGGCTGTGGATGTCGGAGCTGCCGCGCACGACGAGCGACAGGCTGATCGGCGAGCCGAGCATGATCGTGGACACGGGATAGCCTTCGCCACCCTGTGCGCCCTCATAGGGTCCAATGGCGCGATACGCGAAATCGGCCTCAATCGGGCTGGACAGTCCGAAGTCCGCTTCGGCGGTGACGAACATCGGAAAGAACACGGTAGGCGACTGCGGAAGCACGTCCACGCGATCATCTGTATGTTGGCCGATGACAGAGGCAATGGCTTGCGACTGCGCGTAGAACAGGCTTCCTTCAGGATTGCCGCCCATAACGAGAATTTCGGCCGTCGCGGTGCTCGGGGCCGCAGTGATCAGCATGGCCGCGCCCAGCGCGGCCGTTTTCAAGTTTAGAAAAGTCATTGGATAACGTCCTCCCTATCCACGTTGAATTCTGTGCTTTCACTCCTCCGCTCTCCGGTGGAGCAGACATGAGTTCGTTATACGAACACATGTCGAATAGCGCATAATAAGAGCGGCGAAACTCCGTTGTCAATTCGTGCAAGAAATTGTTGCCCGGTTCTCGATTGGGCGCGATGTCAGAAAAAGGTATTAGCGATCAGCAAGGCGGCAATAACGACGGCGTAGTAGGCGAGGACGAAAGGGCCGTTCCAGTGCAGGCCGACTTCGCGCGAAAGTTTGCCCGTCATCCCCATGGCGACAGCCAGTGTCGATGCGAAGGGCGAGAGCAGCATCGAGCCGGACCATCCGCACATCACGGCCAGCATGAGCATCGTCTCGGGCATGTCGATGCCCGCCGCAACGACTGCACCGGTGCACAAGAGGGCGGTAATCATCGGCGAAAGGCCGATCTGGCCGAGCACCGTCATCAGCACAATGATGCCGCAGGCGATCGTGCCCGGCCCGACTGCGATCTGCTCGACGAGCACACGAAGCTGATCGGCGGGAAGCAGTTCGACGAGGGTCAGCCCCAGGAACGCGCTCGATCCGATCAGGCAGATCTCGTTTGTCGACTCAGGCAGTGCCCGAAATCCGTCGCGGGCGAGGGATTTTAAATTCGGTGCGAATGGCGACGGCTCCGTCAAGAAGACCCAGATCACCGCCATAGTGGGGATCACGATGAGAATGGCGGTGCGCATGGGAACGCCCATCGAGGCTTCGGCGAGGGCGGAAATCCCGGTGATGGCGAGAAGCAGCGCGAGCAGGGCGGTCATCGCGAGGCCTGCGCCGCCATGGGGAGCGGGCACGAATCTGCGGCGCGGTGCCGGTTCGAGCCGATCGAAGATCCAGCCGAGGGCTATGAATACCACCGCCGAGAAAAGGCCGTAGGGCAGGTAGGACACATAGTCCAAGCTCGGCATTATGGGTATTAGCAAATTGATGGCCAGCCCGACCGGCGACCATAGGATGGTCGCACCGAACCCGCGTAACACGGCGTTGGTGATTCGACGCGCCTGCATCTCGGCGATGGCGGGAGATGGGGTATTTCGGACCCTTACCGCCATCGCAATGCCGAGCAAAAGTTGCAGCCCACCCAGATTGAGCAGGATGCCGAAGATGTGGCTTCCGCCCGCCAGAAGGAAGAAGCGCCGCGACGGGGGCTGATCAACCGCGAAACGGGCGGCTGTGCCGACGATGTCCGAGCGGAGGGCCGCGACGCGCAACAGCGTCATGACCGTAAGGAGTGCAGGCAGATAGAGAGCCCGGCTGGCCGCCAGGCCCAGACTGTCCAACCTGCCGCCGACGCTGATCAGGATTGCGGCTGACAGGGCGGCGAGCACCAGTAGCAATCTGGCATTGACGCGCACATATTTCCATCGCATGACGATGTGGGCGACGATGAAGGCGATCGCACACCCGGCGAAAAGATGCGCGTCAGTGAGAAGGTCGACAAAGGCGCACGCGGTGCCGGCTAGGAGGGCGGCGGATGCGAGGGTGGATACCACGGCAGGACGCGTTGTTTCATCCATGAGGTGTCCTCACCTTCAGCCCCGAGCCCGCTACGAGGACAGGGCGTACGGCGGGTCGGGGCATTCGATGCAAAGAGGCGCTCAGGCTGGCATTTCGGTCAATTTCGCGAACGCACCTTCACGCAATTGGCGTTCGACCGTCGGGGACAGGTTTCCGTCCGGGCCGAGCAGCTTGGCGGTCGAACCCAGTTCGAATTTCTGGGAATAGACATTCGCGCCCAATTCGAGAAGAAACTGGTGGAGTGCTGGATGGCCCCGCAGTGCCCCTACACCACCGGTCGGCGCGCCGCACAGGGTGATCAGTTTGCTTTGGAACAGATTGCCGGCACCGTCCACGTCCTGACCGAGCCAGCCGGCCGCGTTCCGAAACACGGATGAAAACGCCCCGGTATACTCGTCCGAACTCATGAAGATGGCGTCTGCGCCGGCCACGATCGCGCGGACCGCCGCAACGGAGTCGGGGACCGAAGCGGCGGTATCCTCGGTGAACGCAGGGATCTCGTAATCGGCCAGGTTGAGCGTCACCGCAGTAATGGTGTCGCTCATTTCGCGTTCGGCGAGCGCTGCGGCCGCTCCTACCATTCGCCAAATCGACGACCCGACCTGACTGCTTCCCGACACAAAGAGAACCGTCTTCTTACTCATTTTCCGCTCCTAGTAATCATTGCTGCCGCGATCTGACGTTGAACCCGGCTGAATACTATAGGCCAGCCGGGTTTTGGGACATCTTGTGCGTGGTCGTGAACGCGCGGCCTCCGTTTGCGGCACTCTGCGCGATCCATCTTTGCTTGACACGAAAATCCCAAGATTGTAAACCGAATATCGACAGAAATTCGAAATTCGAACATTTGACTTTGCCGATGGAGGGAATGTGGCCATGGAGAATTTAGCGTCCGCAGGCGCGGATATGCCCGTATGGGCCGAAGAAGACAGGGGGTTTCACGTCCCGTACTGGGTATTCCAACGCGAGGACGTTCGAGACATGGAGCGCCGGAAACTGTTTCAGGGCGAGACCTGGAACTATCTGTGCCTTGAGGCTGAGCTGCCGTCTGCCGGGGATTTCGTCGCCGTCCACGTGGGGGAGACCCCCGTCATCGTGACGCGGGATCACGACGGGGAGATCTACGCCTTTGAGAACCGGTGTTCGCATCGCGGCTCGCTTCTGGCGCTGGAGGACCGCGGCAACGTCAAGGATTTCACCTGCGTCTACCACGCCTGGACTCACAACCTTCAGGGTGACCTCGTCGGAATCGCGTTCAAAGACGGGATCGGCGGCAAGGGCGGCATGGAGAAGAGCTTCTGCATGAATTCGGTCGGGCCGCGCAAACTGCGCGTGGCCAATGTCGAGGGTTTGATCTTTGGAAGCTTCGATGAGGACGTGGACGATATCGAGGATTATCTCGGCGAGGAGGTTCTTGGTCGAATCCGGCGTGTTCTCCAAGGGCGCAAAGTCGTTGTGCTCGGCCGGTTCACGCAGGTACTTCCGAACAATTGGAAGCTTTATGTCGAGAATACCAAGGACAGCTATCACGCGAGCATTTTGCATACCTTCTTCACTACGTTCGAGCTGAACCGGCTGTCGCAGAAGGGCGGTATCATCGTGAGCCCCAATGGGGGCTGCCATGTAAGCTATTCCGAGATCGATCAGGCGGCCGAGGCCGAAAAGGCGGCGAACAACATCTATTCCGAACAAAAGATCAGATCGCAATCCGATCTTGAGCTCGCCGACAAATCGCTTCTCGGCAATTTCAAGGAATTCGACGACGACATCACCCTGCAAATCCTCACCGTCTTTCCGGGTTTCGTGCTGCAGCAGATTCAGAATTCCATCGCGGTGCGTCAGGTTTTGCCCAAGGGTACCGACAAGATGCACCTCAAATGGACCTATATCGGGTTCGAAGGCGATACCGCGCAACAGCGCCGGGCGCGGCACAAGCTCTCCAATCTCATCGGGCCGGGCGGATACGTCTCGATGGAGGACGGCTGCATCGGCGGTTTTGTGCGTCGCGGCACGGAGGGCGCATCCGACACCAATGCCGTGCTCGAGATGGGCGGCCGGGAGATCGAAGGCGGCGATGATCGGATTACCGAGGCGTCCATTCGCGGGTTCTGGTCGGAATACAGAATGAGGATGGGCATATGAGCACCCATGTCCGACATGCCGAAATTTCCGCGCTGATCAGTGCCGCTCAGGCTCGCTACGTTCGAGAGATTGATGACGGCGACTGCACCGCGTGGCCGAGTTTTTTCGTCGACGACTGCTTCTACACCATCACAAGCGCGGACAATTACGCCCAGAATTTTGAGGCGGGTCTGGTCTGGCTCGACAGCAAGGACATGTTGCGCGACCGGATCCTGTCGCTGCTGGAGGCCAATGTCTACGAGCGCCATTCCTACCGCCATTTGATCGGGCAGCCATTCGTTGGTGAGGTGGACGGCGACGAGGTGGATTCTGAGACCGCGTTCATGGTGGCCCGGATCACGCGAGAAGGACCGACGGATCTCTTCGCGAGCGGGCGCTACATCGACCGCTATCGCGTCATCGCTGGCGAAGCCAAGATCGTCTCGCGCACCGTGGTCCTCGACAGCAACCGGATCGATACGCTGCTCGGCTTTCCGCTGTGACGGACCGCGAAATGGGACGGGTCCTGATCACCGTCGGAGATGCCAACGGGATCGGTCCGGAGGTCGCAGCAAAGGCCGCCATCGCCCTTTGCGAAAACGCAGCGTTGCGCCCGGTGATCGTCGGGGATCGCCACCTCATGAACCCTTTTGTGCGGGCAGGCGGCTTCGAAATCGAAACGGACCCGGAAAGCTGGGGTCGGTCGGGTAGTGTTGACCTCTTCGACGTGCCCGGGATCGACGCGGCCGAGGTGACGCCCGGCACGCCGACCGCGGCGAGCGGGCGGGCCACCATTGCCTATGTCGAGCAAGCGGTGGCCCTCGTAAAAAAAGGCGTGGGGCGGGCCATCGTGGCCGCTCCGCATTCGGAAACGGCCGTTAATGCGAGCGGGCGAAGGTTTTCCGGATATCCAAACCTTTTGTCCGAACTGGCTGGGACCGGCGAAGACAGTATCTTTCTCATGCTGATCGGGGGCGGGCTGCGGATCGTACACGTGACGCTGCACGAGGGGATCAGCGGAGCCCTCGCCCGGCTGACCCCGGACCTGATCGCACGCGCGACACTCGCCGCCGATCTGGCGCTCAAGGGGCTCGGCGTCGCCGCCCCCCGCATCGGGCTTTTCGGCATTAATCCCCATGCGGGCGAGGGGGGGCTGTTCGGCGACGAGGACGACCGCATCGTCGTCCCGGCCCTTGAGCGCCTGCGGGCGCAGGGGGTCGACGTGCACGGTCCGGAAGGCGCCGACGTCATGCTCGGACGAGCTGGGTACGACGCGTTCGTCGCCATGTACCACGATCAAGGTCACATTCCGGTGAAACTGTTGGCCGGGCGCGGTGCGGCGGCGATGTCGATTGGGGCCGGGCTGGTTTTTTCGAGCGTCGGGCACGGTGCCGCCTTCGACATCGCAGGCAAGGGACAGGCATCGCCGGATGCGGTCGTCGCGGCAGTCAGACTTGTGGGAGAAATTCAGTGAGTTTTCGCATTACGGTTACCGATCACGACGATATCGGCTTTGACTGCGAGGAGGACGAAACCGTTCTCGATGCCGCCGACAGGGCCGGTTATGCCATTCCCTATTCCTGCCGCAAGGGCGTGTGCTCGTCCTGCCGAGGCGGCATTGCGGCGGGCGAGGCCATGGTGCGCGGCCAGGGCCATCAGACCGGTCCGGCGGAGGAGGTGCTCCTGTGCCAGGCGCGCCCGCTCAGCGATCTCGAGATCACCCCGGCCCGAATCCAAAAGGTCGAGCCGGTTCAGCGCAAGATTCTCGATGCCAAGGTGCGAAAGATCGTGCGGCCGGCGCCGGACGTCGCGGTGATTCATGTCCGCCTGCCCATCGGTCAGCGCGCGCCGTTCCGGGCCGGCCAGTATTTGCGGGTAATGATGGAAGACGACGATAGCCGCAACTATTCCATGGCCAATCCGCCCCAGAAGAACGATGGTATCGAGCTTCATATCCGTCATGTGCCCGGCGGCAAGTTTTCAGAGCAGGTGCTCGGTACGATGGAAAAGGGGACGGTCCTCAGGGTCGAACTTCCCTATGGCGAATTCTGCCTGTCGGACGAGGATGGCATGGACGCCGTGCTGCTCGCCACCGGTACCGGCTTTGCGCCCATAAAGTCGTTGATTGAGAACCAGATCGCGCTCGGCGCCGAACGTCCTTTGAAACTCTATTGGGGCGTCAACACCGAAGCCGATCTCTACATGGGCGATGTCGCCGAGCAGTGGGCGAAGACTTATTCCTGGATCACCTTCATACCGGTCATCTCCTCACCCTCGCAGGACTGGCAGGGGCGAACGGGGTTCGTGCATCAGGCGGTTCTCGAGGATATTGCCGACATGAGCAATGTCGAGGTCTATGCCTGCGGCGCGCCTGTCATGATCGATGCGGCGCGGCTCGAGTTCGTGGCAAAGGCCGGTCTTGCAAAAGACAGGTTTTTCAGCGATGCCTTTGTTGCGTCGGGCGAGGCGCCCTGATGGACCAGCTCGATGGCGCGGTGTCGGGAGGACGGGGCGCCCCCAACGGCTTCGCCAGTACGCGTCTCGCGAGCGAAGACAATGCAGGAAAAGAGGGTCGGCCGATGTCGTCACGTGCGCCGGAAGGAATGGCGGGATTGGCCAAGGGGCTCGCCATTATCGAGCTGTTCGGCCAGGATCGCACCTTTCTCACCGTCTCGTCCGCTGCGGACGCGACCGGCATTTCGCGCGCCAGCGCACGGCGCTGCCTGCTCACTTTGCACGATCTCGGCTATCTCACGAAAAATGGGCCGCGCTTCTTGCCGACGCCGCGTATGTTGCGGCTCGGCCAATCCTATACCGGCGCCATCTCGCTGCCCCATCTCGCCCAGCCTCAACTCGAGGCGGCATGCGAGGAGCTAGGGGAGTCCGTGTCGCTGTCGATCCTCGAGGACGGGTGCTCGACCTTCGTTGCTCGAGCGGAAGCCGCGCGGATTGTCTCTACGGCAATCCGCCTCGGGACCCGATTGCCTGCTCATGCCGCGGCGACCGGGCGGGTTTTGTTGTCGGGCTGTACCGAGGACGAACTCGATGCCTATTTCGCCGCGGTCGAGCCGACGGCGCTCACCGCGCATACGGTGACCGACAAAGCCGAACTCAAAAAGATTATTCGGGCAGCCGGTCGCGACAAGGTGGCATTTACCGACGAAGAACTGGAAGTGGGCATGGTCAGCATGGCCATTCCTGTTTTCAATCCCGACGGGAGGCTCGTGGCAGCCATGAGCGTGAGCGCAGCACGACCGCGCATCACCGTCGAGGATTTGCGCAATCGCATGCTGTCGACCTTGCGCACCTTCGCCGAGGCTCTGTCGCGCTCCTTGTGAGTTCGGCACGCAAGGCACGGTGAATCCATATCATCTTGGGGAGAGACATGAGAAACGAGGCGGTCCAGGTCTATCCCGCGCTTTCGATGTATATCGGCGGCCAATTCATCGGTGCCGATAGCCGCGACGGGCAGACGGTGATCAATCCCGCCAATGGTATGCCGCTAGGCACGTTGCCGCACGCCACCATAGGGGATCTCGACTGCGCCCTTGCGGCAGCGGCGGCAGCGTTCGAATCCTGGCGCTGGAGTAGCCCGACGGGCCGGGCTGCCATCCTGCGAAAGGTGGCTGGGATGGTGCGCGAGCGCGCTGAAACCCTTGCGCTCAACATCACTCGGGATCAGGGTAAGCCGCTGGCCGAAGCCTGCATCGAAGTTTCCGGTGCGGCCGACCATCTCGAATGGCACGCCGAGGAGTGCCGCCGTATTTACGGTCGGGTCATCCCTGCGCGGTCCGCGTCGGTCCGCCAGACGGTGATACGCCAGCCTATCGGGGTGTGCGCGGCGTTCTCGCCCTGGAATTTTCCGCTCAACCAGGGGCTGCGCAAGATCTGCGCCGCGCTCGGAGCCGGGTGCACGCTTATCCTCAAGCCCGCCGAGGAGGCGCCGAGTTGCATGGTCGCGGTCGCCGAAATGTTCGAGGAGGCCGGGCTGCCGCCGGGCGTTCTCAACATCGTATGGGGCGTGCCGTCCGAGATCTCCGATTATCTGATCCGCTCTCCAATCGTGCGAAAGGTCTCCTTCACGGGCTCGGTTGCGGTGGGCAAGCACCTTGCAGCACTCGCCGGCGCTCACATGAAGCGAGTGACGATGGAGCTCGGCGGACATTCGCCGGTCATCGTATGCGACGATGCCGACATCGAAAGAGCGGCGACGCTTCTTGCCGGCTACAAGGGGCTCAATGCTGGGCAGGTCTGCATGTCGCCGAGCCGGTTCTTCGTACAGGAGGGCGTGATCGACGCGTTCTCCGAGCTCTTCGTTGCGGCGTATGCGAGCCGGACGCTTGGTGATGGACTGGATGAGGGAACGATCATGGGGCCGCTCGCCCACGAGCGGCGGGTGGAGGCGATGATCGCGATTGTCGAGGATGCGCTCGATCGCGGGGCGCGGGTGATGACGGGCGGCCACCGGCCCGAGGGACCGGGATCGTTCTTTCCTCCGACCGTGCTTACGGGCGTTGCCGACGAGGCGACCGTTATGCGCGAGGAGCCGTTCGGGCCCGTCGTGCCGGTGACGAGCTTTTCGACGATCGACGAGGTGTTGGGTCGGGCCAATTCGGTGCCCTACGGGCTCGCGTCCTATGCCTTCACCCGCTCGCTGGAGCGGGCGCATACGATCAGCACGCGGCTTGAAGCGGGCATGGTCACCATCAATCATTTTGGGCTCGCCCTGCCCGAAACCCCCCTGGGGGGTGTCAAGGACAGCGGCCTCGGCAGCGAAGGGGGTGTGGAAACTTTCGATGCCTATCTGCATACCAAGTTTATTTCCGAACAAACCGTTACGTGAGCCTTTCGAGGCCGGGCATCATGGGCGCGGCATCCCCTCTGGGAGGAGCATGAAAATGAATGGAGCTGAGGCACTGATCCAGAGCCTGATCGCCAATGGCGTCACGACCTGCTTTGCCAATCCTGGCACGTCCGAAATGCATTTCGTTGCTGCCACAAACGCCTACCCCTCGCTTCGCAACGTGCTTTGCCTATTCGAGGGCGTCGCGACCGGGGCTGCGGACGGGTATGGACGCATGAGCGACGCGCCGGCCGCGACGCTCCTGCATCTTGGGTTCGGGCTGTCGAACGGTCTCGCCAATCTGCATAATGCCCGCCGTTCCGGCGCGCCCGTGCTCAATATCGTCGGCGAGCATGCAAGCTGGTATCAGGGGGCCAATTCGGCACTGTCGAGCGATATTCAAGCCATCGCCGCGCCGATGTCGGATTGGGTGCACGTCTCGCAATCGGCCGAAAAGGTCGCCTCCGATGCGGCGCGCGCGATCGCGGCTGCGCACGCGAGAGGCGGGCAGGTCGCGACACTGATCCTGCCGGCCGATACGGCCTGGACGGATGGCGCGGCCGTGCCTTCACAGCGCTCCGTTCCCCTCGGGACGACAGGGATCGACCCCGATACGATTGAGCGGGCCGCGCGCATGCTTGCCGGGGCCGGGCGCAGCATAATCATTGCCGCCGGCCAGGCCCTGCGCGCGGGCCCAATGGACCAACTAGCGCGCATTGCGGCAAAAACGGGCGCAAAGCTGGCAACCCCCTACGGAGTCGGACGGCTCGAGCGTGGCGCGGGCCGCGTGTCCATGCCGCGCCTGCCTGCCCTTATCGATCCGGCGCGCGCACTCTTTGAGGGGATCGACACCATCATTCTCGCCGGTACGAACATGCCCTCCGCGATGTTCGCCTATCCCGGCAAGCCGCGGCAGATGCAGGATGATACGGCGCAGGTTCTGGGGTTGTGCGAGGATTTCGGGGCAACCGCCGAGGCGATTGAATGCCTGGCGGACGCGGTTGGTGCCGGACGAGGCGAGGTGATCCGCGAAGCGCTGCGCGAGATCGAAGGCCCTAGCGGCGCACTGACCGCGGACACCATGTTAGTTTCCGTCGCGGCCGCCATGCCCGAAAACGCCATCATCGTCGATGAGTCGATTTCGGCAGGCCGGAATTTTTTCCCACTTTCGCAAGGGGCGGTGCCCCACGACTATCTTCAATTGACGGGCGGCGCACTCGGGTGCGGCATTCCCGTGTCCCTTGGGGCCGCAATCGCCTGTCCGGACCGTCGCGTTATCAATATGGAAGGCGACGGCAGCGCAATGTACACGCTGCAGGGGCTCTGGTCGCAGGCGCGCGAAAATGCCGACGTCACGACCGTCATTGTTTCGAACCGGCGGTACGGGATCCTTGACGCAGAGCTAAAATCGGTCGGGGTGCAGGGCGAGGTCAGAGGATCGGCGCGTCGCTTGCTTTCCCTCGACGCGCCCGCGATTGATTGGATCGGCCTTGCAAAAGGCATGGGGGTCGAAGCAAAGGCCGTGACCACCGGCGAGGATCTGGTCGCAGCGATTACGCACGCCAATGGCCGGACGGGCCCTTTCCTCATCGAGGCCATCATAGGGTGATCCTTGGGGGCACCTTGGTGCGCCCACAATGCCGTTGGCGATGCCCGGTCCGAAGATGCCGAGGCCGAGCAGCGACAGGCACGAGCACCACGGCCATGGCTTCATCGATCGTCGGCGTGGCGCCGCCGAGGCCGGTGGTGAACTGCGAGAAACAGGGTCGAACGAATGCCAATGATGACGGCGAGCACCAGCACCTTGATGCCGGACGAGATCACGTTGCCGAGTAGCTCATTGCTTAGCACAACCTATTCTGCCGGGTCCGATAATGTTAATGCTGGTGATCTTCAACCATCGGGACTGATCTCGCTGAACCAAACTGTGGCTGGTGCTGGGGCCAACAGCATCGGGTGTCGGCACCCAGGGGCAGACGGTGATCGAGAGTAACGTCCAGATGGCAAAAAAGGCTCGCGACGGCCAGATGACGTCGAGAACCGGCATATGGAGATCCGTGTCGGCATTCTTGCGCTGTGTCAGCACCGCGCCCTGCAATGGAGTGGAGAGCGCCATGGTCACGCCACCTCGCGCGGCTTGACGGGGGGCTCGAGTTCCCAAGCGCCTTCCACGCGCCGCACGATATCGGCCTCAACCTCTCCGATCATGGGATCCTCAAAGGTCCGTGGCCGCGTGATCGGCACATTGTAGTTTTCAAAGACGGTCGAAGGCCCGCGCGTCAGGATGATGATCCTGTCGGCGAGACAGACCGCCGCGCGGATCGAGTGCGTCACGAAAACGATCGTCGCCCCGGTCAGCGCTCGAATGCCCGAAAGCTGCAACGGCCAGGAGTCCTTGAACTGCCGGATATGCAGGATATCGAGAAGGCGGTCGATGTTGCCCTCCTACTCGTCCTTTGGCACGTCCGCCGCTGCCAGCACCAGTTCGAGGTTCTGCTTGACCGTCCGCAACGGCAAAAGCCGATGCGGCTGAAACATATAACCGAGTTTCGGCGCCGCCCGGCCAGGATTGTAAAGCGGCAGATTGTGGACCTCGACCAACCCCTGCGTCTGCGGCAACAGCCCCGAAATCACGTTGAGCATCGAGGATCTCCCGCAGCCCGACGGCCCGAGGATCGCGACGAACTCGCCACACTTGATCTCGAAATCGAGGCTTTCGATCGCCGGCGTGCCCCCACAGCTCACGCCCAGACCTTCGACCTTGAGCACTGTCTCTTTTCTTGCCGGTCATGATGAACCCTAGTCGTTTTTAACTGTCTTTGAGTTCAGGCGCGCCTGCGGAACACACGCCGCTCGGCCACACGCAGCACGCCGTATTCCACCACCAGCACGATCGCCATGAACACCAGCAGCCAGAGGTGCACCTGCACCATCTGCATGTATTCCCAGGCGTGATCGAACTGGGCGCCGAACCCGATCCGCGCCGCCCCGAAAATTTCGGCCACGACCATCACCTTTCAGGCGAGCGCATGCGCATTACGCAGGGCCGAAAAATGAACGGCGCGATGAAGGGCAACAGGACGTGCCGGATGTAGCGCAGCGGCCGCAGCCGATAGAATTGCGCGGCCTCCGCCAGATCCTTATCGGCGCTTCTGAGCCCATCTCGCAGCCCCACCGCCATGAGGGGGAACGTGATGAACATTACGACGATGGCGTAGCCGATCTCCGCACCATGAAAGATCGCCAGCACTCAACCCCCTTCATCACCTCATAGCGCATGAAATCCCCGTCGCTCTCATTGCTGGCGTCAATAACGACGCCAATAACGGCGGTCGTTACACGTCAGCACATACCCCGCGAAACGCGGCCCAACCCGGCCGAAACGTCGCCCGTGTCCGTCATGAACGGGGCCTCGCCCAAGAACAGCTCGCCGACATCTCGGGTTTCACAGCATTATGTCTCCGACTTGGAACGTGGCCGCCGAAACCCCATCCTTGTGACGATCTATGAGCTTGCGCAGGCTCTGGGTGTCATTCGGCGTGGAATATTGACCCCGATTTGGGGGTGATCGGCATCCAATATTGACCCCCTGTGTTGAGGTAAGAACAGACTGCCTTTCCTTTGGTGAGGATAGGTGGTTGGGGGATGAAGGGCGTGGATACGATCGCGCGTATACGGCGTGCCCATTTTGTGCAGGGCAAGACGATCAAGGAGATCGTTCGAGAGCTGCACGTTTCGCGGAATACGGTGCGCAAGGTTTTGCGCTCGGGCGAGACGGCATTTTCCTACCAAAGAGAGCGTCGGCGAAGGCATATTGATCTCGCTCGCGCATCGCGGCTTCGAGATCGAGGCCCTGACCGAGGACTACATCCGCAACATCTACGACATCCGCGTCGGCATCGAATCCATGCTCGCCACCCGCGCCGTCGAGCGCGCGACCGATGCCGACATCGCCGATCTGCGCACCATCCACACCGATCTGTGCGCGCTCATCCGCTCGGGCAATTCGATGGTCGCGACCCATGAGAACGTGCATTTCCACAACCGCATCTACCGGCTCGCCGGCAACCGGCAGGCCGAGATGATCCTCGAGGGGCGCACGCGCGTCGTGCGCACGGTCGGCGACAGCCTCGGGGGCTACATCCCTTCTGTCTACGACACGGTCATCGCCGAGCATGAGGACATCGTCCGCGCCTTCGAGCGGCACGATGCGGAGGGTGCCGGCCGGGCCGTCTTCAACCATGTGACCGCCGCGCGCGACCGGCTGTTGAAGCGCATGGCCGACGGCCACGTCTTTACCGAGGGCGCCGCGCCCCTCCCCCGCGCCAAAAGCCGCCGCTAGCCCGCCGCGCCTGCCGAAAACCGCGCAAAGCTCGCTCTGTCCGCATAGGACGATTGCGTTCCCGGCCGCGTCACCGAAAGCGCGGCATACCGACTCGCCGCCGCAAGCGCCGTTTCGAGCGAACTGCCCGAAACGAGGAAATGGGCGAAGGCCCCGATGAACGCGTCGCCCGCCCCCGTCGTGTCGAGCGCCGTGACCGGCACCGGGGCGATCACCGCGACGCCTTCGGGCCCGACGAGCCGCGCCCCGCGCGCGCCCAGCGTCACCACCACCCGCCCGACCCCGCGCGCCAGCAGCCCGTTGGCCGCATCGATCACGTCGATCTCGGCGTCGGGCGCAAGGCCCGAGAGAATGGCGAGTTCGCTCTGGTTGAGCACGAGGTGGTCGACGAGCCCGAGCATGCCCTCGGGCAGCGGACCGTCCGGCGCGGGCGCCGGGTTCAGCAGCGTCGCAACCCCGGCCTTCCGCGCCATTTCGAGACCGGCGAGCACCGTCGCGGTGCGGATCTCGAGCTGGAAGATCGCAAGCGCTGCGCCTTCGACGAGCCCGCGCGCCGGCAGGAGATCCTCGGGCAGCAGATGCGCATTCGCGCCCGGCGCGATGAGGATGCGGTTCTCCCCGCCCGGCTCGACGAGGATCGGCGCGACCCCGCTCGCCACCCCCGGCACCCGCGCCACATGGGTCGCATCGATCCCGTGCCGGACAAAATTGGCGAGCGTGCCGGTGGCGAAATCATCATCGCCCACCCGCCCGATCATCGCGACCTCCGAACCCAGCAGCGCCGCCGCCACCGCCTGGTTGGCGCCCTTGCCGCCGAACCCGCTCTGGAAGCGTTCGGCCTCCAGCGTCTCGCCCCGCTCCGGCATGCGCCGCGCATAGGTCACGAGATCGATCATGTTGCTGCCGATGACGACGATCCGCCCAACCATGTCCCTCTGCTCCCGGCTCAGGTCCAGCGCTCGCGCACGCGCGCCTCGAGCGAGACGACGAGCACGAAGAGCGTCACCGACCCGATTGTCGCGCAGACGCTGGCCCCGAGCGCCCGCTCTGTGTTGAAGGCCTGGCTCGCCGCATGCAGCATCTGCCCCAGCCCGCTCGTACCCATCAGGAATTCGGCGACCATGGCCCCGAGAATGGCGTTGGCGCTCGCAAGGCGCAGCGCCACCGTCCAGTTCGGCAGCGCCGAGGGCAGCGCCAGATGAAAGAGCCGCTGGTGCTTTTTGGCGCCGAACACCGAGAACAGGTCAGCGCTCCCCGCCGGCAGCAGCTTCAGCCCCGAACCGGTGAAGACGAAGAACGGGAAGAAGGAGAGGATGGCGACGATCGCCAGCACGGTCTCGGTGCCATAGCCCAGCATCCGCGCCAGAACCGGGATCATGGCCACCACCGGGATCGAGGAGAAGATGAGCCCGATCGGGGTCAGGAGCCCGTTGAGGATGCGCGAGGACCAGGCAAGCACCGCGATGGTCGTGCCGGCGATCATCCCGAGCACCAGCCCGCTCATCGCCACCCACGCGGTCTGCATGAAGTTCTGGAGGTACAGTCCGGGATTGGCCCAGATGTCGGCGAACACCGCCCAGGGCCGGGGCATGACGATCACGTTGAAATCGTTGAGGACGACCAGCGCCTCCCAGAGCACGAGGATGAGCGCGATGCCCCAGAAATTGAGGAGCGTCCGCCCGATCCGGGCGGCGAGCGAGGGCCGCGCGGGCCCGTTGGCGGTTGCGGACTGGCTCATCTGTAGCGCTCGTGCACGATGCGTTCGAGAAGGGTCATTGCCGAAAAGAGCACGAGCGATGTCGTTGCCGCCAGCACCACGACGCTCCAGAGCAGCGGGATCTGGAAGTTCTGCATGGCGTTGACGATGAGAATGCCGAGCCCGCGCGGCGCGCCGAACCATTCCCCGATGATCGCCCCGATCAGCGCGGCCGGCACGGCGAGCTTCATGCCGCTGACGATGCCGGGAAAAGCCGCCGGCAGGTCGACATGGAAGAAGCGCTTGGTGCCCGAAGCGCCGAGCGCTGCCATCAGGTCGCGCTGGGTCTGGCTCGAAGACGCGAACCCCGAGGCGCCCGCGACATAGAAGACGAAGAAGGCGTTGAGCGCGGCCAGCGCCGTCGGCGCCGCCTCGCGGCTCAAAAGCACGATGAAGATCGGCGCGAGCGCAATCGAGGGAATGGCGTGGATCACCGCCGTCGCCCGGTCCGTGCCGGGGCGCAGCACCGGCAGGATCTGCCCGAGCATCGCGAAGGCCAGGCCCGCGAGCCCCCCGATCAGATAGCCGAGCCCGGCCGAGCCGAGCGTGGCCGTCAGCGCGCGCGAAAAGAGCGCCTGGCGAGAGGGATCGAAGAGAAACGCCATGACGCTCGAAAAGGGCGGCCAGGTCATGCCCACGAGCCGGTTCTGCCCGATCACCTCCCAAGCGCCGAGCAGCAGCGCGACCCCCAGTGCGCCGAGCAGCAGCGATTGGGTCCGCTCCCCGCTCAATGGCCCGCTCCGTCCGTGGGGTGAAGCGTTTCGGTCAGCTCGTCCACCAGTTCGTGGAACTGGGCTGTCCGCATCACGTCAGGATGCCGCGGGCGGTCAAACGGCACTTCGAGCGTGCGCACCACTTTGCCCGGCCGCCCGCTGAGCACGATCACCCGGTCGGCGAGGAACAGCGCCTCCTCCACCGCATGGGTGACGAGCAGCGTCGAGATCCGGCTTTCGGACCAGATGCGCTGGAGCTCCACATTCATCTGCCGGCGCGTCACCGCGTCGAGCGCCCCGAAGGGTTCGTCGAGCAGCAGGATTTCAGGCTCGAGCACGAGCGAGCGCGCGATCGCCACGCGCTGGCGCATGCCGCCTGAAAGCTGCTTGGGCCGCGCCGCCTCGAAGCCTGCGAGCCCCACGAGATTGATCAGCCCCTGCACCCGCTCGCGCACCACCGGCCGTCCGGCAATGCGGAAGGGCAGCTCGATATTCTGGCGCACCGTCAGCCAGGGCAGCAGCGCATGCTCCTGAAAAGCGATGCCGAGCCGGTGCGCCTTCACCAGCTCCGCAGGCGCCCGCCCCTCGACCGCAACTGCGCCCGAGCTCGGCGCTTCGAGCCCGGCGACGAGCCGCAGGAGCGTGCTCTTGCCGCAGCCGCTGGGGCCGAGCAGCGCGACGAACTCGCCCTTCCCCACCGACAGGCTCGTATCGGTCAGGGCCGTCAGCGTCTTGCCGTCCGGCAGGCGGAAGCTCTTGGTGACGCCCCGGAAGTCGATGGCCGGTGCGGCCGTTCTGTCTGTCATGCAACCAGCGCCTCGAAGCGCGCCATGAGTTCGGGCCCGCGCGCGGCAAGCCGTGCCTTGATCGCGTCGATGTCGACGGTGAGGAATTCGCGTTCCTTCATCACGAGCTTGCCATCGACGATGACGCTGCGCACGTCGCGCCCCACCACCGTGCTCGAGACCGCAAACAGCGGATCGAGGATGGGCTGCTGGTCCATCTGGGTCGTATCGACGAGGAGGATGTCGGCCCGCTTGCCGGTTTCGAGGCTGCCCAGTTCGTCGGCGAGCCCCAGCGCCCGCGCGCCGCCGCGGGTGGCGATGGCTAGCAGTTCCTCGCTCGAAATGGCCGTCCGCATGTGCCAGGGCGTCCCCGCCAGCGCCTGCTGGCCGATGCGCGTCACATGCGCCACCTGGAAGATGTCGAGCGGTCCCCAGGCCGCCGCCCCGTCCGTGCCGAGCCCGATATCGATGCCCTTGCGCCACATCTCGAGCAGCCGCGGCGCCCCGATCGAATAATTGTTGAACCCGCAATGGCAGGCCGAGGGCCGGTGCTTGACGTAGAGGTCGACCTCGTCGGGCGAGAGCAGCACCGAATGCGCGCAATGGAGATGATGGTCGAGCACCCCCAGATCGGCGAGATATTCGGTCGGGCGCTTGCCGAAATGCTCGAGCGCATAGTCGATCTCATAGGCCCCTTCGCAAAGGTGCGTATGGATCTTGACGTCGAGCTCGTGCGCCGCCGCCGACATGGATTTGATGAGCTCGGGCGAACAGACGATGATCTGGCGCAGCCCCAGCCACGCCTTCACCCGGTCCTGCCCCGCCCAGCGATTAACCAGCTCCACGTTCCGGTCATAGGCCTGCTCTGTGTTCATCATCATCGAGGAGGGCACCGTCGCGCCGATCCCCGAGGTCTGGTCGACCGTCGAGAGCGCGATGAAGCCGCGAATGCCGACCTCGAGTGCCGCCTCGCCCATCGCGTCCGGATGCGGTCCGCCGGCTTCGGCAAAGCAGGTCGTCCCCACGCTGATCATGTTGGTATAGGCGACGAGCCCGGAGAGCTCGACATCCTCGGGCGTCAGCATGCCCTCGAAGGGGAGGTAATAATTCTTCCAGATCGGAATCTTGAGCGCGCGCTTGCGCTGCATCTCGAAGATCTTGCCGCGCAGCAATTGCTGGGCGGTATGCATGTGCCCGTCGATCAGCCCGGGCATGGCGATCCGGTCGCTGCCATCGACCCGCGTTTCGGGAGTAAACCGGCCCGTCGCATCGTCCGCCTTGCCCATCCAGACGATCCGGCCGCCCTTGATGGCGATGGCGCCGTTCCTGATAATCGTGCCCGCATCGTCGAGGGTGACGACGTCGCACCCGGTAACGAGAATGTCGACGGGTTCTGGGGCGGCGTTGGCGGGATCGGTCACTGATGGTCCTCGGAAAATTGCGTCGATAGGAAGGACCGGGGCGGTTGAACGCCCCGGTCGAGGGGCCTTAGAGGCTCGCCTGGGCCTCGGCGAGCAGGCTCATGTCGTAGATGTCCTCGAGCGAAGCGGGCAGCTCGCGCTCCTGGGCACGGGCGACGTCGTACATCGGGCCCGTCACCATGGCCTCGTCGAGCCAGAACATACCCCTGCCGTCCGGCGCCTCGACATAGGGGATCTGCAGCTCGTTCTGCCGGATCTGCTGGTTGAGGTCGAGCCCGAGATCGGCGCCGTATTTCTCGACGACGAGCCGGGCCGCATATTCGGGATCCTCGGCATTGGTCTGCCAGCCGCGCAGCAGCGCCCGCAGATAGCGCACCAGTTCGTCGCGACGGCTTTCGAGCGTTGCCCGCTCGGTGACGAAGATGACGCCCGGCTGCACATAGCCGAGGTCGGCCAGCAGCGTGACGATGAAGTCCTCGCCCGCAACCATGCCCATCTGCTCGAGCGTGATCGGCTGGTTGGTGACGAAAGCCATGTAGACGTCGCCATCGCCCGCAATCAGCGGCTCGGGCGAGAAGCCCGACGGCACGAAGGTGTAGTCGTCCTCGAGCCCGTTGAGCGCAAAGATGGTCTCGATGATCTGGCGGTCCGATTCGACCTGAGCGAGGATCCGTGCGCCCACGAGGTCACTTGGCTGCCGGATCGGCCGGCCCGGCAGCGAGATGACGCCCGCCGGATTGACCGGGAAGTTTGCCCCGATCATCACGAAATCATTGCCGCGCGCCCGCGCGTCGAGCAGCGGCAGCCACTGGCCGTGCGCAACCTGGGCATTGCCCGTTGCGAGGGTCACCAACGATTGCGGCGCGTTCGGGCCGCCCGGCAGGTGCTCGGCGTCGATCCCCTCCTCGGCGAAATACCCGTTCTCGAGCGCGACCCAGTGGCCCGCATACTGCACGTTCGGCACCCAGCCGAAGGCGGTGGTGATGCTCGTCCGCTCCTGCGCGAAGGCGCCTGAACCGAAAAACGGCATCATGCCGAGGGCCGCACCGGCCCCGGCGACGAAGTGACGGCGAGAAATCAGCAGGTTTTGTGTCATGGTCCCTTCCTTCCGGCCCGTCACGCGGACGGGCACCAAAGCCCCAACAGAAACTTCTGTTACACAAAACTCTAGCACATGTTACAAATGTATCAACGGAGAAAGAGTCGATGACGTCCCTTCATGCCCGGCCCGCCGAAAGCGGGAGCGTCTCGGGCACCATTTCCGAGCGGATATCGCGCGCCTATCCCCAGTTCAGCGGGGCGCTGAGGGCGTTCGCCGACTATGTGCTGGCCGAGCCGGTCGAGGTCGCGCGCACCTCGATCCATGGGGCGGTCCAGAGCGTCGGGGTTTCGGTCGCCACCGCCAACCGCTTCGCGCGCGCCATCGGCTTCAAGGGCTATGCCGAGTTCCGCGCCGAGCTCATCAGCGGCTTTTCCTCGGCTTTTGCTCCGGTCGAAAAACTCAAGAACGAGATCTCCCGCCAGTCGACCAGCGCCGAGATCATTGCCGCCTCCATCAGCCTGGACCTCGCCAATCTCGAGGCGACGCGCCAGATTCTGCGCCCCGAAACCTGCACCGAGGCGGTCGACCTCATCCTCCGGGCCGAGCGCATCTATGTCGTGGGCATCGACAATTCGGCTCATCTCGCGGGGCTTCTCGCCAGCGGGCTCGGGCGCTACCGTCCCAATGTCCGCAGCCTGTCGAGCGCCGATGGCGCCTTCGGGGCGAGCCGCCAGCTCTTTCGCTACGGGCCGGCCGACCTCGTCATCACCATCGCCTTCCCGCGCTATTTCCGCGATGCGGTCGAGCTCTCCCGCTTCGTCAAGGATCGCGGCGTGCCGCTGATCGCCATAACCGACGGCCCCGCTTCCCCCATCGCTGCGCTGACCGAGACCGTCCTCTACGCCCGTGCCGAGCGCCAGCTCGCCTCGACCTCGAACGCCAGCGTGCTCGCGCTTCTCGAAGGGCTGGTGGGCGCCGTCGCGCACCGTTCGCCGCGCTCGGTCGAGATCGAGCAGCAGTTCGCAAGCTTCGCGCTCCCCTGGTTCGAGCCCGAGCATCCCGGCCAGCGCAAGCCGCGCGCCACCAAGCCCGCCGCCACGAAGCCGAAATCACCCCTCGCCCCCGGACGCCGCCCCGTGCCCGTCCGCAAGCTCAAGAAGACGCCGAAATAGGCGATGAAAGGACCAAGATGATCATTCTGGACTGCGACCCCGGCCTCGACGATGCGGTGGCCATCATGCTGCTGCTCTCGGCCCCGGGCATCGAGGTTGCCGGCATCACCACCGCCGCGGGCAATGTCGAACTGCACCAGACCCAGTGGAATACCCGTGGCATCCTCGATCGCGCCCCGCGCCGGGTCCCGGTCTATGCCGGCTGCCCGCGCCCGCTCGCCGTGCCGCACGTCCACGCCAAGCACATTCATGGCGACACCGGCATTGCCGGGGTGCGCTTCGAGGCCGTCGAGACCCCGCTCGAAAAGGAGCACGCGGTCGACTTCCTGATCCGCACGCTCTCCAGCGCGCCTGAGCGTAGCGTCACGCTCTGCTTTGTCGGCCCGCTGACCAATCTCGCGGTCGTCCTAGTCAAGGCGCCCGAACTGGCGCAGAAGGTCGAGCGCCTCGTCCTCATGGGCGGCGCCATCGGGCTCGGCAACACCACGCCCGCCGCCGAATACAACATCTATGCCGACCCCCATGCCGCGCGGGTCGTCTTCGAGGCCGATTTCGAGCGCGTCGTCCTGCCGCTCGACACCACGTCGACCGTGCTGGTCGACACCGCGCTTGCTGCCCGCGTCGCGAAGATCGGCACGCCGGGCGCCGATTTCCTCGCCCCGCTGCTGGCGCTCCCCGTCGCCCATCCGCGCTTTGCCGGCAAGGGCCGGCCCATGCACGACATGTGCGCGGTCGGCTACTGCCTCTGGCCCGAACTCTTTTCGGGCCGGCAGTGCAATGTCACGATCGACTGCTCCGAAGGCCCCTCGCGCGGCCGCACCATCATCGATTACTGGGGCAACAAGCGCGAACCCAATGCCCTCGTCATCGACCAGGTGGACATCGAGGGCTTCCTCACCCGCTTCCATGACACGCTCGCGAAAGCGGCCTCATGATCCGCGTCTACATCGCCGGCCCCGAGGTCTTCCTGCCCGAGGGCTTCGCGCAGGTTGAAAGAAAGCGCGCGCTCTGCCGGCAATACGGCATGGAGCCGAGCGCGCGTCAGGGCGATTTCCTGAAGTATGAGGGCGGCGACAAATTCACCTTCGGCACCATGATCAGCCGCCACAATGAAGAGCTGATGGACGCCTCCGACATCGTCATCGCCAACCTCACCCCCTTTCGCGGTGTCAGCGCCGATCCGGGCACGGTCTACGAGCTCGGCTACATGGTCGCGCGCGGCGCCAGGGCCTTCGGCTACACCAACACCGCCCGCCCCTACGCCACGCGCGTCGCCCAGGACTATTATGGCGGGGACACGCGGCCCGCCGAGACCGGCCGGCTCGTCGGCCCGGACGGGCTGATGATCGAGAACCACGAGATGATCGACAATCTGATGATCGATGGCGGCATCGCAAGGAGCGGCGGGCTCGTCATCCGCCACGAAGCGCCGCCCGAGGCCCGCCTCACCGACCTCACGGCTTACGAAGCCTGCCTCGCCCGCATCGCCGAAACCCTGCTCGGGCGCTGATCGTCCATGGCCCGGGCGGCGCCTTGAGCGATCACCGCCGCAAGCTGCGGCTGACGCGGCGGGCGAGTTCGGCAAGGAGGGCGCCGCCAAGGCCGCCGAGCACGGCGCCGGCGGTGCTGTAGTGAAAGTCGATCCACTGCCCCTCGCGCCCCGGAACGACGAGCTGCACCAGTTCGAGCACGCCCGCTAGCGCCGAAAGCCCGGCAATCAGCGCCACCCGCGCGCCCATCCCCTTGAGCACCAGCGCGAACCAGAAGGAGCTATGGTCGGAACTGGGTGACGGGACCGATCAGGCGGCGTGTTGATCTGGCGTTGTCGTTACGGCAACGCCGTCGGCGAATTTGATGCCTTCGACGACCATTGGCAACTGATTTTCGCCTTTCAGCCGTCGCCAGGTTTTGGCTGCGGCCATGACGAGCTTGAAGACCATGAGCCGTGCCGATATGCCAGACCGCCTCGCCATCCCCCGGGACGCAAAGCCTCGCGATATGGGTGCCCACCAGACCCGCAGGGTGAGCGCCGGCAAAGCGAACCGTCTTGCGGCGCCCCGAACCTTCGGCAAAAGGCGCGACGTCCGGCTGGCAAAGATAGACCGGGCAATCGGCCAGGAGAGCCACCGCATCGAGCCCGCGGGTAAAATCATCGTGCCGCGCCTCGATTATGGGAACCGGATCGGGCGCGTGGGGCGCGGTATCGATGGCGGTCACGAAAATCGCAATCGGCGTCGCTCCGGGATCAGCAATGCGCTCGAACGGACGGGATCTGATTGCCGGCCACTGCCCGGCGGCGAGCAAAAGCGCGCGAAGGCCGTCACGTGTTCCGGCGCCGGAAATATCGAACTTCTCCTTGTCCATCGTGCCGTCGGCCGCGATGGCCTGTTTCTGGTCCAGAGTCTCAGCGAAGCGGTCATTCATCAAAACGGCAGAGTTCAGTACGCTGCCACCGCAGGCTATCCCGGCGGTTCAGCATTCCCTCCGCTTGCAGGAATGCGATGGAAGTTGATTTCGATCCAATCGGCCAGAATCCGTACCTTCTCCGCGACTTCTTCGCCAAGGGGGGTCAATGAATATTCCACATGGGGCGGCACAACGGGATAGGTGCGGCGCAAGACGAACCCGTCCGCCTCCAGCAATTGCAGCGCCTGCGCCAGCATGCGCTCACTCACGCCGCCAATCTTGCGGCGCAGTTCAGAAAAGCGGTGCGTTCCTCCTTCCAGCACGATCAGCACCAGAACACCCCATTGACTGGTCACATGTTTGAGCACGTCGCGCGAAGGACAACCTGCCGACAGAAGCTCGCCATGCACCTTGTCGGAAAGCCCGATCGCCGTGCCGTCATCGTGAATGTTCATACTTACCTTCCTGTGCGTACTTACTTTGCGTTAGTATGAGCCTATATCATGGCTTTGGATCATCAAGACAAGGAGTCACTCGCAATGACCATCGCCGTAACCGGAGCCTCGGGCCAGTTGGGCCGCCTCATCGTCCAGAAGCTCAAGCAGAAGATTGAGCCCAGCCAGATCGTCGCGCTGGCGCGCAGCGTCGAGAAGGCGTCCGACCTCGGCGTCGAAGTGCGCGCAGCCGATTACGAGAAGCCCGAAACCCTCGACCGGGCGCTGCAAGGCGTCGAGACGCTGATGCTGGTTTCCTCCAGCGAGGTCGGCAAGCGGGCCGCGCAGCATCGGAATATCATCGACGCCGCCAAAAAGGCCGGCGTGAGGCGCATCGTCTATACGAGCCTGCTCCATGCCGATACGTCGTCACTGAGCCTTGCACCCGAGCATGTAGAAACCGAAAGCCTCCTGAAACAGTCGGGCATCGCCAACACTGTTCTGCGCAATGGCTGGTACACGGAAAACTACACGGTCTCGGTCCCCGGCGCGGTGAAGGCCGGCGCATTTGTCGGCAGCGCGGGCGAGGGCCGCATCTCGTCGGCAACGCGCGCCGATCTGGCCGAGGCCGCCGTCGTCGTGCTGACTGGCGAGGGCCATGACGGCAAGGTCTACGAGTTGGCTGGCGACGACGCCTATACGCTGGCTGATCTCGCGGCGGAGATCTCCAAACAGACTGGCAAGGACATCCCCTACAAGAACCTGCCGCAGGATGAATATGCCGCCGTGCTGAAGGGTGTGGGTATCCCTGCAGATTTCGCCGGTGCTCTGGCCGCCTTCGACATCGACGCCTCCAATGGAGCGCTGTTCGACGACAAAGGCCAGCTTTCGGCGCTGATCGGGCGTCCGACTACCCGGCTGTCGGATGCGGTGGCTGCGGCCCTCAAATCATAGACGCGACAGACCCTGACCGCTCATGCGCCGGACTGCCGTACGCGATGAGGCATGGCTGCCTCCGCAACGCGTCAAGAATGATCGCTTCCGGGTTGGGTGAGACCAGTCCGGAAGCGCACAAGGGGTTGATAGCCGACCTTCGTGCCCGGTTTTGTTCCGGAATGGTGGAGATTTGGCGCGCCCGAAGCGATATAGATGGGCACTGTAAACATTGGGAGATTTCGGTTCCTGCAGCGACATGAACGGCGGCTTTGCGCCCTCATTCAAGACATTCAGGTGGGGCTGTCGATTTCCCGTTAGCTGCCATTCCTGCCGCGGCCCGGCGATTTCGTTTATGGGGTGTCTATCCGCTTTCCGGTTCCGAAGCTCAGAAAGCGGACCTTTGGGCCTTCAGTCATTACCGTTGCCGACGTCAGCGCGTACGGATACGGCATCTATCTGGTTCGGAGCCGAGTTTCCGGTCCCGGCCAGAAAGAATTGAAAACCCAAGCCCGAAAGACATGGAAATTCAGCTCGAATTTTCGTGGCCAGCGATTGCCGCCACCACCACATTCTTTTTAGATCAGGCTGATTTCATGTCGCATCGATCGCGGCGCGCATGCTTTTGGTTAGCATGGTCGTGAGGTGGGTGATTGTGGTGGCGCACCATTTGTCATCGCTGCGCAAGGATGCGGGCATGAAGCCGGGGAGACTCGCCAACGCATCGTAGAGTGCCGAGGGGGTTTTACCGGAACGGGAGGCGTCGGCGATTTCGACCTGGCGGGGGTCGCGCAGGGCGTATGGTGTGCCGTCATCGCGGGTGCCGCGCGTGTAGGCCATCCAGGCGGCGGTGGCGAAGGCGAAGCTGGCGATGTCGCCGTCCCTGTTCCTCACGATTGTCGCCGTCTCGAAAATGCGCGGCGGGAGCTTCTGCGTGCCGTCCATGGCGATCTGATAGGTCGGGTGGGCGATCGCGCGGTTGGCAAAGCGGGCGAGGAGCGCTGAGCGGTAGGCGTCGAGATCGATGCCCGGCACGGGATCGAGGCTCTGGGCGGCCGCGCGCATGTGGGTTTCGACCCGACGCACCAATGCGGGATCCGTCATGGCGTCGCGGACATTGTCGTGGCCAGCGAGAAATCCGGCATAGGCGATGAGCGAATGGGCGCCGTTGAGCATGCGCAGTTTCATGCGCTCATATGGGGCCACGTCGTGGGCCATCACCGCGCCGGCCAAATGCCAGTCAGGGCGTCCATTGCCGAAATCGTCCTCGATCACCCATTGGCTGAACGGTTCGGTTTCGATGGCCGCGTGGTCCTCGCAACCAAGGGCAGCTCTTGCGTCGGTGCGGGTGGCTTCTGTCTGCGCAGGGGTGATGCGGTCGACCATAGTGGAGGGAAAGCTCACACTATCGGCAATCCAGCGTGCGAGATCAGGATCGCGCCTCTCGGCGAATTCGACAACGAGCCGCTTGAGAACTGCGCCGTTGTTGGAAAGGTTGTCACAGCTCAAAACCGTGAACGGCGTCGCGCCCGCCGCGCGGCGGGCGGCGAGGCCGGCAACGATCCAGCCCACAGCGCTGCGGGGCGCGGACACATCGGATGCGAGATCGGCGGCGATGTCGTCACGGTCTGAATCGAGCCCATTAGTGCGCGCATCGATGCCATAGCCCTTTTCGGTAATGGTCAGCGAAACGATCCGCGTCGTTTCGGCGGCCAGGGCGGCGTGCAGGCGCTGTGGTTCGGACGGCGCGTGCACGGCGCCGGCAATAGCGCCGCATACGCGATACCGGCTCTCGGCATCGCGGGTGATCAGCGTATAGAGCCCGTGCTGGGCGTTGAGGGCGTCGACGCTGTCGCGCGAGCGCAGGCCGACGGCCAGAATGCGCCAGTCGCCGCCCGAGTGGGCCAAGGCGTCTTCGGTATAGATAGCCAGATGGGCGCGCAAAAAGGCGCCAAGCCCCAAATGGACGATGCCAACCCCATGGGCGGCGGGATCGAAGGCTGGCTTTGTCATGCCGGCTGGGACCTGATCGAGGCGTTCGAGCAGGGTCATGGCAGCTTGTAGGCGGTTTTGGCCGCGTCATAGCTCAGCCATCTGGCTAGTGCGGCGCCGGTGGACATGGACACGCGGTGTTCGGCGACCAGTCGTGCAATGTAGCCACAGACTTCGCGCCGCCAGACGTCGTGTCGGGCGGGGATGGAGAGCAGGGCGCGGGTGTCGTCGTTAAAGCCTGCGAGATTGTGAAAGCCGGCTGTCTCGTGCATCGCGTCGAGATAGCGGCGGATGCCGTTGGGGCTGTCGTGGAACCACCATGGCGGGCCAACCATGAGCGCCGGCCAATAGCCGGCCATGGGGGCGAGCTCGCGGGCGTAGGTGCTCTCGTCGAGCGTAAAGACCAGCAGCCTAAAGTTCTCAGCATTGCCGAAGCGGCCCAGCAGAGCCTGCAGGCCGCCGACGAAATCGGTGGGCACGGGGATGTCGTCACCCAGATTGCGGCCGCGTTCTGTCTGCAGTACCGGATCGGTGGCGCGGCGCGATCCGGCGTGGATCTGCATCACCATGCCGTCTTCGGCCGACAGCGCCGCCATTTCGGTCAGCATCTGCGCGCGGAACTGCTCGGTGCCTTGGGTATCGAGAGTGCCCCGGAGCGCGGCATCGAGAAGCCTCTGCTTGTCCGGCAGCGACAGGTCTGCGGTCCGGGCCGTGGGCACGCCATGATCGGTCGCTGTGGCGCCATGATCGCGGAAATAAGCGCGGCGGGTGGCGTGGGCCTTGATCAGGCCGGTCCAAGTGCTCGTGTCTTCGCCTGTCAGTTCCCCAAACCGCGCCAAAGCTGAGGTGAAATCGGGCGCATCGGGATCGGTGACGTCGTCGGGGCGGTAGGTGGTGCGGATGCGCTGGCCCAGACCGTTGGCCACAATAGTCTTGTGATGATCGAGGGGATCGAGGGCGAATTCGGTGGTGGCGATCACTTCGACATTGGAGCGATCAAGCACGGCGAGCGGGCGCAGATCGGAATCGGCGAGACGGGCGGTGATTTGATCGAAGCTGGCGTCGGCATTTTCGGCCGAAAGGGGTTCGTCGATCGCAAAGAACAGCGACAGCGCGTGATTGAGCCACAGTTCGGACGGGGTGCCGGCGAACAGGTGCCAGTTTTCGCACAGTGTCCGCCAGGCGGCGCGGCCATCGGCCACCCCCCCCATAGGCGATGCCACGGCTGCGCAGCAGGCGCAGAACATAGTGGTCGGGCGTTAAAAACAGCGATGCAGCATCGGCAAAAGCCGGGTTTTCGGCAAACCATTGCGGGTCTGTATGACCATGCGGGCTGATGATGGGCAGATCGGCCACTTCGTCATACAGGTCGCGTGCAATGGTGCGCCGGGCCGGGTCGACTGGAAACAGGCGGTCGGGGTGCAGGAAATCGCTCATGCAATCTCGCTTTCCCGCGCCGTAGCCGCCAGCCCGAGCGCAGGATGCTCGAAGGCGCGCATGACGCCGCGCAGTTCGGCGAGGCCCTTGAGGCGCCCGATGGTGGGATAACCCGGCTGCGCCTTGCGTCCAAGATCGTCCAGAATATCCTGTCCATGATCGGGGCGCATGGGGATTTGGTGGTCGGCACGGCCTTCGGCCCTGCGCCGGGCTTCCTCGCGCACCACGGCTGCGATCAGGGCCACCATATCGGTGTCCCCGGCGAGATGCTCGTCCTCATAAAAGGATCCGGCGATGGCGCTGCTGTCGCGCTTGACGTTGCGCAGATGCAAAAAATGCACCTTGGGGCCGAGACGCTCCATCATTCCCACGAGATCATTATCGGGCCGTGCACCAAGCGATCCGGCACAAAGCGTGGCGCCATTGGCTGGGCTGTCGACGGCGGAAAGCACCGCCTGATAGTCAGCTTCGGTCGACATGACGCGCGGCAGGCCCAGAAGGGGGAAGGGGGGATCGTCGGGATGGCAGCACAGCCGCATGCCAAGCCGTTCGGCCACCGGCACGACCTCTTCGAGAAAGGCGATGAAATTGGCGCGCAGGCGGTCGGCCGAGATGTGATCGTATTGGGCCAGATGCTCGCGCACGCCCGAAAGCGTCAGCACCTCGGTGGCGCCGGGCAGGCCAGCGGTGATGTTCTGCACGATTTCGGTCTTGCGACGCTCGGTCATCGCGGCGAAGCGGATTTTCGCTTCGGCCACGGTATCGGCCGCAAAGTCCGTTGCGGCGCCGGGGCGCTCGAGAAGGTGGATGTCGAAGACGGCAAAGTCGACGATATCGAAGCGCATGCAGGTCGCGCCGCTGGCAACGCGCCAGGCGAGATCGGTGCGCGTCCAATCGAGGACAGGCATGAAATTGTAGCAGATGATCTCGATGCCGGCGGCGGCCAGGTTTTCAAGGCTGGTCTTGTAGTTGGCGATATGGGTGCGCCAATCGCCCTTCTGCTTCTTGATGTCTTCCGAAACCGGCAGGCTTTCGACAACGTCCCAAGCGAGACCCGAAGGAGAACCATCGCTGCGCCGGGCGATCTCGGCCTCGCGCTTTGCGATCTCGTCGGTTGTCCAGACGGCGCCATTGGGGATGTGGTGCAAAGCGCTGACGACGCCTTCGACGCCGGCCTGCATCATATCATCGATCTTTGCCAGGTCCCTGGGACCAAACCAGCGCCAGGTAGCCTTCATTTGCTTTCCTCACTCTTCCGATTGCTGTGTCCTTGGCGACCGACTATTTGCGTTTCAACAAACTCGACCTGACCATTCTCGCTGGCCTCGAGCAATTCGTTCATGACGTTCTTTATGTGTCGTTCCATCGCCCTTTTGGCGGCTTCGGCATTTCTCAGCCGCAGCGCCGACAGGATCGCATAATGGTCGCCGATCCAAAGCGGACGAATGCTTGGCGCATGAATATGCTCATGCAGCTTGCGCCACATAATTGAATTGTCCCGCTGCTGCCATAAGGCCTCAATAAGTGACGCGATAACTGCATTTCCGCTCGATCGTGCAATGAGCATGTGGAAACTTCGGTCGCCATTTTCATTGAGAAGCAAGACGTCATTCTCGCGATGCATCTGATCGATATAAGATTCGAGCTCCACCATGGCCTCTGCTGGCATGCGCTCGGCAGCCAAAGCAGCGGCATTGGCTTCGATGGAAAGTCTGGCTTCCAAAAGCTCGAAGGGCCCCGGACCTATATCGGCGCCAAGGCCAATGAAATTCATGGTGTGTGGGGGCTCTGGTAGGACGACGATTCCCTGACTGCGTCGCACTTCCACCATCCCTTTCACCTCAAGTGCAATCACTGCTTCGCGAACGACCGGGCGACTTACACCCAACTGCTCGGACAATTCGCGCTCAGACGGCAGTCGCCATCCAGGTTCATGCCGGTTTTGGGCGACCATTTCCGCGATCTTGCGCGCCACTGTTTGATAAAGGCGCTCAACTCGATCACTGTCATTCTCGCCTTGAAGGCTTGTCTTGGTCGCTGGAGCCATGTGCATCACCTGTTTCAAAAGCGAAGAATATGGAATATTGGTAAGGCCAAAGACGGTTGGTATGTCCGGCCACCCTCAGAATATTGTACCCTTTATTGCCGAGTTTGGCCAAATGCACAAGCGCGAGAGCACAAAATGCAGGGGTTGACAAGATTGGCCTTACCTATCACGTTCACGTGGTATGGCCAATCGGTTAGTGCACACAAAAGGGAGGTGGAAATGAAACGTTCATTGGTTTTGCTTTTGGCGGGGATGGGCGCGGTGGGAGCAATTGCGCCGTCTGTATCCGCGTCAGCTCAAGAGGTCACGGTGTTCTGTGAAGGGCTCGGATTTGGGTGCCCAACGATGCAGCCGCTGGCCGACGAGTTCAATTCCAACAATCCGGGAATGACGGTCAATCTCGAAACGGTGACGATCCAGACCATTCTTGAGAGCTTGCCGGTTCAGCTTGAATCCGGAATGGGGCCGGATGGTTCGGTTGTGGTCGATTTTGGCGGTTTGAGTCGCTATTACCTCGACCTTGCGCCATATGTGGATGTGGAGCGGTTCGAGGCGGAATTTCCCCAGCTTCTCCAATGGCTGCGCGGAGGGGATGAAGGCGATGCCATTTATGGCATGCCAACCTCGCAAACCCTTAACGGCGCTTTTGTGAATTTAACGCTGTTCGAGCAAGCCGGCGTGCCTGTGCCGGAAGAGGGCGCTACCTGGGAAGAGTGGGCGGAAGCGACCCGGCAAGTGGCCGAAGCGACGGGCACCGACTTTGCCATGGAGATGGACCGGTCGGGGCACCGATTTGCAAGTCTTGCCATCAGCTATGGAGCTGAGTTGGTAGATGAAGAGGGGCGGCCGGTTATCGACGAAGGGCTGCGTGAGGCGATCGAACAATTCGTCGCTTGGCACCATGACGGCACAATGCCAATGGACCTGTGGGGTGCTACAGGCGGCGCCACCACACGCGACCTGTTTACCGATTTCTTGAACGCCAACGTGGTGTTCTACTTCGGCGGTTCGTGGCAACTCAATCGCATGGACACAGAGGTCGGCGACCTTTTCGAGTGGGCGGTGGTACCAGCCCCTTGCGGACCATCCTCCTGCACGGTGATGCCGGGCGGTGGTGCGTTGGTGGCATTCAACACAACCGACAATCCCGAGGTTGTTGGCGCCTTTATCGATTTTCTTTCGATGCAAGAAAATTATGAGCGGGTGATAGCGGTCTCCAAGGACATCCCTGGTGTGCAGTCGGTTATCGACGAGGGCGTCGAGTATGTCGATGCGTCTGAACGCACGGTCGCGGCGTTGGAGTCCTTCACCGCGCAAATTCCGAAGATCGATGCGGCTGCCTATCGCTTTCAGGGATGGCCCTTCCAGCGCGCCATGATGAACGCGATGACCACCCGCATAGGTCAGGTGCTCAATGGCGAGCTTACGGTCGATGCTGCTCTTGAACGCATCGAAGCTGACGTAAACCAGGCAATCGATTCCGCCAACGTCCAATAGTCAATGCTGGGAGTAGCGCCAGATGGCCGTCAGGCAGCGCTTTGTTAACACTGTAGGGGCGGTCTTGGCCGTCCCTGCTTATGCAGTGGAACCGTTGATGGCGGGGGCGCAGAAAGTCCTCGGCGTCCGCCGAATTCCATGGGTGTTTCTGGCCCCAAATCTATTGTCGGTTCTGCTGTTCGCGCTGCTGCCGGTATTGATCAATGTCTATTACTCGCTAACCGGGGGGGCTCGACTTTACCCTATTGATCGGCCGTTCATCGGGCTTGATAACTATCAGGCGCTGCTTGATTGCGGCAACTTTCTCGATCCCGCGACGTGCTCGCGCGACCGGTTCTGGCGGGCGCTCTACAACAGCGGCGTGTTCGTGCCGATCCAGGTGACGGCCATGGCGGGAATCGCGTTGCTGACCGCACTGTGCCTCAATCGCAATATTCGCCTTCGTGGCCTTTTTCGGTCGGTGTTTTTCTTTCCCGTAATGCTCTCACCCGTCGTGGTTGCTCTCATCTGGCAGTGGATTTTACAGCGCAACGGCGCCCTAAACGGTCTGCTCAGTGCGGTTGGTATTCAGTCGGTTAATTGGCTCGTTTTCCCCAATACTGCATTTTTCTGGTCAGTGTTCGTTACAGTTTGGGCGCATATGGGATTTTATACCATGATCCTGCTGGCAGGGCTTCAATCAATTCCGCGTGACATTTACGAAGCGGCGAAGATGGATTCCGCATCTCCGTGGCGAACGTTTAGCCGTATTACCCTGCCTATGCTGCGCCCCGTCCTGCTGGTTGTTCTGGTCCTTTGCGTGGTGCGGTCGGTTCAAACGTTCGATGAACTTTACATTCTAACAGGCGGTGGCCCCGGTTCGGCGACGCTCCTGATTGTCCAGTACATCTATGAAGTGGGCTTCGCGATGTTGCCGCGTGATTTCGGATTGTCGGCAGCGGCGTCACTGTTGTTAGGCATAGTACTTCTTATAGTCACGCTTGTGCAGTTGCGCGTTTCACGAGGAGCCAATGATGAATGACCTCAGCGTGCCGAAAACGGGCCTATCGATCCGAAATTTCCTGACGCGCCGGCGCAGCCGAAATGGATTGGATGTGACGGACATCTTGGCCTACGCGTTTCTGCTCTTGGGTGTTTTGGTGATGTTCGTCCCCGTTCTGTGGGTGGTGCTGTCGTCATTTAAGACATCGGGAGATCTCGAAGAATTCCCTCCCACGTTCCTGCCGTACGAGTCTGAAACGGTGATGATCGAAGGGTACGACGAGCCTCTGCGGCTGTTCGAGGTGAAGCAAGAAGATGGAAGCACTGAGCGCCTGGCACAGATCCGCCGCGTGGGGCTGAATGCGCAAATGCTCGATCCCGAGGATCCCGAGGCCGGACCGATAGTCGTCCCGATCGCCAACGCCCGCCCACTTCGGCACGTTGGGTTCACCACCGAGAATTACGCCAACCTTATGGCGACGACTGGGGGCGATATCGCCCGCTACGTCTTCAACAGTATGTTCATTACCATAGTGGCGACGCTCATCACCCTGGTGATGAACGCCATGGCTGCATTCGCGCTATCCAAATATCGCTTCCGAGGCTCCAACATCGCTTTGGTGGCGATCCTGTCGACCATCATGATCCCGGCAACGGTGGTGTTGGTCCCCACATATCTCATCGTGTCATCGCTTGGGCTCGTCAACAATCTTTGGGGCGTGATCCTGCCCGCTGTAGCCACTCCGACTGGGGTGTTCCTGCTGCGGCAGTACATGCTGACGATTCCCGACGAACTGATAGAGGCGGCGCGTATGGATCACGCCAGCGAATGGCGCATTTTCTGGCGTATTATCCTGCCGCTTTCTTCGCCAGCATTGGCGGTTGTCGCGATCTTCTCGCTCCTTTGGCGTTGGAACGATTTCCTGCTTCCGCTGCTCATTCTTAACGACCGTGAAGTCTATACGCTGCAACTCGCTCTAGCATCCTTCCAGACGCAATACGAGATCCGCTACGACCTGCTTCTGGCGATGACCACCCTGACCGCGATGCCGCTGGCTTTCGCGTTCCTGTTCCTGCAGCGCTATATCACCAGCGGCATCGCCTCGACCGGCATTAAGTAAAGGTATCCCATGGCTAGCCTAACCATCCGAGATCTAAAAAAGAAGTTCGGTTCAGTCGAGGTTATTCCTGGTCTCGACCTCGATATTGCGGACGGAGAGTTTGTAGTATTCGTCGGCCCCTCCGGTTGCGGCAAGTCGACATTGCTACGCCTGATTGCCGGGCTGGAAGATGTGACGTCCGGTGACATCAGCATTGACAGCAACACCGTTGTCGGTCTTCCGGCCGCCGATCGGGGCGTCGCAATGGTCTTTCAGTCCTACGCGCTCTATCCACATATGACCGTACGGCAGAATCTGAGTTTCGGGCTGGAAAATATGCGCATGCCCAAGAAAGAGATTGTCCGGCGCGTCGATTCCGCTGCCAACCTGCTTCAAATCGACAATTTGCTGGAACGGCGGCCCAAGCAACTTTCGGGCGGCCAGCGGCAGCGGGTGGCCATCGGCAGGGCCATCACGCGCGACCCAAAGATTTTTCTGTTTGACGAACCGTTGTCCAACTTAGATGCCGAACTGCGGGTTCTGATGCGTGCCGAGATCACCAGTCTGCATGAGCGGCTGGGCAACACCATGATATATGTCACTCACGATCAAATCGAAGCCATGACCATGGCCGACAAAATCGTGGTGCTGCGCAAAGGTGTTATCGAGCAAGTCGGTGCGCCTCTCGAATTGTACAATCGTCCAGCCAATATGTTCGTGGCCGGATTTATCGGCTCACCGCGCATGAATTTTATTCCGGGTACCATAACGGATGTGACGCCCGACGGCCTAACGTTCGTGGGCGAAGGCCTAGCTCCGATCATTCTTGCGAGCGCTGTGGAAAATCTGACGCCGGGAATGTCGGTAACGCTGGGTGTGCGCCCCGAAGACATGGTTCCCGCAAAGGATCAGAAGGGCAACTGGTCCGTCGCCGTGACGCTCACCGAGCAGCACGGCGCCAGCACGTATGTGCACGGCAGGCTCGGGACAACCGATATTCTGATCCACCAGCCCGGCCAGAGCACCGTTGGCCGGGGCGAGGCCTTGGAGGTTAAGCCGCGCTTGGGTCAATGGCACCTTTTCGACGAGCAGGGTCTGAGGGTCGCCAGCCCCTGAAAATCTACGGTTTCTGCTCAGGTTCAGCCAAGCCAGGCGCTTGCGGCTTCTAGGGACAGTGCGAGTTATTTTTGACTGAAGGGATATTGCATGGACGGGATGGGTATGATCGGTCTTGAGATCGACAACCGGCGGATGTGGAATTGGAAGGACGTTGATCAGGCTTTAGCTTTCATGAAGCGTTTTGAAATGAACGCTCTTGTTTTCCATCAGACGGATATGATGGATTTCATCACGCTGCCCGAGAAGTATTTTAGCGAGGACCTGCTGTGGGAGCGGTGGCCGGTTCGCTATATCGACGTTCAGGTCAAGCGGGCTTTTCTTCAGGAGGTGACGCGGCGCTGCAAGGCGCAAGGGGTGGCCTTTTATCCGGAGTTCAAGGAGATCTGGTATCCTGAAGGTCTGCTGGAGGTGTATCCCGAGCTCAAGAACAAGGATGGCCAGATCTGTCCCACCAATCCGTTTTGGTTTGAGTTCGTGGCCGAAAAGATGGACGAGCTGGTGCGCTATTACCCCGACGTGGCCGGGGCGATCGTCAGCCCGGCCACCCGCGAGAGCAAGGTGTCCATCTCCAAGATGACCTGCGATTGCGAGCGTTGCCGCAGCACGGATCCGAACAAATGGTATGAGGATTTCATCCGCGCTGTTTACAAGCCGCTTGAAGCGTGCGGCAAGACGCTGGTGATCCGTGATTTTTCCTATTCCAAGGATCATCAGAATGCCGTCATAGAAGCCAGCATGGCGGTATCGAAAGACATCGTGATCGGGCTCAAGAATGTGCCCCACGACTTCTGGCCGACGTTTCCCGACAATCCCAAGCTGGGCCAAACCCAGGGCTTGGCGCAATGGGCCGAGTTCGACGTTTGGGGGCAGTATTACGGGCAGGGGGCGTTTCCCGCCAGTCTGGTGGAGGACTTCCAGAACCGCATTCGTCACTGCCGGTCCAAAGGGGTAACGGGCGCCTGGTTCCGCACCGATATCGAATGGCTCGACGAGAGCAACAACATGAACAGCTTCAATACGCTCAACCTGATTGGTGCGGCGATGCTGAGTTCCAATCCCGATCGCGATCTCGATGAGGTCTACGATGCTTGGCTCGAGTGGGGGCTGTATTCGGGATTTACCGCTTCGAGCGAAACCGGCGAGCCTGTCCGGCCGAGCGCTCCGGATGCGCGCGAACGGCTGCAGGCCTTCATGCGTGCAGGGTCAAAGGTTATGGAAAAGGCCCTTTATGTGCGTGGGCACGTCTTTAATTACTCGAGCCAGTTCGGCCAGTCGCTGAGCGCCATCTATAACGTGATGCAGGTCTGGCACCAGCGCGAGCAATGGGACCCTGGCTCGGCGAAACATCTCGAGCCGACCCCGGAGAACCTTGCCGTCATCTATGCTGAAAAGCGTGAAGCGGTTGAGCAGGCGGAAAAGCTCAAGGATATTCTTGATCCCGGCACGCTCGGTCTGCCGGACGCGTTCCTGGTCGAGATCGAGGCTATGCTAGAGCTCTATGTCTGGTATGCCCGGGGCTATGAGCTGTCCGCGCACGCTTATTTTGCGGCCCAGCGGGCCCTGCAGACCGGCGAACGCAGTGACGCCGTGACCGCCCTTGCCAACGCAGATGCCCTGGACGCTTTTCAAGGCGAACTCGCCAGCCACCTTGAGACCACGGTCTATCCTCACTACGTCTATTGGCTGACCAGTCCAACCCGCCTCCATCAACTCGCCGAGGACGTCCGCAGCAAGGTCAATTCTACAAGCGAAATCGCCTGAAACATGGCGAGACAAATCGAGACCGGACAAGTTGCCCCGATTCAGTAGCGGCAAGGTGGAATCCACCCGGCGGGCGCCTTTCTGGCGCAGGAGTATCTGATCGAGGGGCGCGGCCACGTCCATCTTGTCAACGGCGGAGCAAAAACCGGCCATTGGGCGGCGCAAAAGTAGGCCACCTGGCGCCGCGAGCGGGGAACGTCGGGAGGGCGTAGCCCGACCAGAGTTTCGCGCTCGCGGCGTCGGCGATTTTGGTAAGTGTTTCAGCCCGCCTTTCGGGCTCGGCTTTGGGCGAGGCGGTAGCTGTCGCCGTTCATCTCGAGGATATTGACATGGTGGGTGACGCGATCGAGCAGCGCGCCGGTCAGACGCTCGGACCCGAACGTTTCCGTCCATTCGTCGAACGGGAGATTGCTGGTGATCAGGGTGGAGCCGCGCTCGTAGCGCTGCGAGATCAGCTCGAACAGCAACTCCGCCCCAGTCTTGGAGAGCGGCACGAAGCCCAGTTCGTCGATGATCAGCAGGCTGTATCCGGCCATCTGCTTTTGGAAGCGCAGAAGACGCCGTTCGTCGCGGGCCTCCATCATCTCGCTGACGAGAGCGGCGGCCGTGATAAAGCCGACGGACAGGCCCTTCTGGCAGGCGGCCAGGCCGAGACCGAGTGCGACATGGGTCTTGCCTGTCAACGGCGGAGCAAAAACCGGCCATTGGGCGGCGCAAAACCAGGCAACTGGCGCTGCTGCGAGCGGGGAACGTCGGGAGGGCGTAGCCCGACCAGAGTTTTCCGCTCGCAGCGTCGGCGATCTTATTGGTGAGGGTTGGCGGTTTTTCGTGCCCGGCTTTGCGCGAGGCGATAGCTGTCGCCGTTCATCTCGAGGATGCTGACGTGGTGGGTCAGCCGGTCGAGGAGTGCGCCTGTGAGGCGCTCGGAACCGAACGTTTCCGTCCATTCGTCGAAGGGCAGATTGCTGGTGATCAGGGTGGAGCCACGCTCGTAACGCTGCGAGATCAGCTCGAACAACAGCTCGGCGCCGGTTTTGGAGAGCGGCACGAAGCCCAGCTCGTCGATGATGAGCAGCTTGTAGCCCGCCATCTGCTTCTGGAAGCGCAGAAGACGGCGTTCGTCGCGCGCCTCCATCATCTCGCTGACGAGCGCGGCCGCTGTGGTGAAGCCGACGGACAATCCCCTCTGGCAGGCCGCCAAGCCGAGGCCGATCGCGACGTGGGTCTTGCCCGTGCCGCTGGGGCCGAGCGCGATGACGTTCTCGCGGCGCTCGATCCATTCGCACCGCGCCAGTTCCAGCACCAGCATCTTGTTGAGCTTCGGGATGGCGGCGAAGTCGAAGCTGTCGAGGCTTTTTGCGGCGGGGAACTTTGCCGCCTTGATGCGGCGTTCGACCATCCGCCGTTCCCGATCGATCAGTTCCAGCTCGACCAGCCGGGCAAGGTAGCGGACATGATCCACGCCCTCGACCGCACATTGCCGGGCAAGTTTGTGGTGCTCACGCTGGAAGGTCGGCAGCTTCAAGGTCTTGAGGTGGTGGGCGAGCAGGAGTTCTGGAGCATCGCTGCTCATGCCGGTTCCTCCTTACGGTCCAGCAGGCGCATATAGGCCTTGGCCGACGTCTTCTCGACAGTGGCTCTGGGCAGATAGGGATAGATGTCGAGGTCCAGCTTTGGTGGCCTGCGTTCGGCCCGGCACAGGACGAGGTGCTTCACGGCGTCGAAGCTGATGGCGCCCAGATGCAGCGCCTGCTTCACGGCTGCGTGCAGATCGGCCAGAGCAACAGAACGGTTTTGTTAGGAGTTCTAAGTCGATAAGCAATAGACCTTGGCAGCGCGTAGGCGGTAATGTCTGCCTTGGGGTGGAAGGCGGAAGTTCGGCTTGGACGACATGAAGGTCTGCAGAGCGGACGGAGCGGCTTTCGCTGCGATTACTCGAACGGCCGCTTTGGCGTGAATCTAAATTCAAACAGCAAAGCGCCCGATGGGTTGCACCGGGCACTTCTTTCTCAAGTCACCTCGAGATTACTTGGTAGCGAGGATTTCGAAATTGTGGACGTTTGCCACCACACCGTCGTCCCATCCACCTGAGATCAATTCTGAAGCCTTTTCATTCAGGAGTCCGGCGACTTGTCCGGCAAAGTGCGCTTCGCGGCCAGAGTTGTCGGCAAAGATGTCGAAGATGGCGAAGTTGGTCTCGTCAATCTGCAGCGCCGCCCAGAACAATGTCTTGGGTTCAGTTTCTGCGACGATGGGGCCGGCGGCGGTCAGCAAGGCTGCCAATTCGGGGCCTTTACCTGGAGCAGCTTTGAGCTTGATGTAAGTTGCGGTCGTCGCCGTGTAGAGATCAACCGGCGCCTTTGCCGAGAGGACATCGGAGTTGTTGATATTCGCGACAACACCGTCGTCCCATCCGCCGTCGACCAGCGCGTCGGCGTTTTGGTTCAAAGCCGCAGCAACCGCTCCTGAGAAGTGAGCGTCGCGTGCTTCTTCGTCTGCGAAGATGTCAAAGATTGCGAGCGTGTCATCGGCTTGCAGAGCAAACCAAAGGACGGTGCCCGGCTCTGTGTCCCGCACGATCGCTGCGGCACCAGCCAGAAACTCCGCGAAAGCTCCGGTCTGGCCTTCGGCGGCCGGCATGGCGATGTAGCTGGCTGTATGATTTACCATTGGGTTGTCCTGTGCAGTTGCAGAAGTTGTGATCAGCGCCAGTGCGGCGACTGTCTGAAGGATTTGCGTTTTCATGGTCGTCTCCTGATCTGAAGTGCACCGTGCTTGGCTTCGATGCACTCTTGTCCCATGCCGGATGCTTCGGACTCCAATTCCGAAATTCTATTCTTTGATAGACATGGGCTATCGAAGTTGTTTTGATGACCTGAATCGAGATGTGACGGAGAATGCGGCGATGGAAATGAACCAGATCAGGTATTTTCTCGCGGTATGCGAGCACCGGAACTTCACCCATGCGGCCAGTGCCTCCAATGTCTCCCAACCTTCCTTGACGACTGCGATCAAGAAACTTGAAGACGAGCTTGGAGGTGACCTGTTTGTCAGGGACCGTGCGGGATGCCGGCTTACGGCACTCGGAAAACTCGTGCAGCCAAGGTTGCAGACGGTTCATGATGAGACGCGACAGGCTAAGGCCGAAGCGGTCCGTCATTTGCGCTTGGAGCGGGTTCCAATTTCTGTCGGTATCGGCGAAACGATTGGCCACAACAGGATTTCGGCAGCTTTGGAGCGTACTCGTACACGATTGCCGCAAGCCGAAATCGAACTGATCGTTGCGTCATCCTCCGAGCTTCTTGCTGGGTTGCGAGATGGTGAATTTGACGTTGTCGTCACAGCAGAGAAGGTCAGCGAAGACCTCTATCGCATAGATCATCTCTATGATGAGGACTACAAGGTAGTGGTGTCAAAGTCGCACCCGTTGTCTGAACTAGATGCGATTTCTCTTTCGACTCTTGCTGGAACTGACATGCTTGACCGACTAAATTGCGAAATGCGGGATGCTTTGCATGGGACCTGCGCGGATCATGGTCACGAACTCTACGCGGCCTATCGGTCAAATCGCGTGGATTGGCTAGTTGAACTTGCTCGGCAAGGGTCAGGTGCGGTGATCCTGCCAGCCACCGCTATTCCTTCGGACACGGGCCTTGTGTCGAAACCCATCGATGGCCTTGAAATATCAAGAACTGTTTTGGCCCTTCGATATCGGCACCAAACGACGAGACCAGAGACAAATGATCTGATCCGTGAGATGACGCGCATGCCGGCGTAGTGAGGTCGGCCATCGACATTCGCCCATCGTGCAGCATTCGTCACTCTGGGCTCCGTGCTGCCTTTCACTGCAACGGACACGAGCGCCAGCTAAGGGCCGGAAATGACGCCGCTCCTGTAAACGCGGAACGTCCGCTTTCCCGAGTTCGTTCCAGCAAGGTGCCTGTCAGGTTACGGCCCCGAATCTACGTTCTGCGGAGCGAAATGAGAGCGTTGGGTGCCGGCGCACGCCAGACCATCTGCCAGCTCTCGATGACATTGGATTGCGTTACCGCAAGCGCGGGAAGAGCGACCCAGGCAGGAACCCGATGGCCCAGCAACGCGCGCACCGTGGTCTTGGCGCCGACCGCCCCTTGAGCAAAAGGCTGTTGTGCTCCTATACCCTTTATGATGGCGTTGTCGGCGAGGGCGACTGCGACGTCACGGCCCAGATCGATAGTGGTCAGCGGCACGGAGCGCTCCTGAGCCTTCAATGCTGTCATTGCGCCAATCGCGGGCGCCTCCCAGACCACGAAGAGGGCGGCAATGTCGGCGTCGCTCTGTAGAAGCGCTTCGGTCTCGGCCCTTGCGTCTTCGATGGCCGAGAATTTGCGCGTTGCGATGCGGACGTCGGGGCGATTGGCCTGGATCCACTTGGCGAACGCGATCTCGCGCTCGTTGGTGGCATAAAAGTCGACACCATACGCCAGCACACCCAAGTGTCCTTCACTTGGAACATAGGGCGAGAGCAGCTCGGCCGCCACCTGGCCCAGCCCGAAATTGTCCGCCGAAACGAGACTCACATAGTCGCTGCCCGGCAGCAGTCCAGTGGGAACGTTGTCGAGCAGGATGAGTTGTATGCCCGCCTTGGCGACTCTGCGGTGGGCCTCAACAACATCGGCGTTTCCGATCGGGATCGAAACTATCGCGTCGACTCCGGAAGCGATCAGTCGGTCGAGTGCCTCGACTTGTCGGCGAGGATCGAAGTGACAATCGACCACCTCCGGCACGATGGCGCCATAGTCACCCAAGGTGCCCACAATTCCCGCAAGTTGTTGTTTCGAATAGTCCCCGTTCATGGTGTGCATCACGACGGTGACCGAAAATCCCCGCTCGCGCGATGCCGCGATGTCGGTCTCCGAAAGCTCTACACTTGATGGCGGTGTCGCCCGTTCGCCATGCGGGCCAAGCCCGGAAATAGGCATTCCGTCTCTCCCTATGCGGTCGGCGCTGGCGGCTGTGGCCGGGTCGGCACTGCCGCAAGGCGCTGGTTCGCTGCATCGAGCGCATCTTGAAATCCAGGGTGGTCCAGCACGCTGCCCTGCGTGATCCAGCCACGCAAGGTGGCGGTGGAAAAAATCTGTTCGGTGACGACAGCAGCCGCGCCGACCAAACCGGCCGAACTTCCCATTTGTGAGCGCAGAATACGAAGATCGCGCGTTACGAGGGGATGGGAGTTGCGATAGACCGCTTCGCGGACCGCTGCGAGAATAGTGTCGCTGGTCTGCGCCGCGCTTCCTCCCAGGACGATGAGGGCGGGATTGATCATGTTCGTCAGTGCCGCGACGGTCTCACCGATCAGGCGTCCACTCTTTGAGAGCAGTTCAGTAGCGATGCTGTCGCCCATCTGCGCGGCCTGTCCGACATCGATAGCCGTGATTTCGCCCAGGCGGTCCAATGTGTCCGCGAGATACGGACTCTGACCACTGAGTGCTGCGGTCGTTGCCGCTGCCGCAATGGCTGTGCTGCCCGCTGCCGCTTCAAGAGTGGGTGATCCTGCCACAGTAGCGACGGGAATTTGTCCAATCAGACCCGCCGCACCCTGGGCGCCGCGGTAGACGGTTCCGTTGACGGCAATGCCGGCGCCGATGCGGGTGCCGACCTTGATAAACAGCATTGTCTGCTGACCCACGCCGCCTCCGGCTTTGAGTTCGCCCATGGTCATAGTCTCGACGCTCGAACGCATCCATACCGGGGCGTTAAAATGCACCAGCAGTCGCTCGACGAACGGAAACCCTTCCCAGCCGGGCATGAATTCGGGTGTCCGGCAAAGAAAATCGGCGCCTTCGACCACGGCAACGGGGCCGGGCACAGACAGCCCGACACCCCAGACCGGCTTCCTATTCTGGTGCTTTTCGAGAACCCATTCGAACAGCGCAATGAGCCGATTCAGAATGGGCGAGGGATCGGACGCAAGGTCGATGGCCTCATGGTGTTCCATGAGCAGGTGTCCATCGAGATCAGCAATGCCCACGCCCAGCGCGGTCTGGTCCAGCGTAGCGACGAGCACCCGGCCGATATCTGCATTGAACCGCACGAGCCGGGGTGCGCGCCCCCCGCTCGCGGCACCGAGTTCGCTTTCGTCAACGAGATCCAGCCCGGTAAGGGTGGCTAGCCGGTCCGCCACCACGGCGCGGCCCAGTTCGCTTTCCCGCTCGATCTCCTGTCGCGTACTAGCGATTCCAGTCCGCACCAGCGTCAGGACCGTTGAGAGGGAGTTGACTACCGCTTCGCCTGAACGGCCGCGCACCTTTGAAGCGGGGCGTGGAGACGCTTTTTGTCTGTCCACTTTCATGTCTCGACTGCCTGTGCGGGTTCGCGTTCAGCCTTTCGGCGCGGAAAATTCGCGACTTCAAGCGATATATGGTCATTCTTAAACACGCAAGCATCAGACTTATGCTGATTATCAGCAAAAGTTTGCGTACTTATGCAGAATGTCCATTGACTTGCCCTTTTCTCTGAGCAAAAGTGCCCCCATGCACCCAACTACGAGGTGTGAGGGAGGATCGGGCAAAACAGGTGTCGCCCTTGCGGCACGTGACACGCCGAAGATCCGCAAACGAAGAATTCCAACACGCCGCCGGGCATCACTTCCGGCGAACGGAGGAGCCATGTCGCGCTGGAAGCTGGCGTATCACGCCAATTGCTGGGGCCCCCTGGGGGGGCATCCGGTCGGGGTCACCTCGATCGGGCAGCTCAACTACATGACCTTTGCGGATATGCGCACGGCTCTGTCCGACATCGCGCGCGCCGGATATGAAGGTGTGGAAGTGTTCGACGGAAACCTTCTGGGCTACGCGGAGGAAAAGTCCGAGCTCAAAGCACTTCTGTCGGACACAGGGCTCGAGCTTCTGGCTGTCTATGTTGGCGCCAATCTGATCTTTGACGATGTTCTCGAAGAGGAACTTAGCAAGATAGAGGCGGTGGCAGCGCTGGCTGCCGAGTTTTCCACGCCACATCTGGTCGTCGGCGGTGGTGCGCGCCGGCGTGCAGGTCCGCGGCCCGATGATTACAAGAAGACCGCCGCCGGGCTCGACAAGGTTGCGGCCATTGCCGAAAGGCACGGGCTGGAGCCGCATTACCATCCGCACCTGTCGACGCTCGCCGAAACGCCAGACGAAATAGCGCAGATATTCGCCGAGACCGACATAGCGTTCTGTCCCGACACGGCCCATCTGGCGGGGGCGGGCGGCGATCCTGCGGCGCTCATCCGGAAGTACAAGGACCGGATTTCCTACGTACACCTCAAGGGCCTGCAGCGGGAGCCCTTCGGCTTCACGCCGCTCGACGAAGGCGACCTCGACATGACCGCCATTGTCGATGCGCTCAAAGAGGTCGGGTTTTCCGGCTGGGTGTCCACTGAACTCGATGCATGGTCCGACCCATTCGAGGGTGCGACCCGCAGCAAGGCGTTTCTCGATAAGGTGGCAGGCTAGAACTTCACATTTTCAACGATTGCACAACGGGAGGAGACCCAAATGCAAATTTTCAAGACATCTCTCATGGCTGCGACGCTCTTGTCCGTGACCGCCACGGGGGCGGCGCTGGCCCAGAGCCCGGATGAAGCTCTCGCGACCCTCTCGGAACGGGTCCTGTCCACAGGCCCGGGCGGAGAAGAGCCGACGGCTGCCGCCGAAATCACGCTCAGCGACGATGAGCTCGCCCAGATCGCGGACATGAACGCAACCGCGGCCATCGTTATGCACTATGGCGGCAATGACTGGGCGCAGGCTCAGATCGACGGTCTCAATCAGCAGTTCGAGGAAATGGGAATCGAAGTCATCGCCGTCACCGATGCCGGTTTCGCCCCTGAAAAGCAGGTTTCGGACATCGAGACGATTCTCGCGCAAAGTCCCGACATCATCGTTTCCATTCCCACCGATCCGGTGGCGACGGCCGATGCATATCGCCAGGCCGCGGCCCAGGGTGTCGAACTGGTCTTCATGGACAATGTTCCGGCCAATATGGAGGCGGGCACCGACTACGTAAGCGTTGTTTCGGCCGACAACTACGGCAACGGTGTCGCATCGGCGCACCTGATGGCAAAGGCCCTCGAGGGCGAGGGGCAGATCGGCGTCGTCTTCCATGCTGCCGACTTCTTTGTGACCCAGCAGCGCTACGATGCATTCACGGCGACGATCTCCGAAAATTATCCCGGGATCGAGATCGTGGACGAGCAGGGCATTGCCGGTCCTGACTTCACTGGCCAGGCTGAGCGTGCAGCCTCGGCGATGATGACCGCCAATCCCGGGATCAACGGCATCTGGGCGGTCTGGGATGTTCCGGCCGAGGGCGTGATTGCAGCCGCACGCGCCAACGGGCGCGACGACCTTGTGATCACTACCATCGATCTTGGTGAGAATGTTGCCATCGACATGGCGCGCGGTGGCTACATCAAGGGGCTTGGAGCGCAGCAGCCGTTCGCCCAGGGGCAGACCGAGGCCAAGCTCGCCGGCTACGCGCTGCTCGACAAGGACGCTCCGGTCTATGTTGCCCTGCCGGCGCTGCCAGTCGAGCAGTCCAACCTGCTCGAAGCCTGGGAAACGGTCTACTCCCAGCCGGCTCCCGACACCGTCGTCCAGAGCATGAGCCAGTAACTCGAGCGTGAGATCGCGGCGGCCGGACCCTCCCTTCGGCCGCCGGATCGGCGTCACCGGCACCAAACATCTCCCTGCAAGCGCTGTGCTGTCGCTCCGACTGCGCACACAAGAGGAATTTGGATCAAGACAATGAAGCGTATGAATGTAGCGATGATCGGCGGCGGGTTCATGGGCAAGGCCCATGCCATGGCCTACGCGGCGATGCCGATGTTTTTCTGGCCCGCTCCGGCCATCCCGGTGCGCAAGGTGGTGGTCGATATCACCCAAGAAGCAGCGGACGATGCCAGGGTCCGGTTCGGGTTCGAAGAATCCTCCGCGGACTGGCGCTCCGTGGTCGAGCGCGACGACATCGATGTTGTCGACATCGTCACACCCAATGACAGCCATGCCGAAATAGCCATTGCTGCCGCAAAGGCAGGCAAGCACATTATCTGCGAGAAGCCCCTTGCCCGAACGGGCGAAGAGGCCAAACCCATGCTCGATGCGGTGCGCGAGGCAGGGGTCATCCATATGGTGGCTTTCAACTATCGCCGCACGCCGGCCGTTGCGTTGGCGCGCAAGTTCATTGACGAAGGCCGCATCGGCGACATCGTCAACTTTCGCGGCACCTATCTGCAGGATTGGTCCGCCGATCCCGACAGCCCGCTCTCGTGGCGATTCCAGAAGAACGTGGCAGGCTCCGGAGCTGTCGGCGACATCGGCACCCACGTGCTGGACTTCGCTCGCTACCTCGCGGGCGAAATCACCGGAGTATACGCGGTCAACCGCACCCTCATTCCTAGCCGACCGGTTGCCAGTGGGCACCTGGACAAGCTCGGAGCGGGCGGAGGTGGAGCTGGCGCCGAGCGAGGCGCCGTGGATGTCGACGACGAGACGATCACCCTCTTGCGCTTTGCCAACGGTGCTATGGGTTCCCTGGAGGCTTCTCGCAACGCCTATGGCCGCAACAACTACCTGACCTTCGAAGTGCACGGCACCAAAGGCTCTCTGGTCTTTAACTATGAACGCCGCGACGAATTGCAGGTCATGTTCGCCGACGATCCGGCTGATGCGCGAGGATTCCGCACCATCTATACCGGTGCCGCCCATCCCTACGGTGAGGGATTGTGGCCGATCCCGGCGCTGGGTATCGGGTATGGCGAAACCAAGATCGTCGAGTGCTATGATCTCTTCAAGGCGATCGCCGAGAATACCCAGCCCAGCCCCAACTTCGAGGACGGGTATAGAATCTCTCAGATCGCAGACGCCATGATCCGTTCAGGGGAGAGCGGCAGCTGGGTCGAGATTTGAGCATGGAGGGGGCAAAGGTGTCGGACTATGCCGTGGAGATGCGCGGAATTTCAAAGCGCTTTGGTGGCGTCCATGCCCTAAAAGGTGTCGATCTGGCCGTGCGAAGCGGCGAAGTCCATGCGCTGCTGGGCGAAAACGGGGCAGGCAAGTCGACGATTCTCAAGGTCTTGCAAGGGGTGTTAACCCCCGATGCCGGGAGCATCGTCGTCAACGGGCGTGAGGTTTCGCACTTGACGCCCCGGACGGCCGCCGACCTGGGGATCGGTATGATCTTTCAGGAAATGAGCCTTGTCCCCTCGCTCACCGTGGCCCAGAACATTTTTCTGGCGCGGGAGCCGCTTGGGGGTGGCGGCCTGATCGCCGATCGCGAAATGGAACGCCGTGCTCGGGACATCTTCGCGTCGATGGGGGTGGCGATCGACCCGGGCGTCGAAGTGGCAGACCTGAGTGCCGGCCAGCAACAGCTCACGGAAATCGCCAAGGCGCTCAGCCGGAACGTCAATGTTCTGATTCTCGATGAACCCACATCCGCGCTCACGTCCACGGAAGTGAGCATCCTTTTTGATTTGCTGGCGGCTCTTCGGAAGGAAGGCAAGGCCATCATCTATGTTTCGCACCGCATGGACGAGATATTTCGCGTCGCCGATATGGCGACCGTCTTGCGTGATGGTGAACGGGTGGCGAGCCGGCCCATTGCCCAGTATTCCCTTGAGTCGCTTATTGCCGACATCATGGGCAAGGCCAGTCGCGACATGACCGAATTCATGTCGGCGAGTAATGCCGGCGAGGAGGTTGTGCTGCGGCTTCGCGACGTGTCGATTAAGGGACGCGAGGGCAGCATAAATCTCGAGCTGCACAGGGGCGAAGTTCTGGGCCTTGCCGGTCTTATGGGGGCGGGGCGCTCTCGTCTGGCGCGCATTCTGTTCGGGCTGGAGCGGGATGTCTCGGGGACCATTGAATTGCACGGCAAGCCTGTCGCCATCGAATCGCCAGGGGCTGCAAAGGCCCTTGGGTTTGCGCTCGTCCCCGAGGATCGGCGCCGCCAGGGTCTCGTTCTTGAGCATTCCATAGAGGACAATATCGCCCTGCCCGTTCTCGAGCGCGTTTCAGGCCGCGTCTTCATGCGAGGAAGCGATCTCACCCGCCTCGCGCAAAGGACCATAGAGGAACTCTCGATCAAGACGAGTTCTGAGCGCCTACCGGCCAATGCGCTCTCGGGCGGCAATCAGCAAAAAATCGTTATCGGGAAATGGCTCGCGGCCGCGCCGGACATTCTCATCATGGATGAACCGACAGCGGGGATCGATATCGGCTCAAAGACCGAAATCATCCAGCTGGTTCGGCGCCTGGCCGCCGAAGGGCGCTCGATCATCTTCATATCCTCGGAGCTCGCAGAGCTTCTGGCGGTTTCCGACCGTATAGCGGTGTTGGACAAGGGCTCGGTGCGGCGGATTGTCGACCGCAGCGAACTCACGCGTGAAGGGACCGAAACAGCCGAACCGGAAACCGAATTCCAGCGCGCCGAACATAGGCTGCAGCTCGTCCTTCAGGAGAGGAACTCCATTAATGTCTAACTTTCTCAGTATCGCTTCGCCGTCGGGACTGGTTGGCTGGTTCAAGTCGTCCTGGCGGCAGAACATTATCTATTTCGGTATCGTGGCGGTGTTCATTTTCTTCGCCATCACCCTAGGCGACCGCGGGTTCACCCATCCCCAGAACCTGCTCAACATCTTTCGCCAGAGCGCCATCATCGCCGTAATGGCGGTTGCTATGACTTTCGTTCTTGCCTCGGGCGAAATCGACCTCTCGGTGGGATCGGTCGCCGGACTGGCTTCGGTCACAACGGCCATGGGACTGATGAGCGGAGGCCTATTCTTCGGTATCGGTGCAGGGATACTGACAGGCTTGATCGTGGGGCTCGTCAATGGTCTGTTGACAACGCGCCTCAACATACCCTCCTTCCTCGTAACGCTGGCGATGATGGGGATTGCGGTGGGGACCGCGATGTGGATCAGCGATACGGCATCCGTTCCGATTCTCAACATGGGCTATGCCGCGTTTTTTGGCGGCGGCACGCCCTTCGGAATTCCCTCGCTCCTGTTGTGGATGCTGTGTTTCGGGCTCGTAGGGCACATTGTGCTCAAGCACACCCGGTTCGGCCGCCAAGTGCTGGCGGTAGGCGGAAACTTGACCGCGGCGCGCTACTCGGGCGTCAACACAAAGCGTATCAAGCTCGCCGTGCTCATGATTTCCTCGATGACCGCCGCTGTTGCTGGGATGCTCTATGCCGGGCGGCTGCAATCGGGCCGGTTCCAGCTTGGGGAAGGGGACGAGCTTTCCGTCATTGCCGCTGCGGTGCTGGGTGGTACAGCGCTCTTTGGTGGACGCGGGACGGTGATCGGTTCGATCTTCGGCGCGCTCATGATCGGGGTCATCAACAACGGCCTTATCCTGATGGGGCTCGAGTATTCCCAACAGCTGATTGCCCGTGGCGGGATAATTATCCTGGCGGTTGCGATCAGCCAAATGGGGCGCGCCAAGGAATAAAGTAATGTTGAGGCTAAGCGGAAAGACCTTTTCCCAGAGGTGGCATTCTTAACATGTACCTCGCGATGGCGCTGTGGGTTCCTCGGGGGACGACAGGATTATACAGCCCAAGTTAATGGCCAGTCATAGGGGAGATAGGTTGCAATCTGAGCACGTGGGTTGGCAATGAACTTCTGCTTTTGTTCCTCGCTTTTTATGACCCGACCGTCCACAAAGGCGTCGGACGCCGAACGTCCGCTTTTTCCAATTCATCGCCGAAACTTGATAGTCAGGTTTCGGCCCCAATTTCACCGTTGTGCTGATTGCTGGATCCCCCCCCGTGGATGACCGGTTGGGGGGTGGTTTCCTGCCTGACCGCTTTTGGGCAGCGGAGCCGGGAAGCGGCCATTCGCAAGATCGCACACCGGCTGCAAGGTTGCCTTCTTTTCAACCGTTCAATGCGAATGTGCCCACTGCTCAAAGCTGCCGGTCGTTATTGCCCGCATTGCGAAGACACTCGCATTGAACGGAAGCACTCGAGTTTTGTTTGAAGCGTCAAGCCCCGGTCACAGCATAAGCCAGCATTCCGGCGCCTCCCGCCCCGAGTAGGAGCGAGATTACTCCGACTTTAAACCGGAACGCGGCAACCAGGGAGGCGCCAACCAAAACTGCGGCGATCACATCGATGGTGGACCATACGGGAATGTCGATGGTGAAGCCAAATCCGGTGAAGGTTTTGACCTCGCGAAAGATGACATGCATACCAAACCAGACTGCGAGATTGAGCACGACCCCAACGACCGCCGCCGTGATCGTTGACAGGGCCGCCGCGAGTGCCCGGTTCTCACGCAGGCGCTCGACGAATGGGGCGCCAAGGAAAATCCACAGAAAGCATGGCGTGAAGGTCACCCAGGTTGTTAATAGACCACCGAGTGTGCCAGCCAGCAATGGGTGCATGGTGCCAGGATCACGGAAGGCACCCATGAAGCCAACGAACTGGGTGACCATGATTAGGGGGCCAGGGGTGGTTTCGGCCATGCCGAGCCCGTCGAGCATCTCACCGGGTGCCAGCCAACCATAGTTCTGGACAGCCTCCTGGGCAACGTAGGCCAGCACCGCATATGCGCCTCCAAACGTTACGACGGCCATCTGGGAGAAAAACAAGGCGATGGCCGTGAAAACGTTGTCCCATCCGGCGACTGCAACGAGAACAAGTGTTGGCGTCAGCCAGAGCAGAATCAGGATCGCGGATATGCGAATGGCCCAGGTCGCATCGACCCGTGCGTGCTCGGGCGTTGATTCTCCCAGTACCGTATCGGCGTCGGCAATAGTGGTGCGACCGGCACTGCCATGGCCCGCTCCACCTGCAAACCCGGAGACGCCGACGCGGTGTCCCAAATATCCGGCGAGCCCGGCTGCAGCGATGATCAGGGGAAACGGGATGGCGAAGGCAAATATGGCGATAAAGGAAAGCGCAGCGACAGCGATCATGACGTTTGATCGGAGGGCGCGACGGCCAATCCGCACCACGGCGTGGACGACGATCGCCAACACTGCCGCCTTGAGGCCATCAAACAGCGCTTCGACAAAGCCGACATTGCCATAGAGCGCATAGACCCAGCTCAGCACCATGATGGCCAGGATTCCGGGCAGGACAAACAGCAGGCCAGCTATAAAGCCGCCGAGCGTCCTGTGCATCAGCCACCCGATATAGACGGCAAGCTGTTGCGCCTCCGGCCCAGGCAGCAGCATGCAGAAATTGAGCGCATGCAGGAAACGCTGTTCGCCCAGCCATTTCTTTTCCTCAACGAGGACCCTGTGCATCAGGGCGATCTGACCGGCGGGACCACCAAAGCTCAGAAGTCCTATCCGCGCCCAGACAGTGAATGCTTCGCCCAATGTGGGGAAGGGTGCGGGCCTGGACGCCTGGCGTGCGAGCTGGTCATCCATTGGAGGTCTCCACCTTGTTGGTTGGCCAGTTATGCGTTTCCCCCGTTGCATCGCGCGCCCATCTGAAAAAGGCATCAAACAGCGTCATACCCGCTTCAAGCTGGGCGAGATCATCGGAATACATGCGTGACAGTCCAAGGGCTGCGGCAAGCAGTCCAGCGGCCTCGGGTTCGAGATCGAGCCTGTGGGTATCGGCTCCGCGCACGATGCGGGCCAAACGATCGAGCGCAGGAAGGTTGAGCCCGAATTCGGCGAGCATGACGTCGAAGGTGCACAACTCATCACGATGGCTCCAGAAGACATTCTCGATATCAAACGGGGCGGCCGCAAACAGCTCGCCAACGCGCTCGACCTCGGATGGCGCCACATAAAGAAATTGCGCGTTCTCATCAATGAAGCGACGGATCAGCCAGGGACAGGCGATCCTGTCGATCTTGGGTCGGGATCGGGTCACCCAAATGGTGTTCGTTCTTGCGTTCGAGGGGGGCAGTTTGGCGGGATCGAAGGTTGGCAGCTTGGCCTCGCTCCATGCCGCGAACCCACCTTCAAGGTATTCGGCAGCCAAGCCTTGCGTGCGCAGCAGCGCGGCCGCACCCTGGCTTATGGCGTGGCCCTGAGCACATAGTGTCACAACGTTCCGGCTGCCAAACCATTGCGGGCCGGATTCGATGGCATCGAGAGAGATATGCCTTGCTGTAGGCACAAGTTGAGGTGCCAAAGCAAAGTCGTCGCTGGTGCGAAGATCAAGGATCACGGGACATTTGGGAGTGCCGACAAGCTTGGCGAGTTTGTCAGCCGAAATGGAATCGGGCGCAGGCATAAGCGTTCCTTGTGTAACAGTGACGGAACGCGAGCTTTGGCTGTCGCCTCATGGGGAGATCGCGATCCCCATGAAAGCACCGTGCAAGCAAAATGGCGGCAAGTCAATTGCGAGATTGCCGACTGTTTTGCCAGCCCTCATCCGATCAACTGAACGATTGCCAGCCCGACAATGACCATGCCTGTTATGGCCTGCGCGGCCATCCCTACGCGATAAACCGTGCTGTCGTGATGTTCGAGCCATGAGGCCGCTCTGCGCCCAGCCCAGGATGCGACGATTCCCGTCAGTGTCAAAATGCCACCGACACCTACAATCATCGTCGCCGCGAATACCAAGCCCGCTTCAGGAACATTGTTGGCGAGGGCAAAGACCATGACGAACAGCGTGAGTGGGCAGGGAATGAGCCCCGCGGCAAGCCCAATGGCCATGCCTTGCCCCTGGTGTTTCCCGTGGCCGTGGCGATTGCCGCGGATGGCAGACCATATCATCCACGCCCCGATAGCGATCAGCAGGATGTGGCTTGCCGCCTCAATAGCAGGCGCGCGACCAGCGCCAACCAAGGTGCGCGAGATCAAAGTGCTGCCAACCAGGGCCAGGACAACTGCGGAACCGATATGGGTGAGGGTCATCACCATCGAGACAAACGCTGCACGCAATAGCGCAAGGCGGTTTCCGGCTGTATAGGTCGCCAGGATCAGCTTGTTGTGTCCCGGTGTCAGGGCATGGACCGCGCCGAAAAGGATGCCGATGGGCAGCGCGGCCAGCAGAGCTGACCAGTCCTGCGTTCGCGCGAAGGTCGATACGTAATCCCCCATGGTGTGATGGATCGTGGTTTGCAGATCGACAAGAAGTTCGAGCACGTTTGTTACCGGGTCGGCCAAGCGGCGTGGTCGGCGTCGATGACATAGGCATGGGCGTGACGAAACCCGCGCTGGGTCTTCTCGGCATCGGCAATGTGCGGATCGTCGGCATCAAGATCGTCATGAATATGGGTGACTACATCGGGATCGGATTTGGGCCACACGCGCAGTGCCGCGCCCGCACCGGCCGTCCCTATTGCTGCCATGGCCAAGAAGGCCAGGCCCATCCCGAAGGTGGCGCCAAGCCATCCCACGAGTGGGTAGGTCAAAAGCCAGCACGCGTGGGACAGTGCGAACTGGGCGGCAAAGACTGCCGGGCGATCTTCGGGGTGAGCCGACCGCCGCAACAGACGGCCCGATGGCGTGAGGGCGGCAGAATAAGCAGCACCGGCTAGAACCCAGAGGATCAACAGCATCGGAAAATTCGACACCATCGCCCCTACAATCATCACTCCGGATGCAAAAGCTGCCGCACCCAGCATGACAGGACGTTCGGAAATCCGGTCAAGCAGTGACGGAAGTGCAAGCGCGGCCAACATCGATCCGCCGCCGAACGCCGTTAGGGCCAATGCGGTATCTTGCTGGGTCAGGCCGAATTGCCCTTGAACGAGAACCACGGTGTTGACGATGATCATTGCACCTGCCGCTGCCGCAGCGAGATTGATGGCCAGCAGGCCCCGCAGGCGCGGCGTCTTGAGGTAAATGCGGATGCCCCGCGTCGTGCGATCATAAATGCCACGCGGCTGAGATGGCTGGGGGCTCGGCAATTGCACTGAGAGCACCAGGAGCGCCGAAACAAAAAAGCCGATGACCGTTCCGGCAAAGAGGCTGTTGAATGAAATGACGGTCAAAAGAGCTGCTGCCAAGAGCGGGCTCACCACGCTTTCGAGATCGTAAGCCAGGCGCGAAAGGGAGAGCGCCCGGGTATATTCGCGCTCGTCGGGCAGCACGTCCGGGATAGTCGCCTGAAAGGTCGGAGTGAACCCCGCCGAAGCCGATTGCAGCAGGAAGATCAGCAAGTAGACCTGCCAGATTTCGGTTACGAAGGGCAGAAAGACCGCGACCCCGCCACGCACCAGGTCGAGGGCCACCAGCATGGACCGGCGCGGCACGCGGTCGGCGAAAGCAGCAGCAATCGGGGCCACGCCCACATAGGCGATCATCTTGATGGCAAGGGCCGTTCCGAGAACGACACCGGCGTTTTCACCCGCCAACTCGAATGCGAGCAGTCCCAAAGCAACGGTGGCGAGCCCGGTGCCGATCAGCGCGATGATCTGGGCCGAGAAAAGATGGCGGTAGGTGCGGTTGGCCAGAATGGAAAGCATGATCGAAGTCTCACAGATATTTGGCGATGGCGCGAAATTCGTCGATCTCGACGCGACGCGCAGGATCGATGCTCTGTGTCGCATCGGTGAGGCAGTGATCGAGGTGATCGTGGATCAGCGCCTTCTTCGCCTGGGCGATTGCTCTTTCAACGGCGTGGAGTTGCTGGGCGATGTCGAGACAGGCGCGTTCTGTCTCGATCATCTCGATGACCGACTGCAGATGACCGCCAGCACGCTTGAGGCGCTTGACGATGGCGGGATGAGACTGGTGCGAAGGATGGGTGTTCATCTCTGTACCATATCCCCCTAGGGGGATATGGCAAGAGGTGTTGCTTGATCAGATGAGCTTACGAAGTTCCTGGTATTGGCCGCCAGTGCGCAAGGTTACTACCACGTCTTCGGAGCCTCGATTGCGGAAGAACCAGCCATGGTTTCCAGCAAAGGGAGCCTGGAGTTCGCCGCTGTCGCCGGGAACACCACGCCCTTCTTCGAAGGCGACCGATTGTCCACCGCCATCGCCGTGGGCGTCGAAATTGATCACCCCACCATCCACGATGAACTCATAGGTCGCGATTGCCCCCGATTCCATGACGAGCTTGTATTCGGTGCCCTCGCCAGGCGTAAGGGTGAACACGATCTCGTCTCGCCACTGCGGGGTCGTTGAAGCGACTTCGGGTTCGAGAACCTGTGGTTCGGTTGTGGCGGCGGCTTGTTGTTGCACCGGCGCCTGTTCGGAACCAGGCTTGGGTGCGCCGGAGGTAATGGCACCAGCTTGCAGGCCCATCACGATCTGTTCGAGAACATCGAGCCGCGATTGGAGCTGGGAGACATCGACGCCGGGTGTTCCGGCTTGCGGAACGGGCTGGCCCGCTGCAACCGCAGCGCTCAACGCCTCTTCGGCAGCAGCCTCTTCGGCCAACTGCATCTTGATCTCGCCCATCTCGGTAAGACCGAGTACGCGACCGATGCGCGTTGGATCGACACCGTATTCGGCTGGCAGAACCACGGCGATCAGGATTGCAATGGCGGCCACACCGGCGATGATTGTGGAGCGAACGAGGCGCTGCGTGGTCGGCAGGTCGGCCCGTTCGGGGAAGTCGGTATTGTACATTTTTCTCTCCTTACGGAACGACGAACAGGCCAACGACCTGATAGCCAAACAGGACGAACCCGGCGCAAATCATGGCAACATTGGCGGTATAGGCATGCTTCCAGAACGAGCGGGTGCGCCGCCAAAAGCCCATGACGATGAGGATCGTTGCGAGCGCCAGAAGCTGGCCGATCTCGACCCCGACATTGAAGGCGATGAGGTTGGGTAAGAGCCCATCTGGTGAGATGTCGTATTCGAGCACCTTGGTGGCGAGGCCAAGCCCATGGAACAGGCCAAAGACCAAGGTCGCCGCCTTGGTGTTGGGTTGAAACCCGAACCAGCGCTGGAACGCCCCGATGTTGTCGAGCGCTTTGTAGACCACCGACAACCCGATGATCGCGTCGATGAAATACGAACTGATCGCCCAGTTGAAAAACACACCGAGAAGCATCGTTGTCGAATGTCCGATCGCAAAGATCGAAACATAGATGCCGATGTGCTCCATTTTGTAGAGAAAGAAGATCACGCCCAAAAGGAACAGGATGTGATCGTAGCCTGTGAACATGTGCTTTGCCCCGAGATAGACGAAGGGCAAAAGGTTAATGCCGGTGATTTCGCCGATATATCCGGCATCACTTGTCGCAACGCCATGCGCGGCTGCACTGGTGGTCAGCGTAAGCAAGATGGCTGCAGCCCATCCGATACGCGTCCATAGGGCTTGTGGCCCGCTCCGTGTCGGAGCGCGGGCCGGAAGTAAATTTATGAACATGGAAATATCCATCCAAAGAGTTGAGGACCGACCCGATGGGCCGCACAACGCATTGATGGATCAGGGTCTCGGCGGTCGCTCGAATTCCGGCTTCAACGGAGAAGCAGCCCGCTCCTGGGCCATAGGATAGTCAATGCCCGCCACCGTTGCGGTCATCAGCGGGAAAGAAATCGGGACGCCAGGAACTTCGTGGGAGTGCTCACCGACATCTGACGAATGATAGTGCCCGTGAGACGATACCAGGACACCATGAACGTGGCCATGCTCGGAGAGCTCGGCCAGCATTTCGCCTACGCCGGAAGCATGTGCGCTGCTGGCGTTTACGGATCCCACCAGCAGGCTGAGGGCAGCGACCAGAAGCAGCACACAACGTCCAAGAATGGCAAAGCGACGGAAAATCATGAACGATAGGTAAATCAGGCGTGGTTAAAGCCTGGTTACGACGCCTCCTGGGAGAGGTGCACGGCACTTGTGGAGGAGAATAGGCTAAAAAATGGCAGCTTTTGAGAGCCGGTCACGCCTCTCTAAACGTCCGCTATGGGGTCGACTGCGGAATGGCGGCTTTCGCCGCTCCTTGGCCAGAACCCGACAGTCCGTTTCCGGCCCCAATTTTGCCTGCATGCAAAGCGCCCTTTGCACGAACATTTTGAAATTGCAGGAGCCGCGGCCATTTATGTCGACGGCAAGGTCTTTGACCGCATCGAGCAGCGCTTTGTCTACTACGAGAAGCGCGCTGCGGCATCCTGATCAGGTTGGTACGAATGGTACGAATAGAACCAATTTCGGTACGAATAGAAGGTCTTCACCGGTAACGAGCGGGAATGAGGAAGGGCAAATAGAGTGGTGGAAACAATCGGATAGCCCGATATTGCGCGACGCGCAGCCAACTCAGCAATGCGTTCACACGGCAGGGGTCACTGGTTCAATCCCAGTTACACCCACCATTTTTCAGAACGATCATGCTCAATTGATTTTCGCTGAGTTCGGTTCAGAACCCGTGCGTCTCGGTGATCTCTGCGAGCGTGCCTGAGGCGGTCATTTCGGTTAGGGCCTGGTCGATCAGTTCGCGCAGGAAGGTGTTTCGCGACAGCATGACCATGCCGAAGCTGACATCGGGCACGCCCGGTCCGTCCGTCATCAGAGACCAGGTGGCCGGACCGTCGCCTTCAGCGGCCGCCAGGGCGAGCGCGGGCTCCCAGACGAATGCGGCCGCGACCGATCCCCGGTCGAGATTGCGCAGCAGTGCGCGGTGGTCGGGGTAGGGGATGCGGCGCCAACGCGGCTCGGCATTTGTCCCGATATAAGCGGCAAAAACCGCATCGGCACCGCTTCCCAGCCGCGTGCCGATGCGCACACCGGGTTGGGACGCCTCAAGAGTGGCGGGTCCATCCTTGATGGTTGCAAGCACGTAGCGGGTTGTCAGATAGGGCTGGCTGACCGTGAGCCAGTCGGGGAATGTCAGGCTGGTCATGGCAAAGCCGGTGAACACGTCGCAGCGGTTGTTCAGTTCGGCGAACAGGGCCTCCTCGCTGAGCGCGATCTGGAAATCGTGGGGCGGGGCGGGGAAGGGATAGCGAATTTCGCGCCACTCGGTTTCGAGCAGCAGCAGACTGGCGATCTCCTCGGCCACGGCGCGGTCGAATTGTTGCAGCGCCGAGGCGGAGGATGCGCAGAAGCGGATGGTTTCGGTGCCCGGCCGGCGCGGCGTTTCGAGATAATCGTCGGGGACGAAGGGGGTGTCGGGCGCCTGTGGGGACTGGCCCCAGGCGCCGGCCGCAACGATGCAGCTCAGACCCAGCGCGAGCGCCGTGCCGGAGAGGCGGGAGAGGATGGGGCAGGTTCTGGTCATCAACGATAGGGCGCCGCCCGGAACAACGCTCCGGGCGGCGGAAAAGCCGGATCAGGTGTTGGGCAGCGCAAAGACGAACAGATTGCTGTCGGTCGAGGGCTGGAACTGGGGAGCCAGCCGCAGGGCCGAGCCGCCCGCCAGGGAGGGGCCGGTCGAGACGGCGACATATTGCCGGCCTTCAACCTCGAAGGTAACCGGATAGCCCGATACCTGGGCGCCGAGATTGACCTCCCAAACGGTTTCGCCGGTGTTCTGGTCATAGGCGCGGAAAAAGCCCGCCACGTCACCCGCGAACAGCAGTTCGCTGCCCGTTGTGAGCACCGACAGGGTTGCCGCCGGGGTTTGGTTGAGCCACAGGGTTTCGCCGGTAGAAACGTCGATGCCGCGCATGCTGCCGACGAATTCCGAGCCCTCGGATACGCGCTGGCCGGTCATCGCGATCTGGTAGGCGCCGCCGCCGCCGACACCGGGAACGGTGCCCAGCGTGGTCACATCCATGCAGGTGTTGAAGAGCGAATAGTACATGGCGTTGTTGAGGGGGCTGTAGGCGCCGGTGAAGAAGTTCTTGCCGCCGTTCTGGCTGGGGCAGACGGCCACGGTCTGTTCGGGGCCATCGGGCACGACCGCGGCGTTCGTCGTCACCTCCCCGGTCGCCCCGTCGATCGATTCGACAACGTTCTGGTGCACGGTGGGGGTGGCCCACAGGAATTCGCCGGTTTCCCGATCGAGGGTATAGACGATGCCGGTCTTGCCCGGAACGCCGGTCACGACACGGTATTGGCGGCCCTCTTCGATATCGGGATTGATCCAGGCGACATCGTCCGCATCGGGCGCCACGACCGTATCGACAAGGAGGCGTTCGAACGGGTGGTCGAGATCCCAGTTGTCGATGAGGTGCTGGTAGTACCAGACCCGCTCGCCCGTATCGGCGTCCAGCGCGATTGTGGAATTGTGGTAGAGGTGCTGGTTTTCGGTGCCGCCCAGCATGAATTTGGGCGCAGGCGCGGTGACCGAGGTGCCGTAGATGATGAGGTTGAGTTCCGGATCATAGCTCGGGGCCATCCACGCGCCCACATGCCAGCGGCCTTCATAGGGCACGTCGCCCCAGCTCTCATCGCCTTCTTCGCCCTCGCGGGGAATATTGAGCGTGCGCCACAACAGCTCGCCCGATTCCGCGTCATGGGCCACCACGGCGCAGGCTTCGGGGCCGGCTGAAGGCTCGCAGCCGGCGGTCGAGATGATCTTGCCGTTGACGACGATCGGGCCGGTCGTGTGCTGGGCCGGAGTGACCTGATAGTCGTTGATCTGGGTTTCCCAGGCGATCTGGCCGGTCTGGGCGTCGAGCGCCAGCAGGTAGTTGTCGCCCGTCGTATCGATGATGACGTCGTCGTAGATGGCCAGGTTGCGGTTGATCTGGGTGAAAGGCATGTATTCGTTGAGATCGGCCGGCAACTCGCGTTCGTACCGCCAGGCCAGCGCGCCGGTGGCGGCGTCATAGGCCTCGATGATGTCGTTGGTCTGAGGAAAGAACATCCAGCCGTCATAAACGAGCGGGGTGCCTTCTCCGATCCCCGAGGCCAGACCACGGGTCCAGACAAGCTGGAGCTGGTCGGCATTGTCGGCGGTGATCTGGTCGAGCGGGCTGTAGCCCCAACTGTCGAGGGTGCGCCGGAAGCTCAGCCAGTTGGCCGGATCAGGGTCGAGGATCATTTCGTCGGTGACCGGCTGCCAGTCATCGCCCGGTGCGGCAAGGGCGGGGCCAGCCGCGAGCACGGCAGTCAGCGTCAGGATCGACGCCCCTTTCATCAGTGCTGAGTTTGTCATTGTGTCCTCCTCCACAGAGTTCAGTATCCGGGGGGAGGTTAGGGACGCGTCGTGCATCCCGCCTGCATGATCGTGATCCATGACCTGCACAAAATGGGACCGGAGACCCCAGGGTCCTAAAGCGAAATGGTCAGGCCGCCATCAACGTAGAGGGTGTGGCCGTTGACGAAGCTGGCGGCGTCGGAAGCGAGGAAGATGGCGGCGCCCTTGAGTTCGTCGAGATCGCCCCAGCGGCCGGCGGGGGTGCGGGCCTCGAGCCAGGCCGTGAATTTTTTGTCCTCGATCAGGGCCTTGTTGAGGGGGGTCCGGAAGTAGCCCGGGGCTATGGCGTTGACCTGCAGACCCTTGGCTGCCCAATCGGTGGCCATGCCGCGGGTGAGATTGCGCACGGCGCCCTTGGCGGCGGTATAAGGAGCGACCGAGGAGCGGGCGAGTTCGGAGGTCGCCGAGGCGATGTTGACGATCTTGCCGTGGCCGCGCCCGAGCATGAAGCGTGCGGCGGCCTGGGCGACGTAGAACACCGAATCGAGATTGGTTTTCATCAGCTCGTCCCATTTGTCGTGAGGGAAATCCTCGAGCGGGGCGCGGTGCTGCATGCCGGCATTGTTGATGAGGATATCGATGGGAGCGATCTCGGATTCGATTTTGGTGATGGCGGCCATAACGGCATCGGGATCGGTGACGTCGAAGGGGGCGATGTGGGCGTCGTGGCCGTCGGCTCTCAGAGCTTTTGCGGCGGCTTGAAGCTTTTGAGGATTGCGGCCGTTGAGGACGATGCGGGCGCCGTGCTGAGCGAGCCCTTCGGCGAGGGCATAGCCGATGCCCTGGGAGGAACCGGTCACGAGGGCGGTTTTGCCGGTGAGGTCGAAGAGGTTTGTCATGGGTGGGCTCCGGTATGGAAAGGTGAAGTAAAGGGAAGGCCCCCTCACCCGACGCTTCGCGCCGACCTCTCCCCCAAGGGAGAGGCAAGGCCCGGCGCTTGCGGTCTTGCCGACCTCTCCCTTGGGGGAGAGGTCGGATGGCGTAGCCAGACGGGTGAGGCGGCCTTACGACGCCCCTAATGATTATCCCTGGGTAATCCCTTGGATTGAGCGATGCGCTGGTAGGCGACGGCGGGTTTGAGGACGGCGCCGTCGCCGAGCTGGTCGACCATTGAGCGCTGGATCTCCTGCCAGGGGGTCTGGTGGGCGGGGAAAGGATGACCGCCCTTTGCGTTAAGGTCGGCGCGGCGGCGGGCCAGTTCGTCATCGCTGACCAGCATGTCGGCGGTGCCCAGCTTGAGATCGATGCGGACGCGGTCGCCGGTTTCGATCAGGGCCAGACCGCCGCCGGCGGCCGCTTCGGGAGACGCGTTGAGGATCGAGGGGGAGCCCGACGTTCCCGACTGGCGGCCATCGCCGATGCAGGGGAGCGAATGGATGCCGCGCTTGATGAGGTAGGAGGGCGGGCGCATGTTGACGACCTCGGCGGCGCCAGGATAGCCGATGGGGCCGGCGCCGCGCATGAAGAGCAGGGTAAACTCGTCGATTTCAAGGGAAGGATCGTCGATCCTGTGATGATAATCCTCGGGGCCGTCAAAGACGACGGCCTTGCCCTCGAAGGCGTCCGGGTCGTCGGGGTTGGACAGATAGCGCTGGCGGAATTCGGGCGAGATGACCGATGTCTTCATTATGGCGTTGTCGAAGAGGTTACCCGAGAGGACGATGAAGCCGGCGTCTTCGGTCAGCGGCGTTTCGAACGGGCGGATGACGTCAGAATCGAGGATGGGGGTGGCGCGGCAGTTCTCGCCGATGGCCCGGCCGTTGACGGTGGGGGCGTTCTCAAGGATCAGGCCCTTTTTCATCAGCTCGTTGATAACGGCGGGAACACCGCCGGCGCGGTGGAAATCCTCGCCCAGATATTGGCCAGCCGGCTGAAGATTGACCAGCAGGGGAATGTGATGGCCGTGGGATTGCCAATCCTCGATCTTAAGATCGACGCCGGCGTGGCGGGCGATGGCGTTGATGTGAACGGGGGCGTTGGTGGAGCCGCCGATGGCCGAATTGACGGCGATGGCATTGAGGAAATTGTCGCGGGTGAGGATATCTGAGGGCTTTAGATCCTCATGGACCATATCGACAATGCGCTTGCCGGTGCGCCAGGCTATGGCGGCGCGATCCTTGTGCGGGGCGGGGATGGCGGCCGAACCGGGAAGCTGCATGCCCAGCGCCTCGGCGAGCGAATTCATCGTGGTCGCGGTGCCCATTGTGTTGCAATAGCCGACCGAGGGGGCCGAGGAGGCGACCAGTTCGATAAATTCCTCATAGCCGATCTCGCCGGCGGCCATCATCTGGCGGGCCTTCCAGATGATGGTGCCCGAGCCGGTCCTTTCGCCCTTGAACCAGCCATTGAGCATGGGACCGACCGAGAGCGCGATGGCGGGAATATCGACGGTGGCGGCACCCATGAGCATGGCGGGGGTGGTCTTGTCGCAGCCTATGGTCAGAACGACGCCATCGAGGGGGTAGCCGTAGAGCACTTCGACGAGGCCGAGATAAGCCAGGTTGCGGTCGAGACCCGCGGTGGGACGCTTGCCGGTTTCCTGGATCGGGTGGACGGGGAATTCGAACGCGATGCCGCCGGCCTCGCGGATGCCTTCGCGCACACGCTGGGCGAGGACCATGTGATGGCGGTTGCAGGGGGAAAGGTCCGACCCGGTCTGGGCGATGCCGATGATGGGTTTTCCGGACTGGAGCTCTTCGCGGGTGATCCCGTAATTCATGTAGCGCTCGAGATAGAGCGCGGTCATGTCGGGGTTTTCCGGATTGTCGAACCAGGCGCGGGAGCGCAGTTTTTTCATAGGGTTTCTCCAGTTCCGCTGGTGGATGGCGCGGGGGAGGCGGCGCGCCTTGTCCTTTGCTCGCGGAGGTAAATGATAAAGCTCGAGGTGATGATGATGGCGGCGCCGATCAGCGTGAGGGGGCGCGGCAGATCGCCAAAGAGCAGGTAGCCCAGAATGATGGCCCAGGGCAGGAGCGTATATTGCAGCGGGGCGACGGCAGCGGCGTCGGCGAGCTTGACGGCGCGGTTGACACAGATATGGGCCAGCATGGCGACCACCCCGAGTGTGCCGAGCAGGAGGAAATCGGGGAGTGTGGGGGTGACCCAGCCGAAGGGGGTGAGGATCAGGCCGGCGACAAGGGCACCGGTGATCTGGAAGAAGACCAGCGTCTTGTCGGGCGTGCCGCGCAGGGTGCGGCCGGTGATGACCATCAGCGCGAAGGCCAGCGTGCCGACGACCGAGACCAGGATGGCGAGAGGATTGACCTCGCCCGAGGGGGTGAGTGCGACGAGGACGCCGACAAAGCCCAGGCCAATGGCGGCCCAGCGGATGGGGCCGACCTTTTCCTTCAAAAGGAAAGGCGACATGGCGGCGACATAGATCGGGGCGGCCAGCCAATAGGTCATGACGTCGGCCAGCGGCAGGAAATAGACGGCCCAGTAAAAGCAGAAGACTTCGGCGGTGGAAAAGACCACGCGGGCGAACTGGAGCATCGGGCGCTCGGCCGAAAGGATTGGTTTGAGGCCAGATTTCCAGAGGAAGGGCAACAGGATGACCAGGGCGACGGCGGAGCGCAGCAGAAGGACCTGGCCGACCGAATAGGTGGCGACCAGCCATTTGCCCATGGCGTCGTTGAGCGAGAACAGGAACATGGCCAACAGCATGATGAGCACGCCCATGCGGGCGGGCGACATTGGGGTGGCCGTTGCCTTGAGGCTGCTCATCTAGAGTTCTCCATTGGCATCGGAGCGCCGGTGGACGGCGTCGGGACGGGTAAAGAGTTCAGGCAGCAACTCTATGCCGAGACCGGCTGTATCGGGGAGGCTGATCTGTCCATTTTCAACCACCGGCAGGGCATCGACAACTTCGGTGTACCAGCCGGTATAGAGCGCGCGCACGGATTCCTGGATCATGGCGTTGCGGGCGTGGAGCGAGAACTGGCAGGAGGCCATGAACACCACCGGGCCGGTGCAATCGTGCGGCGCGACGGGGATTTGCCGGGCTTCGGCGAGGGCGGCGATCTTGCGGGCCTCGGAAATGCCGCCGCACCAGGAGAGATCGAGCATGGCGACGCCCGCAACGCCGGTGGCGAGATAGTCATGGAAGGCGTGGGGGTAGGCCAGCGTCTCGGACGCGCAGATCATCGCGTCGGTGTGGGGCGCGTAAGCCTTGAGCGTTTCGAGGCTATCCATGCGTACGGGGTCTTCGTGCCAATAGGTATCGTATGGCTTTAAGGCCCGGGCGATGCGCTGGGCGGCGGGCAGGCGCCAGAGGGAATGGAACTCGACCATGATGTCCATCCTGTCGCCGACCGCCTTGCGGATTTTCTCGAAGGGTTCGAGGGCGGTTTTCAGTTCTTCGGCGGAGATGTCGAGGCCGTGCGTGCGTTCGGCGGCGATATCGAAGGGCCAGATCTTCATGGCTGTGATCCCTTCATCGAGAAGGGAGAGGGCCAACTCGTCAGCGCGGTTCAAGAAGGCGTCGAGGTCTTCGTACGGGCCGGCGGGCTTTGCATCGAGGCCCCAGTTGTCGACGGATTGGGCGCGGTTGTCGCGGATATAGGAATAGCCGGCGCAGGTGTTGTAGGTGCGGATCGTATCGCGGGACTTGCCGCCGAGCGCGACCGAGACGGGGACGCCGAGCGCCTTGCCGAAAATGTCCCAGAGCGCGATGTCGACGGCCGAATTGCCGCGGGTTTCGACCCCGGCGCCGCGCCAGCCGAGATAGCCAATGAGATCGCGATTGATCGCTTCAATCTGGAGCGGATCGCGGCCGATCAGTTTGGGCGCGACTGTTTCATGGATATAGGCTTCCACGGCGGCGGCGCCGAGGAAGGTTTCGCCCAGCCCGGTAATGGCTTCATCGGTGCGGATCAGGACCCAGACCACATTGCCGAACCGGCCAAGGCGCAGGGTTTCGACGGCGGTGATCTTCATGGGAATATCCGGGGCGATGGTTAGTAAAAGGGCGGAGCCGTGGCCCCGCCCATCAACGTCGGGAGGGCGACGTTACTGGCCGCGGATGGCGGCGAGTTCGGTGTTGACGCGTTCGATGACGTCGGCGCCGATGGATTCGGCGCTGCGCTCGTAAACGCCGGCGACGGCCTCGCGGATTTCGGCCATGGCTTCATCGGAGATGTCGTTGACTTCGACGCCGGCGTCGATGATGCGCTGGAGCGACTCATCGGACAGGGCACGGCTGGCCTCACGCTGGGCGTCACGACCAACGATGGCGCAATCGAACAGGATCTGCTGCTCTTCTTGGGAATAGGTATCGAAGATCGGCTTGGAGATCAGCACCATGAAAGGGGTATAGGCGTGACGGGTGTTGGAGACGTAATCCTGCACTTCATAAAAGCGCGAGGTGTCGATGGTCACATAGGGGTTTTCCTGGGCATCGATGGCGCCGGTTTCCAGGGCCGTGAACACTTCACCGAACGCCATGGGCGTTGCGTTGGTGCCAAGGGTCTGGAAGGTGTCGAGGAAGATGTTGTTCTGCATGACGCGGACGCGCATGCCATCGAAATCTTCAAGGCTTTCCACCGGGCGGACCGAGTTGGAAAGGTTACGGAACCCGTTTTCCCAATAGGCGAGATTGACCAGATTGTGCTGGGGCATCATGTCGGCCATGTAGGTGCCGAATTCGCCGTCGAGCAGGGCGTCGGCTTCTTGTGCGCTGGAAAGAAGGAAGGGCAGGTCGAAGACGCCGAGGGCCGGTTCGATGGCGACCAGCGGCGAGGTCGAGGAAATGACCATTTCGAGCGTGCCCGACCGCAGGGATTGCGCCGACTGCAGGTCGTCGCCGAGGGATGACGACCAGAACGCATTGATGGTCCATGCGCCGCCGGTGGCTTCGTTTATACACTGGGTCATGGCGTCCACACCGTCGCCCACCGGGTGATCTTCGGCAACGCCATTGGCGATGCGGATGGTGCGGTCGGAAATCTGGGCGCTGGCCGGCAGGGCCACGCTCATGGCCAGCGCGACGGCCAGCGATGTGGTGATGATGGTTTTCATTGTTACTCCTCCATTGGTTTTGGTGGTGAAACCGGTCAGCGCAGCCAGTCGAGCGGCGTGAGCACGATTTCGGGGAACATAACGAGCAGGGCCAGCACGATGACCTGGGAGAGGATGAATGGCAGGACGCCATACACCACCTTGCCCATGGGCACGCGCGAAACCCCGCTGACCACGTTGAGCACGACGCCGACCGGCGGGGTGATCAACGAGATGCAGGTGGTCATCACAAAGATGATGCCGAAATAGATGGGATCGATCTCGGCCGCCCGGATCATGGGCATGAGCACGGGGGCAAAGATCAGGATGGTCGGAGCCAGGTCGAGCACCATGCCCACGACAAGCAGCAGCAAGACGATGCAGAACATCAAGAGCTTTGGATTGTCGATGAAGGGCTGGACCAGGCCGACAAGCTGATTGGGAATGTTGGCCGAGGTTATGAGCCAGGACGTGACCAGCGCGGCGGCGACCAGGAACATGACGATCGAGGTGGTCTTGGCGGCGTTGACGAACACCCGGTAAAGGCCGGCCCAGGTCAATTCGCGATAGACCACGCCACCCACGAAAAGAGCATAGACGGCGGCGGTGACTGCCGCTTCGGTCGGGGTGAAGACCCCGAACCGGATGCCGGCCAGGATGATGACGGGCATGAACAGCGCCCAGACAGCGGCGCCGGCAGCCTTGAAGCGTTCCCTGCCCGAGCTTTTGGGCAGGGCGACGACCTTTTCCGTGCGGGCGACGAAGGCCCACATGGCGGCGAGCGCCAGCGCCATCATCAGGCCCGGAACGATGCCGCCCAGAAACAGACCGGTGATCGAGACGTTGGCGGCGACACCGAAGATGATGTAGGCGAGCGAGGGCGGAATGACCGGCGCGACAATGCCGCCCGATGCCATCAACCCGGCGGCGCGGGGCACGTTATAGCCCGCATCGCGCATCATGGGCACGAGAATGGCGGCAAGCGCCGCGGAATCGGCGGCGGCCGAGCCCGACATCGACGCCATGATGACGGCGGCCATGACCGCCACAAAACCCAGTCCGCCCCTGATGTGTCCCACGCAGGTGACGGCGAAATGCACGATGCGGCGCGACAGCCCGCCCGCATTCATCAATTCGCCGGCCAGAAGGAAGAAGGGGATGGCAAGGAGCGTGAAGGTATTGGCGCCGGTGATCATCTGCTGGGCGATGATCTGGGTGTTGAAGATGCCCATGTAGGACATCAGGACGATGCCGGTTGTCAAAAGCGCGAAAGCGACCGGCAGGCCGATGGCGAGGGTGCCGAACAGGGAACCGAGAAAGACCAGGATGATCATATGGCCCGCTCCACGACCTGATTTTCTTCATATTCGCCGGCAAAGCGGGCGATATCGGCATCGGTGACGCGGCCGGTGACGATCTCGAAGATGCGGAACAGGGCGATGAGCCCGATACCCAGGGACGTGAAATAGCCCACGCCATAGACCCAGATCATCGACATGCCGACCACCGCGGCGGTCATCGAGGCGTTGATTGGGTGCTGGACCCAGGTGCCGTGGAAAAACACCACCGACGTCATCAGGATGATGAGGTTGGTGATGAGCATGCAAACGAGGCGTCCGCGCCGGCCGAACCGCCTGACGAGGGTTTCGACCCCTATATGGCCATGATCCCTGAAGGCCAGGACGGCGCCGATGAAGGTGAGCCAGACAAAGAAATAGCGGCTCATCTCCTCGGAAAAAGTCAGGCCGCTGTTAAAGCCGTATCGCAGCACGACATTGGTGGCGACCATGACCACCATGCCAAAAAGCAGCGCGGCCAGGACGAATTCGATCGCCTTTACGATGAGGTTGATGGCCCTAGTCATGAGCGCAACATCCCGCCCATGCCCAAAATTGCGCATTGCGCATGTTCAGGTCTCCTCCCATAGCGCTGTTGCTGCAAAGCGCTGTAAACACCGGCGGCACGGCGGCAGTTTTTCCTGCCAGTCACGAGCCGTCTGGACAAAGGCTTAAATGATAGCGTATGTCATTGTCAACGGCGTGCCGTATTGCAATGAGCACGCTGGAGGGAGATGGTGGGTAGAAAAGATAATATTTACAGGGCTGTAACGCTCAAAGATGTTGCCGCTGCGGCCGATGTCAGCGTTATCACGGCGTCGCGCGCGCTGCGGACGCCGGAGATCGTTTCGGACAAGGTTCGGGCGCGCGTTCAGGCGGCCGTGGATACGCTTGGTTATGCGCCGAACCAGGCGGCGCGGGCGCTCGCTTCGGCGACGACCTCGACCATCGGGGTGCTGATTCCCTCGGTGACCAACCTTGTGTTTTCCGACGTGATGCGCGGAATTTACGATGCCGTGGAGGGAACGCCCTATCAGGTGCAGTTGGGCAATACGCGCTACACCAACCGCAAGGAAGAAGACCTGCTCAAGGTGTTCGCCGCGCAGCGGCCGGCCGGGCTGATCGTTTCGGGGATCGACCAGTCGCAGACGGCGCGGGCCCTGCTTGAGAGTTTCGGCTGCCCCATCGTGCAGATCATGGATATCGGGCCAGATCCCATCGACATGATGATCGGGTTCGATCATCGGGAGGGGGGAAGGGCGGCGGTGCGCCACCTGCTCGAGAAGGGATATCGCCGTATCGGGTTTATCGGCGCGCGCATGGACCCGCGGGCGCAAAGGCGACTCGATGGCTATAGCGAAGTGCTGCATGGGGAAGGGCTTTACGACGAAAGGCTGATCCTGACCTCGCCGCAGGCGTCGTCGGTGACGCGCGGGAGCGAGATGTTTGCCGATTTCCTCGGCATGGCGCCCGATGCGGATGCTGTGTTCTGCAACAATGACGACATGGCGCTGGGCGCCCTGTTCGAATGCCAGAGGCGGCACATCCGTGTGCCGGGTCAGTTCGGGATCATGGGCTACAACGATCTCGATTACACAGCCGCCAGCAACCCCACGGTCTCGTCAATCCGGACCCTGCGTTACGACATGGGGTATCGGGCCATAGAGATGATCGTTGCCGCCTCCAAGGGCGAGCGCCCCGAGCCGGCTGTCGTGGACGTGGGGTATGAACTCAAGGCCCGTCAAAGCACGGACCGCAAACAATCCTGAGGTTCGGGAAGGACAGGTTCTCCATATGAATATCGTGATTATCGGAGCCGCCGGCATGGTCGGCCGCAAGCTCACGAGCGCGCTCGTTGCATCGGGCACGTTGGCGGGCAAGCAGATCGACGGGCTCACACTTGTCGATGTGATCGAGCCTGAAATGCCGCGGGCACCGGAGTTGAATATCACCACGCGGGCCATCGATATCGCCGATCCGAGCGTGGCCGAAACGCTGATCGCCGAGCGGCCCGATGTGATCTTCCATCTGGCGGCCATCGTTTCGGGGGAGGCTGAGCTCGATTTCGAAAAGGGCTACGCCATCAATCTCGATGGCACGCGGTATCTCTTCGAGGCAATCCGGCAGGCGGGCAAGAGCGAGCCCTATTGCCCGCGTTTTGTGTTTACGTCCTCGATTGCGGTTTTCGGCGCGCCGTTTCCCGACAAGATCGGGGACGAGTTTTTCCAGACGCCGCGCACCAGCTACGGGACGCAGAAGGCGATCGGGGAATTGTTGCTGGCCGACTATTCGCGGCGTGGGTTCCTCGATGGCGTCGGCATTCGCCTGCCGACCATCTGCATCCGTCCGGGCAAGCCCAACAAGGCGGCTTCGGGGTTCTTTTCGTCGATCCTGCGCGAGCCGCTGGTGGGGCTCGAGGCTGTGTTGCCGGTCAGCGAGGATGCGCGGCACTGGCATGCCAGCCCGCGCGCGGCAGTGGGGTTCCTGATTCACGCGGCAGAAATGGATACCACCGTGCTCGGGGCGCGGCGGAGTCTGAACATGCCGGGGCTTTCGGCGACGGTGGGCGAACAGATCGAGGCGCTGCGGCGGGTGGCCGGGGACAAGGCGGTGGCGCTGATCCGGCGAGAGCCCGATGCCATGACCGCCGAGATGGTCGAAGGCTGGGCCAAGGATTTCGATGCGTCGCGGGCGCTCGCCCTAGGGTTTAGGGCCGAAGCCTCGTTCGACGAGATCATCGCCATTCATATTAAGGACGAGCTGGGCGGGGAGCTGCTGAAATGAAAATTGCAATCGTGACCGGCGGTGGCACCGGAGTGGGCAGGGCGATTGCCAGATCGCTTTACGCCGACGGGTTCGCGCTGGCGCTGTTCGGGCGGCGGATTGAGGTGCTCGAAGCGACGGCCGCTGAAATCGATCCAGGCGGCGAGCGGGTGCTGGCGGTGTCGGTCGATATTGGGGACCGGCAAGCGGTCGGGCGTGCCTTCGAAACGGTGATCGCGCGCTGGGGGCGGCTCGATCTTCTGGTCAACAATGCCGGGATGAACGCGCCTTCGGTGGCGCTGGAAGATATTTCGGCGGCGCAATGGGACGAAGTGGTCGCAGCCAATCTGTCGGGGGCGTTTTTCTGCACGCAGTTCGCGTTCCGCCAGTTCAAGGCGCAAAGCCCCCAAGGCGGGCGGATCATCAACAACGGGTCGATTTCGGCCACGACGCCGCGCCCGCAATCGGCGCCTTATGTCGCGACCAAGCACGCGATCACGGGGCTGACCAAGGCTTCGGCGCTCGATGGGCGGGCTTTCAACATCGCCGTTGGGCAGATCGATATCGGCAATGCGTCAACGGACATGACGACGCGGATGTCGTCGGGCGTGCTGCAGGCCGATGGGTCGATGGCGGTCGAGCCGACCATCGATGACCATGACGGTGATGGCGACGCAGATGCCGTTCGTTGGCAGGGGGTAGTCGCGGGCGAGTCACGGACTCAGAAAGGCCCCCTCACCCCAACCCTCTCCCCCAAGGGAGAGGGGCAGGCAGTGGCTCGGGGCTGGCCAGCGGTCAAGTGCACCGGCGGGACGCTGGGTGAGCCCGGTAATTAGTAGTTCTAGGAAGAGACAAAGATGGACGGATCAGGGGTTTTCAACAAGGGCGTATTTCTGGGCCGGGTGCGGCTGGCAGAGGGCGGGCATCCGCGCATCGTGACGGTGCGGGATGGGCAGGTGATCGACATCACCGCCAAAGCCGCGCCGACGGTGCGCGATATTTGCGAGATGGACGATCCGTCCGGCTATGTGAAAAGCGCTCCGGGTGAAGCGGTTGCCGATCTTGATGCGGTGCTGGACGGCAAGGCGGAGGGCGTGACGCTGCTTTCGCCGGTCGATCTGCAGGCGGTCAAGGCGTCGGGAGTGACGTTCGTGGTGAGCCTGCTCGAGCGGGTGATCGAGGAGCAGGCCAAGGGCGATGCAGGGCGCGCCGATGCGCTGCGCGGGGAAATCCTTGCGCTGATCGGGGAGGATCTTTCCCAATTGGTGCCGGGCTCGGATGCGGCCATGGCGGTCAAGGCCAAGCTGGTCGAAAAGGGCGTCTGGAGCCAATATCTCGAAGTGGGGATCGGACCGGACGCTGAAATCTTCACCAAATGCCAGCCGATGGCCAGCGTCGGGCATGGGGCCGATGTGGGGCTGCACCCGATCTCGACCTGGAACAATCCTGAGCCGGAAGTGGCGCTGATCGTTTCGTCCAACGGCGACATTGTCGGAGCGACGCTGGGCAATGACGTCAATCTGCGCGATGTCGAGGGGCGTTCGGCGCTGCTTTTGGGCAAGGCCAAGGACAACAACGCTTCGGCGGCGCTGGGACCGTTCATCAGGCTGTTCGATGGTGGCTTTTCGCTCGACAGCGTCAAGCAGATGGAGATTGTGCTCGAGGTGGTGGGCCAAGACGGGTTCGTTCTGACGGGCGCTTCGTCGATGAGCCAGATTTCGCGGACGCCGGAATCGCTTGTGGCGGCGGCGCTAGGGTCTCACCATCAATATCCGGACGGACTGGCGCTCTATCTGGGGACGATGTTCGCGCCGGTGCAGGACCGCGACGGGGCCGGCAAGGGGTTTACGCACAAGCTGGGGGATTTGGTGACGATTTCGACGCCGATGCTGGGGGCGCTGGTCAACACGGTTCGGCTGTCTACCGAGTGCGCGCCGTGGACATATGGGCCAAGGGCACTGATGGGCGATCTGGCCAAAGCGGGGCTGCTTTAGGACCAATCGACATTCAGACGCTTTTTTCGTGCCCTGCGCTTCTCACTCCCCGGAATGACAGGTCGAGTTTAAGGTAAAGCCATCGCCATGCCGACTTCCGGTCCTCACATCCCTTTAGTACGCTCCGGTCCGGTTCTCGGCCATCACAATTTTCGCCTCATCCTGACCTGGATCTGGCACCCCTGGACCAAATTAAAAAGAGGTATCTCGTGGGCGAACCCATCCTGACATTCGATAGTTTGCTCGAGCCGATCGGCTCGGAACTGGCGGCGCGTTATGAGCTGATTTCGGCGGGCGATCCCAGGGCGCTGGAGCGGCTTTCCGAGTTCCGCGTGGCGATCACCAATGGCGGGCTGGGGATGGAAAGCGAATGGATCGAAAAGCTGCCCGATCTCGAGCTGATCGCCGTCAACGGGGTGGGCACCGACAGGATCGATCTCGATCTTTGCGCGTCGCGATCCATCCATGTGGCGACGACGCTGGGCGTTTTGACCGACGATGTGGCCGACATGGCCATGGGGCTGGTGATCGCCGCGATGCGCGCGTTCGGACAGGGGCAGGCTTTCGTGCGTTCGGGCGAGTGGGCGCAGGGCAAGAAGATGGGGTTGGCGCGGGCCCTCAAGGGCAAGACATTCGGAATCGTGGGGCTGGGGGCCATCGGCAAAGCGATCGGGGAACGGGCAGAGGCCTTCAAGTTCGATATCGGGTTCTGGAACCGTTCGGAAAAATCTGTCGAAGGCTGGACGGCGTTCGATACGCCGGTGGCGTTGGCGCAATGGGCCGATGTGCTGGTGGTCGCGGTGGCGGCAACGGCTGAAACGCAAGGGATGATCGACAAGACGGTTCTCGACGCGCTGGGGCGCGACGGGTTCGTGGTCAATATCGCCCGCGGGAGCGTGATCGACGAAGGTGCGCTGCTCGATGCGCTGGAAGCGAAGGCCATCGCGGGGGCGGGGCTCGATGTGTTTTTGAACGAGCCGCAGATCGATGCGCGGTTCTTAAAACTCGACAACGTGTTTCTCATCCCCCACCAGGGCAGCGCGACGGTCGAGACACGCACCGGGATGGCGCAGACGGTCAAGGACAATATCGACGCTTTTTTTGCCGGTAAGGTGCCGCCGACCTCGATCACGGCAAGCCGCTTTGCCTGATCGCTCTTGAGCGCGCCGCTTTACCCGATAAGGTGGCGGGAAGGAGGACCGGGGATGGGCGATCATTTCGGATCGATGGACGGAAAGCGCGTGCTCTATACGGGCGCGGCGGGCGGATTGGGCCTGCCCACGACGCTGAAACTGCTCGACGCGGGCGCGCAGGTCGTCGTTCTGGACAATGATGCGAAAAAAATAGCGCAACTGGAGGCGGCGGCCGATGGGGCGGCGGGGCTTGGGGTGGTGCAATGCGACCTTTCCGATCTTAAGGGATTGAGGGCAACGCTCGATGGGCTGATGGCAAAGGATGGCGGGTTCGATGTCGTCATCAACAATGCGGCGATCTATCCGTCCAAGCCGTTCGAGGATTTTACATTCGAAGAGATGCAACTGGTCCACAGGATCAATGTGGAGGCGGCATTGGTGTGCGTAATGGCGGCATTGCCTTCGATGAAGCAAAAGGGCTGGGGACGGATCATCAACATTTCCTCGATCACTGTGGCGGGTGCGTGGGACAATCTGGTCCCTTATGTGCAATCGAAAGCCGCGCTGATCGGGCTGGCCCGGGGCTGGGCGCGCGAGTTCGGCGCCTATGGGATTACCGTCAATGCGATCGCGCCGGGGGCGTTTCCGACCGATGCTGAGGCGATCCATCCCGACCGGGTGGCTTATGAGAAGCGCATCATCGACAGCCAGGCAATCAAGCGGCGCGGGCGCCCGGACGATATCGCCCATGCGCTGATGTTTCTGGCATCGGACAGCGCGGGGTTCATCACGGGCCAGACCATCAATGTCGATGGCGGCTGGATCATGAGATAGGGAGGGCCGCATGGCCGATATTTCGGGCAAGACCTGCCTCATAACGGCGGCGGCGCAGGGGATCGGGCGCGCTTCGGCGCTGGCGTTTGCGGCGGCGGGGGCGCGGGTTTTCGCCACCGATATCAACGAGACGCTGCTGGGTGAACTCGATGGCGTGTCGGGGATCGAGACGCGGGTGCTCGACGTGCTCTCGACCGAGGCGGTGGAGGCGTTGGTTACCGAGATCGGGACCGTCGATATCGTGTTCAATTGCGCGGGGATCGTGCATGGTGGCACGGTGCTCGAAGCGAGCGAAGCCGATATCGATTTTGCCCTCGAGCTCAATTTCAAGGCGCAGGCGCGCATGATCAGGGCGGTGCTGCCGGGCATGATTTCGCGCGGGGACGGAGCGATCATCAATATGAGTTCGGTGGCGTCCTCGGTGACGGGGGTGCCCAACCGGTTCGCCTATACGGCGTCCAAGGCGGCGGTGATCGGGCTGACCAAATCGGTGGCTGCCGATTTCGTGGGGCAGGGCATTCGCTGCAACGCGATTGCGCCGGGAACCGTCGACAGCCCGTCGCTGCAGGAGCGGTTGCGGGCGACAGGAGACTATGAAGCGGCGCGGGCGGCCTTCGAGGCACGCCAGCCGGTGGGGCGGCTTGGGACGCCGCAAGAGATTGCCGATCTGGCCGTCTATCTGGCGGGGGCCAGTTATACGACGGGACAAATCTACGCTATCGACGGAGGCTGGACCACTTAAATTCAGGTGAGGGCGGGCTGCGCACGGCGTCTGCCTGCGCTTCCGGTCCTCACGTATTTTTAATACGCTCCGGTCCGGTTCTCGACAGCCACCGTGCTCGCTCCACCCTGACCTGAATTGCACCATTACACGATAAGGAGACAAGAAGACCATGAAGCTCATGCGCGTTGGGGCCAAGGGGGCCGAGAGGCCGGCGGTTTTGCATTCGGACGGGACGATCCGGGATCTGAGCGGGATCGTTGACGATATCGCGGGGGATGTGCTGACGCCCGAGGGGCTGGTAAAGATTGCCGGGGCCGATCTTTCGGGGCTGCCGGAGTTGGACAAGAGCCTGCGGATCGGGCCGTGCGTGGGGCGGGTCGGCAAGTTCATCTGCGTGGGGCTCAATTATGCCGACCATGCCGCCGAAAGCGGGCTGGACGTGCCCAGGGAGCCCGTGCTGTTCATGAAGGCGACCAGCGCGATCTGCGGGCCCAATGACGATGTGATCATTCCGAAAAATTCGAGCCAGACCGATTGGGAAGTCGAGCTTGGCGTGGTGATCGGCAAGGAGGCGCGCTATGTGGACGAGGAAGATGCCCTCGATCATGTGGCGGGCTATTGCGTGGTCAACGACGTGTCCGAACGCGAATTCCAGACCAGGCGTTCCGGGCAGTGGGTCAAGGGCAAATCGGCCGATACGTTCGGGCCGATCGGGCCGTGGCTGGTGACCAAAGACGAGGTCAACGATCCGCAAAATCTCGGCATGTGGCTGGAGGTCGACGGGCATCGCTATCAGAACGGGTCAACCAGAACGATGGTGTTCGGGGTGGTGCGTGTGGTGAGCTATATTTCCCAGTTCATGAGCCTGCAGCCGGGCGATGTCATCACCACCGGCACGCCACCGGGCGTGGGCATGGGGATCAAGCCCGATCCGGTGTATCTCAGACCCGGCCAGACCATGCGCCTCGGCGTTGAAGGGCTGGGCGAACAGACCCAGAAGACCGTGGCCTGGCAGGGCTAGAACCTATCATATTGGAATGGAAGCGCCCCGGAGGCGGGCCCGGTCCGGCGCTATTCCACGGTGACCGATTTTGCCAGATTGCGGGGGCGGTCGACGTCCAATTTCCGCTCGACCGCCGTGTGGTAGGCCAATAGCTGGAGCGGAATGGCGGAAACGATGGGGGCGATTGCGGGATCGACCTGGGGCATGACGATGATCTCGGCTGCGTCGCCGCCCGCAATTTCGGCGCCCGGGGGGTCTGTGATGAGGATCACATGCGCTCCGCGCGCGGTGACCTCCTTGAGATTTGACAGGGTCTTGTCAAACAGCTCGTCGGTGGGTGCCAGCACGATAACCGGCGTGCCCTTTTCAACAAGCGCGATCGGCCCGTGCTTGAGTTCGCCCGCGGCGTAGCCTTCGGCATGAATGTAGGAGATTTCCTTGAGCTTGAGCGCGCCTTCGAGCGCCAGCGGATAGAACGGGCCGCGCCCGAGATAGAGCACGTCATGGAAATATGCCAGGCGCCGGGCGACCTGCTTCAATTGCGGCTCTGCCTTGAGCGCTTCGGACAGGGCGGCTGGAAGCAGCATGAGGGCGGCGATGCGCTTGTGCAGCATTTCGGGTTCGAGCGTGCCGCGTGCTTGGGCCGCCTTGAGGGCGAGGCAAAGCAGAACGGCGAGCTGGGAGGTGAAGGCCTTGGTCGAGGCGACGCCGATCTCGGCCCCGCACAGCAAGGGAAAGATCGTCGCTGACTCGCGCGCCATCGTGGATTCTTCGACATTGACCACCGAAGCGATGTGCTGGCCATTGGCCGCGCAGTGGCGCAGCGCGGCGAGGCTGTCGGCGGTTTCGCCGGACTGGGAAATCATCAGCGCCAGACCGCCCTCGGTCAGGCGCGGGTGGCGGTAGCGGAACTCGGAGGCGATGTCGATATCGAAGGGCAGGGCAGCATAATTTTCGAACCAGTATTTCGCAGTCGCCCCGGCATAGTAAGCCGATCCGCAGGCCGCGGCGGTAATTCGGGGCAGGGTGGTGAAATCGAAATCGAGCGAAGGCAGCGGGCGCAGCGCGCCGGTGGTCATGTCCAGAAACTGGTTGATTGCGCGGGCGATGGTCTCGGGTTGCTCGTGGATTTCCTTGGCCATGAAATGGGGATAGGGGAATTTGTCGGCGAGGTCGGCATAGGCGCCGAGTTCGCGCGAGGGGCGCTCGACGGGCAGGCCGAGATCGTTGAAGATTTCAGCGCCCTCGGGGGTTATGACCGCCCAGTCGCCATCCTCGAAATAGGTGATCGTGCGGGTGAACGGGGCGAGCGCCAGCGCGTCCGAGCCGATAAACATTTCGTTTTCGCCATAACCGAGCGTCAAGGGAGACCCGCGCCGGGCGGCGATCAGTTCGCGATCGTTATTCTTGAACAGGAACAGCAACGCGTATGATCCGCGCAATTTCGCCAGCGTGGATTGAACGGCCTGACGGGGCGTGGCGCCGTTGTCCATTTCCCGCGTTGCCAAAAGCGCAACGACTTCGGTGTCGGTTTCGGTTTCGGCCCGGTAGCCGTCAGCAGCCAGATCGGCGCGCAATTGCAGATAGTTCTCGATGATGCCGTTGTGGACAACGACGACATGGTGAGTGCCATGAGGGTGGGCGTTGTCCTCGGTGGGTGCGCCATGGGTTGCCCATCTGGTATGGCCGATGCCCGTGGTGCCTTCCAGCGGTGTTCGGCCGAGCTTTATGGCCAGATTTTCGAGCTTGCCCTGTGCCCGGCAGCGCATGATGGTCCCTGAAGCCTGGGTGGCGATGCCGGCGCTGTCATAGCCGCGATATTCGAGCCGGGTCAGCGCGCTGACCAGCCGTTCGGCCACCGGCCGGTTGCCTGCGATCCCGACAATGCCGCACATTTGTGGCCCTCCACCGGTTGGATGACATGCCGGTTTGGTAGTCGAGACGGTCCGGCCGATTATTGACAATCGTCAAGGTGCCGGCGCTGTGCTGTGGGAAAACCGGGGGCACGCGTATTTTCCGGGACGGCAATCATGGCATCACGCGAGAACGGTGGGCGCAGGCCCGGAAGGCCTTCGGGCCGGGGGGCGGTGCTGGGGCTGGGGCTTTTGAGCATAATCTCCAACCTGTTGCTGCTGACCGGGCCGCTGTTCATGCTGCAGATCTATGACAGGGTGCTGGCGAGCAAGTCGGTGCCCACCCTCATGGCTCTTACCGGGCTGGTTATCGGGCTCTACGGGTTTTACAGCGTTATCGAGATCGTGCGCAGCCGCATGGCGACGCGCTATTCGGTTCTGGCCGCGGCGCGGCTGACTCGCCCGGTCTTTGCACAGGTCGTCGCCTCAAGCGCATCGTCCCGAAGGGGGACCGAGGGCGACCCTATCCGGGATGCCGAAACCCTGCGCCAGTTCCTGGCCGGAGCCGGGCCGATGGCGTTGCTCGATCTGCCCTGGGTGCCGATCTATCTCTTCATCGTCTTTGCCTTTCACCCCATGCTGGGCTGGCTGGCATTGGCCGGGGCCGGGGTGGTGAGCGTGCTCATGATCCTCAACGAGTGGTCGTCCCGCGGACCGTCGCGCGATGCCAATGCCGCCGCCAATGCGCGCCAGAGCCAGCACAGCGATCTTGCGACAAACGCAGAAGCGGTGCTGGCCATGGGCATGCGCGAAACGCTTGCCGACCGCTGGGAGGCAGCCAACACCAAGATGCTGATGACCCAGGCCCGCGCCGCAGACCGTGCCACCATTTTTTCGGCGCTGACCAAGGGGTTCCGGCTGCTCTTGCAGTCCGGTGTTCTCGCGATGGGCGCCTATCTCGCCATTGGGGGGGAGATATCGGCGGGGCTGATGATCGCCGCGTCGATCGTTACGGCGCGCGCGCTCTCCCCTGTGGAACAGGCCGTTGCGAACTGGCGTGGTTTCGTGGCCGCACGCCAGGCAAAGGCCCGGCTCAAGACCGTGCTGGCCGAAGCGAAAGGCAAGCCCGAGCGGGTCGCCCTGCCGCTGCCGAAGTCCAGTCTTGGGGTTTCCGATCTTGCCATCTCGCCATTGCCGGATGGGCCGGCGCTGGTCTGCGGGGTCAATTTCGAGCTCAAATCGGGCGAGGCCATGGGGGTGCTGGGAACGTCGGGGTGCGGAAAATCATCGCTTATCCGTACGCTGATGGGCATCTGGCCGGCGCGGAGCGGTGTCGTCCGGCTCGATGGGTCCGAGCTCTCCCATTACGATCCCGACCGGCTGGGCATGGCGCTGGGCTATCTGCCCCAGACGGTGGAACTGTTTGCCGGCACCGTCGCGCAAAACATCGCCCGCTTCCGAAGCGATGGGGAGTTCGAGGACGTGCTCAAGGCGGCCGAGGCAGCGGGCGTGCATGAGCTGATCGCGTCGCTGCCGCATGGTTATGACACGCCGATCGGGCCGCAGGGCGCCATGCTTTCCGCCGGCCAGCGTCAACGCATCGGGTTGGCCCGGGCGCTCTATGGCGATCCGTTTCTGATCGTGCTCGACGAGCCCAATTCCAACCTCGACGCCGCCGGGGACGCTGCATGCAATGCGGCAATCGCCGGGGCCAAGGCGCGCGGGGCGATCATGGTCATCGTTGCCCACCGTCCGACCGCCATCGCGGCCGTCGATACGATCCTGTTCCTTCAGGACGGCCGCCAGGCCGCCTTCGGTCCCAAGGATGCCGTACTGGCCTCGATCACCGCCCAGCCGGCCTCCCTCGATATCGCCCGGAAAGCGAGACGGAAATGAGCGCCATCGACATCGAATATGCAACGGCGCGCAGCCTTGGCCGCCATGGCCTGCTCGGCTCGGTTGCCATCATGACGCTGGTGGGCGGGCTGGGCTTCTGGGCTGCCATCACGCCGCTTTCGGGAGCCGTGGTGGCCGGGGGGAGCGTGGTCGTCGATGGGGGCGTGCGCCGTGTGCAGCATCAGGAAGGCGGTATCATAAGCGAAATTCTGGTGCGCAACGATGCCGAAGTCGAGGCGGGCCAAACCCTGGCCGTGCTCGACGGCACTTCGGTTGCGGCCAATATGGCGGTCATCGAGGCGCAATTGGGAGAGGCCTATATCCGCCGGGCCCGGCTGCTGGCCGAAGCGGCCGGTTCGGCCGGCATGGCGTGGGCAACCGAACTCGATGGACTGGCCAATATCGAGCGTAATCGCGCCCTGTTTGCGGCTGAAGACCGCCTTCGCGCCTCCCGCGCCGCAGCTCTTTCCACCCAGATTGCCCAACTGGGCGAACAGGTCGTTCAATTGGAGAACCAGGTTGCAGGACTTGGAGCCCAGCGCGACGCGGTGATCGCCCAGGTCGATATTCTGACCGAACAGTTCGACAGATTGTCCACGCTCCTGTCCCAGGGGCTCGTGGAAGCAAGCCGGGTGAGCGAATTGGGCCGCCAGATCGCGCAGCTCGATGGCGAGAGTGCTCGCATTGCCACAGAGATCGCTCGCGGCCATGCGGCGACCGCCGAGCGCAGGCTGGAGATATCGCAGGTGCAGGAATCCTACCAGAGCGAGGTTCTGGGACAGTTGCAGGAAACCGGCCAGCAGATTGCAGAACTCGAGCAGCAAAGGGTTGCCGCTCAGGACAGGCTCAACCGTCTCGTCATACGCGCACCGATTGCCGGCATCGTGCATCAGATGCAGATTACAACGCTGGGTGGCGTTGCCGGCGCGGGGGAAACGCTCATGCAGATCGTTCCCCAGGATGACGAGATCATGGTCGATGTGCGCATCAATCCGCTCGATATCGACAAGCTCGCCATCCAACAAACCGTCACATTGCGGCTTTCGAGCTTCAATGCGCGCTCGACACCCGAATTGGCCGGACTGGTGGACAGGATCTCTCCCGATCTGACACGGGATGCTGCGTCAGGCATGCAGTTTTATGTCGTCAGGGTGCGCCTTCCGGCCGATGAACTCAACAAATTGCCCGAAACGGCGCGGCTGATTCCGGGGATGCCCGTTGAGGCGTTTTTTGCGACGGGAGAAAAGACCGTTCTGAGCTATCTCGCCAAACCGGTCATGGACCAGCTCTCACTGGCCTTCCGCGAGGACTGAGACCAATCCCAGACCGAAAAAAGAGGCCCCCGGGCCTCTTTTTCGTGCACGGACGGATGGGGTAAGGAAGCGGCACCGCTTGGGTGCCGCTCTTGTTCAGACGATGAAATCGGCCGCCGTGAGCTGGATCAGGCCGTTGAGTTCGATGCTGAAATCGGAAACCTGGTCGCCATTGACGTCGCCGGCGACGATGGTCCGGTCATTTTCGGTACCGTCGATGTCCTCGAAGGCGAAATTGAGTTCCGCTGCCAGACCGGTAAAGGCCGTGCCGACGGAGGCAAGGAATATGAACGCCTGGTTGCCCGAGGTCGTTGTGTTGGCGTCGATGAGCGAGAGGTCGATCGTATCCTCGCCCTGAGTGAAGTCCGCGATCACGTCGCGATCGGCGGTGCCTGGCGATGAATGGGCGACGTTGCGGAAGACAAAGGCGTCGTTGCCGGCGCCTCCGGCGAGGATGTCCTTGCCGGCCAGCCCCTCCAATATGTCGTTGCCGTCACCGCCCGAGAGCACATTGGCTGCGCCCGATCCGGTAATAGTGTCATTGCCGGAACCGCCGACGAAGTTTTCTATGGTGTTGAGCCTATCGTTTCCGGTCTGGGCGCTAAAAGCTGTATTCTTGCCCAGATGAGCCGTAACGTCGGCCGAGATGCTGGAGAAATCGAGGGTGTCGATGCCGTTGGCACCGATAAGGGTATCGTCACCGTCATCGATGGTCGCGACGATGGTGTCATCGCCCGGGCCGGCATGGACCCAGTCATTGCCACGTTCTCCGAACAGGACGTCGTCGCCGCCGCCGCCCCGCATTGTGTCGTCGCCATCGCCGCCCCGGAGCATGTTGGCGGCGCCCGAACCGTAGATCGTGTCGTTTCCAGAACCGCCGACGAAGTTTTCTATGGTGTTCAACCGGTCACTTCCGGTCTGGGCGCTCGAGGCTGTGTTCTTGCCCAGATGAGCCGTCACGTCGGCCGAGATGCGGGAGAAATCGAGGGTGTCGATGCCGTAGGCACCGATAAGGGTGTCGTCGCCGTCATCGACGGTTGCGATGAGAGTGTCGTCGCCCGGGCCGGCATGGACCCAATCGTTGCCACGTTCTCCGAACAGGATGTCGTCGCCGCCATTGCCCCGCATCGTGTCGTCGCCATCACCGCCCCAGATCATATTGGGAGCCGCCGAGCCGGTAAGAGTATCGTTGCCCGAACCGCCGATGACGTTTTCGATGGTGTTGAGCCTATCGTTTCCGGTCTGGGCGCTCGAGGCTGTGTTGCTGCCGAGATGGGCTGTGACGTCGGCCGAGATGCGGGAGAAATCAAGGGTGTCGATGCCGTCGGCACCGATAAGGGTGTCGTCGCCGTCATCGGTTGTTGCGACGATGGTGTCGTCGCCCGGGCTGGCATGAAGCCAGTCATTGCCGCCGTCGCCGAACAGGATATCGTCGCCGCCTCCGGCCTGTATGGTGTCGCCGCCATCGCCGCCATGGTATTGGTCGGATGCGGCGCGGGGGCCGAGAGTGTCGGCCGCATCGGTGCCCATGATGTCGGTCATGCCGATCAGATCGAGGGTGGCCCGGGCGGGAACGGTCTGGTCGGGTGTTTCGATTGAATAGGTGAACGTCACGTCGGTGTCGTCATTGAGATCGGGTGTGAACAGCCACGTCCCGTCGCCATTGTCCGTCAATACGCCCGAGGAGGCGGCCAGGCCGATTATGGCGACGGCCATGCCCGTATAGGCGGTGCCGGTCAGGTCGCGGGTCGTGATGGTGCGTGTCATGTCCTCGGTGAGCGGGTCCAGCGGTGTCGGAACGATGTTTTCGACGACCGTCGGGGTGGCGGGTGACGCCACGCTTTCGGGCGTGCCGCCCAAATCGGTGTAAAGCACGACAACCCGCACCGTAGCGCCCGCATCCTGGGCGGTGAGGGTATAGGTCGCCGCGTTGGCTCCGGCGATGTCGACAAATCCCGGCCCGGTATCGCGTTGCCACTGATAGGTGAGCGTTCCCAGGCCGTCCTGATCGGCAAGGGTCGTGACATCGGCGCTGAGAACCTGATTTTCCTCCGCCTGGCCGACGATCGATACCCCGCCCTCGGGGGCGTCATTGGCATCGGAGACTTCGATCGAAATTTCCTTTTCAAAGACCAGTGCCCCGTCCGTTGCGGTGAGCGTGACGGAAATCGTTGGCTCGGTTTCAAAATCGAAGGCAACGCCGGCCTTGCGGTAAAGCGCACCATCGACCGGATCGATCTCGAACCTGTCGTCGGAAACGGTGACGATGTTGTCGCGCATTTCGGGGTCGAGATTGGGATCGATGACGAGCAGGTCGGCGACCTTCACCCGATCGAACATGATCTCGGGAACCGCTATCACGTTGGACAGCACGATGTCGGTGGGGGCGAGATTTTCGGCATCGACCCGCGTGAGACTGACCGTGTGATTGCCCAGGCCGACGAGCCGGACCGTCATGATTCCATCGACGACACTGACGATTTCGGCGCCCGAGACGATGAACTCGCTGTTTGAGACGCCGGCCAGGTCGATGGCGACGAGACCTTCACCATACATTGTGAACGAGAGGTCGATGCCATCCCCCTGGAGGGTGACCAATTGCATGCGGGCGCCGATCGCGCTGATGTGGGTCACGTCGGTCTGGCTCGAACCCAGCTTGATCTCGAAAACGCCGCCATCCGCATCCAGGAAGACCGAATCGCCATCATAGGCGTACCAGTTGGTCACGGCCTGGATGGTCTGGGTGCCCAGGGAATCGAGATTGACGGCGAACGTGCCCAATGTGCCGCTCTGGGGGGTTGCGGTGACGGTGATCGTATCGCCGTTGACGGTATAGGTGAGGTCGGTCTTTTCGAAGGTCGAGATGCGGGCGGCCAGATCGGCGAGCGTGACGAATTCGGAGCCTGCCGCGTGGGCGGCGCTGAGGAACTCGGTGAACATGGACAGCTCATAGGGGGATGACCCTATGTTATCCACATCCCAGGCGGTGATGCCGTAATCGTGCCATGGCCAGACGACGATCGGCAGATCGGAATTGATCGCCAGATCGTTGAATTCGGCGATCCACTTGGCCGCAGCCTCCTCGACGGTCAAACCGAGCCAGGCGAGCAGGGTGAAATCGAAACTCATGTTTGGCGCGATATAGACCTTGCCGGCATCGGTGGGCGAGAGATAGCCGAAGGCGCCGGGATAGCCGGCACCGACCATGGAAGCGCCGCCGGTCAGATAGTCGTAATACTGGATGATCTGACGGGCGGTTTCGAGCGATTCCGGCATACCCGGCACGGCGGCCCCACCCACTTCTATCTCCAGATTGTCCTCGATGACGTGGCGAGAGGTTTCGAACTGGAACTTGAAGGATGCCTCGAGAATGGCCTTGGAGACCGGATCGAGAGCCATTGGGTCCGGCGCAACCAGGGCGGCCTGCAATGTCGCGTTGATTTCGGTAACGCTCATCGCTGCCAGCGCATCGATCACCGACTGATCGGCGTCCTCACGCATGCAATAGGGGCAGAAACATGCCGAGGGGTTATCGAGCAACGCGGCGTATCCCGCGATGCGCTGATCGAGGATTTCCTGAGTGACTTCGTCGGGGAGCAACAGGTTGGTGTCGAAGGGGTGGGTATAGGAGTGCGAGCCGATTTCGTTGCCCATCGCCAGGAGTTGCTGGTAGTAGGCCGAAGAAATGAACCAGTTGGTATCCTGGTCGGGGCTGTAGAGGCCCACGTTTATGTAGTGCGAGCCGACGAAATTGTAATCGGTCTTCCATTGCTCGAGGATGGGCAGCATCGCTTCATAGATACCGCCGTCCACATCGAATGTTTCCTGGGACTGGTCCATGTCGTTGCGCGCGGCAACGATGGCCCTGTCCCGGCTCATCGAGAGGGAGACCTTGGGACCGTCAAGGGGCTGGATCGCCCAGTCCAGTGCCTGGCCGAGAAGGTTGTTGTCGGCCAGCATGCCGTCGGTCGCAAAGTGGACATTTCGTCCGCCAGTCGTTGTCGAGATAACCGCATCGTGGCTGGTGCCGTCGACGATCTGCTGGGCAATTACCGTGCCGGCGGCTATCGCGGAGAAATATGAGGTCGAGGCACCGGTATAGGTGTGTATCGATCCACCGCCATAGCCGGATGTGATCTCGTGATCGCCGGCGGCGACGAGTTCGACGTCGACGCCGCTGGCCCCGCCGGTGCGGGACAGCCCCAGAAGCGTCTGCATGCGCTCGTAGGGATTTGCCGTGAGAGCTTCGCCATCGGCGGCGTTTGTCATGAAGTCGCCCGCCGTGATGATGGGCACATCGTAATCGTAAACGAGCTGATTCAGCGTCGCTGCGATATCGGCGAAATTGTCCGGGGCGTTGCGGAACGAGGGGAACACCAGTGCCTTGTATTGCGCGAGCACTTCAAGATCGGTGAGGTCGGCCTCGCCGATAAGATCGAAGGGAATGCCGGCGGCCATGGCCTGACTCTGGGCGGCCATGACGAGCTGGGAATAGGCCATTTCGGAGAAATAGGCCCCGGCCGTGGTTTCGGAATAGACGATGGCGATCTTGTAATTGGAGCCCGAGCCTGGCGGCAGGTCGGAAGTGTCGGTGATCGTATAGGCCGGCTGGGTATAGTCGGCAGGCAGGTGCACCACATCGTTGACGTCGGCCATCAGTCCGATCTTGTTTATGCCATCGCCCAGAAGCGATTTGGGAATGGCCAGTTCCATGGTCCGGCCGTCGGGCCCGAGCGCGAAATCGATCTCGGCAACCAGATTCTCTCCGGCGGCGCCGGTGTAGAGGCGCGCCACGCCGTCGCTGCCGATATTGACATTGAACTCGGCGCCTGTCGCCCAGCCGAAGACCAGATGGCCGGTGGACGTATCGTCGTCGGTGTTGATCCAGAAGGTGGTGTTGGGCCCGATATCGATCTCGCTCTTGAGCGCGATGACATAGGCGTCGTTGGCCACCGTGCCGTAGAGTTCATAGCCGGCAACCTGGGTTGTGGGGGTTTCGAGGCGCTGGTCCTGGGTCCATTCGCTCAGAATTCCGTCGAAAGCACTGACGGGTGGTAACGCTATCGTATAGCCGCCAAAACCGTAATTGCTCGGAAGAAACACCGCGTCGTTGATGTCTGCGAGCACGGCGACCTGTTCAATGCCCGTGCCCAGCAGGGCCTTTGGAACCGCAAATTCAAGCGTGGTTCCATCCGGACCGAAGGCGTGATCGAGATCGGCCACGAAGGTTTCGCCCGCCGCGCCCGAATAGAGCCGGGCGATACCGTCGGCACCGATATTGATGTTGAATTCGGCCCCTCCGGCCCAACCCCATATCTGATGGCCGGTGGAGGTGTCGCCGTCCGTGTTGATCCAGAAGGTCGTGTTGGGACCGATCGGCTGGGCGCTCTTGAGCGCGACGACAAAGGCCTCGGTATCGACCCGGCCATAAAGTTCATAGCCATCGACGCCGGTGCCGGGGGTTTCGAGGCGCTGATCCTCGGTCCATTCGGTCAACAGACCGTCAAACGAGCTGGGGGATGGCTGGGTGATCAGATACCCGCCTTCGGCATAGGAGTTTGGCAGAAAAACCGAATTGTTGATATCGGCATAGACTGCGAGCGAGGTCACAGCGAGTCCGACCAGCGCCTGCGGCAGTCTCATTTCCAGCGTCGTCCCCCCCTCGCCGATCACATATTCGATCTCTGCGACCAGTGTGGCTCCTTCCGAGCCCGAATAGAGCCGGGCGACCCCGTCATCGCCGAAATTGATGTTGAACTCGGCACCCACTGCCCAGTCCCAGACCTTGTGCCCGGTTTCGCCGTCGGCATCGGTGTTGAGCCAGAAGGTGGTGGTTGGCCCGATCGGAACCGCGCTTTCCAGCGCGATGAGATATGCCCCATCCTCGTACCGTCCATAGAGTGCATAGCCGTCGACCAGGGTTTCGGGCCGCTCAAGCCGGTCTGCGGGCGACCAGTCTGTGAGGTTTCCGTCAAGGATGATGGTCATCGGGGTGTCTCCTGTTCAGAAGGGATGTCGACCGGTTCGGACGAGTGCCATTGGGCAATCCCATCCAACACAGGGGTGGATTTGAGGCGTTCGAGCCGGGCAAGATCGTGTTCACTGGCCAATCCGTTGGCGCGCCCCAGTTCGATGGTGGCGCGCTCGCCGATCCTGTCGCCTTCGAGCCTGTAGAGAGCGATGAGCCGGCGATAATCGGCGGCGGTGGGCGTGCGCGCGAAGATCTGCGTGAGGATGCGGGCCTCATTGCCGTAGGACCTGTCTGCCCGATAGCGCTCGACAAGCATTGGGCGCGCCCAGTCACTTTGCGGACGGATGGCGATCTCGTCCTCCAGAAGGTGCGTCAGCGGACCGTTTCTACCGTGCGCCAGATAGAGACCGGCCAGCGAATAGGCCTCGAAGGGATTGAGCTGGGCCGTTTCGCGCTTGGTCTCATAGAGTTCCATGGCTTCCTCAACCCGCCCCTGGGAGAGGAGAACCTGGGCCTTCTCCTCTGTGTTGGGCAGCATGGCGATGGCCGCAACGATGGTGACCACAACGATGATCGCAACGAAAATCCTCGTGCGTTCGGGCGACTCCATGTGCGACATGAAGGTTTGAGGAGCGAGCTCCGAATACCAGACGGGCCGGCTCGGTGCGCCATGATCAGCGAGAGCTGGCATTGTCGAGCTCCCTGTCGCCGATAAACATCAATACGCCGAGCGTTTCGGCGTCCTCGTGAGCCTGGGCGATATCGGACGATGCCCTGAGATATTCGGCTAGAAACACCGGTTTGCCTTCGGCGGTGAGGCGCTCGATCAGCTCGAGCGAGGCCCGCAGCGTGCCGAGGCTGTTGCGCTGCTGATCGTGTTCGGCGCCAAACAGCAGGTCCTCCTTGGCGAAGCCGTCGATGGTCCGGCGGTATGACGGATCACTCAACAGTTCCTCACCGTTCTGGGGAACGACCAGGAAGCCGGGCGACCGGGAGCGGGCATAGGCGGCGAGGGCGTTGACGAAACTCACCATCGCCGATTTGCGACGGGCTGCGTCGAGCTGGGGGTCACGCCGTTCGAATGCGTCGACCCGGTCGAGATAAACCCCGTCGAAGCCGGCGGCGACGATCCGATCGAGATAGCTCGAAGGCTGCCCGAAAATGATTGCCTGCCAGCCGGGGTCCCAAAAGCGGATATCGTAGTTTCCATCCCATTCGGGATTTTCGCCGAACAGCCAGGGTGGGCGGTTTCGGGCCCAGTCGTCCTGCCAGTAAAACCGGTAGTCTTCGGCTTCGCCAATCGAGAGATAGGAGAGCACAAAGCGTCGCGACCCGTCCGGCGCGGTCTTGAGGGCGGCGATTTCGGACGCGGAGAAGGCGCCGGCCTGCGTACCGTTGCGCGAATAGTCAATGACTATGAGATCGGAATCGGTGGCGGCAAGGGCACGCAAATCGATCGCCTGGAGCTGATAGCTCCATGAGCGAACTCCGGCCAGCGCCGAGGCGGCTGCGCCGACGGCCTGAGCCGAGAGCATAAGCGGAAATGCGGTCAGGACTGCTGCCAGCCCGGCCGAACGTATCCCCATGTCACGGGTCTCCATTCCCTCCGATAATTGCATCGGATGAACTGGACACTATGGGGGCAGCCCATTCGCAATGTTGACATTGATCAACTCGCGGCCTGCTTGGAGCCGACATTATCGACCCCATCGAGACAAGGCGTTCGCACCCGCGAACACAGAACAGCAGGGGGTGGCCATCATGGCACTGTCCATAAAGATTCCTTCCCGAGCACAATCGGCCAGTCATCCCGCCAAACCGGCGGTCCGGGCCATTTTCACCGCATTCAAATCCCTGGTTTTTGCGACCGAAGTTGTCGGAATTGCCTTCCTCGTTCTCGGGCATATCGATCTGGGAACAGCGCTGGCGCTGCATCTTGCCTATTGCGCCGTGCTGCTCGGAACCATCCTGGTGGCCGAGCGCGCCGGTATCTACTCGGGCGACTTGCAATCGTTCGCGCTTCAGGTGCTTGTTGCCGGCCCGTTCGGAGCGGCTTCGGCGATGATCGACGAACACCTTTCCTCGCGCACCCGCGTCGAGCAGCTCGAACGCTGGTACAACACCATTGCCCCGCTGCCGCAGGCCGCCGTGACGCTGGCGGACCGTATTCGCGACGACCAGGTGGTCCGGCCCGCGGCACGACTTCCAAAATCGGTGGACAGGCTGATTACGTCGGGCTCGATGCGCGAAAAGCAGGCGCTCTTTGCCTCGATCGTCGCCGACGGACCGACCGGAGGCGTCAATCTGATCGAAAAGGCCCTGCGCAGCCGCGACCAGCGTGTGCGCGTTCAGGCCGCAGCCGTCTCGGCGCTGTTCCGCTCCAAGGTCCGCACCAGTGCGGGGCATCGTCACCAGGCGAGCATTGCCACGCCCGCCAATGATTCCGCGACACCGGCAGCATAGGGGCTGAACGCCATGGAAATGCCCGCATGGTTTGTGCCCGGATGGCGCAACGTCGAACCGGAAGCCGACATATGCCTGATCGCCGAGGGGTGCTATCCTTATGTCTCGGGCGGGGTTTCAAGCTGGATCGACTGGCTTATCAGGACCCATCCGGAGCTGAGCTTTTCGGTGCTGGCCATTCTGCCGAGCATGCCCGAGGCCGAGCCGCGCTATCAGCGTCCGGACAATCTCAGGACAGTCCACCACCTTTACCTCGACGACAGGGGTAAGGGGCAGCGCCGCGCCTGGCCGGCTATGACGCCGCAATGGTACGCCGATACGCTCAACGCAATTCTCGATCACGGTGACTCGGACGCATTTCAGGAGTTGCTTGAAAAGCTCGGTCCGGGGCGGCGGCGCCCCTCTGTTACAACGCTGCTCGATTCCCCTCAGGCCTGGCAGGCTCTCTCTTCGGGCTATGCCCGCATGCCCCAGACGGCGTTCATTTCCTATTTCTGGGCGTGGCGGGCGCTGGCCGGCGGGCTCTTGCGCACACTGGTCAGCCCGCTTCCCAGCGCCCGGCTCTATCATTCGGTTTCCACGGGCTATGCCGGTCTTCTGGCCGCGCGTGCCGCTCATGACACGGGCCGTCCGGTGATGATCACCGAGCACGGAATCTATTCCAACGAGCGGCGTGTTGAAATCCTGATGGCCGACTGGATCAAGAACAGCATCGATACCGGGCTCGATTTTACAGACGAGCGCCACGACGTCCGCGATTTCTGGGCCGATGCCTTCGAGAGCTTTGCGCGTATCGCCTATAGCGCCGCGGACGATGTTATCGCCCTTTATGGCGACAACAATGCCTTCCAGCAGGCGCTGGGCGCCGACAGCCGCAAGCTCACCGTGGTGCCGAACGGGGTTGACGTGGACCGCTTCAGCACGCTTCCCGACCGGGTTTGCGAACGCCCGACGCTGGCATTCATCGGCCGGGTCACCCCGATCAAGGATGTCCAGACATTCATCGATGTTGCCGAGAGAACAGCGTCCAAGGTGCGAGATTTCAGGGCGCTTATCATCGGACCGATGGATGAGGACCCCGAATATGCCCAAAGCTGCATCGATGCGGTCAACGAACGCGGGCTTGGCGATATCATCACCTTTACCGGTCCGGTCGATGTGCGCGACTACATGGCCGAGATCGACGTCCTGATGCTTACATCGATCTCCGAGGCGTTGCCGCTGGTCATTCTGGAAGCGGGTGCTTCGGGGGTTCCGTGCATTGCGACAGATGTCGGCGCCTGCAGGGAAATCCTGGGGTGCCCTGGCAGTCCGGGGCAGGCCGCAGTCGCCGGCATCGGCGGCATGGTTGCCCCGGTGGGCGATGTGAGCGCGCTGGTCTCGGCGGCGGTGCAGATGCTCAACACGCCCCTTGAACGCAAGCGCATGGGGGCTGCGTTGCGGTCCAAGGTCCGGATCCAATACCGTTCGGACACTATCGCTGCGGCTTACACGCGGCTCTACAGCCGGCACCTTTGTTCAATCGCAACGCGTGAGGTCTGAAATGGCCGGAATCGGATTTGCCCTCTCGAAACTGCGCAGCCAGAACAATCTGGCCGGACATTCAATTGCCACGGGCCATGCCATCATGATCACGGCGGGGCCGTGGATCGTGATAATGATCGGGCTGGCGCTGATTTCCTGGCTCGGCGTGCCGCTGGTGGGCGCAGAGATGACGACGACGTTCCGCGTTCTCGTCATCTATTGCTTTGCTCTTTCCCTTGTGGTGACGGCACCCATCGCGCTCGAGCTCAACCTGCGTGTTTCCGCCGAGCTGTTCGAGCGCCGTTTCGACCGGGTTCACGGGATTTATGCCGGCGCATTGGGGGTTACGGCGCTGGTTACCGTCGTGCTCGCCTGGCTGCTTTTCGCCGTCATCATCGGCCTGGACATGCCCACGGCAACCGCCGCGACTTTCTGTGTGCTGCAGGTGTCGCTGCTGTGGCTGACAATGTCGATGGTCGCGGCGATCCGCCAATATACGATCGTGACCACCGGCTTCACCATGGGACTGAGCGTATCGGTCGTGCTTGGCCTCTCGCTGGCAAGCCTCGGCTATGGGGTTGCTGGACTGCTTACCGGGTTCGGAGCCGGGCTGTTTCTGGCCTTTTCAATTCTGCACGGGCTGATCATCCAGACCTTTCCGGGACGAGTGTATCGGCTGACGGACGGCATTGGGGCATTGATCGCCCATCCGATGCGCTCACGCACCTTCGTTATCGCCGGTCTTTCGAGCGCGCTGGCGGTCTGGATCGACAAGCTGGTGGTCTGGCAATCCTATGAGGGGACGGCCATAGCGCACGGGCTCATTCACGCTCCTCGTTACGACGTGCCGATGTTTATCGCCTATCTTTCGATCGTGCCGCTGATGAGCGTGGTTTCGATCTGGCTGGAAACCGATTTTTTCACCGCCTATCGCAAATACCGCGACATCGTGCATTCGGGTGGCACGCTTCGCCATATCGACGCACAGCGCACGGCCATCACCTGGCAGACAACCAATACGATCTTTTCGGCCTTCGTGGTCCAGATTGCCATCAGCCTCGTTCTGGCGCTGGCGGGACCCTGGATCGTCAGTCTTTTGGGGATGGGGCTCGAAACGCTGCAGGTTTTGCGGCTGGCGCTGATCGGCGCGGCGTTCCATTTCCTGTTTCTTGCCTGCGTGGGGGTTATTTTGTTCGTGCAATACGCACGCGCCTATTTCTTCCTCCAGGCCGTCTTCCTCGTGCTCAATGGCGGGCTCACCTACGTCCTGCTCGCCAATCCCGATGCCCTGGGACTGGGCTATGTCATCGCCACGGGCGCTGCCGCAATCCTTGCCTATGGGGTCATGGTCAACACACTCAAGGTGATGAACAGGCTCACATTCGTCGACAACAACCCGGCGGTGGCAGGCTGAACCCTGCATTACGGCGCCGGGAATCAGGGGATAACAATCGTGAACGTGCATGCTCCCAAACGCGTGGTTCCCAGGATTTTGCTTGGGGAGAGGGCCCCCGGCTCCTCAAATCAATGGGTCGGCGTCGTCGAGGGCGCCGTGCTGATCGGTGGGGTATTTGCCATCGAGCGGCTGGGGCTGTTCGATCTTGGCGTCCTGCCCATCCACCCGCTGGTCCTGGCGGTTGCGCTGATGGCGGCACAGTACGGAGCGCTGGGCGGGATCATGACTGCCGTCATGGCCACGGCGCTTGCCCTTCTGGGCGGCATGTTGCCCCAAAGGGTGGTGGGTGAGGGCTATTTCGAATATCTGGCGGCAGTCTGGACCACGCCTTTGGCCTGGCTGATCATCGCCGTTCTTGTCGGGGTCGTTTCAGACGGCCATCGCCGGCTGTTGCAGCGCTCCGAACTTGCCCTGTTTGAAGCGCAAAAGGAGCGCGAATTGATTGCCGCGCAATATGAAGCTCTGGCTGCGCGCGCCAAGCGATTGGAAAGACGAGTGGCGGGGCTTGAAAACAACTCCTGATGGCAAATTGGGTGCGAGAGTCAATATCGTACAAACACTAGTGGGAGAAACGGAATTTCTTAACAAAAGTTAAACGCCCATAAATAAGAAAAAATATGGGAGCATCGCAAATGTTTATACACAGGGAATTTCACAGTTCGCAGGCGGGTGCAGCCGGCCATCCGCGATTTTTCGAAGGTATCCGGCTGAGCGCCACGGCACGGCATCGGGAAAAAGAGCTCATTTATGCGCAAGGCGACGAGGCGGGCGACATCTACATCGTCGAGTTCGGTTGCGTCCGGGTTTCGCGGATAACGCTTGAAGGGCGCCGCTTGGTCACCGGCTTTTATTTCGCCGGCGAAGTGTTCGGTTTTGAAACGGGGACCGAGCGTCAATGCTATGCCGAAGCGCTGGAATATTCGGGCACGCGGACGTTCCATCTGGAGGGCCGGGATCTGGCAAATCCGCGGATCGCCGAGATGCTTTTCGACCATCTCGAGAGCATCCACCAGCACCTTCTCATTCTGGGGACACAGAATGCAATCGAAAGGGTGGCAGCATTCCTCGTGGGCATCGCCGACCGGCGGGGCGTCGACGGTCCAAGAGCCCGCCTTCCTATGTCACGGTGCGATATCGCCGACCATCTGGGGTTGACGCTGGAAACCGTATCGCGGGCGATGCACCGGCTGCAGGCACTCAAGCTGATCCGACTTGTCGGCGCGCGCGAAATCGTGTTGCTCGACCGCGATGCGCTCATTGATCTGGGGGCTTAGACCTTGTCCGGAGCATTGGACGTATCGGCCTTCAACGGGCTACAGCGGGGCGCACTGAGATAATGTGAGCTTCACTTTATCTCAGTATGCCCCGATTGATCCGGCGTCGGGTACTGGTCGCTGCCCTGAACCGTCATCCGAACCAGTTCCGCAAGGCTATGGGCATGCATCTTGGTCATGATCGTAGCGCGATAGACCTCTACCGTCCTTGGGCTGAGGCCCAGATTTCGGGCGATGGCCTTGTTGGGGAGGCCGTTTATGATGCCCTCGAGGACCTGAGTTTCGCGGGCGCTGAGCGACTCCAGCTTTTCGCGCGCGGCCTGACGCTGGTGGCGGGCCTGGTTTTCTTCCTGGGCCGCGTTGCAAACCCTGGTGAGCGTGGCCAGCATGACTTCCTCACTGAAGGGCTTTTCTATGAAATCGCTGGCGCCGGCCTTCATGGCGTCGACGGCCGCCATTATGTCTCCGTGGCCGGTGACCACGATGACCGGCAGCGCATGGCCGTTCTTGCGCAGGCGCCGCAGCAGGTCGATACCGTTCATCTCCGACATCTTCAGGTCGGTTATCAGGCAAGCGTCTTCGAGATCTTCGGCCGTGGCGAGAAATTCGGTTGCCGAGGCATATTTTCGCGATCGCCAGCCCGATGCGGCAAGCAGGAAGGCAAGAGACTGCCGGACAGGCTCCTCGTCATCTACAATGTGGATCAGGAAATCATTGGTCATGCGCCTGAATCTCTCTGTCGACCAAGGGAAGGGTGAAGGTGAAAATGGTTTCTCTGCCAGGTATGGTGCGGGCGCTTATCGCGCCGCCATGCCCCTCGATTATCCGCCTGGAAATGGACAGCCCGACCCCCATGCCGCTGCGTTTGGTGGTCACGAACGCCTTGAAGATCTCGTCACCGAAATCGGGAGGAATGCCGTGTCCGGTATCGCTGAGTTCGACGCGCACGAATTTGCCGCTCCGGCGCGTTCTTACGGTGATCACCTTGCGCTCGCTGGCCCGGACCGCGTCGGCGGCATTGCGCAGAAGATTGACGATCACCTGCTGGATCTGTGTGGGGTTGCCCAGGGCTTCGAGCGGTCCGGGCGCGAGGTCGAGTTCGGTGAGAATGCCGTCTTCCCTTGTGCCGGCCAGCGCCAGCGCCATAGCGCCCTCAATCAGCGTGTTGATGTCGACGATCTCCTTGTCGATTTCACCCTGGGCCATGAAGATGCGCAGGTGGTGGATGATGTCGCCGGCACGCAGGGCCTGGGTCGCGGTGGCTGCAAGGGATTCGCGCAGCGCGGGCAGCATGGCGGGATCGAACACCTCGAGCATGCGCTTGGCGCCCTGCACGTAATTGCTGACGGCCGAGAGCGGCTGGTTGATTTCATGGGCGAGCGCGGACGCCATTTCTCCCATTTCGCTCATGCGTGAGAGCCGGGCCAATTCGGCCTCGGTCTGTTCGAGCCGGGTTGCGGCGCGCTCACGTTCGGTCATGTCCCGTGCAAATCCAATAAAGAGTGGACCTTCGCTCGTTGCGATCCTGGCCACATGAATGCTCATGGGAAAGGTCGTGCCGTCGCTCCTCTTGCCTCTGAGCAGGCGGCTTCCTCCCATTAAACGGGCAAATCCGGTTGGGGCGCGTTCGGTTCCACCGCCGCGATCAGGTTGGCGGGGCTCCGTCAACAGAATGTTGACATTGCGGGTCAGGACCACCTTTTCGCGATAACCGAACAGGCGCTCCGCCGCCGCGTTGAACGAAACGATCTCTCCGCTCGGCTTGGTCGCTATTGTCGCATCCGAGATGGTGTCCAGTATGGCCTGCAGATAGTTTTCGCGGCGCTGCAGGAGCCGTGTGGCCATGATCGCCTTGTTTCGTTCCTCGCGCAGAACCCCGCCGAGCCAGGCAATGCCGAAACCGACACCGGCAAACAACGCCATGTCGGGGCCCTGCGAGGTGCTGTTCTCGTCGGTGAAAAAATACACAAGAGGCAGCGCGAGGACCGTTGTGAAAACGCCAGGCGCCATTCCGCCCATGCCCGCGGCGAACAGGATGGCCAGAGAGAAAAAGAGTCCATTAAAGGAAGAGGTGAATACCGGAGCGATGGCAAGCTTTAGGGCACTAACAAGGATCAGTCCCGCTAGTCCAACCAAGTAGGCGAGTAAAATATCCCTCGGCAGCCCCATGACGTCAGCAACATCCGGTTTCCGGGTGCAAAGTAAAATTTTACCAGAAAGGCGGCAAGTAAATTTAAAAAGAGGCGCTGCTCAAAATGTCAGATGGCCCAGTAATTTCGTGAACTATGCTTTTGCCGGTATCGATCCGCGTCCAGCCTCCGCCGCCGGTGGCGGTCGGAGCGGGCGGGGGCTGTGCCATGCATAAGTGATATTGCTTTCCAAAGGCATTTGACGTGGTGAGTCCGGCTCGCAATTTCCTATGAACGATCTCAAGCGAATTGCTGGCGACATTGGCGCGCCGGCAAGTGTTTTTGAGGTAGGCTTTATGGGCAATCTGCGTCTTTCTGTGGCGGTCGGCGACTACGACCGCACCCGGCCGCTCGTCGATGGAGAGGTTCAGATCGATGGCGTGGAGGCGGTCTGCCTGCGTCTCTCGCCCGAGGAAATCTTTTTCCGCGCCTTCCGGACACAGGATTTCGACATTTGTGAGCTCTCGATGAGTTCGACGGTCGTCAAGATTGCCAATGGCGATTGTCCTTATGTCCCCATTCCGGTTTTCCCCTCGCGGGCGTTCAGGCACACATCGATCTATATCAACACCTCCAAGAATATCGGCCGCCCTGAAGACCTTCGGGGCAAGCGCATTGGACTTGGCGAATATCAACTGACGGCCAATGTCTGGGCGCGGGCGCTGTTCGAAGACGAATACGGGGTCAAGCCGAGTGAAATCGAATGGGTGCGCGGGGGGATTGAAGAGCTCGGGCGGATCGAAAAGATCTCGGTTGCCCTTCCCCCCGACATCCGCATCACGCCGGCGCCGGCCGACAAGACCCTGTCCCAGATGCTGGCCGATGGCGAAATCGATGCGCTGATCGGGCCACGCATGCCCTCGAGTTTCAACGGCGATGGGCGGGTTAGCTGGCTGTTTGAAGATCCGACAGCCGCCGCGGAAGACTATTTCCGGCGTACCGGTGTGTTTCCCATCATGCATATCGTGGGGATCAGACGCGAGCTTGTCGATGCCAATCCGTGGCTGCCGGCAAGCGTGCAGAAGGCGTTCGAGGCGTCCAAGGCGGCATGTATGCGCAAACTTTCCGATACCTCGGCCACCAAGGTCACACTGCCCTTCGTGGAGGAACAATTGCAGCGCGCCCGCAAGCTCCTGGGCGCCGATTTCTGGTCCTACGGGGTGGAGGCAAACCGCAAGGTGCTCGAAACCTTTCTCGATCATCATTATCGCCAGGGGCTCTCGAGCCGGCGGGTTTCGGTCGACGAATTGTTTCATCCCTCGACCCTGGCGGCTGCCAAGATCTAGAGCATTTCAGCGCTTCTTCGAGTCGCTTAAATTGCTCTAGAGCCGTTCAGGATTTGATTGAATCAAATCCTTGGCTCTAAGCCTTTGTTTTATCGCGTGTCCGAACCGCAAAACCGTTTCCACTTTTGCTGGACACGCTCTAAGTCCTTGTTTTGCCCCGCTTCCGAACGGGGCAGGTGGTGCCCACTCATCCTGGAAGCGCTCTGGCTCAGATCGGCTGGGCGAGCGGACCGAGATCGATGGTCAACTGCTTGACGACCGAACGCAGCAATTTCATCACCTGTTCTTCATGGGCAAACTGGGCGCCGCGCGATGAGCGCGCCAGGTAAAGAGTGCGGGTGAGCGGCTGGTCCTTTATGCGGCTGGCGACGAGCTTGCCTTCTTCGATCTCATCGGCCACGACGCCATAAGGCAGGATGGATGCCGCGAGGCCATCCAGAACCACCTGTCGGGTGGCCAGCAAGGACTGAACCTCATAGCCGACGGTCACCGTGAGACCGGCCTTGGCGGCCTCGGCATCGACAAGCCGGCGGATGGGATCGCGCAGGCTGGCCAGCACCATCTCGAACGCAAGGGCTTCCCCCAGTTCGAGGACGGGTCTGCCGGGGGCGCGGTCTGCGCGGGTGACAAACAGAAGTTCCTCGACCTGCATGGGGGTGAAGGCGATCGGAGAGCCTTCGGCGAAATCGTAAGTTAAGGCCAGATCGATGTCGCCGGCATCGAGTTCCTTGACCAGCACGGTGCTGGGTTCCTCGACAAGGCTGAGAAGAACCTTTGGCAGATCGCGCCGGGCGGCGACGATCAGTTCCGAGCCCACCAGCCGCATGATCGAATGGGTGATGCCCAGCCTTACGGTTTCCCGCGCCGTGCCGGCCAGCGCCTTGACCTGGCTTTCAGCGGTTTCGAACATGTTGAGAATCCTGACGGCGTGCTCGTAGAGCAATTGTCCGGCAGGGGTCACCGAAACCCCGCGCGAATGGCGCATCAGCAACTCGGTCTCCAACAGCTCTTCGAGTTGGCGGATCTGCAAGCCGAGGGCGGGTTGAGCGACATTGAGCAGAGACGCCGCCCTGGTCATGTTGCCGACTTCGACGACCTTGGCGAAGTAGCGCAATTGGCGTTCGTTAATCGTATCCTCCTCGCGTTTGGGGGTTCGTGCCGCCCCAAACGCTGCATTTCGCCACGTTCTAGAGCATTTCGCCGGTTTGCGGAAATGATGAACTGGTGTTGGCTGTTGTTTCCAGGGCGTCGATAAAGGCGGACAGCAGCGGGGTATGCTGCGCCTGGCCGCGAAGGGTAATTCCGACCGGGCGGCGCCTGACCGAAAGGGGCGCGCGAAGTTTTGCCATCGCACCGCGGTCGATGTCACCGGAAACCTGGTGCCGGGAGACCACGGCCAGCCGCGCCCGGGCGGCAAGCAGCGCGCGCACCACGGTCATGGAATTGGTCTCGATGCAGCGTGCCGGTGGCGGCAGGCCGGCCCCGGCCAGCAAGGAATCGAATTCCTCTCGCAACGGAACATGGGGGAGCGGCAGCACCCAATCGGCCGCTGCAAGGTCGGCGAGCCGGGGCATTGGATGGGACAGCAGGGGATGGCCGGGGGAGGCGACGATCGTCAACCCATCCTCAAACAGGGTGCGGGTTGTAAGATCGGGGGTGGTAGCGCCGGGCCTCAGGCTGCCGATTATGGCGTCGATCTCACCCGAGCGCAGGCCCGCTTCGAGCCCTTCATAGCCGCCGACGTCGACGGCGACGCGGGCGTCGGGATAGCGATCAAGAACGCTGTCGATGGCACGAGGCAAAAGCAGCGGCAGGGCAAGGGGCAGGGCACCAATGCGCAGGCGTCCGTCACTCCCTCCGGTCAGAAAACGGATTTCCTCGAGCCCCTGATCGATTTCGGCCAGCGCCAGGCCCATGGCGTCGATCACCGGCAAGGCGCCGGGAGCGGGTCTGGCCGATGCCGAAGTGCGGATGAAAAGGGGACGTTCAAGCCGGGATTCGAGGTGGGCGAGGTGCTGGGAGATGGCGGGCTGGGAGAGGCCGAGTTGACGCGCGGCAGCCGAAAGCGTTCCGCTTCGGGCGATGGTAACCGCCGCCAGAAGTTCGCGGTTGGAGACCGTCTGGGCCAGCCGCCGTGAAATCGACGAGAGGCGGGCGAAAACGCGAACGGCCCGGGCAAGCAGGATTTCTCCGGCGGGCGTGGGGGTGCAGTGGCCTTTCATCCGTGAGAAAAGCTTCACGCCGGCAATGGCTTCGAGCTGGGCGATCGCCCGGGAAATGGCCGGCTGGGTCCGTCCCAGAAGAAGCGCTGCGGCGGAAAAGCCGCCAGCTTCATCCACCGCGATGAGAGATCGCAACTGCCCTAGTGTGATATCCAATAACAACACCAATGGGTAATGGAACTATTCAAGCAAGCGTAAGCGCGATCGCTTATCAAAGCTAGAGGCCCATAAGTTTTTTGCATGGATGGGCGTGGCTTTGCATTTCCTATCCACGCCACACAGAGGCAGTTTGCCCGGGACGAAGCAGACAGGGAGACCGCCCGATGGCAGGAGCCGACAAGTCCATGGCCGCACTGGAGCGGCCAGTCGCGGGCGACGTGGATTTTGGATATTGGGGCAGCGACGCGGTGGCGCAGACGCTGAGCGCGCTGGGGCTGGAATTTTTCGCGCTGGTGCCCGGATCGAGCTTTCGCGGCCTTCACGATTCCCTCGTTAACGGCATGGGCAACATAAGCCCGCAAATGGTGGTTTGCCTGCACGAGGAACACGCCGTGGCCATTGCCGATGGTTATGCCCGGGCCACCGACAGGCCGATGGCGGTGGGGCTGCACGCCAATGTGGGGCTCATGCACGCGGCCATGCCGATCTATAACGCCTGGTGCGACCGCCAGCCGATGGTGATCGTCGGCGCGACCGGTCCGGTCAATGCCCATGAGCGGCGGCCATGGATCGACTGGATCCACACCTCACGCGATCAGGGTGCGCTGGTGCGGGGCTATGTCAAATGGGATGATCAGCCCGCATCGGTGGAATCGAGCGTGGAAGCGTTGATCCGGGCCCATCAGATCGCAACGACGGCCCCTTATGGACCGACCTATGTGTGCCTCGATGTCTCGGTGCAGGAGGAACGGCGGGACGCGCCGGCCACCGTGCCGCCGCTGGAGCGTTTTGCTGCAGCAAGCATGCCGGCGGCGCCCGCCGAGACGCTGGCGGAACTGAAAGAATTGCTCGCTCGCGCGAAGCGGCCGGTATTTTTGTTCGGGCGCGTTTCGCGCAGTGAAGAGGACTGGGCGGCACGGGTGGCGCTGGTCGAAAAGACCGGTGCGGTGGCGATGACCTCGATCCACAATCCGGCGGCGTTTCCGACCGATCATCCCCAGCATCTGGTGGCGCCCTGCGCCGAGCACCGTTCGGACGAGGAAAGGGATGTCATCGCCGCAGCCGATCTGATCGTGAGTTTCGACTGGATGGATCTGGCGGGCTTCCTGCGCAGTTGCACCGACATGGCGCAGACCGTGAGCCCGATTGGTGTGCCGGTCGTTCAGTGCTCGCTCGACCAGATGATGGCCAACGGGTTCTCGATGGATATCCAGGCGCTTGCGGCAGCCGATATTTCCATCCTCGCTCATCCCGACCGGCTGGCGCATCAGCTTCTGGCGGCGCTCGGGGGCAATGATACAGGGACGGACTGGGATTTTTCCGGACCCCACTGGACGGCGCATCTGCCGGCGGCCCCAATCGGAGACAGGGACGACTGCATATCGCTCGGCGATTTTGCCATGGCGGTGCGCGCGTTGGCCGATACGGGCGATGTCACCTATGTCCGCTTGCCGCTTGGATGGCCCCGCACGGCCTGCCGGTTCAACGATCCCCTGGCCTATCTGGGCAAGGATGGCGGGGGTGCCGTGGGCATCGGGCCCGGGCATGCGGTCGGCGCGGCGCTTGCGTTGCGCAATTCGGGGCGTGTGGTGACGGCAGTTCTGGGGGATGGCGATACGGTGATGGGCATCAACGCCCTGTGGACCGCCAGTCATCTCGACCTGCCGCTGTTGGTGATCGTTGGCAACAACACGTCCTATTTCAACGACGAACTGCATCAGGAGCGCGTTGCCTTGGCACGCAGGCGCCCGGCCGAAAACCGCTGGATCGGCCAGCGTCTTACCGATCCCGAAGTCGATATCCTGGCGATGGCCAGGGCGCAGGGGTTCGACGGGGAAGGTCCGGTTCGCACCCATGCCGATCTGCAACAGGCGATTGCGCGCGGCACCGAAATCGTGCGGGGCGGCGGGCGTTACCTCATCGATGCGCGGATCGAGCCTGGCTACGCCAAGGATTTCGGGCTCAAGCCGGAGGCGTAAAGGAGGAGTTTTGATGAGTACTTTGACATTGCCCAAAAATCGCGACCTCTATTATGGCGGGGCATGGCACGCGCCAAAGGATGGCCAGACGCGCCAGACCGCCAGCCCCGCGACGGGGGAGCGTTTCGGTCCGGTGGCGGTGGGGTCTGGCGAGGACATGGCGCAGGCGATCGCGGCAGCAAAGGCGGCTTTTCGCGGCTGGCGCGATACGCCACCGCGTCACCGGGCCGCCGCGCTCAAGATCGCGGCACGCATCCTGCGCGAGAACAAGGCCGAACTGGCAAAGCTCGATGCGGCAGAAAGCGGAAACCCCGTGTCTGCAATGCTCAAGGACGTCGACATGGCGGCCGACGGGCTGGACTTTTTTGCCGGGCTGGTGACCGAGATCAAGGGCGAGAGCATCCCCATGGGGCCCGATGCCGTCAACTTCACCCAGCGCGAGCCGCTGGGGGTCGTGGGACGCATCATCGCTTACAATCACCCGCTGATGTTTTGCGGAGCGAAGATGGCAGCGCCACTGGCGGCGGGCAACACCGTCATCATAAAGCCGGCCGAGCAGGCGCCCCTGTCGGTTCTGCGGTTTTTCGAACTGCTGGAGGGGGTGTTTCCTCCCGGCGTTCTCAATTGCGTCAATGGTGGCGTCGAGGCGGGCAAGGTGCTGGCCGGGCACCCGGACGTGGCGATGGTGGGACTGATAGGATCGGTGCCGACCGGCCGAGCGGTGATGGCCGAGGCGGCGAAGACGGTCAAGCCGGTGATGCTCGAACTGGGCGGCAAGAACGCACTGATCGCCTGCGCCGATGTCGATATCGACAAGGTGGCGCAGGGCATCGTGGCGGGCATGAATTTTTCGTGGTGCGGGCAATCATGCGGTTCGACCAGTCGGGCGCTGATCCATGCGGAGATTTACGATGCGGTGATCGCGCGGGTCGTCGAGAAGCTGGCGGCTTTCAGACCCGGTGATCCGACCGACCCGCAAACCACGATGGGCGCTCTCATCAGCCGGGCACAGTACGAAAAGGTGCTGCGCTACATCGAGATCGGCAAGACCGAGGGCGCGCGGCTGGTCGCCGGTGGAGGACCGGCCGATGTCGCTGGCCTGGAAAAGGGCAATTTCGTCGCTCCGACGATCTTTGCCGATGTGACGCCGGATATGACGATAGCGCGCGAGGAGATTTTTGGTCCCGTGCTTTCGATCCTGAAATGGACCGACGAGGATAAGGCGATCGAGATCACCAATAGCGTCGAGTATGGGCTGACCTGCTCGATCTGGACGCGCGATCTTGTGCGGGCGCATCGCATGGCGCAACGCGCCGATGCCGGGTTCGTGTGGATCAACAAGGCCGGACCGCATTTCCTCGGCGCGCCTTTCGGCGGGGTCAAGCAATCAGGTATCGGGCGCGAGGAGTGCCTGGGGGAGATGCTCAGCTTCACGCGCGAGAAGAATATTCACATCGCGCTCGACTGATAAGGGGCCGTCGGCCCCCTTTCACACCCTGATGTCGTCGAGCGTCGAGGGGACAAACAATTCCTCGGGCGCGAGTTGTCTGGCTGAAAGCCCCTGATCGAAGGAATAACGCGTCATCGCCTCCAGAGCGGGGCGATTGGCGGCAAAGCCGTAGCGCCAGAAATCGTCGCCCATGATCGCACGGGTCTCTTGGAGATGATCTGTGAGCCAAGGCAGGGCGATCTTGAGAGCTGCAACTTCGGACAACTCGGCCATTGCGATCCGGCGGGCCTTTTCGAACGCCTTGAGCAGCGACATGGCCAGCCAGGGGTGCTGCTCGACAAGGGCCGCGCGGATGCCGACGGCATGCATGATCGGGAAGATGCCGGTCTTTCGAAAATAGGTCTGTTCGGCCGATTTGGAGTCGGGAAACAGGCGGCGGATTTGCGGGTGGCCCGCGATGAAACAGGATGGTGCGCGGGCGGTGATCATGCCGTCGATTTCTCCGGCGGCGAGCATGGCGTTGAGCGAATTTCCGGTTTCGATGCTAAGCGGAAAGCCTTCGGGCAGGTTGAGCGGAAATTTCTCGCGGCGCCCGGGCGTTTCAAGGCCGCCCTGAACCCAGCTCATGTCATCGATGGCAATTCCATATTGATCGGCCAGCATTCCCCGTGCCCACAGGGCAGCCGACATCTGGAATTCGGGCACGCCCAAGGTCTTGCCACGCAGGTCCTCGGGGGCCTCGATCCCGCGATCCGAGCGGATATAGATCGCGTTGTGGCGGAAAGAGCGCGAGAGGAAGACCGGTATGGCGCGGTAGTCGGTCAGGCCGCGTGAAAGCGCGATGAGATAGGGACTGAAGCCGAGTTCGGTTACATCGAACTCTTCGTGGAAATAGGCGCGCTGGAAGATTTCCTCGACCGGCATGGGCAGGTAGCGAATGGAGCAGCCCTCGACCGTGACGCGCCCGTCGATCAACGGGCGGACACGGTCGTAGTCCCATGTGGCTATGGTGATTTCGAGCAGCGGCATCGATCAGATGCGCGCGTTGAGTACGAGGTCGAACAGCCCGAACAGGACAAGGCCGGTCACCAGCGAAATGGCGAGGGAAATCGGCAGTTTCTGGCGTCCGACTGCCGTCAGCATCACCATGAGGAACACAGGCACGGCTACCCAATAGGGAACGAACTGGATGAGCACCAGCATGCCGGCCATGGTGGCAACGCAGATCAATACCGTGATCGGCGTATCGGCAGGGCCCGGAACACCCGAAGGCTCTGGCGCTGCCTCGTCCTGGATCTCGCGGCCCTCGTCGATAACCGAGCGGACATCGTCGGAGATGGATTTGGTCTTGTCGTTGACCAGCAGGCCTTGCTGCCTGAGGAACGGGAGATATCTGGCGAGGTCTGGAAATATCTCGCTTGCAAGCTGGACCAGGGCCATGATGAGCAGACCTGAGGTGACGACCACGGGAAGCAGCCTCGCCTTGGCGTTATAGTCGAAGGCGGTAATCAGAAAGATCGCTGCAAAAACCGCGATGGACAGGGATACGGCCGCACGGGCGTTGAAAGTCATTGTCTGGCGTGCCTTTTCTGGACCTGATTGACGATGGCCGGCATCGCGAGCATCAGCACGGTGATGAAGAAAAGCGTAAGGGAGATCGGTCGATTGAAAAATCCGGCGATGCCCCAGAGATCGTTGGTCTGGTGAAAGCTGTTCTGGAGCAGGGTGCCCAGAACGAGCGCGATGAGCAGCGCAATGCGCGAATAGTCGAACCGCATCATGATATAACCGATCACCCCGAAGGCCAGTGCGACGATTGCGTCCTCGATATAGCCGTTGGTGGCATAGGCGCCCATCAGGCCCAGAACCATGATGACCGGAGCGATAAAGACGGTGCGGATGCGGGTGATGTGAGTGAGCGGCTTGGCGATCAGGACGCCGAACACGGCGATGAAGATGTTGGACAGGACCAGCGCGTAGATCAGCAGTAGTGCGATGTTGCCGTGGTCGAGCATCAGGCGCGGGCCGGGATTGATGCCGTGCAGCGTCAGGGCGCCGAGCAGAACGGCCATTTCCAGGCTGCCCGGAATGCCGAAGATGAGGGTGGGAACCAGCGAGCCGCCATCCTTTGCGTTGTTGGCCGATTCAGGCGCGATGACGCCACGGATATCGCCCTTGCCGAAGCGCGACTTGTCCTTGGCGGTGGCGACTGTCTGGCCGTAGCTCACGAAATTGGCGACCGCACCGCCCACTCCGGGGATAATGCCGATGATGGTGCCGATCGTGGCGCTTCGCAGGAACACTCCGAAATTCCCGAACACCGCCATACAGCCCTCGAAGATGCCGGAAAGCGAGGTGTTGGGCGGCTCCTTGGAGATGGCCCCGGGCTTGCCGAAAATGGCGAGGGCCTCGGCGATGCCGAACAGGCCGATGATGGCGGGAACGAGTTTGATGCCGTCCCAGAGATAATCCCAGCCGAAGGTGTAGCGCAGCGCGCCGGTTGTCGTATCGATGCCGATGAAGGCGAGGGTGAACCCGATGCCGCCTGCCATTATCGATTTCCACGGGCTGCCCTGGGACAGAACCGCAATCATGGCAAGGCCCATGACGGCGAGCATGAAATATTCCGGATAGGAAAAGGCAAGGACGACATAGCGGCCGAGCGGCAGGATGAGCGTGAGTACGACCGCGCCGAATATCGCGCCCAGCAGAGAGGAAAAGGCGGCCGCTCCGATGGCGTAACCCGCCCGGCCCTGGCGGGTCAGCGGATAGCCATCGAACACCGTGGCCGCAGATTGGGCGGTTCCCGGTGCGTTGATGAGAATGGCCGTCAGTGAGCCGCCGAATGCGGAAACGCCCGCAGCGCCCATGAGAAGGATGATCGCATCGTTTGATGGCATCGTGAACGTCACCGGCAGCAGCAGGGCCAGAACCTGCGGGCCGGACAGGCCCGGCAGAACAGCGAAGACGAAGCCGATCAGCGAACCGATGAGCAGGAACCAGATGGAATTGCCGTCAAAGATGTCGACCAGTGCCGGCCAGGCGAGTTCTAACATGAAGATATCCGCAATTGCCGGACCGGGCCGGCGGTTCAAACAGCGCACGCCGGGCCTGAGGTGGCCCGGCGCTCAGGTCATAAGGCCGTCAATTGCCCTGCAGCAGGTCCTTGAACGGCATCAGGGCGCCGAAAGCACCTTCCACCATCGCCGGAATGGTCTCGTGGCTGGTGGGCATGGAGTCTATGTTGGCTTCGACGGTCTGGGCGATGTAGTCGGGATCGGCCACAGCCTGTTCGAACGCCGAGCGCAGGGCTTCGAGCGCAGCTTCATCTGTCCCCGGAGGCGCGGCCAAAACGCGTGCGCCGCGTGAAAGGGCCAACACTTCGGGGTGGCCGAGTTCGGCAATGGTGGGGACGTCGGGGAAATCGGGGTGGCGCTGGTCGGCGTGAAGGATGATCGGGACCAGATCGCCGTCCTGCATGTAGCTGTAGAGCGTGGAGAAGGTGAACTGGATGATATCCACGTCGCCACGGATCGAGGCGAGGATCGCGTCGTTGGAGCCGTCATGGATGATGGGCGTGTATTCGATTTCCAGCGCGTCCATCGTCGAGAACAGGTCCACCGCTTCGAGACCGTCGCTGCCGACGATCACGCGATCGGCGTTCTGAAGATCCTCGATGGTCTTGAACTGGGAGTTCGAAGACAGGGTGGTGACGTAATTGGTCGAGGTGATGTTGCCGATATAATCGAGCTCGAAGAGGTCGTAATTGGCCATTTCGGCGACCTGGGGACCCATGTGCCCGGGCAGGTTGAGAATGGCTATGGTGTGGCCGTCGGGGGCGGCGCGCTGGAGCTGGGACAGGCCCGTATTGCCGCCGCCGCCCGGAAGGTTCTCCACGATGACACTGGCGCCATCGCCAAGATACTGTTCGAGGTAGGGAGCGATCATGCGTGCAGCGGTGTCAAAGCCGCCGCCGGGTCCGTAGGGAACGATGATGCGGACCTCCTGGCTGGGAAAGTCCTGGGCAAAAGCCGGCAGGGCGGTTCCCGCCATTGCGGTGGTGAGCCCCATCATGAGGGCCAGGCTGGTTCGACGGTTCATGTTTTTCCTCCACTTGGCCAGTGCAAAGCCATGACATCCGGTTGGACCGATACCGACACGAGCCAACCGGCGCACTTGGGTTTTTTGCATAGTCAAAGACGGTGGGTGGGCCAAAGACAATTGGACTATCGCTGCAATCTGATTTCGTTTCCCAAAGGTTGCGGCCCGAAATGAAAGAAGCGCGGCAGATGGCTCTGCCGCGCTCGAGCTCGATTGCGATGTCAACGAACCGGTTCAATCGCTGCCGGAGTAAACGAAAGCCTCGAGATCGGGGATCTGTTCGATGAAGCCGTAACGCAGGGCCAGTTCGGCACCCAGTTCGAGGTCGGACGGGCTGAGTTCGGTGGTCCAGAATGGCAGCGCCATCTGCTCGGCCACCGCCTCGCTGGCGCTCTGGTTGAAGCGCGGGAAGGCCTGGCGCACCGCCTCGGGATTTTCGGTCGCGTATTGCATTGCGCGATTGATGGCACGGGTGAAAGCGGCCACAACGTCCGGACGCTCCTCGATCAACTGTTCGGAGGTGAAATAGACAGACATCAGGAAGCTTTCGCCCGTCTCTATGAGCGGGTTCATGATGACTCGCGTATCGGAAAAACTGCCGACGGTCACGAAGGGTTCGACGACCCATGCGGCGTCGACCTGCCTCTGGGACACTGCCCCCACGGCATCGGGGAACTGGACCTCGAGGAACTGTATCTGGGACGCGGGGTCTTCGATGCCGGCGTTTTCGAGCGCCGATAGGACAACAAGATGCGGGGTGTTGTTGAGCGTGTTGACCGAAACGACCTTTCCGATGAGGTCCTGGGGCGTTTCGATCTCGCTGTCGGCGGGAACGATCACCCCGTCCCAGGCGCTTTCGACGTCGGGTGAACCGACAACGCCATTGGCGATGGCCCGAATGGGCAGCCCGCGCGAGCGGGCGATGAGCAGCGAGGTCTGGTTGGAAAAGCCGAAATCGAATTCCTGCGCGACAACAGCGGTCACGATATCCTGGCCACCGGGCTCGGGACGCAATTCCACCTCAAGCCCTTCTTCAAGGAAATAGCCCTGATCGACTGCGATGAAAGCAGGGATGAGCGGGGCGATGGGGATGGTGCCGAGCACGATATGATAGGGGTCTTGGGGGCTCAGGGTCTGATCCTGCCCGAGGCCGGGCGCGGCCAGCGCCAGCGTCGCGACAAGAACCGACGAGCCAAGCGTCCAGTGGATTGGTTTCACGATATTGCTCCCTCCCAAAAGGCAATCTGCTGGCCTTTTCTCGCATGCCCGAACCCTCGGCCCCACTACAGAAGTGCGTGGTCTGCGCACAAAAAAACTGTGGCCACCCGATCGGGGCGCGGAGCATACTGAAATGGATGCGAGCCCAATCGATTATGTAGTGGGTCGCGCGGGTCGACCTATGTCAATTGAGTTTGACCGGGCGGCTCGTGAGAGGTTCCGTCGCGGGGAGGAGATGGAGCGCTCATGGAGCATCGATTGGGACGTCGCGGGTTTTCGTCATCGGCCGGCGTGTCGTCATGAGATCACGCGGCGGCCGGCGGCGGACCGATATGTGGCTGGCCTGGGCCGGAACACTGGCATTTGTGGGACTGATCGAGCTGACCGTCCGCATCGGCATCCTGCCCGAGCGGTTCTTTCCCGCGCCCGGCACGATGGCTGTGACGCTGGTCGGCCAGTTCGCCTCATCCGTCTTCTGGATGGCCCTGTGGAATACGCTGTGGACATGGGCGATCAGCCTTGCCGTTGCCGCAGTGCTGGGGGTGGGGCTTGGCATTGCCATGGGTGCCTCGCGCTACGTCTATTCCGCCCTGCGGCTTATTGTCGAATTCCTGCGGCCGATCCCGTCCGTTGCGCTCATCCCGGCGATCATTCTGGTGATCGGGGTCAATTTCGAGAGCAAGATCGTTCTGGCGGCGTTCGCCGCCTTCTGGCCGGTTCTCATCCAGACGATCTACGGCATGCATGATGTCGAACCGGTGGCGCTCGATACGGCGCGCTCATTCGGGGTGGGGCGGATCGAGCGGTTGACCCGCGTGGCGCTGCCTTTGGCCCTGCCTTACATCGCGACCGGTATCCGCATCGGATCGGCGGTCGCGCTGATCATCGTCGTCACCATGGAAATCGTGGTTGGTGTGCCGGGGCTGGGGGAATTGATCCTGATTGCCCGGCAGGGGGCCAATGTGGAAGTGGCCTACGCCCTCATCCTCGCTTCGGGTCTTTTGGGCTGGGGGCTCAATACCGGGTTTGCCCGGCTCGAAGCGCGCCTGCTTTTCTGGCACCCCTCGTTCCGGAGCGTTACACCATGAAACGTGCCAATCGTCTCGTTCTGCTTGCCCTGGAATTGGGGACACCGATCGTGCTCGTTGTTGCCTATGCGGTCTGGGCCGGGCCGCGCGCCGATTTCTTCTTTCCGCCACTCGGCACCATCCTGTCGACGTTCTGGGACGGATGGCTGGGAGAAAAGATCGCCTCGGACATCCTGCCCAGCCTGTGGCGGACATTGGCCGGATTCGGGCTGGCCTCGGTCTTTGCGGTCGGGTTGGGGCTGGTGCTGGGACTTTCGCGCGTGGCGCGCATCGCCACGGCGCCGCTCGTCGAATTTTTTCGCGCGCTTCCGCCGCCCGCGCTTCTGCCGCTGACCATATTGGTGCTGGGGGTTGGCGATTTTGCCAAGATCATGCTTATCGCGCTGGTGTGCCTGTTTCCGGTGCTGCTCAACACGATCGCCGGGGTCGCCGGTATCGATCCGACGCTCAAGGACACAGCGCGGGTCTATCAGATAAGCCGCAGGGACGTCCTGTTGCGCATCGTTATCCCCGCCGCCCTGCCTTCGATCTTTGCCGGACTGCGCACAAGTCTTTCGCTGGCCGTTATCATGATGGTGATTTCCGAGTTCGTCGCGGCAACCAACGGGATCGGCTTTTCGATCTGGCAGGCCAAGCGCCTGTTCGACATTCCCTCCATGTGGGCCGGCATCATCCTGCTCGGCATCGTGGGCTACGGGCTCAACATGGTTCTCATCGCAATCGAATCTTACGTCCTGCGCTGGCATCGCGGGGCACGGGCTGCGGCGCTCTAGGCGGCCAGAAGGAAAATATTCATGCTGCGTGTCGAAAATCTTTCCAAGCGGTTCGGAGATGTCTCGGCGATCGCCGATATCACCGCTGAATTTCCCAAGGGCAGGTTCAGTTGCATTGTGGGGCCGTCCGGATGCGGCAAGACCACACTGCTCAAATGCCTTTCGGGCCTGCTCGAACCCAGCGGCGGGGCCGTGATGCTCGACGGAAAGCCGGTAACGGCGCCGCCAAAGACCATGGCGCTTGTGTTCCAGGACTATTCGCGGTCGCTGTTTCCCTGGATGACGGTGCGCGAGAATGTGAGCTTTCCGCTGCGCGGCAATGGCGCGATGGACAAGGGCCAAAAAGGAGCCGCGGTCGAATCGGCGCTCAAGGCGGTGGGGCTGGCCGATGCCATGGACCGGTATCCCTGGCAGTTGTCAGGGGGCATGCAGCAGCGCACCTCGATTGCCCGCGCCATTGCCTATAACCCCGAAATCCTTTTGATGGACGAGCCATTCGCCTCGGTCGATGCCCAGACGCGGGCCGACCTTGAAGATCTGATGCTGCAGATCAAGCGCGATTACGGGATGACCATCGTCTTTGTCACCCACGATATCGATGAGTCGGTCTATCTGGGCGATCGCATCGTGGTGCTCGCACCGCCACCCACCAGCGTCAAGGAGGTGCTCGAGGTGTCGCTGCCTGAACTGAGGGATCAGGTTGCCACCAAGGAACATCCCGAATTTCTACGCCTGCGCGGGCATGTATTCAATGAAATCATGCGCCGCACGCAAGTGGCGGGGGAGCGCTAGCGATGGCCAGGATTACCGGCGGGATCGGGGTTCCTCACACACCGTACTTTCCCAAATTTGCCGCTGCGGAAGGTCCCGAGGGGGAGATAAACAGCTTCTTTGCCCCGATCAGGGCGCGGATTGAAGCACACCGGCCAGATGTCCTTATCGTCATCGATACCGACCATTTCAACACATTCTATTTCGACAATTTTCCCACTTTCGCCGTGGGCGTCGATGACAGCTTTTACGGACCCATCGACGATGTGGCACTGATGCCGCCGCGTGACATAGGCTCGGACAGGGCGCTGGCGCGGCACCTGCATACCGCGCTTGTGCGGGCCGAATTCGATCCGGCGTTCGTGACCAATTTCAAGATCGGTCATTCGACCTGCGTGCCGCTCCATTTTCTGACGCCGGACCTTGATGTTCCGGTTGTGCCGATCTTTCTCAACGGCCATCTTCCACCCATGCCATCGGCGGCGCGCGCCTATGGTTTTGGCAAGGCGCTGGGCGCCGCAATTGAGGCGTGGCCGGCCGATATCGGGGTAGAAGTGGTCGGTACGGGCAGTTTCTCGCTCGATGTCGCCGGACCGCTGATGTTCGAGGGCGAAAATTACGGCGTTCCGGATCTGGCCTGGGCCAAAAGGGTCATCGCGCTCATGGTCGAGGGCGAGATGGAAACGCTCATCGCCGAGGCGACCGAACCGCGCATGCTGGCGGCCGGCAATGTGGGCGGCGAGGTTCTGAACTGGATCGCCATGATCGGGGCGGTCGGGAACGACAAGGCCGGCAGCATCGCATTGCAGGAGCATCGCGGTCATGCCTATGGTATATGGGATGCGGGAGAGGCGCAATGAGCATTTATGGCGTCAATCGCATGTGCCACCAGCTCATGCATGACAAGAATTTCCGCTACCGAATGCAGACGGTGCCCGAACAGGTGGTGGCCGAGCTCGATCTGAGCGAGGACGAGCGCCGGCTCGTGCTGGCGGGTGAAGTTGGAGAGCTTTACCTGCGTGGGGCCAACGCCTTTCTTCTGGGGTATCTGACCCGGTTTGAAATTCTCGGGCTCACTCTGCCGGTCTATAACCGGCGCATGCGGGCCGTCGCCGGCATCGAACCGGCGGTCGTCTGATACCGCGTCTGGGCTGGTCAAAGATCGACAGGTTGGCCCGATACTGCCGATTGCGCCATGGCTTGGAGCACGGCGATGCCGTTTCGCGCCTGGGTGGAGGTGACAGGGTATGCCGCCGTTCCACCGACGGCGGCGGCGAAGGCTTCGAGTTCGCTCCGTTCCTTATCGACCTGATCGAGCGCCACGGTTTCATTGGCACCGTCGGTGGGGCTGAATGTCAGAACGTTGTCGCTGCGCATTTCGAGCCAGCCTTTCGTCCCGTAAGCCTGGATGCGCCAGATTTCGGCGGTGGCGTGGTGGGAAGCAATGTAGCCCGTCACACCGCCGGCAAAGCGCAAAAGGCCGGAGGTCACGTCGTCGACATCCACTTCGAGCACCCGCCGGTCGCTCTGGGCAAAGACCCGGCTGACCGGGCCGGCCAGGGCGATCATTGTATCGAGCGCATGGATGCCGCGCGCCGTCATGGCGCCCGCGGGGCATTGCTCGCGGGTGGCGCGCCATGCGCCGGGCTTGAGGGCAAGGCCGGAGGGGCCGGAAAACTGTCCTTCGATATGGAGAAGCGTGCCCAGTTCTCCCGCCCCGATCCTGCGGGCCATCTCCAGATAGGCGGGGGCGAATCGGCGGTTGAAACCGTGGGCCAGGACGACGCCGGCGCGATCGCATTCAGCGATTATCGCGTCCGCATCGGCTGCGGAAAGCGCCAACGGCTTTTCGCAGAATACATGCTTGCCGGCCCGGGCGGCTGCGATGGCCTGGTCCCGGTGCTCTGAATGCGGGGTGGCGATCAAAACCGCATCGACATTTTCTCGCGCATAGACCGAAGCATAGGGGACGACGGGAATGCCGAAGGCGGCTCCGAAATCGGCGTGACGCTCGGGCGCCCTGCTACCGGCGACGGAAAACCGCACGCTTTCGCTTCTCCCCTGCACCGAGCCCACCAGGCGTTTGGCCCAATTCCCGGGTCCCAGGATCGCAATGTTGAGCATTTTGCCTCCATAAGTCGCTTATCGGTCATTTTGCGGACAATTATTGAATTTGTGCTGGCGACGTCCAAGACATTGGCGTTTGCGATCCGCTTCTTTTCCTGAAGCGGCAATGGGGATGCTGGAAATGGTTGCGCGTTGGACCTGTCGGCAGACATCATGGTGCACGGATTATCAGGAGATCGCCCCATGACATTGACCCCGGACGCAACCGAGACCCTCAAGGGTGTTTCGACAGCGACGCTGACCACCGTGCTGCTCAAGAAGGGGCTGCGCAATGTGTGGATCCGCAACGCCCGGCCAATCAGGCCGGGCATGCCAAGGATTGTGGGGCCGGCCTTTACGCTGCGGTTCGTTCCGGCGCGGGAGGACCTTGCGACGCCGGCAAGCTGGGGATCGCCGATATCGACGCGCGCGGCAATCGAGGACATGCCGGAAGGCGCTGTCGTGGTGGCCGACGCCATGGGCGTTTCGGACGCCGGGATATTCGGCGACATTCTTTGCTTTCGCATGGCCAAGAAGGGTGTCGCCGCGCTGGTGACCGATGGGGTGATGCGCGATGCCGCAGGTGTCCATTCCACCAACCTACCGGTCTGGTGCAACGGTATTTCGGCGCCGCCATCGGTGGCGGGGCTGACTTTTGTGGGCTGGCAGGAAACGATCGGCTGCGGCGGAGTGGCGGTTATCCCCGGCGATACGATCGTTGTCGACGATGACGGGGCCGTTGTGATTCCTCAGGCGCTACTCCTAGAGGTTCTGGCCGAAGCGCCGGAGCAGGAAGCGATGGAAGCATGGATCATGACCGAGGTGGATCGCGGCGTGCCGCTACCCGGCCTCTATCCCATGAATGAAGAGACTAAGAAGCGCTATGAGGCGTTCAGGGCCGGGCAACGGCGTTAGTTGTTGCCCAGCAGGCGCGTGGCAAAATAGCCGGCGGTGGCGGCGGTGCCGGTGAGGGCTGCGCCCCAGACGATATCGATGATGGTGACCGAGACCGACCAGTTGCGGATGGTGGCCAGATTGGTCATGTCGTAGGTGCCATAGGCGACGAGCCCCAGGATTGCACCGGCAGCCAGAGCCTGCGTCCAGTTGCCCGACTGCATCGCCGGGGCAACGGCGAAATAAACAATGCCACCGATATAGAAGAGATAGAAGGCGCCCGCGGCCGCGAGGTTGGGCTGGTCGAGCAGAACGTGGCCGATCTGTTCGCGGTAAAATCCGAAAGCGACCCGTGAGAGCCAGACATAGTCGATGGCGAAAAAGACGATGGCCGTTCCGACATAGGCAATGACGTAAGGCATGTGATCCCTCATATCCCCAGCATTGGCTGAAACAGACGCACGATCCAGCTCTTGAATTTGAGCGGGGCTTCTGTGACGGCAAGGCAGATGCAATCGGCATCGTTTGTGGCGACCGGCTGATGGGTCAGGCTGCCATCGGCGATCTCTATATCGCCGCGGGCGAACGTTCCGTCCTCATCGGCAAAGGCGCCGGAAAGAACCAGCGTCATTTCCATGCCGCGATGGGTGTGTTCTGGCACCGGCTTGCCGGCCGGAATGCGCAGGAGGCGCGCTACCGCGCGGCCATCGCGGGTGGGGATGATGAACTGGGCGGCGCCGGGCATGGACTTCCAGCGGATGGCATCGACGTCCGAGCCGACATAGGAGCGCAAGGGTTCGGGCAGGACAGGCGCCGATCCGCCGGAGGTGCCGCGACGCGCCGGTTTCGCCGCGGGCAAGGACGCGTTGGAGATGCGGGCCCTAAGCGCCTGCCAGCCGCCATCTTGACCGGAGGCCGGTTCGATGGTGTCGAGCAGTTCGCCGCCCGCACCCTCGATCATGGCATAGCGCTCACGGCACTCGGGGCAGATGGCCAGATGGGTGGCGACGGCAAGCGAAAAGCCCTCGGCGAGCGTACCGGCGGCATGATCGAGCAGGACATCTTCCTCAAGGTGGTGGACGATGCTCATGAGCGATCCTCCAGCGCGGCGCGCAGCTTGGCAAAGGCCAGACGGATGCGGGATTTGACGGTGCCCAGCGGCAGGCCGAGTCTTTCGGAGATCGAGCCGTGGGAAGCCTCTTCGAAAAACGAGAGCTTGAGAAGCTCAAGCTGTTCGGGAGGAAGCGTTTGCATGGCGCGATGGAGACGGTCGGCATCCTCGTTCATGTCGAATGCCGCGTCGGCGGGCTTGACCTCGGCGGGAACGAAGGCGGGATCGTTGGGGTCGAAATCGGGGCGGTTTGCCTTGCGCCAGTGGTCGATGCGCTGGTTGCGCGCGATCGTGAAAATCCATGTCGAGACGTTGCCCTTGTCGGGGCTGTACTGGGCGGCCTTGTTCCAGACCGCCACCATTGTTTCCTGCATCAATTCCTCGGCGAGCTGCCCGTCGCGGGAAAGCTTGGCCATATAGGCGCGCACCCGGGGACCGTAATAGCGGAACAGCTCTTCAAAAGCGGCGACGTCGCGCGACGTGGCGACTGCGAAAAGTTTCTGGCGCATCACGATATTGAGCGCCTTTTTGTCACTGGGGTCGACAGCCATCTTGCCGGTACGCGCAATTCCTCTGGGGGTCGGACGCACAGCATACTCTCGCTGTGCCGCCAAGGGTCCCGAAGTTTGGCACGAGGCCGGATCGATTGAAAGGACTGTCGTCATGCACCGATCTACGGCAACGCAAAGGGTGCGGATCACAGCGCGGAAAAGAAAAATTACGCATCGTGTGCATCCGATTTGGGGTCTGGCCCGTACCTTAGTGCAAAGCAACCAAGGACAAACCGACCCATGTATCTCGATGCTGGCCCCAAGGGACCGAAAGGCACCAGGCGTATTGCCGTGATCGGAAGCGGTATTTCAGGACTTTCGGCAGCCTGGTTGATGAGCCAGACACATGACGTGACGCTCTATGAAGCCGACTCCCGGATCGGGGGGCACTCCAATACGGTGGATGTGGACTATGATGGCAAGACGATCCCGGTCGATACGGGGTTCATTGTCTATAATGAAGCCAATTATCCCAATCTCGTCGCCATGTTCGAGCATCTGGGTGTTCCGACGTCGTGGTCCTGGATGTCGTTTGGTGCTTCGATCGATGGTGGTGCGTTTGAATATTGCTCGGACCCGCTGGGGTTGATCGGGCAGAAATCGAACGTAGTGCGTCCGCGCTTCTGGCGCATGCTGTTCGATGTCGTAAAGTTTTCCCGCTCCCACCGGGAAATCCTCGCCGATGGCAGCCTTGCGCAGGTCGGGTTGGCCGACTACCTGGCAGAGAACGGCTATTCGGAGAGCTATATCCAGGATCATATCCTGCCCATGGCCGCGGCGATCTGGTCGTCCTCGGCCGCCGATATCCGCAAGTATCCTGTTCAGGCCTTCGTGCGGTTCTTCCTCAATCATGGCCTGCTCGATCTTTACAACCGTCCGCTGTGGCGAACTGTCGAGGGCGGCAGCCGCGAGTATGTTTCGCGTCTGGTGGCAGAGTTTAAGGGAACGGTCAGGCTTTCGACGCCTGTTGGCCGGATCGAGCGCCATTCGGGCGTGGTGACGATAACCGATGCGTGCGGACACAAGGACATCTTTACCGATGTTCTTATCGCGACCCATGCGGACCAGGCACTGGCCATGCTGGCTGAACCCGACCACGAAGAGAGGCGGGTTCTAGGCGCGTTCGAATACACCCACAACAAGGCTGTGCTGCACACGGACAGACGCCTGATGCCAAAGCGCAAATCGGTATGGTCGAGCTGGAACTATATCGGGGAGCGCGAATGGGACGGGGACAGCCCGCTATGCGTTACCTATTGGATGAACAAGCTCCAGAATATCGACAAGAAACACCCCCTGTTCGTGACGCTCAATCCCAGCCGGGACATCGATCCGGCGACGATTTTCAGATCCTTTGACTACACCCACCCCCTGTTCGACCAGAAAGCGATGGCGGCTCAGAAAGAGCTTTGGCGCTTGCAGGGGCGCGGCGGTGTCTGGTTTGCGGGCGCGCATTTCGGCTCGGGGTTCCACGAGGACGGGTTGCAGGCCGGTCTTGCCGCGGCCGAAGATATGGCGGGCGTTCAACGTCCCTGGTCGGTGGAGAACGCTTCGGGCCGTATCCATATCAACAGCGAAAGAGTGGCCGCTGAATGAGTGATGGCGCGATCTATGCCGGAGACGTTGTGCATGTGCGGCACAGGCCGCGCGCGCATAGGCTCCGCTATCGCGTTTTTTCGCTGCTGCTCGATCTGGACAGGCTCGAGGCGCTGGACAAAAAGCTCAAGCTTTTTTCATACAATCGGTTCGGGGTGTTCAGCTTTCGCGACGCCGATCATGGCGACGGAGAGGCGGGCGGATTGCGGCGCTGGGCCGAGCGGCTGCTTGCCGACGCTGGGATCGCGGGCGAAGACCTCAAGATCGAGATGCTCTGTTATCCGCGCATTTTCGGATATGTCTTTAACCCGATAACCGTCTATTTCTGCTCCGATGCTCAGGGGATGCGGGCTATCCTTTATGAGGTGTGCAACACGTTTTACGAGCGGCACACCTATGTGATCCCGGTGAGCGGGCACGTCGAAGGTGCGGTGCGCCAATCATGTGCCAAGGAACTTTACGTTTCGCCCTTCGTGCCCATGCAGGCGCAATACGATTTCAAGATCACGCCACCGAGCGACAAGGTTCAGATCGCCATTAATGAAAGCGACAATGAAGGGGCGCTGCTCTATGCGGCGTTTACCGGCAGGCGCGAGGAACTGAGCGAGAAGAGCCTGGCGCGTGCGCTGCTGCGCTATCCGCTGATGACGCTGAAAATCATGGGTGGCATCCACTGGGAAGCGCTCAAGCTCTGGCTCAAGGGCAACCCCGTATTCATGCACGAAAAGGGGCACGAGAAGATCTCCCATTCAGTGATCGGAACCGCGCCGGCCGAATAGGCATCAGCGGTGCTCATCGATCCATCACCAATCGGCGTTTTGAGCGAAGCCGTGCTTCCATTAAGCTTGATGCAAATCGACCCTTGAAGGTCGAACATCACGCAAAGAGGAAACATTCATGTCCCATGCCGACATTCTTTCAGCCGCTATGCTGGATGCCGCCGATCTGACGGGCGGGTCGCTCAAGGTGCATTCACCTGTCGATGGCGCGCTGATCGGGGAGGTTGCGACCCATTCGCGCGCAGATGTCGAAAAGATGATCGGTACGGCCAAATCGGCATTTGCCGACTGGAAGCTGGTGCCGGCGCCGCGCCGGGGGGAATTGATCCGGCTGTTCGGCGAGGAATTGCGCAACGCCAAGGATGCTCTGGGCAGGCTGGTGTCCCTTGAGGCTGGCAAGATTTTCCAGGAGGGGTTGGGGGAAGTCCAGGAGATGATCGACATCTGCGATCTGGCGGTGGGCCAGTCGCGACAATTGTTCGGGCTGACTATTGCCTCGGAACGTCCCGGTCATTCGATGCGCGAGACCTGGCATCCACTCGGTGTCGTTGGAGTGATCTCGGCGTTCAATTTCCCCGTTGCGGTGTTTGCCTGGAATTTTGCGCTGGCGACGGTGTGCGGCAATACCACGATCTGGAAACCTTCGGAAAAGACGCCGCTGACGGCTTTGGCGGTCAAGAAGATTTTCGAGAGGGCCGCGGCCCGGTTCGGTGATGCGCCCGAAGGATTGCTGCAGGTGGCGATCGGCGGCGCGGATGTGGGCGAGGCGTTGACGGCTTCGAAAGACGTGCCGCTGATTTCGGCGACCGGATCGACGCGGATGGGGCGGATCGTTGGACCAAGGGTCGCCGAGCGGTTCGGCAAGACCATTCTGGAACTGGGAGGCAACAACGCGATGATCGTGGCGCCTTCGGCTGACCTCGACAATGCGGTGCGGGCCATCGTCTTCTCGGCGGTTGGGACCTGCGGGCAGCGCTGCACCAGCCTTAGGCGGCTGATCGTACACGAGGATATCCGCGACCAACTTGTCGAAAAGCTCAAGGGTGTTTACGGCAAGCTGCCGATTGGCAACCCCCTGGAGCCAGGTGTTCTTGTTGGACCGATGATCGACAAGGCCGCTTTTGACGGCATGCAGCACGCGCTGGAAAAAGCGAAGGCCGAAGGCGGCAGGGTGACCGGTGGGGAGCGTGTGGACGCTGTCGAAGGTGGGCATTATGTGCGGCCGGCGATCGTCGAGATGGTCGAGCAGACAGCCATCGTCAAACACGAGACCTTCGCGCCGATCCTTTATGTCCTGACCTACAGGACGCTCGATGAGGCGATTGCGCTGCAGAACGATGTGCCGCAGGGGCTTTCGAGCTGCATCTTTTCGACCGATGTGCGCGAGACCGAGACCTTCCTTTCGGCGGCGGGATCCGATTGCGGTATCGCCAATGTCAATATCGGGCCCTCGGGGGCCGAGATCGGCGGGGCATTTGGCGGGGAAAAGGAAACCGGCGGCGGACGCGAGAGCGGGTCGGATGCCTGGAAAGCCTATATGCGGCGCCAGACCAACACGGTCAATTATTCGCGCGAACTGCCGCTGGCTCAGGGTATCAAGTTCGATATCTAGGCGCCGTTTTGTCCCGATTCCCGCAAGGCCCGGTTAACCGTCGGTGGTATCGGTCTCCAGGGAATCGGGGGAAAAACAGATTTCGTTAATCTCTGGGTCTTCACACTCTCTCGTGCGGGACGGCCGCAAGGTCGCCCGAACGGGGGAACACGATCCGGGATTGCAGAATGCACGACGGACGAAAAGCCGGTGGATTTCCGTCCACCAATCCGAGCCGGCTCGATTTCATTGAGCTGACGATCGCGCGCACCGACCGAGCGATTCTGATTTCCGACGCCGAGGGGCGTCCGTGCTATCTCAATCCTGCTTTCGAGACCCTGTTCGGCTATGGGCTCGATGATTTTGCCGGACGGGCACCGTGGTCGCTTCTGGCCGGTCCGATGAGCGACGAGCGGTTGCATCGGCTGGCGCGCAGCCGCGATGCGGACGGAGCGGCATTCTACGACGATCTGCTATTGCACACGCGGGCGGGCGATCCGGTCTGGGTGTCGGCCAAACTCGATCCGGTGCATGATGGGCAGGGGCGTTTTACCCATCTGGTCGCCATGCTCTCGGACATCACGCAATCCAAGCGGCTGCAGGTGCTTCAGCGCGACCTGCTCAATGCGCTGGGCCGTGACATGCCGCTTGCCGAATTCATGGAGCACATCTGCGAGCAGGTGCAGGCGCTTGCACCCGATACAATCTGTTCGATCCTGCGGGTGGATGAAAACCAGAGGTTGCGGCCGTTGGCGGCGCCCAGCCTGCCCAACGCGGTGGCAGAAAATATCGACGGGATCGCAATCGGGCCAAGGGCCGGCAGTTGCGGCACCGCCGCCTGGCGAGGTGAGCCGGTGGTGGTCGAAGATATCCAAACCGATCCGCTGTGGGCCGATTTCAAGCATCTGGTCCTGCCCCTGGGGCTAAGGGCTTGCTGGTCCTATCCCATGGTTCTGCGCAATGGGCGTGTTGCGGGAACGTTTGCCTTTTATTTCCCGGAACGCCGGCCGCCCAGTGCCTGGCATTTGCGGCTTGTGGAGACGTGCCTGAACCTGTGCGTGATGGCCATCGAACGGCATGAGGCGCGGACCCAGATCCGACGGCTCGCCTATTATGATACGCTGACGGGCCTGCCCAACCGCGTGCTTATGCGCCAACGGGTCGAACAGACCCTGGCCGGCGATCCGCAGCGCAAGAAATCGCTGGCCTGCCTGTGGCTCGATCTCGACAGGTTCAAGGACATCAACGAAGCATACGGCCTGCCCGTTGGCGATATGCTGCTCGAGGCCGTGAGCCAGCGGTTGCTCGATCGTGCCTCGTCGTCGGACATGGTGGCCCGGATGAGTGCGGATGCCTTCATCATGCTGCTGGACGATTGCCGCGCGGGTGAAGCCGCCGCCGCGGCGCAGGGCTTGCTGGCCAGTCTCAAGGAGCCTTTCGAGGTGAGCGGAACGGCGATATCGCTCTCGGGGACCATCGGGATCGCGCTCTATCCGGGGGACGCCACCGATGTCGAAATGCTTCTCAACAATTGCGAGACGGCGATGTTCGAAGCCAAGGCGGCGGGGCGGGCGAACTACCACTTCTTCTCCCCGGAGATGAACGTGGCCAACCGCGACCGGCTCGAACTGGGCGCCGCTTTGCGCGAGGCACTGGCGGGTGGGCAACTCTCGCTTGCCTTCCAGCCGCAGATCGACCGCAACAGCGAGGGCCTTTACGGCGTGGAAGCTCTTGCGCGGTGGACACATCCCCGATTGGGTCCGGTCGGCCCCGACCGGTTCATCCCCGTGGCCGAGCAGATCGGGATGATCGAGGATATCGGGCTCTGGGCGTTGCGCGCGGCCTGTGCCCAACTGGCGCAATGGCGTGCGGCGGGCCGGAACGTCCCGACGATTTCGGTCAACATCTCGGCCAAGCAGTTCCGTGATGGTGCGTTTTGCCAACAGGTCGGTGAAACGCTGGCCGCCTATGGGCTGGAGCCGTCCGACCTGACCATCGAGATTACCGAAAGCCTGATGCTCGACCAGACTTCCGCAGTGTCGGCCAACACCGACACGCTCAGTGAAATGGGCGTCAACCTGTCCATGGACGATTTCGGAACCGGGTATTCGTCGCTGTCGCTCATTGCACGCCTTCCGGTCAATGAACTCAAGATCGACAGGGCGTTCATCGACCGGCTGGAAAGCGATGCCGGAGCCCAGGCCGTTGCCACGGCGGTGATCTGCATTGGCCAGAGCCTCAACATGCGGGTGGTCGCCGAGGGCGTGGAAACCGACGCCCAGCGCCGCTTCCTCGATGCGCTCGGATGCGATGCCCAGCAGGGCTATCTTTATTCGCGGCCGCTCACCGCCCAGGCAATGGATGAATGGTTCGATGCGAGGGCAGGGCGGTCTGGGGCCAGTCGGCGGCGGGCCTGATCAGGCCGTTTCGCCCTCCGAAGGCCCGCTGCGCAGCCGGTCGTCTGCAAGCTGGCGGATTTCCGTCAGCTCGGCAATCGTGGTTTCGAGATCGGCCATCTGGGCGCGCAACAGCTCGAGGCGCTCGTCGACCTTTTCGATCAGGAGCTTGACCTGGGCGGTTCGGGTGCCGTCGGCGTCGTAGAGGCTGAGATATTCTGAAATATCGCGCAGCGTGAAGCCCAGGCGCTTGCCGCGCAGAATGAGGATCAGCCGTGCCCGGTCCCGCCGTCGGAACACGCGCGTCGACCCCAGCCGGTCGGGCTTCAAAAGCCCCTTGGTTTCATAAAAGCGTATCGCGCGGGTGGAAATGCCGAACTCGTTTGCCAGATCGGCAATGGCGAACAGGTCGCGCTTATCGGCATCGTGCTTGTTCAAAACTCTATCTCCCGGCCTTTACGTTGTTCTCGTAATCCTCGCGCAGATCTTTCTTGGACAGCTTGCCGATCATGGTCTTGGGCAATTCGTCGCGAAAAATGATCTCTCTTGGCATTTCGAGCTTGGAAAGGCGCTCTTCGAGAAAGGACTTCAGGGCCCCCTCGGTGACTGACTGCTCATCCTTGAGCTTGACATAAGCGACGGGCACCTCTCCGCGATACTCGTCCTTTACCCCGATCACGTTGGTCTCGTCCACGGCGGGGTGATGGTAGATCGCATCTTCGATGACACGCGGATAAACGTTAAAGCCCGAAGAGATGATGAGATCCTTTATGCGGTCGACGAGAAAGACATAGCCGTCCTCGTCGAGATATCCGACATCGGCGGTGCGCAAATATCCATTGGCGGTGAAGACGGCTTTGGTGGCTTCCTCGTCGTTGAAATAGCCGAGCATGACCTGGGGACCCTTGAGCACGAGCTCTCCGCGCTCGCCCTGGGGCACTTCGCGCTCCGGATCGTCGAGATCGACAAAGCGCAGGTCGGTGGCAGGGAGCGGCAGGCCGATGGAGCCTGGTTTCGAGGGCACCCGCAGCGCAGCGCAGGTGACGACGGGGGAGGCTTCGGTCAAGCCGTACCCTTCGGCCAGAATAGCGTCCGATTTTTTGGCGAAGGCCTCGCGGGTTTCGCCAGGCAGGCCCGCGCCGCCCGAAATCGCAACTTCGAGAGGCGCAAGGATTTCGGCGGTCGCGGTATCCTTTGTGGCCAGGGCGTGCAACAGCGTCGGGACGGCAGGCAGGATATTGGGTCTGGTGCGTTTCATGAGGGACAGAAAGGCCTTCATTTCGAAGCGCGGAAGCATGACGACCTGGGCGCCCGAGCACAATGGAACGTTCATGCATACGGTCATCGCAAAAATATGGAAGAATGGCAGGACCGCGACGACCTTGGATGGAGGGTAGAACAGCCCGCAGCCCCATTTGTCGATCTGGCTCATATTGGCGGCGATATTGGCGTGGCTGAGCATGGCACCTTTTGGAGTGCCCGTAGTGCCCCCTGTATATTGCTGGACGGCAACGTCCTTTTCGGGGTCGATCCGGACCGGTGCGGGGGTCTTGCCGCGGGTCATGAGCTCCTCGAAGGATATAACGGACTGCGCGGCCGCAGACGTTGCCGGCTTGACGATATCTTTGCCCTTGAGCACCGAGAACAGGATCTTTTTCAACCCTGGCAGCGCATCGGGAAAATGGGCGACGACGAGCTTTTTGACATGGCCCTTTTCCACCAGCTTTTCCGCCTTGGGGAATGTGGCCTTGAGATCGAGGGTGACGAGGACAGTCGCACCGGAATTGGAAACGATGTGGCTGAGCTCATCCAGGGAATACAGGGGGTTGCAATTGACCACAGTGGCGCCGATGCGCAGCACGGCAAAATAGGCAATGACGTAGAACGGGGTGTTGGGCATGAGCAGCGCGACGCGGTCTCCCTTTGCCACCCCGAGCTCGGATTGGAGCGCTCCAGCCAGCGCGTTGACCTTCTCTCCCAGCCGCCGGAACGAGGTGGTGGCCCCCATGAAATCGAGCGCTACGGCATCGCCCATTTTGGCGCAGGAGGCCAAGAGCTGCTCATGGACCGGGGTGATGTCGATGGGCACATCCCATTCGATACCTTCGGGATAGGCGGTTATCCAGGGATGTGGGGCGCTGACTGGTTTGTTCATGTTCTCTCCTCCAGCGGATCTTGTGTCCGCACTGCCGTCGAAAATTATGTCACGTGATGACGTTAACGTCAAACGATGCACGTAGGGCAAGAAACCTTACCTATTTTAGGCTTCCTGGCCTTTGGTCCGAACGCAAATGATACGATGGTCGCTCAATTTCTGTCATCTTGAAACGAATCCATGGCGAGAGCGTTCCGCATCATGGCATGGTTTGCCGGGACGCTTTCCGGGCGAGCGATGCGTTGTATATTACCTTACAGGCAATAGATTGACGTTTACGTTCACAGGTGTATTCTAAATTTGATTTTTCGGCGCGCCGAGTAATTGGCGCGAGGAACCCTGAATTCGGTTCGGACTGAATTTTGGGGCTCCGGTGTCGATAGTTCGTGGTGTTCGGCAAACACCGAACTGCCGCAGGTCAGGGGAGGCCAGCTTATGGTTTTGGCACTAGTCGTTCTCAGCGTTGTCGCGTTTTTCGTTCTTGCGATCCGCCAGTCGCCGCTTTGGCAGTGGGCGCTGGCGGCTGCGGTCATCGGTGTGCTCGCCATGCTGCGGCCCGATGAAGGGCTTGCCCTTTCGACAAGCATTGCGGGGTGGATACTGGTCCTGTTGCCGGCGGTGGTTCTGGGATTGCTGGCGATTGGACCCGTTCGGCAACTGGTTCTGACCGGTCCGGCCTACAAAATGGTCAAATCCATCCTTCCGCGCATCTCACGGACAGAACAGGAAGCGCTTGACGCGGGAACTGTCGGCTGGGACGCCGAAATTTTCGCCGGTCGTCCCGACTGGAACAGGCTGCTCGACATTCGCAAGCCTGACCTGACCGATGAGGAGCAGGAGTTTCTCGACGGGCCTTGCGAAGAGGTCTGTGCGATGATCGATGATTGGGATACACGCCACAATCGCATGGATATGTCCCCCGAGGTCTGGCAGTTCCTTAAGGACAAGGGCTTTTTGGGCATGCTTATCGGCAAGGAGCATGGCGGCCTTGGTTTTTCCGCGCAGGCCCAGAGCCAGGTGGTTTCCAAGATAGGCTCGCGCTCGATTGCCGCGGGGATCACCGTGATGGTGCCCAATTCGCTCGGGCCGGGCGAACTGCTCGAAAAATACGGCACGCCCGAACAGCAGGGCAAATATCTCCATCGTCTCGCCAAGGGCGAGGAAGTGCCGTGCTTTGCGCTGACCGGTGCCCATGCGGGATCGGACGCGGCGGGCATGCGCGATGTGGGCGTGGTGACTTATGGCGAATATGAAGGCAGGCAGGTTCTGGGCGTGCGTCTGAGCTGGGACAAGCGCTATATCACCCTTGCCCCGGTGGCGACGCTGCTGGGCGTGGCGTTCAATCTCTATGACCCCGACAATCATCTGGGGAAGGGCGAGGACATTGGCATCACGCTGGCGCTGGTCCCCGCCGACTATCCGGGCGTTGTCATCGGGCGGCGGCATTTGCCGGCGCGCTCGGCCTTCATGAACGGACCGACATCGGGCAAGGACGTTTTCGTGCCCATGGAATTTCTGATCGGCGGTACCGAATATGCGGGGCAAGGCTGGCGCATGCTCATGGAATGCCTTGCGACGGGCCGCGCCATTTCGCTGCCCGCCATCGGTACGGTTTCGATCAAGGCGGCACTGCGCACGACATCGGCCTATGCGCGGATCCGCCGCCAGTTCGGCATTTCCATCGGCATGATGGAAGGGGTCGGCGAGGGCATGGCGAGGCTGGTCAAATCGGCCTACCAGTTCGAGGCCGCGCGGGCCATGACCGCGGCGATTGTCGATGACGGGCAAAAGCCGGCGGTGATTTCGGCGGCGCTCAAATACCGCACGACGGAGGAAATGCGCGGGCGGGTCGACGACGCCATGGATATCCATGGCGGGCGCGCCATACAGGACGGGCCGTCCAACTATCTGTTTGCGGGCTATCAGACCATTCCAGTGGCAATCACCGTGGAAGGTGCAAACATCCTGACGCGGACGCTGATTACCTTTGCGCAAGGCGCGCTGCGGGCGCACCCCTATCTGCTCAAGGAAGTGCAATCGGCGCAAAACCCCGACAAGCGCCAGGGGCTCAAGGACTTCGATGCGGCGTTTTCGGGTCATATCGGGTTCATGCTGCGCAATATGACCGCTTCGTGGTGGCATAATTTGACCTTCGGGCGGTTTGCCTCGAGCCCGGTCGAGCACGAACTCAAGGGCTGGTATCGCGCGCTGCATCGCTATTGCCAGAGCTTTGCACTGGCGGGCGACTGGACGGTGGCCTTTCTGGGCGGCGATCTGAAACGCAAGCAGATGCTGTCGGGCCGCATGGCGGACGTGTTCTCCGATCTTTACCTGCTTTCGAGTGCACTCAAGCGCTATGAAGATGACGGCCGGATGCCTGAGGATATTGCGGTGATCAACGCGATAGCCCGCGACAGGATCGCCGGAATCGAAAAGGGGCTCGGGGAAGTCATCGATAATTTCCCCAACCCGTTCCTCAAATTCGCGCTTGGCGCCCTGATCTTTCCGCTTGGACGCCGCGCACGGCCGTCGCGTGACCGGGACAATTACCGGCTCGCGCGTTCGGTCCTGGGCCAGTCGGCGTTTCGTGACAGGCTGACACGCGGGGTCTATCTCTCCTTCGATCCGGCCGATCGAACGGGGATGCTCGAAGACGCCCTGATCAAGGTTGAGGCGGCAGCCGAGATCGAAAAGAAATTCTTCCGGGCCATCAAGAAGGGCGAAATAGATCGGCGTCTGGATCGCGACGCCATCGAGGATGCGGTTGCAAAGGGTATCCTGACGGCAGAGGAGGCGCAGATCATGCGGGTGGCCGACGAAGCCACCGACAGGGTCATAAAGGTTGACGATTTCGCGCCGGACGCGTTGGCCCGGTCCTCCGTCAAACCGGAAGGCGACTATACAGCGGCCGCCGAATAGGCGGTTGCGGAACCTGTTGCTTACCTCCACCCTTGTTCCGACCGAGAGAAAACGAGAGGAGCCACGCCTTGGAGCAAGCTGATACGCCGCAAACCCGACACTGGGACTTTTCAATCGATGTCGAGCAGATCGGCTGGCTGACGCTGAACGTTCAGGACAATTCGGTCAACGTCCTCAGCCGGGAGGTGATTTCCGAGCTCGAAGCGCTGGTCGGCCATGTCGAACGTCTGGGCGAGGCGGGCAGCCTTGTGGGCGTCGTCCTGCTTTCGGGAAAGCCCGGCTTTATCGCTGGTGCCGACATTTCCGAATTCGACCAGATGAGCGACCCGGCCGTTCTCCCCGAAGCGCTGCGACGGACCCATGGGGTGTTCCAGCGGATCGAGGATCTCAAAATCCCGTTCGTGTGCGGCATTTCGGGTTTCTGCGTGGGGGGCGGTCTGGAACTGGCGCTTGCGTGCCACTATCGCATTGCGGTCAATGACGATGCGACCAAGCTGGGCTTTCCCGAAGTCAATCTTGGGATTTTCCCAGGCTTTGCAGGAACCGGGCGCTCGATCCGTCAGGCCGGGCCGGTCGATGCCATGCAATTGATGCTGACGGGCAAGATATTGCGCGCCGCGCAGGCGAGAAAACTCAACCTTGTCGACAAGCTGGTGCGTCATCCCGACATGCTGCGTTGGGAGGGCCGCAAGGCGGTGCTGTCGAGGCGCAGATCCGATCCCGCGCCCTTGACCAAGCGCGCCATAGCGTTCGGGCCGATCCGTTCGCGCGTTGCCGACAAGATGCGCGAGGAAGCGGGCAAGAAGGCGCCGAAAAATCACTATCCCGCGCCCTATGCGCTGATCGACCTGTTCGAAAAATATGGCGACGATCCCAAAAAGATGATCGCCCACGAGATCGATTCCTTTGTGCCGCTGATGGCTTCGCCGACTGCGCAAAACCTGCGCCGGGTCTTCTTTTTGTCCGAAAGCCTGAAACGGCTCGGGGTCAAGGGCAAGGACAAGCCCAAATTTGTCCGCGTCCATGTGGTGGGAGCCGGGGTGATGGGTGGTGACATTGCGGCCTGGTGCGCCTATCGCGGCATGGCGGTGACGCTCCAGGATATGGATATGGACCGCATCAAGCCGGCGCTCGACCGGGCCAAAAAACTGTTCAAAAAGAGACTGAAGACCAAACAGGCGGTCGATGCCGCCATGGCGCGGCTGGAGCCTGACGTCGAGGGCAAAGGAATTGCCCGGTGCGACGTGCTGATCGAGGCCGTGGTGGAAAAGCTCGAGGTCAAGCAGCAGATCTTTTCCAATGCCGAACAACAACTTAAGCCCAATGCGATCATGGCGACCAATACCTCCTCAATCGAACTCGAGCGGATCGCCGAAGCGCTGGACAATCCCAACAGGCTGATCGGATTGCATTTCTTCAACCCGGTGGCGCAATTGCCGCTAATTGAAGTGATCAGATCGACGCTGAATGACGACGAGGCGATCCGGGTGGGGGCGTCTTTCGTCCTTGCCATCGGCAAGAGCCCGGTGGTGGTCAAATCCGCGCCGGGATTTTTGGTCAACCGGGCGCTCATGCCCTACATGCTCGAAGCCATCGACCGGGTCGAAAAGGGCGAAAGCCCCGAACAGCTCGATGCGGCGGCGGTCGCCTTCGGCATGCCCATGGGACCCATCGAATTGATGGATACCGTGGGGCTCGACGTCGGGGCCTTCGTTGCCAGGGAACTGGGGCAGAAAGTGCCCGAGGATAGCAAGTTTGCAAGACTGGTTGCCGCCGGGAAGCTGGGCCGCAAGACCGGTCAGGGATTTTACACCTGGGTTGACGGCAAGGCGCAAAAGGAAAAGGCGCCCGCGCATGCAAATCTCGAAGGGCTGGGGCGTGATCTTGTCCAGCCGCTTGTCGACACCGCAGAAGTTATCGTTTCCGAGGGCGTGGTCGAAAGCGCCGACATGGCCGACATCGGCATGATCCTGGGGACCGGGTTCGCACCGTTCCTGGGCGGACCGCTCAAGGCACGCGAGGACGGAAGGGCTTAAATCATGACACTGACACTGCGCAAAGTCGCCATCGTTGGATCGGCGCGCATCCCGTTCTGCCGTGCCTATACGGGTTATGAAAACGAAACCAACCTTTCAATGCTCTCGACCGCCATCGGCGGGCTGGCCGACAAGTACGGGCTCAAGGGACAGCGGGTCGGGGAGGTAATGGCCGGGTCGGTCATTTCCCATTCCAAGGATTTCAATCTCGCGCGCGAGGCGTTGCTCGATGCGGGCCTGTCGCCGCAAACGCCGGGAACGACGGTGCAGATCGCCTGCGGGACATCGCTGCAGGCGGCGCTGATGCTGGGAGCCAAGATTGCCACCGGCGAAATCGACAGCGGCATCGCCGCGGGCTCGGATACGGTTTCGGACAGCCCGGTGGTGCTGGGGCCGAAAATGCAAAAGCGCATGATCGCGCTCTCGCGCGCCCGGACGACCGGGGAGAAATTTTCGGCCTTCAAGGGCTTCAATTTCGGCGAGATCGCGCCGGTGGCCCCCTCGACCCAGGAGCCTCGGACGGGGCTGTCGATGGGCGAGCATTGCGAATTGATGGCCAAGCAATGGGGGATTTCACGCGAGGCGCAGGACCTGCTGGCGCTGCGCAGCCACCAGAACGCCGCGGCCGCCTATGATGCGGGGTTTCACGACGATTTGATCGTGCCCTGCGCCGGCATCTACAAGGACAACAATGTCCGGCCCGATGCCAGCCTTGAGAAAATGGCCACGATGAAGCCGGCTTTCGACAAGAAATCGGGCAAAGGGACGCTTACGGCTGCCAATTCCACACCGCTGACCGATGGGGCATCCTCGGTGCTTCTGGCCAGTGAGGATTGGGCACGGGAACGCGGTCTGCCGATCCTTGGCTATCTGACCATGGGAGCCGTTTCGGCCAATGATTTCGCCCATGGCGACGGGCTTTTGATGGCGCCGACCATCGCGGTTTCCGACCTGATGCGGCGCAGCGGTCTGGGCTTTGCCGATATCGATCTGTTCGAGTTGCATGAGGCCTTCGCGGCGCAGGTGCTTTGCACATTGGCCGCATGGGAAGATCCCGACTACAATCGGGCGGTTTTGGGGCGAGATGATCCTCTGGGAGCGGTGCCTGTGGATAAAATTAACGTTTTTGGCTCTTCTCTCGCATATGGCCATCCTTTTGCCGCGACCGGGGCCCGCATTCTGGGAATGACAGCCAAGCTTTTGAATACACAAGAAAAAAACCGGGCGCTGATTTCCGTCTGCACGGCGGGCGGCATGGGCGTTGCGGCAATTGTGGAACGCGCAAATTAATCAGTGCTTGTCAAAGCCATTTGAGCAAGGATAGGCTCCCGTTCCAGATCAACGGGGAATGTTTTTCCCCGTTGATCTTTGTTTGAGTTGCCCCGTTTCAAAAAAAGAGGGCAACCGTGGGCTGGAAGCATCACAACGTCCAAATATAAGGAGACGACCATTATGACACGTACTACCAAGCTTTTGGCGGCACTTGCCGCGACGACGTTCCTCGTCGCGCCCGCCATGGCCGCCAATGTTCCCGATGGGGTTACGCTGGCAGAGGACCAGAGCTTTACCTATCGCGTTCTCGACGAGCACAGCTCGGTCGATCCCCAGATCGTGGAAGACGTATCTGGTTCGGAAATCGTACGTGACCTGTTCGAGGGCCTGTTGACCCAGACCGCTGACGGCGAACTGGCTCCGGGTGTGGCCACTGAGTGGACCCCCAACGAAGACAACACCGAATGGACCTTCACTCTGCGCGATGACGCGATGTGGTCCGATGGCACGCCGGTGACCGCCGGCGATTTTGTCTATGCATGGCAGCGGCTCGTTGATCCCGAGACCGCTTCGCCCTACGCATGGTTCGGCGAATTGATGTCGATCGAAAATGCCGGTGCAATCATCGCCGGCGAAATGGAGCCCTCCGAGCTCGGCGTCGAAGCCGTCGACGACCACACGCTTGTCGTTCACCTGTCGGCTCCGCTGCCCTATTTCGCGGCAATGACCACGCACGCTTCGACCTTCCCGTCCCCCAGCTGGGTGATCGAGGAACATGGCGACCAGTGGACCCGTCCGGAAAACCTCGTCACCAACGGCGCCTACACGCTTTCCGAGCACGTTCCCCAGGAACGCTCTGTCCGCGTCAAGTCAGACACCTATTGGGATGCGGAAAACACCGTCCTCGAAACCGTCACAGCCCTTGTCATCAACGATGAAAACCAGGCCCTGACGCGCTTCCTTGCCGGCGAACTCGACCGCACCGAAATCCCGACCGGCGAATATCCGCGCCTTGCGGAGGAATATCCCGATACGGCCATCTCGTTCCCGCGGCTGTGCACCTATTACTACAACATCAACCTGCGCGAGAATGGCCCCGAGGCCCTTAAGGACGTCAATGTCCGCAAGGCTTTGGCCTATGCGATCGACCGCAACGTCATCACCGATCAGATCCTGCAGGGCGGCCAGATCCCGGCCTACACCTTTACCCCGGGTGCGACCGCGAACTTCGAGGTTCCTTCGGTTGAGTTCGGTGAAATGACCCAGGCCGAGCGCGACGAAATGGCCGTCCAGATGCTTGAAGAAGCAGGGTACGGCGCGGACAATCCGCTCGAACTCTCGATTCTTTACAACACCGACGAAGCGCACCGCGAACTGGCCACGGTCATCTCGCAAATGTGGCAGCAGAAGCTCGGTGTGCAGACCACGCTCGACAACATGGAATGGAACACCTTCCTTGATGCGCGTGGCAACGGCGACTTCGAGATCGCCCGCGCCGGCTGGTGTGGCGACTACAACGAAGCCTCCACGTTCCTCGATCTGATGGACACCAATTCGGGCTACAACGACTCCGCCTACTCCAACCCGGAAGTCGACGAACTTCTGGCCGAGGCCAAGACGATGTCCGATCCGAGCGCCAACTACACGGCAATCGAAGAAATCGTCGCCGAAGACATGCCCGTTCTTCCGCTCTACCACTACGCCGGCGTCTATATGCTGAATCCGCAGATTCAGGAATGGCCGGTCAATAACGTCGAGCAGAACTGGTATTCGAAAGACCTTTACAAGGTCGCCGCCGAATAATCAGGCCAATCACAGGAGTCTCGCACGTTTTGTGCGGGACTCCCCCTTTTCGGGGTAAAGAAATGACAGGGCGCCGTAGCCTCACACGCGCCTTTGCACTGTATTCGCAAAGCGCTGTCTACTGCCGAACCGGCCAGGTTGCCGCGACGTCCGTGCACGGATCATCGACATGTTGAAATACATCCTCAAGCGCCTCGGGGTCGCCATCCCGACGCTTTTGCTTTTGATTATATTCTCGTTCGTTCTGATGCGGCTTGCTCCAGGTGGTCCGTTCAATTCCGAACGCCCGTTACCGCCGCAGGTGCTGGCCAATATCGAGGCCAAGTTCGGTCTCGACCAGCCCTGGCACCTGCAGCTCTGGGAATACATGGTCGGGATCATAACGCGTTTCGATTTCGGCCCGTCCTTTGCCTACACGGATCGCACGGTCAACGACATCATCGCGCAGGGCTTCCCGGTCACCCTGACCTATGGCACGTGGTCGTTCGTGCTTGCCGTTCTTTTCGGCTGTTCCCTCGGCATTGCCGCGGCGGTGCGGCATAACACCTGGCTCGATTACCTTTCGGTCGGAACGTCCATCGGCGCCCAGGTGCTGCCCAATTTCGTCATGGCTCCCATTCTGGTGATCGTCTTCACGCTCTGGCTGCGCTGGCTGCCCGGTGGCGGATGGAGCGGTGGTCAGTGGAACTACGTCATCATGCCGGTCATCGCGCTGGGGACGAGCTATATGGCTTCGATCGCCCGCATAACGCGATCTTCAATGCTCGAAGTGCTCAACTCGAACTTTATCCGTACGGCACGCGCCAAGGGTATGCCGGCGAGCCACGTCATCGTGCGGCACGCGCTCAAGCCCGCACTGATGCCATTGCTCTCCTATCTGGGTCCGGCCTTTGTCGGGATGGTCACCGGTTCGGTGATTATCGACGTCTATTTTTCCACCGGCGGCATCGGGCAGCTTTTCACCAATTCTGCCTTCAACCGGGATTATTCGGTCATCATGGGCATCACGATCCTTTTGGGCACGCTCACCATCCTGTTCAACCTGATCGTGGACATTCTCTATGCGTGGATCGACCCACGCATCCGGTACTAGGAGGCCGACAATGGTATTGAGGCCAGTACGGGTCGAAGCTTCGGCCGAACCCATCGGTGTTGACGACGCCAACTACGAAATCGCCACCAAGGGCCGGTCCCTTTGGGCAGATGCGGCGCGGCGGTTCTTCAAGCATGCCCCCTCGGTTGTCAGCCTTGTGGTTCTTATTCTCGTGGCGCTCTTTGCGTTCACCGGTCATTTCTTTGCGGCATGGTCCAATGAGGAAATCGATTGGTCGGTGCTCGGAAACGTGCGCACCGCAGGCGCGCCTTCGCTTGAATCGGGACACTATTTCGGAACCGACGATCTGGGGCGCGATCTTTTTTCCCGCGTCGTCCAGGGCAGCCAGATTTCGCTGATGGTCGGCTTTGTCGGCGCGGGCATCGCGGTGATCGTGGGGACGTTCTACGGAGCGGTGGCAGGATATTTCGGTGGACGCATCGACTCGATCATGATGCGGATCGTCGATATTTTGCTCTCGATCCCCTATATGTTCGTTCTGATCCTGCTGCTTGTGGTTTTCGGACGCTCGATCACCATGCTCTATGTGGGTATCGGGCTGCTCTCTTGGCTGGATATGTCACGCATCGTGCGCGGGCAGACGCTATCGCTCAAGGAAAAGGAATTCGTCGAGGCGGCGCGAGCCGGCGGGGCCGGGCACTTCACGATCATCTTCCGGCATATCGTGCCCAACCTGATGGGCATTGTGGTGGTCTATGCCACGCTTCTGGTGCCGCAGATGATCCTGACCGAGAGCTTCATTTCCTTCCTCGGCCTGGGTGTCCAGGAGCCGCTTACCTCGTGGGGTGCGCTCATTTCACAAGGTGCGGGCACCGTGATGTACGGCACGCTGTGGCAGCTCTTGTTCCCACTGTTCTTTTTCATCGTGACCCTGTTCAGCTTCTACTTCATCGGCGACGGTCTGCGCGATGCGCTCGACCCGCGCGACCGGTGAGGAAAGGACGATCATGACTATGCTTGAAGTCACCGACCTCTCGGTGTCGTTCAAAACGCCCGACGGCATTGTGCGCGCCGTCAACAAGATGAACTTTTCGATCGGACCCGGTCAGACGCTGGCCATCGTCGGGGAATCGGGATCGGGAAAGAGCCAGACGGTGATGGCCGCGATGGGACTTCTGGCCGGCAATGGCGAGGTCGAGGGTTCGGTCAAGCTCGACGGCCAGGAACTGATTGGCATGAAGCCCCGCGATCTCAACAGGATACGCGGCCGGGACATGGCCATGATCTTCCAGGATCCCATGACCTCGCTCAATCCCTATCTGAGCGTTGCGGACCAGATGACCGAAGTGCTCATGTTCCACAAGCGCATGAAGCGTTCCGAGGCCATGGAGAAGTCCGAGGAAATGCTCAGGACGGTCCATCTTCCGGACCCGCGGCGCATCCTGCGCCGTTTTCCGCACGAGCTTTCGGGCGGCCAGCGTCAGCGCGTGATGATCGCCATGGCATTGCTGTGCGATCCCAAGGTTCTGATCGCCGACGAGCCGACAACGGCGCTCGACGTGACGGTGCAGGCGCAGATGCTCAAGCTCTTCGAGGAACTGACCGACAAGTTTAACACGGCGCTGATCATCATCACTCATGATCTGGGCGTGGTGGCGGGGCTCGCCGACGAGATGATGGTGATGTATGCGGGGCGTGTCGTCGAACAGGGTCCGGTCGAGGGGCTGTTCTACGACCCGCGCCACCCCTATACGTTCGGCCTTCTGCATTCCACGCCGCACGTCAAGGAAGGCAAGGACCGGCTTGCTCCCATCAAGGGCCTTCCGCCCAACCTTACCAATCTGCCCCCCGGCTGCTCGTTCAACCCGCGTTGCGCCTTCCGGTTCGACCGCTGCGTGAGGGAACGGCCCGACCTGATCGTGAGAGAGCATAACCGGTTGAGCGCCTGCTTTTACGAGGGCGAGATGACCGAAGCGGACATGGAAAAGGAATTGGCGGTAAAATGAACGATCAAACGCCAATATTGCTCAACGTCGAAAACCTGACCAAGCGTTTCGCCATCGCCAACGGACTGTTCAACCAGCCGCTGATGCTGACTGCCGTCGATGACGTGAGTTTCACCGTCAAGCGTGGCGAGACCGTGGGGATCGTGGGCGAGTCCGGGTGCGGGAAATCGACCCTGGGCCGCTGCATCCTGCAGCTCATCGAACCCGATGACGGCAAGGTCGTGTGGCTGGGCAAGGACCTGACGGAGTTTTCCAAGGACCAGATGCGCAAGGCGCGCACCGATCTCCAGATTATCTTTCAGGATCCGCTTGCCTCACTCAATCCGCGCATGACGGTTGGTGAGATCATCGCCGATCCGCTCAGGACGCTCAAGCCGGAGATGAATGCCGAGCAGCGCCGCAAGCGGGTGCGTGAGATGATGGACGCGGTGGGGCTGCTGCCTGAGATGATGAACCGTTATCCGCACGAGTTCTCGGGCGGGCAGGCTCAGCGTATCGGCATCGCCCGGGCGCTGGTGACAGGGCCCAAGCTGATCTTGTGCGACGAGCCGGTTTCGGCGCTCGATGTTTCGATCCAGGCCCAGATTCTCAATCTTCTGGCCGACCTCAAGGAAGAATTCGGGCTGACGCTGATCTTTATCAGTCACGATCTTTCCGTGGTGCGGCATGTGTCGGACCGCATTCTTGTGCTCTATCTGGGTCGCATTGCCGAACTTGCGGACAGCGAGACGCTCTACACCGATCCGCGCCATCCCTACAGCCGCGCGCTGTTGACGGCGGTTCCCATAGCCGATCCCAAACTGGCGCGTGAGCACAAGATAGAGGGGCTGGAAGGGGAAATACCGTCTCCAATCAACCCGCCGTCGGGGTGCTATTTCCGGACCCGGTGTCCTTACGCCGTGGATCGATGTGCGCAGATGGTGCCGCCGCTCGAGACAGCCGATAACGGATCGGATGTTTCGTGCATCCGCTGGGAGGAAATCCTGGCCGATCCGGTGGGCACGCGGACCCGGGCGCAGAGTTGACCCTCAGGAGGGCTTCGGTGAACCGTTGACCGGAGTGCGTCGGTCCTGACCGTCAATGGGGGTCTCTTCGCGGCGGCGATCCGGCCCGGCATAGGTGGGAGAGACGACGAAGGGCCTGGGCGCGGCGATGGCCGATTCAAGCCGGGCAGCAAGGGTTTGGGCAGTGGTCGGCAGGTGAACGAACTCGTCGATGCCTGCGTCCTGTGCTTCTCGGGTCTGTTCGGAGGGCATGTCGCCCGACACCATGACGATGGCCATGGCACGATTGGGTGCGGCGGCGTTGAGGCGAACGCGACGCGTGACCGATATTCCGTCCTCGGGCCCTATGGCATTATCGATAATCATTGCGTCATAGGGCGATTGGCTCAGAAGACGAAAGGCCTCGGCGCTGTCACGGGCGATGCGCGTATTGGTCAGCCCCAGCCGGCGCAGCATGGCGGCCAGCGTGCTGGAAAGCTCACCATTGGCGGAGGTGATCAGAATGGCCAGCCGTGGGGGCAGTGTCGTGTTCATATGCCCAATCTACACCATGCCGGGGGTAGCGCAAAATCTGAGAGCGCTGCCAGCGACTCGCGTTGACAGAGGGGGCCTTTGCCCCTATGTTCGCGCCAACTTTGGGATCGCTTCAGCACGGCTGGGGCGATCCCGGTCGTTAGTTGGTCGCGTTTCCGACCGGACAAGTGGCGATCACATGTCCGGGAAACGCTCCGAAGCGGTGCCTTGAGCTCCGCAGATCTCTTTTTGTCTGAGGTTAAAATGAAAATCCGCAACTCGCTCAAGGCGCTCATGACCCGTCACCGGGACAACAAGCTGGTTCGCCGTCGTGGCCGCGTCTATATCATCAACAAGGTCAACAAGCGTATGAAGGCCCGCCAGGGCTGATCGGCGCTTTCGATCATCGACTTATGAAGCGGGGTTCGCAGGTTTGCGGGCCCCGCTTTGCTTTGTCATTGCACAAAAAACAGGCCGAAAATTGCTTTCCGGCCCTTTCAAATGGTGCTGCCTGCGGCTTCAGGAGCCGCCGGCGCCGTCCTGGCCGACAAAGGCTATGCGCAACATGTTGGTGGCGCCGGGGGTGCCCAGTGGCACGCCGGCTGTGATCGCAACGCGGTCGCCGGGACGGGCAAGACCTTCCACATAGGCAATCGAGCAGGCGCGATCGACCATGTCGTCGAGCGAGATCGCGTCTTCGGTCTGGACGCAGTGGAGCCCCCAGACGATCGAGAGGCGGCGCACGGTGGTCTGCTTGGGCGACAGTGCGATGATCGGCTTGGAGGGCCGTTCACGCGACGCACGGATGCCGGTCGAGCCCGAAGAGGTATAGGTGACGATAGCCGCGAGATCGAGCGTTTCGGCGACCTGCCGGGTGGCGGCCGAAATGGCGTCGGCGGCGGTCGCTTCGGGTTCGGTCGCCTGGGAGCGGATGATGCCCGGATAGAGAGGATCCTGTTCGACGGCTTCGGCGATATTGTTCATCGTGGTGACGGCCTGAACGGGGTAGGAGCCTGATGCGCTCTCGGCCGAAAGCATGACGGCGTCGGCGCCCTCAAAAACGGCAATGGAGACGTCCGAGACCTCGGCACGGGTCGGCACCGGCGCGGTGATCATGGATTCAAGCATCTGGGTGGCGATGACGACCGGCTTGCCGAGCCGCCGGCACATGCGGGTGATGCGCTTTTGGGTTCCGGGCACGGTTTCGAGCGGCATTTCCACACCCAGATCGCCGCGGGCCACCATGATGGCGTCCGACAGCCGGATGATTTCTTCGAGCCGGTCGATCGCCTGGGGCTTTTCGATCTTGGCGAGAACGCCGGCGCGGCCCTGGACGAGCTTGCGCACTTCGATCATGTCTTCGGGGCGCTGGACGAAGGAGAGGGCGATCCAGTCGATTTCCTCGCCGAGCGCGGCCTGGAGGTCAGCACGATCCTTTTCGGTCAGGACGCCCACCGAGAGGATGGTATCGGGAAGGGAGACGCCCTTCTTGTCCGAAAGCTTGCCGCCGTAAACGACTGTGGTGTTGATCGCTTCGGGGGAAATGGCCGAGATGCGCAACTCGATCTTGCCGTCATCGAGCAACAGCCGATCGCCGGTCTTGACCGAGGAAAAGATCTCGGGATGGGGCAAGTGAATGCGCGTCTTGTCGCCGGGGGCATCAGAGGTGTCGAGGGTGAAGGTCTCGCCCTTGGCAAGCATAACCGATCCTTCGGCGAAAGAGCCGATGCGCAGCTTGGGACCCTGGAGGTCGACGAGAATGCCGATGGGGTAGCGCACGCTGCGCTCGACGGCGCGGATCTTGGCCACCGTGTCGCGCATGACGTCATGGCTGGCGTGGCTCATATTGATGCGGAAGACGTCTGCCCCGGCGCGGACGAGTTCCTCGATGACTTTTGGGTCGTTGGAGGCCGGCCCGAGGGTTGCGACGATCTTTACGCGGCGCGATCTTTTCATTGCGGATCCAGACTGTTTGAATTGTTTTCGGTCAATTGCATGGTCCAATCGGTGCGGCCCTGGGTGTCGATCTCAAAAAAGCCAGTGCGCTCGTAGCCACGGGCCAGACAATCCTCGACACCGAAAATGGTGAAACTCGAATCCTGGGTGCACATAAACACCGAGCCGTCCCAGGCGCCGCCGGCGAGATCGTCTACGGCATAGAGATAATAATATCGTGACGTCAGATCGCCCTGATAGACAATGGCGCAGGCATCGGCGCCCGCCACCCACCAACCTTCCGACTGCCAGCCCGATTCGGCACGGTAGCCGAAGGCGATGGAAATGGTGCTCGGGGTCTGGTTGCAGACACGCAGATCGGCAAGGGCGGGGCGCGGCAAGGCGATCGATGCCGGGAGCAACGTGACGGCGGCGATCAAGAGAGTGCGGAACATAAAATGCACGGCGTTGGGTCGCGTATGGAAAATGAAGGCCATGGTGTTTCTGGGCAAGGGGTCCGGATATGTCAATGGGGGTGAGCCATTACCCGATCATAGCATCCAGAGAACGGCTACAGCGAGGCGAGAGGAATGGGGCGAACCTTCCTTGTGGGCTTTTTCACTGCATGACTTGAAGTCGCCTTGCCGATGGGATTGATAGGGCGCTCAAACAATTTCTTTGCGGAAAGACTGAAACATGGCTGACCACGGCATAGCGCGCGACCAGTTGCGCGCCTTCATCGAACGGATCGAACGGCTGGAAGAAGAAAAGAAGGCCATCGCGGACGATATCAAGGAAGTCTATGCCGAGGCCAAGGGGTCGGGCTTCGACACCAAGGTGATGCGGCAGATCGTGCGGATCCGCAAGCAGGACCGCAATGAGCGCGCCGAGCAGGAAGCGATCCTCGATCTCTATATGCACGCGCTTGGCATGGCCGATGCAGGCTCACAAGCCGAATACGACGAGGCGGCCGAATAAGCGGCGAAAAATCTAGAGCATTTCAGCGCTTCTTGGAATCGCTTCAATTGCTCCAAGTCCTTGTCTTGTCGCGCTTCCAGGATAAGTGGTGCCCACTTATCCTGGAAGCGCTCTAGACGATTTCGCGACCCGCGGCCCGGAGCACCTGGGCTGCGTTGGTCTCGTCGCCCAGGGCGGTGAGTGCGGTCGCGACAATTCCCGAGCGATCCAGCCCCGCCTGAGCGTACATATCGCCCTGGCCGGCCTGTTCGATGTAGCGATCAGGCATGAGGAGCGGGCGGAATTTCAAGCCGTTGTCGAGCAGGCCGAGTTGAGCCATCCGGGTCGCCACATGCGATCCGAAACCACCAATGGCGCCTTCTTCGACGGTTATCAATACGGCGTGCTCACGGGCGAGGCGGGCAAGCAATTCCTCATCGAGCGGCTTGGCAAAGCGGGCATCGGCCACCGTCGTCGAAAATCCGTACGTCCCCAGCGTTTCGGCGGCGGCCATGCATTCGGCAAGACGAGTGCCGAGTGAGAGCAGAGCGATGGTCGTGCCTTCCTTGAGCACGCGCCCCTTGCCGATGGTCAGCGGAACGCCGGCTTCCGGCATTTCCACGCCGACCCCTTCGCCGCGCGGGTAGCGGAAGGCGATGGGTCCATCGTCATAGGCGGCGGCGGTTGCCACCATATGGCGCAATTCGGCCTCGTCGCCGGCGGCCATCACAACCATGGAGGGCAGGGTGGCGAGATAGGTGATATCGAACGAGCCTGCATGGGTGGGGCCATCGGCCCCGACATAACCGGCCCTGTCGATGGGGAAGCGCACCGGCAGCTTCTGAATGGCCACGTCGTGGACGACCTGGTCATAGGCGCGTTGCAGGAAGGTCGAATAGATCGTGCAGAAGGGTTTCAGCCCTTCGGTCGCCAATCCGGCAGCAAAGGTCACGGCATGCTGTTCGGCGATGCCCACATCGAAGCTGCGCTCGGGGAAGTGCTTTGAAAACTTGTCGATACCGGTGCCGCCGGGCATGGCGGCGGTGATTGCGACGATCGCCTCGTCCTTTTGCGCCTCGGCAATCAGGCTGTCGGCAAAGACCGAGGTGTAGGACGGTGCGTTGGAGGGCGCCTTGGCCTGGGCGCCGGTGATGACATTGAATTTCGAAACGCCGTGATATTTGTCCGCCGATTCCTCGGCCGGGGCATAGCCCTTGCCCTTTTGCGTCACGACGTGGATCAGGATCGGGCCGGTTTCGGCGTCGCGGACGTTGCGCAGCACGGGCAGAAGATGGTCGAGATTGTGGCCGTCGATCGGGCCGACATAATAAAAACCCAGCTCTTCAAACAGCGTGCCGCCGGTCCAGAAACCGCGGGCGTATTCTTCGGTCTTGCGTGCCTTGTCCTTGATGAATGGAGGCATGACGCTGTCGACGAACTGCTTGGCTGCATCGCGCAGGCCGCGATAAGCGGGGCCGGACACCAGCTTGGCGAGGTAGGCGCTCATCGCCCCGGTGGGAGGTGCGATGGACATGTCGTTGTCGTTCAATATGACGATGAGGCGGGCGTCCATGGCGCCGGCGTTGTTCATGGCTTCGTAGGCCATACCAGCGGAAATGGCGCCATCGCCGATGACGGCGACCACGTTGCGCTTTTCGCCCTTTAGATCCGATCCCACGGCCATGCCGAGACCAGCCGAGATCGAGGTCGACGAATGACCGGCGCCGAAGGGGTCGTATTCGCTCTCGCCGCGCTTGGTGAAGCCCGAAAGTCCGTCCTTCTGGCGCAGGGTGCGAATGCGATTGCGGCGGCCGGTCAGCACCTTGTGCGGATAGGCCTGATGGCCGACATCGAAAATGATGCGGTCATTGGGTGTATCGAAAATGTGATGCAGCGCGACGGTCAGTTCGACAACGCCAAGACCAGCCCCCAAATGTCCTCCGGTCACCGAGACTGCATCGATCACTTCGGCGCGCAACTCATTTGCGAGCTCGATCAATTCGTCACGCTTCAATGCCTTGAGGTCGGCGGGGGAGCCGATGGTATCGAGCAGCGGAGTGGCAGGTTTATCGGACACTTGGTTGGCCTTGTGACTTACTTCAGACGGCATCACCGTGCTGACCTGATGTAGTCAGCCGGCGCCGTTTTGGCAACCAAAGAGGACAAGACTGTGTCAGTTCGCCTGGCTGTCGTAATGGACCCAGATGGTCTGGCCCTGGGTAAACCGCGAGCTCGAATTGCCCAGCGAAGCGGTGCGGGTGAAACCGCTGGCCAACATGACGTCCTCGGCGGCCGGTTCAGGAGCGCCTGGGGCTCCTTCGAAGGCAAACCGGCTGCTTGAGAGTGAAGCGGAAGCGAAAAGTGTGGTGCCGGACGACGCCAGTGAGGGGGCAAAGAGTTCCCCGGAGTCGACGGCAAGACTGGCCATGGCGTTGGCAGTGGCGGCATCTGGCTCTGCCCCGGCGGCGGTTTCCGGGTTCGGCATGGAAACGCCTTCGAACAGCGAGGCGAAAGCGTCAAGGTCGGACACGGGCTCTGTCGAAGCGGCTTGGATGGCATCGCCGAAGCTGGGGCGCATGGGCAGATCGGCAGTTGGAAGCGGCGCGGATGGTGTGGCCGAAGCCGTTACGGCGGGCGCAAACCGGGGCCGCGGTTGCGGGATGGGCGCATCGTCGATGCTGGCGATTTCGAGCGTTCCGCCACCCGAGGGCGCGTAGGCCGATGGCGTGGTGGCACGCTGTTCGGCGAGGGCGCGCGACATGGACGGCGGCAGGGGCGCATCCTCGATGTCCCCGGTATCGGCCATGGCGACCTGACGGGTCATTTCGGCGGCGTCGATCACCTGGAACGGGATGTTCCGGGGCTCGGCCGGCGCATCGGCCACCATGGTGCCGGCGATCAGGTCGGCCGGGCGGACCGGGGGAGCAGGAGGCTCGCTTTCGGCGAGTTGGGTTGGCGCCGCGGGGGCGGAAGCCTGAACCGTTTCGGGTCGCGCGGGCGCCGAAGCCACAGCTTGTGGGGCAGGCTGGGGCGTTGAATTGTTGTCGTTGCCACCGGTTATCATGTCCCAGAGCGTGCGAGGACGATCACCGTCGGCAACCTGGATCGCACCGCCGGTCATGGGGCTGCCCGCGTTGCAGGGTACGCGATGGCACCGCTGCCATTCGGCCTGGGCGAGCTGATAGCCTTCCTGGGACAAAACGCGGCCGTTGGACGGAATGTGCATGGTGCGGCCATCGGGGAAGATGTCGCGAAGCTGGGCCTCGGTCATGCGCGGCCAGGCGCGAACCGAACCGGTATCGAGATGCACGAACGGACTGCCCGAAGTGGGGTAATAGCCCACGCCACCGATCTGCTTGCGCATGCCGGCCGCGCGCAGGGTGGCTATGGGGACACCGGGAATGAAAAAATCGATCGCCTTGCCCTTCATGTGCTGGGAATTGTCGGCAACGCCGGACGAATTGGCGGCCAGCATGGCGTTGGTCTGGGGCGAACGGTAGGCGGAAACGATATGGATGGGCTGGGTGGCGCGTGTTTCCTGATAGACTTCCCAGAGCAGGTCGAACAGTGCGGGGTCCATCTCGGCGGGTTCGTTCCGACGCCAGTCGCGCAGAAAGACGTTCAAGCGATCGAGCGCGGACTGGATGAAGCGCCCATCGCGCTTGTAAACGATGCGGATAGTTTCCTTGGTGTGAGTATAATAGAGGTAGATCTCGCGCTCGTTGGCGGCCTGGACCGGCATTGCGAAAGGCAAAAGACTGGCCATTGCGATTGCCGCGGCCAAGATTGCCCGCACGATCCGATCCACTGGTTGGAAACCCCTACGCGTCACGCCCGGTTAGCCCGTTTTTGTGTCAAACTCGACGGCACCCTAACAACAAACTCATGCGAGATTGTTAACGCTAACGGGATGTGTACGCCACCCCTGTGCCCTGCCCATGAATCGTTGCGCCCGGAGGACCGGGCCGATCCTGCCCGAATATCGATCCGATATTATCGGCAAAAGGGGCGTGAGAATGGCGGAAACCTTACCCAAGGCTTAACGGGCGTGCTGGTCCGACCCGTTAAAGCTCAAGCATTTCAATGATCCTGGCGTTGTGCCCGTAGAGATCGGAGAACGATCTCACGGTTCCGTCCGCGTCGATCCGCAAGGTGAAATAGGCCAGATGGACTGGAACCTGCTGGTCCATGTTGAACCAGCGTTCGCTGCCGCCGAGCGTGCCTTCGAGCGATGCGACAGTGAGGCTGGGTTCATGCTGGAGCAGGGCTTCGGCGAAGCCGAACGGATCCTGTACCCGAACGCAGCCATGGCTGAGCGCCCGCATGGAGCGGTCGAAAAGATAGCGGGCATTGGTGTCGTGCAGATAGACGTCATGGGAATTGGGGAAGAGGAATTTCACCTGACCCAAGGCGTTTGACGTGCCCGGCTTCTGGCGCACGCGGAACATTGACGGGCTGGCGCGCGACCAGTCCACCATCCAGGGGTCGATGGCGTTGCCCTGATAGAGCAGTTCCATGTTCTGGCTGGCAATGTAATTGGGATTGCGCGCGACCTGAGGGAAGATTTCGGCGCTCAGGATCGAGGACGGCACGTTCCAATAGGGGTTGGTCACCACGTGCCGGATCATGTCGGAAAACATTGGCGTCTGGTTCTTGGCCGTGCCCACGATGACGCGTGTGTTCCAGACCGAGCGGCCCTCCCGGTTCACGTCGAGGCGGAATTCGGGAATGTTGACGAAGACGTTAAAGTCTCCGAGGTCTTCGGGCATCCAGCGCCAGCGTTCCATATTGGCGACGATATCGCCGCGGGTGGCACCATTTGCTCCGTTGATTGCGGCAATTGTGGCCGGGCCGACGACGCCATCGGGATTAAGGCCCATTGTGGTCTGGAACGCCTCGACGGCCGAAGCAAGTTCGTCATCATAGACCAGAGGGTCGGCGTCCGGCGTGAGGCGCAGGCCCATCCGTTCGCGCAAAACCGGTACGCGCTCGTCGAGCATGCCCAGCTTGATGAGTTTGCCTTCGCCGATGGGAGGAAGATCCTCGATCTCACCGGCGTAGTGGCGGGCCAGCAGGTCGCGCAGAGCGACAAATTCCCGGTGGGTCGGATGGTAGCTCAGCAGCACCCCGGCGGGGTCGGAGGCGGTGGCGACGGCGGAAAAGAGTTCGGCCTCGTCGACGCTTTTGGACGCAACGTCGATATAACCCGACACCGAGCGCGGATCGAGCCTTCCGGTATGGGCATCGTTGGCATAGCGCAGGATGGAGGCGGAGAATTCCGCTTCCAGCGCCGCGAGCGCTGCCGGATCGTTGGCGGCCGCATCGAGCGCTTCCATGTCGATCAGATAGTCGGCCGGATCAAGGCCCTGGAGATAGGCATCCTTGAAGACGGTCAAAATCTGCTCGGCCGCGCCCGAAAAAGCGATGCCGTCATTGCTCTCGGTCAGCCAGAGCGGTTCGAAATGGCGTGCGCCGTAGAAGTAGTAAAGCTGGGATGCATCGTCGGCGGCGCGGCCGGAAGGCGCCTGGGCCATGGCGTCACGCAAACCGTCGCGAATGGTCTTTTCCAGCCCGTTGCGCGGGGGCGCGATCATTATCCGCGTCGCCTGGACGCCGTCGACCAGCACTGTCTCAAACGCGGTGGCCGTCGCGCTGAAACTCAAAAGCGAAATGCCCGCGAATGCTCCCAAAAGGAGCGTTTTGAGCCCGGAGTTCAAAAACTTTTTCATGCCGCACCAAGCCATCGGCGCACCCGCTCGCCCTGCCGGCGAATCTTTTCTGTGCGCGAACCTGGTAAAGTTTACCGGCTTTGTTTCGTCCCGCAAGCAACGTGCCGGCTTCGTGAACGGGTTCGTTGGGTGTTTGCGGCTTTCAGGCAACATTGGTGTCTCCTTCAAGCCCGTACTCCTTGAGTTTGCGGTAGAGAGTCGAACGCCCGATCCCCAACTGGCGGGCGACCTGGGCCATGCGGCCGGCATTGTGATCGATCGCGAAGGCAATGAGGTCCTTTTCGATATCGGCAAGCGGCAAGACGTTTCCGGTCGCATCCAGGAACCTGTCGGGAATGGCAATAGGCGCGGCGTCAGGCATGCGCGGCAGCGCCGGAGCGTTGTCGATATGAACGGGCGCCGGCGGGGTAAAGCTGGAAACGCGGTTGCCAAAAGCGGCATCTCTGCCTTTGTCGGCGGCGAGGATTTGCGGGAAATCCTCGGGCAAAAGAACTGGATGTTCGGCAAGGACCACGGCACGGAACACCGCGTTCTCGAGCTGGCGGATATTGCCGGGCCAATCAAAACCGCTCAGCATCTCCAGCGCCTGCGATGAAATCGCTGTGACCCGTCGCCCCTCTTCGGCGGCGAAACGGGCGATGAAATGATCGACCAGATCGGCGATGTCGTCGCGGCGCTCGCGCAGGGGCGGCAGATAGATGGGAAAGACGTTGAGGCGGTAGAACAGGTCTTCGCGGAACGCGCCGTCGCGGGCTAGGTTGAGCAGGCGCCGGTTGGTGGCCGAGATCACGCGGACATTGACCTTTACGGGGCGCGAGGCGCCGACCGGCTCGATTTCGCCTTCCTGGAGGGCGCGCAGCAGCTTGACCTGGGTATCGAGGGGGAGTTCGCCCACTTCGTCGAGGAACAGCGTGCCGTTGTGAGCCTCGCGGAATTTTCCCGGTGCGTCGGATACGGCGCCGGTAAAGGCGCCCTTGACGTGGCCGAACAGGATCGATTCCACGAGATTGGCGGGAATGGCGCCGCAGTTGACGGTGACGAATGGCTTGCCGGCACGATCGCCTGAACCCTGGATGGCGCGCGCCAGCAACTCCTTGCCCACCCCGGATTCACCTTCGATCAGAACGGGAATGGTGCTGGCGGCCGCCTTTTTGCCCAGCGCCATGGTGCGCGTCATGGCATCGCTTTTTGTGATGATGTGAGCAAAGGAAAAGCTGCCCTCGCGCCGGGCGCGCTCGGCCTTGAGGCTGGATTCGAGCGTTCCGAGCTTTAGCGCATTGCGCAGGGAAATGGTGATGCGCTCGGGGGCGACGGGTTTGACGAAGAAATCGACGGCCCCAAGCCGCATGGCGGAGATGACGGTGTCGAGAGAGGTCTGGGCGGTCTGGACGATGACCGGGATGGCGATGGTTTCCCGCCGCAGGGCCTCGAGCACCGCCATGCCGTCCATTTCGGGCATGACCATATCGAGGACCATGGCGCCGATGCCCGGTCTTGTGCGGAGCATATCGAGGGCCTTTGCGCCGGAATCTGCTGTAAGCGCGGTAAACCCGGCCTTGGCGACGACTTCCGAGGTCAGACGAGATTGAATGGGATCATCGTCGACGATCAGAACCTTATGCATATGCAACGCAACTCCAGCCTACAAACGCCGGCACACGCGAATCGAGAGTGTGCCGATTTGGGGCAGGCTAGGCGCGATCGATTAACAGGGTTTTAAGGGTGGGCCTGCTGGAACATCGGATGCGATGAAGATAATGTCGGCATCACAGCGGGGAATCTATGGAGCGGCGATGCAGCGGACAAAACCCTTGCGGCAGGACCAGTTGGACGGCCTGATCGCCTTCAGCGTCCTTGCGAGAACGCTTAGCTTCCGGGCCGCGGCACGAGAGTTGGGCATTTCGCCTTCTGCCATGAGCCATGCGATCCGGTCGCTGGAGGACCGTTTGGGAGTTGCTCTGTTTGCAAGGACCACCCGGCAGGTCGGGCTGACCGAGGCCGGGGTCAGATTTTGCCAGGCGCTCCTGCCTGCCCTTGATGGCATTGCCGACGCCATCGGCACGATCGAACTGTTGGCGACCGAGGTGTCAGGAGAACTCAGGCTCAATGTACCGATCGCCGTTGCGCCGAAGCTTGTCCAGGACATTGTGGCGCCCTTCATGGCGAAGTACCCGGACGTCCGCGTGGAGGTGCATGCGAGCGATAGTTTCGATCCGGTCTTCCAGGAGGGGTTCGACGCCGGCGTGCGGTTTGGCGAGATGCTCGATCCCGACGCCGTGGCGATCCGGTTGACCGAGCCGTTCCCCATCGGCTGTTTTGGCAGTCCCGCCTATATCGGCTCGCGTGGTGAGCCTGTCGCTCCCGGTGACCTCGATTTTCACACTTGCGTCGGGTTTCGCGGTGCGGACGGACACGTCCAGCCATGGAGCCTGATCATGGACGGCGAGCATCGCGATTTTGCCGTCGTCGGAGGTCTTACCGTCAGCGACGCCACCTCCAATCTTGCCGCCGGGGTCGCCGGCGCGGGGCTCATACACGCAGCCGCGCCGCTGGCAGAGCACTTTGTGTCTTCCGGTGTGCTGGTGCCTGTTCTTGGGCCGTACTGGCCCATGACCTCGGGCCTTTTCCTCTATTATTCCGGACGGCGGCAAAAACTTGCCAAGCTTGCTGCCCTAATTGCCTTCGTGACGGCACGGACCGCTCAAAGCGCGGCCGTCATTCCGCCATCGACGAACACGGCCGACCCTGTAAGATAAGTCATTTCGGGTGCGCACAGGGACAGGGCGGCCCGGGCCATCTCCTCTGCAGACGCAACGCGCCCGAGGGCGTGGACGTTGGATTGAGCCCAGACGCCTACACCAGCCTGCCAGACGGCGTCTGGCGCGTTCTCCATGCCGGATTGGCGTCGGATCATCGGAGTATCGGTGGCTCCGGGACACAGGGCGTTGATGCGGATGTTGTCAGCCGCATATTCGAGCGCCGCGGTCTGGACAAGGCCAACCAAGGCCCGTTTGGATGCGTTGTAGGCAACAAGGCCGGGCCGGGCTCCCTCGGCATTGGCCGAGGAGGTGACAAGGATAGTGCCGCCACCATTCTCCCGCATCAGCGGGATCTGGGCTTGCATGCACAGAAAAACACCGCGCACATTGGTATCCTGGATATCGTTCCAGTCCTCGAGGCGTGTTTCGTGGAAGGGCTGGCTGGCGCTGATGCCGGCATTGTTGAAAGCGATATCTGGTGGACCGAAATGCTCAAGGCTTCGGGCAATAAAATTTGTCACGGACTCGGGATCACGCACGTCGGCGCGGATATATACGGCTTCTCCGCCGGTGGCAGCGATCTCTGCCTGGAGCCCGGTTCCCAGATGTTCGCGGCGCCCACAAAAGCTGACGCGGGCGCCCTCGGCGGCGAAGGCAAGGGCGGCAGCCCTCCCGATGCCTGAAGTGGCGCCGGTAATCATGACGGATTGACCCACGAACCGTCGCTGCTCGCCGGGCACTTTGACGATGTCGGGTCCCCGGCGCAACGCGCCTGCGGCCAGTGCACCGGCGGCGGCGCCTGCTGCACCTGCCCCGGCCAGGGCTCCACCAAAGAACAGACGGCGAGACAGTTTTGGTGCTTCCGGCATGGCAAAGGCTCCTGATTGATTTCAGGCGCCATAGTGTGCGGGGTTGGTCGTGTTCATAAGCCCCATTATTTCGCACGCCCTGTGTGGGTCGCGCGCACAATCGTGCCCGTGGCAGGGGGCGCTTGGCACGCTGGCGCTCAGCGATTAAGGTCGCCGCAAATCCAACCGCCGGAATTTCGCCCATGCCCCTGTCCCAACCGCAATCGACCCATAACCAGTTCGGCCAATTGCCCGAATGGGATCTGAGCGATCTCTATCCCGGCGTTGGGTCGGACGCGCTCAAGGCAGATATGGCGTTTCTCGAAACCGAGACGAAGGCGTTCGAGGCGGATTACAAGGGCAAGCTCGACGGCTTGGCGAAAGAGGGCGGACTGGTCGATGCGGTCAGGCGTTATGAAAAGCTCGATGAGGTTTTCGGGCGGCTGGGATCGTTCGCCTATCTCAATTATGCGCAGAACACCGGCGATGGCGACCGGGTGAAATTTCTGGGCGATACCCAGGACAGGATGACCGGCCTTTCGACCCGGACGCTGTTTTTCACGCTCGAGATCAACCGGATCGAGGATGAGGTGCTCGACGCGGCGTTTGCCGCTAGCGCCGATCTGGCGCGCTACAAGCCGTGGTTCGATGAGCTGCGCAAGTCTCGGCCCTACCAGCTCGAAGACCGGGTGGAAGAGCTTTTCCACGACAAATACGTCACCGGACATGCTGCCTGGAACCGACTGTTCGACGAGACGATGGCCTCGCTCAAATTCGAAGTCGATGGCGAAACGCTGGGGCTCGAACAGACGCTCAACCTTTTGAGCGACAAACAGGAAGACAAGCGCGCGGCGGCGTTCAAGGGATTGTCCAAGACGCTTGCGGCCAACAAGAAGCTGTTTGCCCACATCACCAATGTGATGGCCAAGGACAAGGAAATTTCCGACCGCTGGCGCGGTTATGAGGATGTGGCCGATAGCCGGCACCTTGCCAATTCGGTCGAGCGTGAGGTTGTCGATGCATTGGAAAGGGCCGTTCGCGAGGCTTATCCGCGCCTTTCGCATCGCTACTACCAGATGAAGGCCAAATGGTTCGGCAAGGACAAGCTGGACGCCTGGGATCGAAACGCGCCGCTGCCGACCTCGGATGACCGAATATTTGATTGGGAAACGGCAAAGACCACAGTGCTCGACGCCTATGGCCGGTTTTCGCCGAAGCTGGTGGAAGTGGCACAGCCGTTTTTCGATAGCGGGTGGATCGATGCTGCGGTCAAGCCCAACAAGGCGCCGGGCGCTTTTGCGCATCCGACGGTGACGACGGCCCATCCCTACCTGATGCTCAACTATATGGGCCGCACCCGCGACGTGATGACGCTGGCTCACGAGTTGGGCCACGGTGTGCACCAGCGGCTGGCGGCGGGGCAGGGCGAGCTCATGGCACCCACGCCCCTGACGCTGGCGGAAACGGCAAGCGTTTTTGGGGAAATGCTGACCTTCCGTGCCATTCTCGATGCGACGAGCGATCCCAAGCAGCGCTTTGCGCTGATCGCTTCAAAAATCGAGGACATGCTCAACACCGTCGTGCGGCAAATCTCGTTCTACACGCTGGAGCGCAAGATTCATCTGGCGCGGCGCGAGGGCGAATTGCGGCCCGAAGAGATCGATGCATTCTGGATGGAAATCTCAACCGAAAGCCTCGGACCGGGGATCAGGCTCAACGATGGCTATGAAGTGCTTTGGAGCTATATCGGGCATTTCATCCACGCGCCCTTCTACGTCTATGCCTATGCGTTCGGCGATTGCCTTGTGAACTCGCTCTACGCACAGTATGAAAAGTCCAGTGCCGGGTTTGCCGAGAAATATTTCGACATGCTGAGCGCCGGGGGATCGAAACATCATTCGGAGCTGCTTGCACCGTTCGGACTGGATGCCCGTGATCCGCAATTCTGGTCGCTGGGACTGTCCATGATCGAAAGACTCATTGACGAACTGGAACAAACTCAGCCCTAAAGGGCACCAATTCAGACTCAAGTAATTCAGGGGAAAGCTGCGATGGCCGAACAACAGGTCGCAACTTATTCAGACAAGCCGATCAGCGAAAAGCAGAAGGAAAAGGAATTCGAGGAGCACACGAGCACCTATGCGGCATTCCTTTCCGGCACCAAGTGGAGTGTGATCTCCACGGCAGCAATACTGGTGATCCTGTATCTGATCTTCATCCACTAGACCTCCGGACTCAGGGGGAAGTGGCCATTCCTTGCTGCCGGCCATAAGAGGTAGAGTTTCATGAAAATTGCCGTAATGCGCGAGCGCGCGGGGGGCGAAACCCGCGTTGCCGCGACGCCTGAGACGATCGCCAAGCTCATCGGGTTTGGCGCGACTGTCAGCGTCGAAAAGGGAGCCGGGGAAGCGTCGCGCATCCTCGATCAGTTCTACACCGACGCCGGGGCGAAGGTCGAGGCGGGCGCTGCCGCGACCGTCAAGGGCGCCGACGTGATCCTTGCCGTCCGGCGCCCCGAGGCGTCGGCGCTGACCGGTGCCGCCAAGGGCGCGCTTGTGCTGGCCACTGCCGATCCGTTCGGCAATGAAGCCGCGCTGGCTGCATTGGCCAAGGCGGGACTTTCGGTTTTCGCCATGGAACTGATGCCGCGCATTACGCGGGCCCAGGTCATGGATATTCTGTCCAGCCAGGCCAACCTTGCCGGGTATCAGGCGGTTATCGAAGCCTCGATGGTTTATGACCGGGCGCTGCCCATGATGATGACGGCGGCAGGCACCGTTCGCGCCGCCAAGGTGTTCGTGATGGGGGCCGGGGTTGCCGGGCTGCAGGCTATCGCCACGGCAAAGCGTCTGGGCGCAGCCGTCTCGGCCACCGACGTTCGGGCCGCAGCGGGCGAGCAGGTGGAATCGCTGGGCGCGAAGTTCATCATGACCGAGGCGCTCAAGGATGCTTCTGGCGCGGGCGGCTACGCGCGCGAATTGACCAAGGACGAGCAGGCGGCGCAGGCCGAACTGGTGTCGGGCCACATCGCCAAGCAGGACATCGTCATCACCACCGCGCTGATCCCCGGGCGTCCGGCGCCCAAGCTCATCACCAAGGCGATGGTTGAATCGATGGCGCCGGGTTCGGTGCTTGTCGACCTGGCCGCCGAGCGGGGTGGCAATATCGAGTTGACGGTTCCCGGCCAGACGATCGTTCACAAGGACGTAACGATCATCGGGCTGCTTAACCTTCAGGGCAAGATCGCCGCGACGGCCTCCCAGCTCTATTCCAAGAACCTTCTGGCCTTCCTTGAAACCATGATCGACAAGGACGCCAAGGCGCTCAAGGTCGATTGGGAGGACGAGCTGGTCAAGGCAACGCTCCTGACCCGCGACGGGGCCGTGGTGCATCCGAACTTTGCCGGATCTGCTGCTGCGGCTCCTGCCAAAAAGGCGCCTGCCAAAGCCACTGCAAAGGCGCCGGCCAAGACCGCTGCGACCGGCCAGGCGGCGGCCGGAAAGGCCGCGCCGAAGGCCGAAAGCAAGCCGGCAGCCAAGGCTCCGGCCAAGACGGGGGCTTCTGGCAAAGGCCGGGCGGCCAAGGTCGCGACCGCTGGGGCCGTTTCGGTTCCGGCCGAGGAAAAGCCGGCTGCCAAGCCTGCCACGAAATCGGGGGCGGCCAAGAATGCGGCGGCGCCCAAGGCGTCCGCGGCGAAAAAGCCCGCAGCAAAAAGCGCTGCGGCGAGCAAACCGGCGGCAAAGAGCACAGCAGCCAAAAAACCCGCAGCCAAAAAGCCTGCGGCCAAAAAGACGGATGGAGACGTATAATGGGCGGTGTCGTCGATCCCTTTTTCTTTTTTCTTTCGGTGTTCGTCCTGGCGATCTTCGTGGGCTACTACGTCGTCTGGTCGGTAACGCCGGCCCTTCATACCCCGCTTATGGCGGTGACCAACGCGATCTCCTCGGTGATCGTGGTGGGTGCGCTGCTTGCCGTTGGCGTGGCCAGTGTGGGTGAACCCGGGCCGGCCCGCTGGTTCGGCTTTATCGCGCTGATCCTCGCATCGGTGAATATCTTCGGGGGCTTCCTCGTCACCCAGCGCATGCTGGCGATGTACAAGAAGAAGGGCTAGGACCATGATTTCCGCAAATATCGCGGCCCTGGCCTATCTGGTCGCCGGGGCACTGTTCATTCTCGCGCTGCGCGGGCTCTCCTCGCCCACCACGGCGCGCCGGGGCAATACGATGGGCATGGTCGGCATGACCATTGCCGTTCTGACCACGCTGGCCATCGCAGCGCCCACCGATCCGTTCGCCTGGGTGCTGATCATCGGCGGGCTGGCCATCGGCGGCGGCATCGGGGCGTTCATCGCGCGCGGTGTGCCGATGACGGCCATGCCACAGCTTGTCGCCGCCTTCCACTCGCTGGTCGGTCTTGCCGCCGTGTTCGTGGCGGCGGCGGCGCTTTATGCGCCGGTTGCGTTCGGCATCGGGGAGCCTGACCATATCCATGTGCAGGCGCTCATCGAAATGAGCATTGGCACGGCCATCGGCGCCTTCACCTTCACCGGTTCGGTCATCGCGTTCGCCAAGCTCGACGGGCGTATGAGCGGCAAGCCGATCCTGTTGCCGGCCCGGCATCTGATCCATCTGGGTCTGGGTGCCCTTCTGGTCATCCTGATCGGTGTCTTCTCGGTGACGCAGGATCCGATCCTGTTCTGGGTCATCACCCTCATCGCGCTGGCGCTGGGTGGCCTGATGATCATCCCGATCGGCGGGGCGGACATGCCCGTGGTCGTTTCCATGCTCAATTCCTATTCGGGTTGGGCGGCTGCCGGTATCGGGTTCACGCTGGGTAACACCGCGCTGATCATCACCGGCGCGCTGGTGGGGTCCTCGGGTGCGATCCTCTCCTACATCATGTGCCGGGCCATGAACCGGAGCTTTATCTCGGTCATCCTTGGCGGGTTCGGGGGCGACGATGCCGCCGCGGCCGCTGGCGATGTGGAAGAGCGCCCGGTCAAGCAGGGTTCCGCCGAAGACGCGGCCTTCATCATGGCCAATGCGTCGAAAGTCATCATCGTGCCCGGCTATGGCATGGCGGTGGCCCAGGCCCAGCATGCACTGCGCGAGATGGCCGATGAGCTCAAGGCGGCGGGCGTTGATGTCTCCTATGCGATTCACCCGGTGGCGGGTCGCATGCCGGGGCACATGAACGTGCTGTTGGCCGAAGCCAATGTGCCCTATGACGAAGTGTTCGAGCTTGAGGATATCAACTCCGAGTTTGCCCAGGCCGATGTGGCGTTCGTGATCGGCGCTAATGACGTCACCAACCCGTCGGCCAAGACCGACAAGACCTCGCCGATCTACGGCATGCCGGTTCTCGATGTGGAAAAGGCGGGCACCGTGTTGTTCATCAAGCGCGGCATGGCGGCCGGCTATGCAGGCGTTCAGAACGAGCTGTTCTTCCGCGACAACACAATGATGCTGTTCGGAGACGCCAAGAAGATGACCGAGTCCATCGTCAAGGCGATCAATCACTGATCACCATGCTGACAGCGTTTGAGGCTCGGGAGCGATCCCGGGCCTTTTTTTATTTCAGTTACATCGCTGTGCGTACTTGAGCGGTTCGGCCGGAGTGGCCATGTTGGCGGCAACGTAAAGGATACACGATGACCCAGTCCATTCGCATCGATCTGTTCACCGATGTCGTCTGCCCGTGGTGCCTGATCGGCACGGCGCGGCTCGATCAGGCGCTGGCGACATTGCCCGAGGACATCGACGTCGAGATCCTGCACCATCCCTTCCTGCTCGATCCCACGACGCCGGAAGAGGGGCAGAACACCAAGGAACGGCTAAAGGCGAAATATGGTGGCGATATCGAAGCGATGCAGGCGCGTGTTCAGGCTGCGGCGCGGGACGCCGGGGTGCCTCTGGACATGAGCGTACAGCCGATGAGCTATCCCACCATCAAGCCGCACACGCTGATCCGTTCGGCGGCGCCCGAGCACCAGTATGGCCTGGCCAAGGCGTTTGCCGCTGCATACTTCCTTGACGGCAGGAACATCACCGACGAGGAACTCCTGGCCGATATCGCCACGGAACACGGCTTTGAGCGCCAAGCGGCACTCGACCTAATTGCCGACGAGGCGGAGAACAACACCACGAAGGCCATGGCGGTTTCGGCCAGCCAGCAGGGTATCAACGGCGTTCCGTTCTTCATCTTCAACAACCAGTTCGCCATTTCGGGCGGTCAGCCGCTCGAGGTTTTCCAGCGGGCGTTCCGCGTGGCGCTGGGGGAAGAGGCGCTGAACTAGACGAACCTCTTGCCCGGCGGTATCAGGGATAGAGGCCGCCGGGAGGAAATCATAAATGCTCAAGAAGATCGCTATCGGTGTTCTGGTCTTCTTCTTTGTCGTTTACTGCGGGCTGCTGGCCTATCTGTACGTCAACCAGCGGGCGTTTTTCTTCAATCCGTCGGGAGAGACGTTCGACCCCATCGCCGTCGGCCTCGATGCCGAAATTGTCACCATCCCGACGGGCGATGACGAAATCATCACAGGTTGGTACGCGCCGCCTTCGGGTGAGGAACCGACCATCCTTTACCTCAAGGGCAATTCGGGGAGCTTTTCAGCCGAGTACGAGCGCTTCCTGGCCTTTGCTGCGGCGGGCTACGGCTTGCTGTCCGTCGATTATCGCGGCTTTCCGCTCTCACCCGGCGAGATCACCCAGGACAACATCCTGACCGATGCCATGGGGGCTTTCGATTGGCTGGCCCGACGCGAGGATCAGATCGTCATCTGGGGCCGGTCGCTGGGCGCCTCTCCTGCCGTATGGGTAGCCAGCCAGCGTGAGGCAGGGGCGCTGTTGTTGGAGACCCCGTTCTATTCAGCCGTCAACGTCGCCGCCGAACGCTACCCGTTTGCGCCAGTCGCCTGGTTGATGCTCGACCAGTTCCGGTCCAACGACTGGATCGGCGCGGTGGAGGAGCCGGTGTTCGTGGCGCATGGAACTGCGGATATGACGGTCAGCGTATCGAACGGGGAGCGGCTGTACGGGGAGGCGCCCAATCCCTATGATATCTGGATCGAGGAGGGCGCCGACCATTCCGATCTCTGGGCGCGAGGGATCTGGGAGCGGGCTCAGGCGTTCTTTGCCGAAACGGCTCGGGGAGGCTGAAATGGCAAAATTTCTGGCGATCTATACCGGGACGGCGACGGCCACCGAAAAGGCGCAGGCCGAAGGTCGGGTCGATGAAGCGGCGGGTATGAAAGCCTGGGGCGAATGGATGGATGCCAACGCCTCGCGCGTTGTCGATCCAGGCGGACCGCTCGGCAAGACCAAGAAGATCGGCCCGGGTGGAGTTGCCGATATCACCAATACGGCCGCGGCCTATATGATCGTTGAAGCGCCCGACCACGAGGCGGCTGCGGAGATGTTTCGCAATCACGCCCATTTCACCCATTTTCCGGGCGAGGGTGTCGAGGTGATGCCGATCCTTCAGATGCCTGCCGGCGATTGAGCAAATAAAAACACCGCCCCGGGAGGCGGCGTTTTTCTGCAAATACGTTCATGTCGAACAGTCGCAGATACCAAGAACGTTTCGCGCTTTGCGAAGCCCTCTTAGCGGCGACCGCCGGTTACAACACCAGCTTCGCGCTGTGCACGCTTACGAGCAAGCTTGCGGGCCCGGCGGATCGCCTCGGCCTTCTGCCGTGCCTTCTTTTCAGAGGGCTTCTCGTAATAGTTGCGCAGCTTCATTTCGCGAAACACACCTTCGCGCTGCAATTTCTTCTTCAGCGCTCGGAGCGCCTGATCGACATTGTTATCGCGAACGACTACTTGCACGCGGAACACCCGCCCTTTCGGTTAGAATTTCGGCTGATATCAAACGCCGGAGGCCAAAAGCATTCCAGCGCCGACCGACACTTGCCGGTCACCGTGGCCGCGGTTGTTAACAGAAGAGTCGGGTCTTGTCCACCGGGGAGGCCCGGAATTGGCGCTTTTTGTCAGGCTCTGGGGAGCTTTACGATATTGAGATGACCCATCTTGCGCCCTGTCCGGGCTTCGGCCTTGCCGTAAACATGGGGTTGGATGCCGGAGATGGACCGTGAGGCCGTGGCGAAGATCTCCTCGCCGATCAGGTTTTCCATCACGACATCGGCCAGCCGCGTGGTGTCGCCGAGCGGCCAGTCGCAGATGGCGCGAATGTGATTTTCGAACTGGTCGGTGACGCAAACGGCCTGCGTCCAATGGCCCGAATTGTGGACGCGCGGCGCGATCTCGTTGACCAGCACCTGCGGATCGTCGCCGTCGGAGACGACGAAGAACTCCACGCCCATGGTGCCAACATAGTCGAGCGCTTTGGCAATTGCGCCGGCAATGGCCCGAGCCTTTGCGGCCAGCCCGTCCGAAACGGTGGCGGGCAGGGTCGAGGTCTTGAGGATATGGTTGCGGTGAACATTTTCCGCAGGATCGTATGTCACGACCGAGCCGTCGGTGCCGCGCACCACGATGACCGAGATTTCCTTTTCGAAGGGAATATAGGCTTCGAGCACCAGCGGGGCGCCCGGCGCGAGTTCGGTAAACGCGCCCTCGATATCGTCGGGCTTGCCGATCATGCGCTGGCCCTTGCCGTCATAGCCGAGCCGGGTGGTTTTGAGGACGGCAGGGAGCCCAATGTCGGAGATTGCCGCTTGCAGGTCCTGCAGACTGCCGACCGCGCGATAGGGGGCGACAGCGATGCCGACATGACTGAGAAAAGCCTTTTCGGCCAGACGGTCCTGGCTGACTTCAAGGGCTTTGGCGCCGGGACGCAGGGTCACATTGTCGGCGATGACTTTCGCGGTCGCCAGAGGGACATTCTCGAACTCATAAGTGACCACGTCGACGTCCCCGGCAAAGGCGCGAAGCGCGGCGACATCGTCATAGCCGGCAATGGTCTTGCTGGGGGTTACCTCGAAGGCCGGGCTTTCGGGGTCGGGGCAGAATATATGGGTCTTCATGCCCAACTGGCTGGCCGCAAGAGAAAGCATGCGCCCAAGCTGGCCGCCGCCCAGAATGCCGATGCGGCCGCCGGGCTGGAGAGGGTGGTTTTCAGTCATCGTCCTTTGGAAACTCCGCAACCGCGTTGGTCTGGCGCGCGCGCCATTCGGCAAGCCGTTCCGCAAGGTCCTCATCGGCGAGTGAGAGGATCGAAGCGGCAAGCAGGGCGGCATTGATCGCACCGGCCTTGCCGATGGCCAGGGTGCCGACCGGAACGCCGCCGGGCATCTGGACGATGGAGAGCAGGCTGTCCTGTCCATGCAGCGCCTTGCTTTCCACTGGCACACCAAGCACCGGCAATGTGGTCATCGACGCAATCATGCCCGGGAGGTGCGCGGCACCGCCGGCGCCGGCAATGATGACCTTAAAGCCATCGTCGCGCGCCGTTGTGGCGAAATCGACCATGCGCAGCGGGGTTCGGTGTGCCGAAACGATGCGGGCTTCATAATCGAGCCTGAGCGCTTCGAGTGTTTCGGCTGCAAAACGCATTGTGGGCCAGTCCGACTGGCTGCCCATGACGATGGCGATGGGAGGAGATGAAACCAAGAGCCCGGCCCTCAATTGGCTAAAGCGTGGCTGTATCCGATAAGCCCCCAAGGTTCAAGCCGCCGTGTCCATTGGCGGAGACGGGAACGAAACCATGGCGGTCGCGTTTTTGAATTTCGGGGGGTCTAGACAGACCCGGATTGGGAAACATTTCTATGGAAACGCGCACGCCGGCCAGTCCGGCGCCATCGCCATTGGCCAACCAGCCTCTTGGGGCGATCCTGACCTTCGTTCTGATTGTTGCCGTGCTCTATCTGGGGCGCGGTATTTTCGTGCCGCTCGTGCTGGCCGTGCTTCTGGCCTTTGCGCTGGGGCCGGTGGTGCACGGCCTTCGGCGGGTAGGTACACCCCATATCGTTGCGGTCATTGTCTCGGTGTCGGCGGTGCTTGCGCTGATTTCGGGTGTCGCCTATCTGGCATTTTCACAAATGCTTTCGCTGGCGTCCGATCTGCCGCGCTATCAGGCAACGATCAGCGAGAAGCTCCGGATGTTGCAGGAAACGTTCGGCGGCGGGCGGGTCATTGACAGGCTGGTGGCCACCGTGGAGCGGCTGGGCGCGCAGGTGGAGGCCAGCGCCGAGACGCTGGCCGAGCAGAGCCCAGAACCCATCCAGGTGGTGATCGCCGATGATGGCATGGGCTCGCTCGAAACCGCGCAGACCGTATTTTTCTCCATCATCGGACCACTCGCTTCGGTCCTGATCGTTACCATCTTTCTGATTTTCCTGTTGCTCGAACGCGAGGAGCTGCGCGACCGGTTCCTGAAACTGGCCAGCCGAGGGGATTTGCGCTCGAGCACCGAAGCGATGAACGAGGCCAGCAGCCGTGTCGGGCGGTATCTGCTGGCACAGGCAACGATCAGTGCCGGTTACGGCACGCTGTTTGGGGCCGGGTTGTTTGTGCTCGGCGTGCCCAATGCAATTCTCTGGGGATTGCTGGCCAGCGTCTTTCGCTACATCCCCTTTGTGGGCACGCTTATCATTGCCACGATCCCCATCCTTCTCTCGGTTGCCGTCGATCCGGGTTGGACCATGCTGTTCGGTGTCATTGGGCTTTATCTCGTGCTCGAGGTCACCTCGAACAACATCGTCGAGCCCCGGCTCTATGGGACCTCGACCGGGCTGACCCCGCTGGCCGTGCTGGTGGCTGCCATGTTCTGGGCGACCTTATGGGGACCTATCGGGCTGATCGTCTCCATGCCGCTCACCGTGTGCATCGTGGTCATGGCCCGCTATGTGCCGGGGCTGGGCTTTATCGAAACCATTCTTGGCAGCGCGCCGGTGTTGTTGCCACAGGAGCGGTTCTATCAAAGGCTCATTTCGGGCAATGTCGAAGAAGCGATCGAGCTGGCCGACCGGGAGATCGAAAAGGACGGCATTGCTGACTTTTACGACGATATCGCGGTGCCGGCCCTTCGCTTGGCCGAAGCTGACGTCGCCGGGGATCTCGCCGACCCCTCCCACCGGCATCGGGTTGTCGAGACCTTGGCCGAGGTGCTCGACGACATCGCAGAGGCGACCCCGGAAAATGCCGAGGAGCACGCGCAGGTTCGGGTATTCGGCGGAAAGACCGAGCTCGATCAGGCGATGGCCCTCATGGTGGCGGAAAGGGTGCGTGCACGGGGGTTTTCGGCGCAGGTCATGGCGCCGGTGGCGCTGCGCAAGGAAGGCATAGCGCAGATGGACCTGTCGGAGACCGAAGTTGCTTGCCTGTGCTATCTTGGCGAGCGGCCCGACGTCTATGCCCGTTATGCAGCCCGACGGCTCAAGAGGATCAAGCCAGACATCGTTATCGTTGCCGGCTATTTCCACCCGGACTACAAGGCTGTCAAGGATGAGGGCACAACAGAGGAAATCGACCTTATTGCCCATTCGATCGCGCTTGCCGCGCATGCCGTCGCCTTGGCTCTGGGCGAGGAGGACAGTGCGGTTTCCGGCCGTCCCGAGGCAATTCCGCAATTGCGTCTTGCGGCAAGGGCCGTTTCGGCTCAAGCGGCGGCCGATCCCGATATCGCACGCTCCCTGCGGCGGCTGGCGCGGTCGGCCAACACGACGGTTGCAATGGTGACCGTGGTCCCGCTGACCGACTCAGGCGATGACGAGCCCAGAATGAGCCATGCCGAATATCTGGCTCATGAGGTCCTCGAGCGCTCCGGTACGCTGATTATCGAGGATCTGCAGCATTCACCCTACGCCCATTTACGAACCGTTGTGGAAAGCGGGGTCAGGGCCTATGCGGGCGTTCCCGTCCCGCTCGAGGATGGGCAATTGGGCGCGGTCCTGGCGATTTTCGACCAGGAGCCCAGGCTCTATGACGACGCCCAGGTCGGCCTGCTTGAAAACGCGGTGGCGCCGGTTGCCGCAGAAATCAGAGACCTTTTTGTGCGGCGCGAGGCCGAACAGCAAGAGGCCATCGCATAGGCTTCGGTCTTGCCTCTAGAGCATTTCTGCGCCCCTTTGGATCGCTTCAATTGCTCTAAGTCTTTGCTTTGTCTGAACACGCCCTAATGGGCGTGGCCGTCGTCGAAATCCTCTGTGCCGGCCTGCCAATAGCCTGCGGCCTTGATCCAGTCGGGATTGTGCCCGCGCTCCTCGACCATGTGGGCCCGTACGGCCTTGCTCATCGCGCTTTCGCCAGCGACGAACACGTAGCCGTCACCCTGCGGCAATTGGAGGCCCTGGACGGCACCGAGCAGTTTGTGGAGATCGCCCGGTTCGGCGCCTTCGCGGCTCAGCCAGTGGATTTCGGCGTTGTCCGGCGCGTCGATTTTCTGGATTTCGCCATTGTCGGCGATTTCAATGACGGCGATGGCGCGCGTGGTGCGCGGCAGTTCCTCGAGCCTGCGCGCAATGGCGGGCAGAGCCGTTTCATCGCCAATCAGCAAATACCAGTCGTAGTCACCCCGAACCACGAAAGAGCCGCGCGGGCCTCCCACCCCGATCATGTCGCCGGGCTTTGCGTCTTGCGCCCATCCCGATGCCGGGCCGTCCCCGTGCAAAACGAAATCCAACGTCAGGGTTCGATTTGCGTTGTCGTAGTGGCGGGGTGTGTAGTCGCGCGCTTCGGGACGCTTGCCGTCGGGGAAAGCCAGCCCGTTCTCGCCGCGCGTGGGAACAGGGAAGTCCGTCGTGCCGGCTTCGGGAAAGAACACCTTGCAATGATCGTCATAGGCAAGCGAAACGAAGCTCTCGAAATCGTCGGAGGTCAGCGTTACGCGAGCCATCCGCGGGGTGATGCGCTCGGATTTGAGGACCTTTGCGATCCTGAATTTGAGTTCGTGGCGAACGCGTTCGACGAGGCGGGTATGCTGGGTCATCACAGGTCATCCTCAAGGGTCTTCGAGATGGACCTACAAATGATGATCGCTCAAGTCAACTTAACATAATGTCACGCGATTATATCGGGCAGGACGATGCGCTCGATCTCGACGATCCGGTCCTTGAGGGCCAGCTTGCGTTTCTTGAGGCGCTGGATCAGTGTGATATCGGCCAGTCCCGAGGCTGTCAGGGTATGGATTGCCGCGTCGAGATCGGCATGTTCCTGGCGTTTGGTTGCCAGTTCGAGCCCAAGCCGGGCTTCGATTTCCTTGTCCAATGGCAGCATGCCTCTTTCCCCAACAGGACTCCCGGCCGCGGCCTGATCCACGCCGACGGGATCAAACGGGCTAAACCATTGTCTTTTCGTGCTGTCGGGGGGGAGATGTGCTTGCTTTTTCCCCAACGCACGCCAACCCCTTTCTGCCACAGATTTGCCATTGGACAAAGGGCGCAAAGAATGTGACGATACCGTCGTCCAATGATGAAAGGAGTGGCCATGACCTCACAGACTTACATCACTTCCCTGGAGCGGCGGCATCAGGATTTGGAACGAAAGATCAGCGAAGAAATGCGCCATCCCGCCCGCGATGCGCTGCTGATCGCCGCTCTTAAGCGCAAGAAACTCGAACTCAAGGACCAGTTGGCGCGCGCGCAATACGAGACCGCCCACTAAGGTCCAGCCAGACTTGCGATTTCTGTGAGGCCACGGCGAAAGCTGCGGCCTTTTTTAATGTCCGCGATCAGGCGAAAAACAATCCGGTGATCCCGTCATAGATCAGCTTGAGCGACAGCAGGAAAATCAGGATGTAGGCCACTCTGTAAAACAGGCCGGCGTCGATGCGCCTGACCAGGAACACGCCAAGCGCCATGCCGATAATCGCCACCGGCATGAGATAAAGCGCTGCCTGCATATTGGCGAGCGAAAGCTGACCCAGGACGAAATAGAACGGGATCTTGCTTGCATTGACCACGGCAAAAAAGACCGCATTCGTGCCGGCAAAAAGCGCCGGTGGCAAACGCATGGGCAGCATGTAGATCTGGACCGGCGGGCCGCCGGTGTGGCTCACAAAGCTGGTAAATCCGGCAACCGAGCCCCAGAACGTTCCCCAGGGCCGTGAGGGGGGCAGACCCTCGAGTTTTTTGCGCAAGGGAAGCCAGGCATCGAGTACGAAGGCCAGCGCGATCATGCCGATGGCAAGGCGCACCATGGCCTCACTGACCACGGCCGAAAGCGAAAAGGCGATGAGCGTTCCCACCATGGCGCCGGGCAGCAGGATCCAGAACACCTTCCAGTCGACTTCGCGCCGATAGGCGATCAGCGCGATCACGTCCATGGCGATCAGCAGGGGCAGCATCATGCCGGCGGCGTCGCGGGCCGGCATGACGAGCGTCAGCAGGGGAACGCCAACCACCCCCAGGCTCGCGACCAGACCGGATTTCGACAGGGCAACAAGAAAAACTGCGAGCGCAGCGACAAGAAAGAACGACAATTGAGCTATGGAGATTGGACAGGAAACGGACCGGCATAGCGTGGGCAAATGCCCTCGATGTCAAGTCCGGGATAGCGAGTGCGTTGTCGCGGGTTAAAGCGAAACGGCCCGCTGCGCTGGGCAACGGGCCATTTCGCTAACCAAAGCGGGACCTTCAGTCCTGGTCGTCTGCGTCGGCGCCCTTTAGGGACTTGAGCTTGGCAAAAACCGATTCGGCTTCGCGCTCGGCATCGTAATTGTCCTGGGCAGGGGTGTGCGCCGGCTCTTCGCCTTCTTCAGGCTCGTATTGGGCGCGGTTGAGCGCTTCTTCGGCGGTCATCAGACGTGTCCCTTCGGGCGCATCTTCGGTAATGCCGGCGGTGCGCGCGGCCTTGCGCACTTCCATGTCCAGTTCCATCTGCGTACAGAGCCCGAGGGTCACCGGATCCATAGCGGTCAGGTTGGCGGCGTTCCAGTGAGTGTTTTCGCGCACGGATTCGATGGTGGACTTGGTGGTGCCCACCAGCCGCATGATCTGGGCATCCTTGAGTTCGGGATGGTTGCGGACCAGCCATTTGATGGCGTTGGGACGCTCGTGGCGCCGCGATGTCGGCGTGTAGCGCGGGCCGCGGCGCTTGGGTGCTGCCACCTTGACCTTGGGCTCGGAAATTTTCAGCCTGTAGTTCTCGTCGGCTTCACCCTTGGCGATCTCCTCGCGGTTGAGCTGTCCGTTCTGAATCGGGTTCACGCCGCGAATGCCGCCGGCGACGTCGCCATCGGCGATGCCCTGGACCTCCAGCGGATGCAGGGTGCAGAAATCGGCGATCTGCTTGAAGGTCAGCCCGGTGTTCTCGACCAGCCAGACGGCGGTCGCCTTGGGCATGAGCAATTGTGTGGCCATGGGTAAATCTCTCCTGTGCTGCGGCCCGGTGTTCCTCCAGGCCGCCCGCCTCGCCGAATTTGGATGAGGGGGAATTTGGCGCTCAATATAAGGGCCAAACGCCGATCATGCAATCGGCAATCACACAGCGCCGGTCTCCAGCGGGTCGGGACTGCCGGCCGGTTCGCTCTGCGGGGTCGGTTCGGGCGGATAGCCGTTAATGACCAGATCGAGTATTTCGGTGTCGCGCATGCCGCGCAGGTTGAGATGGTCGGCATCTTCCACCGACATGAACACCCCGTGCGGAGCCACCGCGAACAGGCGACGGCCGAGAAAGGCGGGAACCACCGTGTCGCGTTCGCCATGCACGATCACTATGGTGTCGGCTTGGCTGCCCGCAATGCGCCGCGCGGAAAAGAAGGTGTCGCGGACCAACTGGCCCGGCAGGAAGGGCATCGTAGCCGCAACGACATCGGGCAGCGATGAAAAGGGTGCCTCAAGGACAAGGGCCTGGCTGGGATAGCGTTCGGACATGGCAACGGCGACACCGGTTCCCAGCGAGTGGCCGATAAAGACCAGCCGGCTGCCGGGCGCATGGGTGCGTGCATAGTCGATGGCTGCCTCGGCGTCGAGCAGCAGGCCCTCTTCGCTCGGCGTCCCGGTCGAGCCCGGATAACCGCGATAGGCAAAGGAAAGGACGCCAAAGCCGGCGCCGGCCCATGGGGCGCTGCCAAATCGCACCGCCTGGGGTTCGGGTACGCTACCATTGCCGTGGAAGGCAACGATCATCGGGGCGCCTTCGAGCGGGGGCTTGAAATAGGCCTTGAGCCTTTCACCATCGGCGGTCTCGAGCGTTACGCGCTCGAAATCGGGGCCGACCATGGCGGCAAAGGGCAGGGCATTTACGAAGCGGCGGGGGAAGACCATCTCGCGCTGGAAGGTATAGGCAACGGCCACCACCAGCAGATAGAGGATCAGGGAGGCAAGCACGAGGCCGCCGACTAGGCGCAGGGTCGTCTGGTTCATCCAGCCTTCAATCAAGATATCGAACACACCGGTCGCGCCCCCGGACGCTCCAAAATCATCGCAAGAGAGATGTCTGGCAAGTGTGGTCGTGATGTTTGACGCAATCGTGACCGATCCGTTGCCAAACCGTCACAACAGTTCGGGTGTGTGGTTGTCGATCGTCAGGACGATCTTGCCGTAATGGTCGGAGGCTTCCATGGCGCGGTGAGCGTCGGCCGCGCTTTTGAGCGGAAACGTCCTGATGCGCGGCGGCACGATTTTCCCTGCCTCGATGGCCGGCCATATTCTGGCGGCGAGCCCCTGGGCAAATCGGGCCTTGGTTGCGGCGGTCTGCGGACGCAGGGTCGATCCTGAGAGGGTGAGCGCGTTCATGAGTACCAGGCCGAGATTGATTTCGGCTTTCGCGCCGCCCCGTATGGCCAGTTGAATGACGTGGCCGCCATAGGCGCAGGCCTTGAGGTTGCGGTTGGCGTACTCGCTGCCGATGATGTCGATGACGATATCGGCGCCCCGCCCGTCGGTCAGGACTTTTGTGCGTTCGACGAAGTCCTCGTTGGTGTAGTCGATAGTGTGGGCTGCTCCCATGGCGCGGGCGTAGTCGGCCTTTTGCGCGCTGGAGACCGTTGCGATCGGAGTCGCGCCGAAAAGGCGGCAAAGCTGGATCGCGCTGGCGCCGATACCACCCGAACCGCCATGAATGAGGACTGTCCGACCGGTTGCCAGCCCGGCCCGTTCGATGAGTGTTTGCTGCAGCGTGAAAAAGGTCTCCGGCAACGTTGCCGCTTCGATGTGCGACCAGGTTTTGGGCTTGGGCAGCACCTGGCCGGCGGGAACGGCGACATAGGCGGCATAGCCGCCGCCATTGCAGAGCGCGACAACCTCGTCGCCGAGCGCAAAGCGCGTTTCGTCTTCGCCCAGGGCCGCAACGATGCCCGAGACTTCGAGGCCGGGAAGCGGTGAGGAGTCGGCGGGGGGCGGATAGGCGCCCTGACGTTGGGAGATGTCAGGACCGTTGATCCCGGCCGCAGAGACGGCGATCAGCACTTCTCCTGGCTTGGGTCGGGGTGTGGCGACAATTTTTTGTTCAAGAACCTCGGGGCCGCCCGGCGCCGAAATTTCAATCGCTTGCATCTGGTCTGGAATAGTCATGGACGCCATCTTAATCGCGCGCCAGAATGGGCCAAGAGCAAATTTGAGGAGATCAGCATGGAAGACGATGGTGTACGCCGCATGCCGGTCCATGAGGTGGGCATGCCTCTCGAGACGCTGTCGGTCGATGAACTTCAGGACCGCATCGAAATCCTGAAGGCTGAAATTGCGCGTCTGGAAACGGCTATTGAAGGCAAGACCGCCAGCCGCAATGCGGCTGACGCCGTGTTCAAGTTCTGAGGGTCATTCCGATTTGTTGTGGATCGGGGCATTCCTGAACGCGGCCCATGTGAAAAGGCCCAGAACGGCGATTGCCGCAAGATGCAGCACGATTGCTTCAAATGGCCCGGGGCGGTCGCTGCCCAGCACCTGACGATAGGCCCATTCGAACGGCCCGTCGCCGGTGCCGATGGCCATGCCCGACAGGCCGACAAGGACGATGCCAAAGATGATGGCAAGCGTGCCCTCGATCGGGCCGCGGTACCATGTGGCACCCATGAAGATGCCACCCAGGACCCAGAGCACCATGATGAGCACCCATTGAACCAGCACGACGGGCAGGTCGAGCGCTTGGGCATAAAGCTCGGTTCCGTGCAGGGCCTGCGGCCAACCCATGAGGGCATAATAGCCGGCTTCGATGGGAAAGGTGAGCGTAAACAGCAGGCCGAGCAGTCCGCCATAGGCGAGCGCGAAGCTGAGAGCCTGTGCGGAAAAGCCTTTTCTCGTGCCGCCATGGGTCACGTAAAGCGGAAACAGTGAGTAGCCGACATAGATGCCGATGGCGAAGCCGAACCAGCGGGCCGGCTGGCCGGCGAGGTTCCAGCCGCTCACCTCGATATCGCGCACCAGCGAAACGGCAAAGGTCAAAGCAAAGATAAACAGCGAAAATCCGGCCCACACCATGAGAGCGAAGATCGCCTGGTCCGATAGCAGCCGGCGCGGGATCAGCGGCTCGCTGCGGGGAAGGGAAGCGGATGTCATGGGGCGGTCCTTTCCGATTTTCCGGTCAGGTGGACGAAGATGTCCTGAATGGGCAATGTGCCGACTTCCACCCCGGCCCGCCTTGCGTCTGCAACAAGGCTTTGAGGGGCGTCGTAAAGCGCGACCGATTTGGTCGGCCCGAGGCTTTTTTCGCTCAGCAGCCTTGCTCCGGTGGCCAGGGCGTCGACGGTGGTTGCCGCGCCGGTGAGGCTTATGCCCCGGCCGCGCAGCCGGTCCGCGGTCTCGTGCAGGACAAGGCGGCCGGAATCGATGATGACGATTTCCTCGAACAGGCGCGCCACTTCCTCGATGTGATGGCTCGAGAGCACGATCAGCCGGGGATTGGCCATGAAGTCTTCCAGCAATGCGTCATAAAAGGCGTAGCGGCTGGGGGGATCCATGCCCAGATAGGCTTCATCGAACAGGGTGAGCGGTGCGCGGGCGGCCAGTCCAAGCGTGCAGGCAAGTTGGGCGCGCTTGCCGCGCGAGAGAGAAGCAACCTTCATCTTTTCGCTCAATTCGAACAGGTCGAGCAGGCGTTTTGCATAGTCGGGGTCCCAATAGGGGCGCATATCGCTGGCCAGCGCAAAGGCTTCGGTAATGGTTTCGCTCCACTCGGCGGTTGTATCGCCGCTCTCCCTGATGATGCAGATTTCGGTGGTCGCCTGATAGTTCTCGTAAACGGACATGCCATTGAGACTTGCTGTGCCGCTCGTCGGCCTGCGAAGCCCGGCAATGATCGACATCAGCGTGGTCTTGCCCGAACCGTTGCGGCCGAGCAGCCCGTGGATGCCGGGTGTTTCCAGGGTCAGGGTCAGATCGTCCAGAGCCGTGGTTTCACCGAATATCTGGGTGAGGCCTCTGATGGAGAGCGTGGGAGTCATTGCTGGTCCCTTTTGATGTGGGCGTTTACAAAATCGAGAATGTCGTCGCCGGAAATTCCGAGGGTCCGGGCCTCGGCCAAGGCCGGGCCGAGGACGTCGTCGAAATAGCGGCTGCGCCTGGCTCCGACGAGTGTTTCGCGCGCGCCCGGGGAGACGAACATGCCGACGCCACGGCGCTTGTAGAGCACGCCCTCGTCGACGAGCTGGGCGAAGGCCTTGGCGGCGGTGGCAGGGTTGATGCCGTAAAAGGCCGCATATTGATTGGTGGACATAATCTGGCTGTCGGGCGCCAGCGTGCCCGAGGCCACGTCGGCTTTGATGCGGTCCGCTATCTGGCGGTAGATGGGCGAGCCATCATCGAACACGACATATCCTCTTTGCTTCATTAGTTAAGTAATGAACCATGTAAGGGTGTTGCTGCGCGGCGTCAAGTGGTTCGCGTGGGTCACAATTGGTGGTCACTTGCCGGTAAGGTTAAAAAAGCGAGTCTCGTTAAGGAAATTTTTACGCGTCCGGTTTAGGTTTTGCTTATCCAGTTTGCGCTGGAGTTTTTCAGAGCGGTTCCTTCCCTCTGTTTGACGCCTCCCTGTTAACTTTCGAGAGCCGTTCGCTTGACGGCTCTTTTTTCTTTTCTGGGGGTAGGGCGCGCCGGAACCAAATTGCGTTAAGGCTAGTTGCAACTCCTTGGCAGTCCATAATGACGGGATGGCCGAAAGCGCCTAGACTGCGCCTGAAGAATCCGTAGTGATCGAGGAGTGCCCGTGGACGAGATGAGGTCCCCCAGCGATGCCGTCGCATTGACGCCCAGGCTTCTGGCCTCGGGAGGGTTCGACCTGCTCTATCGTGAGGGCATGGGCCTGATCGAGGAGGTCGCGGCTTATCTCGACGGCGAGGGGCGGGGCGAGAGCAAGGCGCTCGGCCGCGATGGGGCCTTCATCTATGCCACCGAGAGCATGCGGCTCACCACGCGGCTGATGCAGCTCGCCTCGTGGCTGTTGCTGCAGCGCGCCGTCAACGAGGGCGAGATTTCACCCGTGCAGGCGCGCAGCGAAAAATCCAAGGTCAAGTTCTCGGCATTGCCATCGGATCGGGGTGGTCCGGGCTGGGACGAGATTCCCGACACCATGAAGGCCTATATCGCCAAGGGCGACCGTCTGTTCGAGCGTGTGGTGAAATTCGACCGCATCGAACGCGGTGAGGAACTGCCTGCCGAGCCGGAAGGGGAAAATGCCCTGTCGGCCCAGATGGACCGTCTCAAGGCAGCGTTTGGCGGGCTCTGATCTGTGCCCGATAGACAGAGATAAAAAAGCCCGGCGCAATGGCCGGGCTTTTTTATTGTCGGGGCCTTGGGTCTTACGAACCCAGGATGCCCTTGAACTTTTCCTTGAAGCGCGACACGCGACCGCCACGGTCGACGAGCTTGCCCTGACCGCCGGTCCAGGCCGGGTGGGTCGTTGGGTCGATGTCGAGGGTCAGCTTGTCGCCTTCCTTGCCGTAGGTGGAACGGGTCTTGTATTCGGTCCCGTCGGTCATCGCCACGGTGATGAAATGGTAGTCGGGGTGGATGTCTTTTTTCATTGGATCGGGCCCTAAATCAAACGGGCGCTACCGCGCCCGGACGAAACGTCTCGCAAATTCGTTGGCGGCCTTTTACAGAAAGCGGCGGCACAGCGCAAGGGGCGGTATGCGGGCGGGAAACCGGATGCAAACTTGCCCCCGGGGCAGTCAGGGACTATCTAGGCGCAAACAGGAATAGCCCGATATGTCGGAAACCGCTGCCAATCCCGCTCCAACCGATGCCGAAAGCGAAGTGCCGCGCCTCAAGGCCGGCGCCCAGGCGTCCTCGCTGAGGCCATTGAGCCGGCTGATGCCATATCTCATGCGTTACCCGCTGCGGCTCGTGCTGACGCTGGCCTTTCTCCTGATCGCGGCGATTGCCTCGCTCTCGATTCCCTATTTTGCCGGCAGCTTCATCGACGAAGGGTTCGTTACCGAGAATTTCGAGATCGTTTCCTCTTATGCCTGGCTGATCATCGTCATCGGCGCGGTGATGGCCGTTTCGGCCGGCGCGCGGTTCTATCTGATCTCGGTGATCGGCGAGCGGGTGATCGCCGATCTGCGCCAGGACGTCTTCAACCATCTGCTCACCCTCGATGCGACGTTTTTCGACGTCAACCGGGTGGGCGAGTTGACCTCGCGTCTCAATGCCGACGTTGCAGTGATCCGTAGCGCGGTGGGCTCGTCCGCATCGCTGGCGTTGCGCTCGCTGATCCTGATGGTCGGCGCGCTGTTCATGATGTTTCTGACCAATTTCCAGCTCGCGCTGGGGGTCATCGTCGTCATCCCCATCATCGTTTTTCCGCTTGTTGCCATGGGCCGGCGGATGAAGAATGTTTCGCGGGTGACCCAGGATACGCTCGCCGATCTTTCGGCGATGGTCACAGAGACGCTCTCCTCGGTCAAAACCGTCAAGTCCTTCGTGCAGGAGGAAAGCCAGCAACAGCTCTTTCAGGGCTATGCCGAAACCACCTACCGGGCCGAGCTCAAGCGGCTGCTGACGCGCTCGCTGCTTATCGGTATCGTGATGTTTGTCACCATGTCGGCCCTTGTGGTGCTGGTCTGGCTGGGCAGTCAGGCGGTATTTGCGGGCATGATCAGCGTGGGTGAGGTCGTTCAGTTCGCCATCTATGCGGTGATCGCGACCAGCGCGCTCACCAATATGAGCGACCTGTTCGGCACTCTGCAGCAGGTATCGGGCGCCACCGAGCGGCTGATCGAATTGCTCGATACGCGCTCGAAACTTCCCGTCCGGTCCGACCCCGTCGCCATGCCGGTCCCGCCGCTGGGCAAGGTGGCCTTCGAGGACGTTGATTTCTCCTATATGACGCGCGACGATGCGCCGATCCTCTCGGGGCTCAGTTTTGCGGTGGAACCGGGCGAAACCGTCGCGCTTGTCGGTGCCTCGGGGGCCGGAAAATCGACGGTATTTGCGCTCCTGCAACGCTTCTATGACGTCAATTCCGGCACCATCGCTGTCGACGGTATCGATGTGCGCGATGCCGACCCTGCCGATCTGCGCCAGCGGTTCGCCTCGGTCGATCAGGAACCGGTGATCTTTGCCGGTTCGATCGCCGACAACATCCGCTTTGCCAAGCCCGATGCGAGCATGGTTGAAGTCCGCGCTGCAGCCGATGCCGCGCTGGTGACCGGGTTCGTCAAAGATCTTCCGCAAGGGTTCGATACGCTTGTGGGCGAGCGTGGTGTCATGCTGTCGGGCGGGCAGAAGCAGCGGGTGGCGATTGCCCGTGCGCTGCTCAAGGATGCCCCGATCCTGCTGCTCGACGAGGCGACCAGCGCACTCGATGCGCAGAGCGAACACCTTGTCCAAAAGGCCCTTGAGCGGTTGATGGAAGGGCGTACCACTCTGGTCATAGCCCACAGGCTGGCCACCATCCGTAATGCGGATCGTATTCTGGTGCTCGAAAAGGGGCAGTTGATCGACGAAGGCACGCACGATCAACTGGTCAAGAAGGGCGGGCGCTACGCCGAGTTGGCCAAGCTCCAGTTCCGTCTCAATGACGAGGCGCTGGCGGGATAGGGCGGTTCCGGCCCGAGAGTCCGGATCAGGCCTCAGTCAGTTTGAACTCGATCCTGCGGTTGCGGCGATAGGCTTCTTCGTTGTCGGCGGGGTCGAGGGGCGCGAACTCGCCGAACCCGGCAGCCACCAGCCGGTTGGGCGATACGCCCTGCTCGACGAGCAGCTTGGCAACCGAGATGGCGCGCGCCGCTGAAAGTTCCCAGTTGGAGGGAAATTGCGGTGTCGAGATCGGGCGGCGGTCGGTGTGCCCGTCGATGCGCAGCACCCACGGTATGTCGGCCGGAATCTCGTTCTCCAGTTCCAGAATTGCCTCGGCCAGCGCCGTGATCTGGGATTGGCCTTCGGCGGAAATCTGCGCCTGTCCGGCATCGAAGAGAACTTCGGACTGGAAGACGAACCGATCGCCGACCACCTGCACGTCCGACCGGCCCTCGAGGATTTCGCGCAGCCGGCCGAAAAAGTCCGAGCGGTAGCGCGAGAGGTCCTGCACGCGCTGGGCGAGGGCAAGGTTGAGACGGCGGCCCAGATCGGCGATCTGGGTGCGGCTTTCGGTGTCGCGCAATTCGGAGGCTTCCAGTGCGGCTTCGAGCGCGCCAATCTGCTGTCGCAGTGCTGCCAGTTGCTGGTTGAGCAAGGCGACCTGCGCCTGGGCTTCGGACGAGAGTTCACGTTCGTCGGAAAGGGCGGATTCAAGGCCAGCGATTGTCGAATCATAATCAGCGATACCATCGCCGAGCCCGGCCAGTTCGCTTTGCAGGCTGTCGCGCTCGGCTTCGACGCCGGACAACGTCGCCGAGAGCGAGGAAATGGAAAGCTCAAGTTCCTCGGAGTTCGCGCGCTCGAGTTGCAGCAATTCGGTCAGTTCGGCGATCTGGGCATTGAGCCGGGACAGCGCCGTGTCGCGGCCCAGAATTTCCTGATTGAGGAAAAACTGGGCGATCATGAACAACGAGAGCAAAAAGATGATGACCAGCAACAGGCTCGACAAGGCGTCGACATAGCCGGGCCAGTAGCTGGGGCGTTCAGCAGAGGAGCGTCCGCGGACGAGTGCCATGGGCGAGATGTCCTAGTTCTGGCCGTCGCGGGGACGGTCATTGTCCTGCAGCAGGGTGTCGATGAGCGTCGTCAGGCGTTTGTTGACCTCGGCCTGCTCGGCGATGTGGGCACGCAGGTCTTCCTGTTCTGCCCTTATGTGCTTGACCAGCCCGTCGATCCCCTTGGCCAGTTCCGCCATGGCGCGAATGGCGTTCTGGGAAGAGTTCTGGGTCTGCATCGTCGCGCCGAGCCGCTCGAACATCTGCTGCATTTCGGGACCGGAAACGCCGAAATTGTTGGCTTGCATCGTGGCGATTGGGTGGTCGAGCTCGGTCATCGAACTCATCCAGTCCTCCAGATCGGTGTAAAACGCGTTCTGGGCCTGACCTGCCTGCAGGTCGAGAAAGCCCAGCACAAGCGATCCGGAAAGGCCGAACAGCGAGGACGCAAAGGCGATCGACATGCCGCCCAGCGGGGCCTCCAGCCCATCCTTGAGATTGCCGAAAATGTTGGTGGTATCGCCCGATGTCACATCGAGGTTCTGGATGACGCCCGATACCGCACCGACAGTCTGGAGCAGGCCATAAAACGTGCCGAGCAGGCCCAGGAACACGAGCAGTCCGGTGAGATAGCGCGCCGTGTCCTTGGCCTCATCGAGCCGGATGCCGACCGAATCGAGGATCGAGCGCATGGAGGCGGGCGTGATCACCGTTTCCCCGAGCCGGTCGCGCATGATCGCGGCAACCGGCGCCAGCAGGACGGGTGCGCGGCGGAGCTGGCCTGCATTGCCTTCCTGGAGGGAATTGACCCAGTTGACCTCTGGGAACAGTCGGATCACCTGCCGGAAGGACAGGATTATCCCGACCAGCAAGACGAACAGGATCATGCCGTTGATGAACGGGTTGGACCAGAACGCATCGAGCAGTTGCGGCAGGAGGATGATCGCCACCATCGCCACAAGGACGAGGAAGATGACCATCTTGATGAGATAGACCAGCGGATTGGCGAGGCGATACGGGTCGTATGATTGCGTCATAAAGGGCCGGCTCCTGGCAGCGCTGCAGGTCGAACGACCTGCCGCGTGTCAAATTTGCGCCAGCTTAGTCAGACCATAGTGACCTGACAATGACTTGAGACGTGGTTAAGGAAAAGTGACCATACGCCAACCGGCGTGAAATTGTCCTATTTTACCGCCTGGATGGCCTTGAGCAGCTCGCGCTGGATGATCTCGTTGCCGGCGACCACCTCGCCCTTTGCAACCGCATCATTGCCGCCGGCAAAATCGGTAAGAAAGCCGCCGGCCTCCTTGACCAGCAGCAGACCGGGCGCGACGTCCCAGGGTTTCAGGCCGGCTTCCCAGACCCCATCGAACCGACCGGCAGCCAGCCAGGCGAGATCCATCGAGATCGAGCCCGACCGCCTGATGCCGGAAACGGCAGGCGTGATATGGGCCAATTGGCGCAGTTGCAGGGCATCGAGGGCGCGACCTTGCGAATTGATGCCGGTGCACATCAGGGCTTCCGACATATGCTTACGGCCGGCAACGCGCAGGCGGCGGTTGTTGAGCCAGGCGCCATTGCCCTTTTCGGCGGTGAACAATTCATCCATCACCGGGTTGTAGATGACCGAGGAAACAATCTCGTCATTGCGTTCGAGCGCAATGGCAACGGCAAATATTGGAATGCCGTGCAGGAAATTGGTCGTCCCGTCGATGGGATCGATGATCCAGCGGTGCATGCCGTCCGTGCCCTTGATTGCTCCGCCTTCTTCCATGAGGAAGGAATAGGTGGGTCGAGCCTTCATCAACTCGTCCATGACGATCTTTTCGGCGCGCTTGTCGGCAACGGAAACGAAATCGGCGGGTCCCTTGCGCGAGACCTGCAGGTTTTCCACTTCGCCGAAATCGCGGATCAGGCCCTTGCCGGCCTTCATGGCGGCATTGACCATGATGTTCATCAGCGCTGAGCGGGCCATGGTGGCATCCTTGTGCTTGTTTTTTGTTCCGGCCGGGAGGCGATCATGCGGTGCTCTCTAGCACGCGCCGCCTTGCGGTCAAAGAAAACACCCTCCCCATGGGGGAGGGCTGGTAAAAACGCGGGAGTGATGAAAGATCAGTCCGCGCGGCGGATATAGGTCACTTCGGTGGTGTCGACGATGATCTTCTGACCGATACCGACAAAGGGCGGGACCATCGTCTTGACGCCATTTTCAAGCGTTGCGGGCTTGAAGGAATTGGCCGCCGTCTGGCCCTTGACCACCGGCTCGGTGTCGGCGACCTCTAGGGTCACCTGGGCGGGAAGCTGGATGCCGAGCGGGGTTTCCTCGTACATTTCGACAGTCACCATCATGCCGTCCTGGAGGAAGGCGGCGCGCTCGCCGACGAAATCGGTTTCCAGTTCGATCTGTTCGTAGGTTTCGGTGTTCATGAACACCAACGCATCGCCTTGGGCATAGAGATACTGGAAGTCGCGCTGTTCGAGCGTCACGCGCTCGACGGTCTCGGCCGAACGGAAGCGTTCGTTGAGCTTTGTGGTGCCCTGAATGGCCTTGAGTTCAACCTGGGCGTAAGCGCCGCCCTTGCCGGGCTTGACGTGATCGACCTTGACCGCGACCCAGAGGCGATCCTGATGCATGATCACGTTGCCGGGACGGATTTCGTTACCGTTGATCTTCATTCTCAAAAAACTTTTCGTTGCTGCGCCCGCGCGGAGGGGCGCGCAAGGCCAAAAGAAGTGGTGGGCTGGCTTTTGCCCCAGAACGGGCGGGTTTTCAAGCCTTAGAACTGCTCGAGTGGTTACCCCGGCGTGGTCAGATCGTCCAGGGGGACAGGAAGTGAGTTCAGGGTTTCGGGCAGCGGTTCATCGGTTGGCGGCGCTTCGGTCTCAGCGGCGGGATCGGCCGGGGGCACGGCGGGCCAATATCGGGCCCGTTCCTCGGCGCGCGCCAGGGTTGCCGGATCGGCCCCGCGCAGCATCTGGTCGAGCGCGTCCTCGGTCAGGCCCTGGCGGCGGGCCAGCGCACGGTACATGGCGGCGGTCTCGAAATCTTCCCCGACACCTTCGGCGGCGGCCAGCATCATCGCGTAGCGCACCTGACCCACGGCATTGCCCGCCTCGGCGGCCCGGCCATACCAGCGCGCCGCGCCCTCGGCGTCGCGGGCGCCGTCACGCGCGCCCATATAGAGCAGGGTCGCATATTCGACCTGCGCCTCGGGCAGCCCCTGTTCGGCGGCCATTTCCAGAAGGTTCAGCGCCTCGGACGTATTGGGCGCGACACCGGCGCCTTCAAGCAGCATGATGGCATAGTCATATTGCGCTTCGGGAAGTCCCGCTTCGGCGGCCTCGCCGATCAATTCGGCGGCTTGGACAAGATTGGGCTCGGCATAGGTGCCTTCCACATGGAGCAGGCCCAGATTGTATTTGGCGGCCATATGTCCGCCATCGGCGGCTTTTTTGAAGAGGGCGGCAGCGCGCTCGCGATTGCGCGGAACGCCCGTTCCGGCCTGATAGATCATGGCGAGCTGGAAGGTCGCCTGGATATCCCCGTTCTGGTCGGCCTGGGCATACCAGGTGATGGCGCGCGGGATGTCCTGGGGCACGCCAAGTCCATTGGCGTGAATTTCCCCGATCAGGGTCTGGGCGATGGCATCGCCATTGGCGGCACGCCGTTCGGCCAGCCGCAGCGCCGTCAAATAATAGCCGCGCTGGAAGGCGCCATAGGCCAGATCGACCCCTTCGGGCGGATTGAGCAGCAAGCGCGAGATATCGAGCGCTTCATCCATCTGCTCGGATTGGGCGAGTGTTGCGACGGGTGAGAACGCAAGAAGTCCGGCCATGAATGCCGCTGTCAGCCTCATGAAGCGTCTCCCGGGGCGGCATTGTCCCAATTGGCCTGCGTAAAGGCAACAAATTCGCATTTGAGGCCGGAGAGGTCCTGCGTTCCGTCGGCGCAATAGACAGAGGGCACTTCAAAGGTCTCCGCCCACCAGTCGGCCATCTCGCGCCCCTCGATATCGTCGCGGTCGCCAAACATCAGATAGTCGATTTCGAGTTCACCACGGGTCATAGCCTCGTGCCGGGAGCCGATGTCGCCGGTGCCCACGATGAAGTCGGGCTTGAGTTCCTCGATGGCTTCGCGCAGCGCCTTGATGCCGCCCGACATGTGCACGCCGTCCACATAGGCTTTCCTGACGAGATGGGGGCGGTTGTCGAGCAGCACGGCGCAATTGGTTTTCTGGGCGATTTTGGCCAGCGTCTTGGCGCGATCGGTATAGGCGAAATCATCCTCTTCACCAGCCTTGAGCAGAAGCGCGGCAGCCGGCAGGCGTGCCAAGGTGGCTTCGAGCCGTCCAACACTCAGCTCCGGCTCTGCAATCAGGAATATTTCTGCCATGGTGCCCCAGTCGGTTTCGCTCCCCTTTGCCGCCAAACAATGACAAAAAAAGGGACGCTGCGTCGATACAGCGTCCCTTTGCGTATGGGAAGACTATTCGGCAGTACGTTGCCAGCGCTTTTCCGGGCTTGCCGCCGGAAAACCGATCAGGCAGCCCTGTCGAGTTCGGGTGCCCACTGGCCCAGCGAGGCCAGGGAGTTCATCCTGGCGCGGTGGATGAACGCGCGGCGTCCAGCTTCGACATTTTCCGCCTTACCGCCCCAGGCCTGGAGCGCTTCGGCCTGCAAAGCGCGGCCATAGGAAAAGGTGAGCGCCCAGGGCAGCTTGCCGATATTGTGCATGGCCGAGAGATTGGCGCTGGCCTGTTCGGAGGTCTGCCCGCCCGAAAGGAAGGCGATGCCGGGAACGATGGAGGGCACGGTGGCCTTGAGCGTACGCACCGTGCGCTCGGCGACCTCCTGGATTGAGACCTTGGGGCCGTTGACGCCGGGGATCACCATGTTGGGTTTCAAAATCATGCCATCGAGTGCGACGCCGGCCATGCGCAACTGTTCGAACACTTCGCCCAGCGTGTCGGTTGTCACCTTTTCGCAGGTTTCAATCGTGTGATTTCCGGGCTTGCCGTCGGCCAACACTTCGGGCTCGACGATCGGCACGATGCCGGCTTCCTGGCACAGCGCCGCATAGCGCGCCAGGGCGTGGGCGTTGGCGTGGACCGAAGCGCGGGTGGGCTTGTTTTCGCCGATGCCGATGACGCCGCGCCATTTTGCGAAGGCGGCGCCGATCCTTGCGTATTCGGCAAGGCGGTCGCGCAAGCCGTCGAGGCCTTCTGTCACCGTCTCATCGATATAGCCCGGCATGGGCTTGGCGCCGGTATCGACCTTGATGCCGGGCAGGCAGTTGGTGGCGGCGAGCATCTCGACGAAAGGGGTGCCGTCGGCAGCCGATTGGCGGATGGTTTCGTCGAACAGGATGACGCCGGAAATATAACCGGTCATCGCTTCAGTGGCGCCGAACAGCATTTCGCGATAGTCGCGGCGGTTGGTTTCGGTCGATTCCAGGGAAATGGAATCGAAGCGCTTCTTGATGGTGCCGGTGGATTCGTCGGCGGCCAGAATGCCCTTGCCGGGCGCAACGAGCTGGTTGGCAATCTCGCTCAGTCGAGACATCGGACGCTAAACCCCATGGATATGAATATGGGGCTAAAATACCCGAACGTCAGGGTCACAATCGATTAGACGTTCGGGTATTGAACGAATGGATTAGGCGGGTGGAAGGAACCGGTTTCAGGCCGGGCCGGCCCCGAAACGGGTCAGCCTCAGACCGGTGCGCGTCGTGAGGGTTTGAAGCGCTCTCAACCCGTATTCGGCAAGATTTTCCGCAAGGTCGGCAGCCTGGCCTCCGCGCATGCCGAAGCCGATATCGAGCAGCATGGCATCCTCCGCGATTTCGGGGCTTTCCGGCCGCGCCACGAGTTCGATCAGCCATATGTCATCGGCCTGTTGCGCTGCAACGACGCTTTCGACGACCGCATCCGTCCAGTGCTCACCGATGGCGCAGATAATCAGCGTCTCCACTTCGGGCATTTGCGCGCCCAACTGCTGGACGGCAGCCCGCTCACCGAGTCCGGTCTCGTCGAGATGTTCGCGCGCTTCTTGGAGTGCCCAGTCCGCCACGATCGCCGTGCCGGAAAGATCATTGCGCTGCTTGAGCACCGGGCGTCGTGACGGTAGATCCGCACGCGCTGGCCAGCGGGCCGAGCGTCTGGGCGGTGAGCGCCTCAATGATGTGACCGAGATCATGTCCCAGACCTTCACCGATCCTGGCATCCGATGCGGCGTCGTCTTCGAGTGCGGTTCCGAACGTTGCGCGGTAACCGCTTTGTCCGGTTTTCAAGAAATGGGCCATGCCCTGCGCCGACAGATGCATCCGGCCCTGGGCCGTGTCGCTCGAGAGCATGTTGCGCCGGTAGGGGGAGGTCAAAAGATCGCCCGTCAGGCCGAGCGTGATCTTGTCGCCGTTGAGCTTGAACATGCCGCACTCGACATACACCGGCATCAGGCGCGAAAGTGCTTCGGCATCGACGCCGGCGCGGCGGGCCAGAACCGAAATGTCGTCCACGCCCTCGGCGACAAGGTCGGGCAGGCGGAACTGGACCGCGGCGCGGATGGCGTAGGGCTTTTGCAGGTCGGTCAGTTCGCGAAGCCGGAACGCCTGAGCCAGCAACTCGTCGTCATCGACGCCACGGCGCCAATAGGCGGCCATGTCGATCTGGCCACGATCCAGTTTGCAGGTGTCGAGATAATAGGCCCGCACCTTGCGCAAAACGCTCGCTTCCATCGCACCCCAGACGAAACTGTCACCGTCCGGCGCCGGCAAGGATTTGAGTGCTTCGAGCAGTTTTTCGCCGTCGGCGGATGGATCGGTGATCCAGGCGATATTGGCGCTGGCGCGGGTTTCCAACGCAATGCGCGAGGCTTCGTCGTCGATCCAGATAACGGCATCGACGCGCGCTGTTCCGGGCAGGCGCTCGAGCCAGTTGGCGAGGGCGGGCAGAGCGGTCTGGTCGGCGACCAGCACGAAATGGCGGGCCTGGGGGATGATGAGCGAGGCTTTGGGACCGGCCATGTGCAGCTTGTCGCCCTGTTCTGCCGTCGCTGCCCATGTGCTGGCGATGCCGTGTCCGTGGAGAACGAAGTCGAACGCAACTTCCCCATCACCCTGGCAATAGCCGCGTGGGGTATAGTCGCGCGCTACGGGACGAGGGTTCTTGGGCCAATCGATTGTGCCGTCGGCTTGCACGGGCAGGGACAGCGTGCCGTCAACAGGGGATGAAAAGAAGAACTTCACGTGGTCGTCAGGCCCTTCGGAACGGAAGGGCGGCAGGTCGCGCCCATCCTTGGAGAAGCCCTGGAGTTGTTCACCCTTGAACCAGATGCGGCGCAGCGTCGCGCTCACCATTTGGGTGCGCGCGACTTCGATTTCACGCAGAACGATCGGCAGTTTGATTACTGCCGGCTTTTCGAAATTCATCACGGGGCCTTATCGCGCGAAGGTTTCTTCGATCACGTCGAGCGTTGCCAGCGCGCCATAATAGTCGAAGCGATAGGCGTAGTCGGGGACCGTATAAACGTTGCCCTCTTCAACGGCGGGCAGGCGGGAAAGAATAGGGTTGGCCTCAAGGTCGGCCACGGTCGCCGATTCCGCGCTCCAGGGCACGAGCACGATGGTGGGCGCCGAAAACGCCTCGGTCGCAATTTCGGGCGAGACCTGGACCGAATCCCCGGTGCTCGCCGCCTCGGCGTCCGGGAAGCGCTCGCTGACCGGATCGAGCTCGAACCCGACATCTCCAAACAGCAGCGGTGTCGCGGTATCCTCGGGCAGGAAGTAGGGATTGTCGACCTCGATCGAGAGCATGAAGACCGTGGGCTGGGGTGGCAACGCGATCGCCGCGCCGACCTCGGCCACGCGGTCCTCATAGGCCGCGATCGCCGCATCGGCTTCGTCCTGCCGGCCAAGGATTTCGGCCAGATATTCGAGCTCGTTTTGCCAGACGGTGGGTGTCGTATCGACAAAGACCGTCGGAGCGATGTTGCTGAGCTGGTCATAGGCTGCATCGGCCAGAAAGCCTGGACGCCCCTGGCCGCCGGCGACGATCAGATCGGGCTCATGGCCCAGGATTTCCTCGAAATTGAAGCCTTCGAAGTTCCATGGCAACACCTGCGTGCCAGCTGCGCGCGCCGGTTCGGCCCAGACCGAGGAATACCCTTCCTCGGTGGGTGCGCGGGTGGATTGAACCACACCCAGAACGTCAAAGCCCAGCGCATAGACCGAACCGGCGATGGCCGGGTTGAGCACAAGTATCCGCTGGGGGGCGGCCGGCACGGAAATCGTACCCCTGACCGTCTCGACCTCCCGCATGTCCTGAGCGGCGAGTGGTGTTGCCAGCGCAGCAGCGGACAGGATCAGGATGGTGCGGGATAGAAACATTGCGGGCGGCTCCTCAAAGTTGACGCCCGCTCGCTCTACAAATCCTGATCTATTCTGTCAAGAAAAGTGAATTCAGCCCTGCTTGAGCGCATCAACGCCCGGCAGCGGCTTGCCTTCCATCCATTCGAGGAACGCGCCACCTGCGGTCGAGACATAGGTGAAGCTGTCCTTGACGCCCGCATGGGCCAGGGCCGCCACCGTATCGCCACCACCGGCGACCGAGGTCAAAAGGCCCTTTTTGGTGCGCTCGGCGGCGTATCTGGCAACCTCGACGGTTGCCGTGTCGAACGGGGTCATCTCGAAGGCGCCAAGCGGGCCGTTCCACACGATGGTCTTGGCTTCGTTGATGGCCGTCTTGATCTTTTCGACCGATTGCGGTCCGGCGTCGAGCACCATGCCGTCCTTGTCGATGGCGTCGAGCCCATAGACCCGGCTCGGTGTGTCGGCCTTGAAATGCCATGCGACGACGCCGTCGATGGGCAGGATAATGGCGCAGCGGGCTTCCTCGGCCTTGTCCATGATGCGCAGCGCGGTGTCCTTGAGGTCGCGTTCGCACAGCGATTTGCCCACGTCATAACCCAGCGCGTAGATGAACGTATTGGCCATGCCGCCGCCGATCACCAGCGCCTCGACCTTGGTGACGAGATTTTCGAGCAGGTCGATCTTGCTCGAAACCTTCGCCCCACCGACAATGGCGATCACCGGCTTTTGGGGATTGCCCAGACCGGCCTCGAGCGCCTTGAGCTCGGCTTCCATGGCGCGGCCGGCGGCGGAAGGCAGCTTGTGAGCCAGCCCGGCGGTCGAGGCATGAGCGCGATGAGCGGCAGAAAAGGCGTCATTGACATAAAGATCGCCAAGCGAAGCCATTGTGGCGACCAGTTCGGGATCGTTGGTTTCCTCGCCGGGGTGAAAGCGGGTGTTTTCCATGAGCACAACCGAGCCGGCCTCGGCGTTTTCGATCACCTTCCTGGCGTCCGAAACGTCGGTCCAGTCGGTCGATGCAAAGTGGACGGGCTTGCCGACAACCTTGTGCACGGCGCTCACCACGACCTTGAGGCTCATTTCTGGATCGACCTTGCCCTTGGGGCGCCCGAAATGGGCAAGCAGAATGGGCAATCCGCCCTTGTTGGCGATCTCCTGGATGGTGTGGGCCACGCGCTCGATGCGGGTGGCGTCGCCCACCTTTCCATCCTTGACCGGCACATTGAGGTCGACACGGACGAGTACGCGCTTTCCGTCGAGGTCGAAATCGTCAAGGGTCTTGAAGGCGGCAGTCATGGTCGCATCCATTCGGTCTGGAATTCGAAATGTCCCTCGGGCCATCACAGTGACCCAAGGGCAGGCGATAGGCAAGAAAAAGGCGCTCCCCACAAGGAGCGCCCCCAATTGGCAGTCTTATGGCCCTAGAGAACTTTGCCGAACGCCACGGCGGTATCGCTCATGCGGTTCGAGAAGCCCCATTCATTGTCGTACCAGGACAGGATGCGAACGAAGGTGCCTTCCATGACCTTGGTCTGGTCCATGTGGAAGATCGAGGAATGGGAATCGTGGTTGAAGTCGGTCGACACCAGCTTTTCGTCGGTGAAGCCCAGAATGCCCTTGAGCTTGCCTTCGGCAGCGGTCTTGATCGCTGCGTTGATCTCTTCGACCGAGGTCGCTTTCCTGGCGATGAACTTGAAATCCACCACCGAGACATTGGGGGTCGGCACGCGGATCGAGGTGCCGTCGAGCTTGCCGTTCAGCTCGGGCAAAACCAGCCCCACGGCCTTGGCGGCGCCCGTGGTGGTGGGGATCATCGAAAGCGCCGCGGCGCGGCCGCGATAGAGATCCTTGTGCATGGTGTCGAGCGTGGGCTGGTCACCGGTATAGGAATGGATCGTGGTCATGAAGCCTTTCTCGATGCCCACGGCTTCATTGAGCACATAGGCGACCGGGGCAAGGCAGTTGGTGGTGCATGAGGCGTTCGAGATGACCGAGTGCTCAGCCGAAAGCTTGTCGTGGTTCACACCATAGACAACTGTCAGATCCGCGCCGTCGGCAGGAGCCGAAACGATCACTTTTTTCGCCCCGGCCTCAAGGTGTGCCGATGCCTTTTCCTTGGAGGTGAAGATACCCGTGCATTCCATCACGATATCGACGCCCATCTCGCCATGCGGCAGTTCGGCGGGGTTGCGCACGGCGGTCACCTTGATGGGGCCGCGGCCAACATCGATCGTGTCGCCGGAGACCGTCACCGTGCCCGGAAAGCGCCCATGCACCGAATCGTAGCGGATCAGGTGGGCGTTGGTTTCGACCGGTCCGAGGTCGTTGATGGCGACGATCTCGATGTCGGTGCGGCCGGATTCGACGATGGCGCGCAGGACGTTGCGGCCGATGCGGCCAAATCCGTTGATGGCGACGCGGACGGTCATTGAGCTACTCCTTGAGTATGGATATGCCGAACGGGAGGGAAGGGGCGCTGGCGCGCCCCGAAGTCGAAAATCTCTTAAAGTTGGGCTTTGGCCGCTTCAACAGCGGCTTTGGTCGTAATACCGAAGTGCTTGTAAAGCGCATTGATTTCGCCCGAGGCGCCGAACCCGGTCATGCCGACGAAACGGCCTTTCTCGCCGAGCAATTTCGACCAGCCCATCTCGATGCCCGCCTCGATCGCGACGCGCGCCCGCGCCTTGCCGAAAACGGTGCGCTTGTAATCGTCGGACTGGGCCATAAACAGCTCCATGGACGGCACGGAAACGGCGCGGGCCGAAATGCCCTCGTCGGTCAGTTCCCTGGCGGCCTCGACGGCGAGCTGGGTTTCCGATCCCGTGCCGAAGATCACCACGTCGGCGTCCTTGTCACCCCAGATCGAATAGGCGCCGCGCAGGCACAGATTGTCCTTTGAAAATTCGGTGCGCAGGGCCGGCAGGTTCTGGCGCGACAGCGCGAGCACCGAAGGCTGCTTGAAACGCTCAAGGGCGATTTCCCAGCATTCGGCGGCTTCCATCGCATCGGCGGGACGGAAGACCAGAAGGTTGGGAATGGCCCGCAGGGCGGCCAGATGCTCGACCGGCTGGTGGGTGGGACCGTCTTCGCCCAGACCGATGGAATCGTGGGTCATCACGAACCCGACACGGATGCCCATGAGCGCCGCGAGGCGGATCGAGGGGCGGCAATAATCGGTGAAGGTCAGGAATGTGCCGCCATAGGGGTAAAGTCCGCCATGGAGTGCAATGCCGTTCATGGCCGCGGCCATGCCGTGCTCGCGAATGCCGTAATGGATATAGCGGCCCGAATAATCGTTGGCGGTGAGGGGCAGGGTCTGGGACGTGTTGGTGTTGTTGGAACCGGTCAGGTCGGCCGAGCCGCCAAGCGTTTCCGGCACGACGCCATTGATGACTTCCAGCGCGTCCTGGGAGGATGCGCGTGTGGCCTTTTTGGGCTTGTCCTCGGCCAATTTGTGCTTGTAGTCGGCCATGGCCGTCTTGAGCGCCTCGGGCAGGTCGCCACGCATGCGGCGCTCGAACTCGGCCCTGGTCTCCGCATCGGTTCCATTGAGCCGATCGGTCCAGGCGCGACGTGCCTTGGTGCCGCGATTGCCGGCAAGCCGCCAGGCGTCCATCAGGTCTTCGGGCACTTCGAACGGGCCGTATTTCCAGCCAAGCTGGGCTTTGGCGAGCGCGATTTCGTCAGTCCCGAGCGGAGAGCCGTGCGCCTTGGCGGTTCCGGCCTTGTTGGGCGAACCGAAACCGATGGTCGTCTTGGCCGAGATCAGGGTCGGCTTGTCGGACTTCTGGGCGTCCTTTAGGGCCTTTTCGATCTGGTCGGGATCGTGGCCGTCGATTTCCATGGTGTTCCAGCCCACCGCCTTGAAGCGGGCGATCTGGTCCGTCGAATCTGCCATCGAGACCTTGCCGTCGATGGTGATGTCGTTGTTGTCCCAGATGACGATGAGCTTGTTGAGTTTCAGATGCCCGGCCAGCGAGATCGATTCCTGGGAAATGCCTTCCATCAGGCACCCGTCACCGGCATAGACATAGGTGAAGTGATTGATCAGGTCGTCGCCATACTCCGCGTTGAGATGGGCTTCGGCGATCGCCATGCCGACCGAATTGCCAAGGCCCTGGCCCAGCGGCCCCGTGGTGGTTTCGATGCCGTCGGCGTGGCCGTATTCGGGGTGACCTGCGGTCTTGTAGCCGAGCTGGCGGAAATTCCTGATGTCATCGAGCGTCATGTCCTCGTAGCCGAGGAGATAGAGCGCGGAATAAAGCAGCATCGAACCGTGCCCCGCCGAGAGCACGAACCGGTCGCGGTCCGGCCAATGGGGCGCCTTGGGATCGAATTTCATGATCTTTGTGAACAGCACGGTGGCAATGTCGGCGCCGCCCATGGGCAGTCCCGGATGGCCGGAATTGGCTGCCTGCACCGCGTCCATGGAAAGGGCGCGAATGGCATTGGCCATGGCATCGTGTTTGGCTCTGTCTGTCATGGTGTCCCGAAGCGTTCGACGTTAGGAAAAATGGCGACACGGCGGCCCGCACGAGACGGCCCGGTCGCGCGAGGCAGACACATAACAGGTCCGGGTTTCGAGTCAATGTCATGGCCACCCGTGGCGCTGGGGTGGCGCCCTTGCCATTTCCGCCACTTTTGGGGTTATTGTGGGCGCCAGAGGCAATGGATTCGAAGGACGCGCCCAAAGTGACATCGCCATCGACCGGAGAGAGCTTTACCACCGCCATCGAACGGCTCGACCGCGCGCTCAACCGGCTCGATACCTCCGTCCGTTCCCTGACAGGGCGGTTGCGGTCGTCCTCCCAGCTTCAGGCCGACAGCCAGCGCCTGGCCGGCGAACTCGACCGCGCCACGGCGCGGGCCGACAAGCTCGACGAGGCTGCCGAAATCGTTTCGAAGCGGATCGAGGAGGCGATGACCAGCGTACGCTCGGTGCTCGAAGAAGGAGATGCCCGTGGCTGAAGTCAGTGTTGAAATCAACGGCCGCAAATATCGCATGGCCTGCGAGGATGGCCAGGAAACCCACCTTTCGTCGCTTGCCACCCGGTTCAATCGCTATATCGACGATTACAAGGGCACTTTCGGGGAGATTGGCGACAATCGGCTGACGGTCATGGCCGGGATTGCCGTGGTCGATGAGCTCGTCGAGGCCGAACGCAAGCTCGAGCAGTTGCGTGCCGAGCTTCAGACCGTGACCAAGGCGGGCAATGACGTGGCCGCCGAAGCGGAAAGCATGGAAAGCAAGTTCGCGGCCAAGCTGGCCGATGTCGCCCGCCGCATCGAATCGATTGCCACCGCTGTCGATGCGGCGGGGCAGGAGCCCCAGGGCAACTCGTGAGTTCGACCGGCTCGGTCGTCGGCGTGCATTGCGCGCGCGGGCACAATTTTTCCAAAACGACCGCTATGTTCATAGACATTATCGCCGGGCTCGGCGTTGCCGGCGATGCCCATGCGGGCAAGACGGTCAAGCACCGCTCCCGCTGGCCGTCGATCCGGACCAGCCCAATCTGCGCCAGGTCCATCTGGTCGCGTCTGAACTGCTCGACGAGGTCAATGAACAAGGGTTCGAGGTGGCGCCCGGCGCGTTGGGCGAAAACATCACGACCAGGGGCATCGATCTGATCGGCCTGCCACGCGGCACCGTTCTCGCCATCGGCGATGTCCGCCTGAGCGTCACCGGGCTGCGCAATCCCTGCTCGCAGATCGAAAAATTCCGGCCAGGCCTTTTAAAGCTGATGGTGGGAAAGCGCGAGGACGGCACACCGTTGCTGCGCACCGGCATCATGACCATCGCTGTGTCGGGCGGTTCGGTCAGGGCGGGAGACACAATCGAAATCTCCCTGCCCGCCGAGCCCCATAGCCGGCTCGAACGCGTTTAGAACCTTGCCCGTCACGGCAGCACGAACGGGAGATCGGTATCGCCTGTCTTTTCACCAAACCGCGTGATCAAAGCGTGGACCTGCCCGCGGTGGTGAGTCTGGTGGTTGAATATCTGCATGATGAGCAGGGCACGCGGCTTGGTCATATCGCGTCCGGTTGCGCCGCTGCGCCAGGACAGATCGCCCGCGATCTCGTCGGGCGTCATGGCGTCCGCCCATTCGATCAGCACCGTGTCGAGCTCCTGGCGCTGCGCCCAAAGGATATCGAAATCCTCGATCATCGCCCCGCTGCTTGTGATTGGAACCTCCGGTGGCTTTGCTGCGCCGAAGCGTGAGAGCCATATGCGGTCGGCCCAATAAAGGTGGCTGAGCGTTGCATGAATCGATTTCCAGAAGGCCCCCTGGTCCGATCGTCTCTGCTCATCGGAAAGCCGCAGTGCCGCCCCGTAGATTCGGCGGTTGAGCTCGGCATTGTAGCGGGCCATGGTGCGCGCGTATTCCGGTGTGATCATCGAATAATTCCCATTTCCTGCTGCAGGCCCGGGTCAATTTAGGGACGGCAGAGCTTATGCGCCACCGACACCTGCAAAAATAGAAACGATGAGCCCGGCGGCAGTGGTTGCGGCGGGCCGGGCATCCCCATCTCATAGTCCGGGGTTTACCATTAACGCCGACATTGCTGGACTTGCGGGCTCCGCTCCCCTTTGATTGCCCGTCAATCCGATCCTTAAAGAGGTCGGTCAAGGGGCTGTGCGGGTTAAAAAAACGCATTTCGGGCAATTGAACTTGGCCGCACCGTCCGGAAATCGGGGGTATCGCCATGTCGGTCAGCGCATCACAAGCGCCTGTTCTTTCCATTGATCTCACGCGCTGCGCGCAATGGGTCGCCAAGGTTTCGGCGGTCATCATCGCTCTGGGCGTCGTGCGTGAAATCGTCATCGGTTGGATCGGGCTGGATACCCCGCTCAAGGAACTGCGTCACATCGCACTCGATGCGGAACTGTCGCTTCCCGCGTTCTATTCGGCAGTGCTGATCCTGGCGATCGGGGCAGCCCTAATGGTTATTGGACGGGTCGTGCGGCAAACCGGCGGTGTGGATGCCAGGCGGTGGATGGTACTTGGTGTCATCTTCTGTCTTATGGCGGTCGACGAGGCGGCGAGCTTTCACGAATCGCTGATGATGCCGTTGCGCAACGCCTTCGATCTCACTGGAATATTCTATTACTCCTGGGTCATTCCCGGCGCCATCGCGGTGGCATTGATCGGTGCTTATTACCTGCCGTTCCTCTTGCGCCTTCCGCGCCGTACCGCCCTTTTGTTCGCCATTGCCGGCGGCGCTTATGTCGGCGGGGCGTTGGGAATGGAACTGGTGGGGGGCGCCATCGAGAATGCAAGCAGCAAGGCCACCGTCGCCTATTCGATCTCGATCCTGATCGAAGAAGGGCTTGAGATCGTTGGGCTGACGCTGTTTTTCTACGCGCTGACCGATCATGTCGCCCGTGTCTGGGGAAGCGTTGGTCTTGCCTTTTCGGCGCGCGCGCTTGCCACCGGGGACACCGCGCTCGAGCCGGCACCGGCCCAATAGGCCCGCTATGGGGCGGGCGGGAAAACATTTGCTTCTCACCCACTTTTCGGCGCGCCCACAAAGGCCTATATGATCGCGTGCTGCCCGGTTCGTGTAGGATACTGCATCCCCGGGGCCTTATCGATCCTAAAGGGAGCTGTCCCTGACCAGGCCCGTGGGCTTGGACAAACGGCGCCCACCTACTAACGTAGGTTCCCGGGATCGACACATCCCACGGCCAGGGCGGCACAAGATTTTAAAAGAAAGTGAGCGGCTTGACCGATAGCGAAGCCCAGCTTGAAGAGCAAAAGGCCAAACTTCGGCAAGAGGCCCTGGCCCGCCGGGAGGCCGTCCCGCAGGCCGATCGCGCCGATGCGGCTAAAATGGCCGCAGATGCCTTTTTGGAAGGCGTGCCGCTGCATTCGGACCAGAGCGTCGCGCTCTACTGGCCGATCCGTGACGAGATCGACTGCAAGCCGCTTCTGACCCGGCTCATGGATTCGGGCCAGAAAGTCGCCCTGCCTGTGGTGACCGGCGAGGACGAACCGCTCGAACTGCGGCTCTGGGAAGACGGCCAGCCGCTTTATCCCTCCGGGTTCGGCACGCTCGCACCGGCCGAGACCGCACCCATCATCACTCCCGATATTGTGGTCATTCCGCTTCTGGCCTTCGACAAGCTGGGCACCCGGCTGGGCTATGGCAAGGGCTATTACGACAGGACACTTGGCGCGCTGGGCAAAAAACCGCTGCTTGTCGGTTATGCGTTTTCGGCCCAGGAACTCGATTTCATTCCGCGGCTCGATCCCGCCCTGCCGCTCGACCTGCTGGTCACCGAGACCGGCCTGCGCCGTTTCGAGGGCGCATGAGGCTTTTGTTTCTGGGCGATGTGATGGGCCGGGCCGGGCGCGATGTGGTGGCCGAGCGGCTCCCCGCTTTGATCGAGCGCTGCCGGTTCGATTTCGTCATCGTCAATGGCGAGAACGCCAGCCATGGGCGCGGCATCACCGAGGCCCATTACGAAGTGTTGCGCGACGCGGGCGCCGATGTTGTGACGCTGGGCGATCATGCGTTCGACCAGCGCGAATTGATGACCGCCATCGAGCGCCACGATACGCTCATTCGTCCGATCAATTTCCCCCCCGGAGCGCCGGGGCGCGGCGCCACCATGATCACCGGTCGCAATGGCCATCAGGTGCTTGTGGTCAATGCGCTGGGCCGGGTGTTCATGCCGCCGATGGACGATCCGTTCCGGGCGGTGGACAACGCCATTGCGCGCTGCCCGCTGGGTGAGCAGGCCGATGCCATCGTCGTCGACTTCCACGCCGAAGCCACCTCGGAAATGCAGGGCATGGGCCATTATCTCGATGGCCGGGTTTCGCTCGTGGTGGGCACTCATACCCATATCCCGACCTCCGATCACCGCATCCTGCGCGGCGGAACGGGCCTGATGAGCGATGCCGGCATGTGCGGGGACTATGACAGCGTGATCGGCATGGAGCCCGAAGAGCCGCTCAATCGGTTCATCACGGGGTTGGCCACGGCGCGGTTCACGCCTTCGGAGGGCGAGGCCACGCTTTGCGGGGTGGCGATCGAGACCGATCGGGCCGGCCTGTGTACGCAGATCCAGCCGGTGCGCATCGGGGGATCGCTCTCGCAGGCCGTGCCGCAATTCTGAGGCTTTATTTCTGCGGATCGCTCCCCTATAAACCCGCAATTCCGATTTTAACGACGAGACAGGACTGTCCGACCATGGCCGGCCATTCACAGTTCAAGAACATCATGCACCGCAAGGGCCGTCAGGACGCGGTGCGCTCGAAAATCTTCTCCAAGCTGGCGCGTGAGATCACCGTCGCCGCCAAATCGGGCATGCCCGATCCGGCGATGAACCCGCGCCTGCGCCTGGCGGTGAACAACGCCAAGGCCCAGTCCATGCCCAAGGACAATATTGAACGCGCCATCAAAAAGGCGCAGGGCGGAGACGGGGAGAATTACGACGAGGTCCGCTACGAAGGCTATGGCCCGGGCGGGGTTGCGGTGATCGTCGAAGCCCTGACCGACAATCGCAACCGGACGGCATCGAACGTCCGTGCCATCTTCTCAAAGGCCGGCGGGGCGTTGGGCGAAACCGGTTCGGTCGCCTTCATGTTCGACCGTGTGGGGGAAATCTATTACCCCGCCAAGGCCGGTGATGCCGATGCCGTCATGGAAGCTGCAATCGAGGCGGGTGCCGAGGATGTGCAGTCCGACGAGGAAGGGCACACCATCTATTGCGCCTTTGAAGACATCGGCGAGGTTTCCACAGCGCTCGAAGCTGCGCTCGGAGAGGCCGAAAGCGTCAAGGCTGTGTTCAAGCCCCAGACCAATACGCCCGTCGATGCCGACAAGGGCGCGAGCCTGATGCGCATGATCGACAATCTCGACGATGATGACGATGTCCAGAACGTTTATGCCAATTTCGAGATGAGCGACGAGGACATGGCCAAGCTTTCGGCCTGACCGGCGCAGATTATTGTTTAAGGGCGGCCGTTGACGGCCGCCTTTTTCATGCGCTGCGTTTGACTTCCTGTCCGCGATAGACCAGCCCGGTCGACTCCTTGACCGCGGTGGGCGCTGCGGGGCGGGGCAGCAGCACAACGAGACTGACGGCGTTGCGTCCGGTTTCCTTGACCTTGTAGAGTTGCTCGTCGGCGCTGCGGAAGATGGCGCCGAATTCGGCTGGTTCGGCGGTAATGGCGCCGCCTATGCTCACGGACAGGATGTGAGCTCCGGCCCCGGAGCCGAATTCGATCGTCTGGACCGATTGGCGTATGGTTTCAGCGGTCTGCTGCGCCTGCTCGGCGCCCGCTGCCGGAAGAAAGACGCCGAATTCCTCGCCGCCCAGCCGGCCAATGATGTCGTCAGGTCCGACGGACGAGCGGATGGCCGCCACGATGAGCTTGAGCGCGGTGTCGCCGCTTGCATGGCCGTAGCGGTCATTGATCGATTTGAAGTGGTCGGCATCGATGACAAGCAGCGCGCCGCCCCCGGACTGCTCGTCGCGCAGCGCCACGCTGACCGCATCGACAAATGCCCCATGGTTGAGGCAATCGGTCAGGCTGTCGCGCGCGGCGGCCGCTTCAAGCCTGTCATAGGCGAGCTGCAGTTCGACCTGGCGTACGGACATGTAGAGCACCATCGGACCGCCAAGTGCGAGGGGCGCGATAATGGCGACGATCAGGCCGATTTCGCCGATACCCTGCGAGAAGATTTCGAGGATGATGTAGCTCATCACAACCGAAATGGCGACGGCGACCAGCATGTGGCCGAGCGTGCGTCGAACGATGCCGGCCCAGGCCTGCCGGGGCAGTCTGAATTCTCGTGCCATTGATATGAACCGAAAGTGTTTGCGTCCGGGTCGACACTAGCGGGTAATCGATGAACACAACCTTGCCTGGAACGGGAAAATTGGACCCGCACCGTAGTTTGTGATGTCAGGGGATAAAATCCCGATGTTTTTGGTTTGTTCACTTTGTACTTGGTAGGCTGATGCGAACGGGCTAATTTGGGGCATGTTGAATATCGTGCGAATCATGGGGATCGATCCGGGGCTGCGGCGGACCGGCTGGGGGATCATCGAAGCCGAGGGGAACCGGCTGCGGTTTATCGCCTGCGGGGTTTTGACGCCGGCGGTGGATCAGGAACTCGCACTGCGTCTCGTCCATCTCCATGAGGGGCTGATGCGGCTGATCGCCGAACATCATCCGACAGAAGCGGCGGTTGAGGAAACCTTCGTCAACGCCGGTGCGCGCTCGACGCTGCTTTTGGGCCAGGCGCGCGGCATTGCGGTCATGACACCGGCCTCGATGGGGCTGCCTGTGGGCGAATATTCGGCCAACCTCGTTAAAAAGTCGGTGGTCGGGACCGGTCACGCGGAAAAAAAGCAGATCGAATTGATGGTCAAGACATTGATGCCTGCCGCCAATTTCAAATCGGCCGACGCGGCCGATGCGCTGGCGATTGCCATTTGCCATGCCCACCATCGTCAACACCGCAAACTGGCAAAGAGCGCATGATCGGTAAACTCAAGGGCATCGTCGAAACGCTCGGGGACGACACCGCGCTGATCGACGTCAACGGCGTGTGTTACGAGGCTCATTGTTCGGGGCGCACGTTGCAGGCTTTGCCGCGCGTTGGTGAAGCGGCCGTGCTGTTTATCGAAATGATTGTGCGCGAGGACATGATCCGGCTCTACGGCTTTGCCACCGAGGGCGAAAAGAGCTGGTTTAGACTGTTGATGACCGTCCAGGGCGTGGGCTCGCGCGTCGCGCTGGGCATTCTTTCGATCCTTTCACCCTCCGATCTGTCCTCTGCCATCGCGCTGCAGGACAAGGCCATGGTGGGCCGCGCGTCGGGGGTCGGCCCCAAGCTGGCCCAGCGCATCGTCTCCGAACTCAAGGGCAAGGTTCCCGCTGGCGTATCCATCGATGCCGGAGCGATGGGCCTTCAGACCGCGCTGGTCGAGGGCAACGCTTCGGGCAATGTTTCGGACGCCGTCTCGGCGCTGGTCAATCTGGGCTACGGGCAGGCGCAGGCATCGAGCGCGCTGGCACGGGTGGTGGCGAAAGAGGGCGAGGACACGCCCACCGAAAAGCTCATCCGGCTGGGGTTGCGGGAACTATCCTCGTGATGGGTAGTCCACTAACAGGCGCCCTTTTGGCTGTCGGATTCGTCGCGGTGACAACGCTGATTTTTGCGGCTCTTGCCGGGATGGCGATAGGTATTCCGCTTGAACTTGTCGTTCCGGCGGTCATGCTGGCTGTATCGCCCGGTCTCGGGGCGCTCGGAGCCGCTGCCTGCTACCGCATCTACAAAGGAGTGAGCCGTCCGAGTTGGGCGTTCGTTTTCGCCGGCGCGGGATTGCTCAATGTCGTTATCTGGATCATCGTCGGGCTTTTTCCGACCGATCCTCCCGCCGATGCGGTGACGCGGGCCAAGGAGTATGTCGATCTTGTCGAGCTCCTTCCTCATGTGACGCTGGCGATCGCGATTTTGTGGTCGATGTGCGGGGCCGTTTTCTCCTGGCTTGACGCCCGCATGGTCGCGAGTGAAAAGCAGTCATGACCGATCTCACCAATGCCGCCGAAGGCCGCGACGACAGTCTCGACGTTTCCCTGCGCCCCTCGGGTTTTTCCGAGTTTATCGGGCAGGAGGCGGCGCGGGCCAATCTGCAGGTGTTTATCGAAGCGGCGCGGCAGCGTCAGGCGGCGCTCGATCATGTGTTGTTCGTCGGCCCGCCGGGGCTGGGCAAGACCACGCTCGCCCAGATCATTTCGCGCGAGCTTGGTGTGGGCTTTCGCGCCACGTCCGGGCCGGTTATCGCCAAGGCAGGCGATCTGGCCGCGCTTTTGACCAATCTCGAAGAGCGCGATGTGCTGTTCATCGACGAGATCCATCGCCTCAATCCGGCGGTCGAGGAAATTCTCTATCCGGCGATGGAGGATTTCCAACTCGATCTGATCATCGGGGAGGGTCCGGCGGCGCGTTCGGTGCGCATCGATCTGGCCAAGTTCACGCTGGTGGGCGCCACGACCCGCGCCGGTCTTTTGACCACCCCATTGCGCGACCGGTTCGGCATTCCGGTGCGATTGAATTTTTATACGCCCGAGGAACTGGTCAAGATCGTCGAGCGCGGCGCGCGGCTGATGGGGATGGCGATGACCTCGGACGGCGCTCTGGAAGTGGCCCGGCGCTCGCGCGGAACGCCGCGCATTGCGGGGCGTCTCTTGCGTCGGGTCACCGATTTTGCACTCGTCGAGGGCGCGACCGAGATCGACCGCAAGGTCGCCGACAAGGCGCTGCTGCGCCTCGATGTCGATGCGAAAGGGCTCGACCAGCTCGACCGGCGCTATCTCAAGACCATCGCCGAATTCTATGGCGGCGGGCCGGTGGGCATCGAAACCATTTCCGCAGCGCTCAGCGAACCGCGCGATGCCATCGAGGAAATCGTCGAGCCTTATCTTATCCAGCAGGGTTTCATCCAACGCACCCCGCGCGGGCGCATGATGACGGCGCTCTCGTTCCAGCACATGGGCTATGCCGTCCCGCAGGGTTTTGCCGGCTTGCAGGCCAGTCTTTTCGAGGATGAGGGAGAGACCGAGTGACAGTGTTTGGCGGAGAATTCGGCTCCGATGGCGTTTATCGGTTTCCGGTGCGCGTTTATTTCGAAGACACCGATTTCTCCACCAATGTCTATCACGCCGCCTATCTGAAGTTCTTCGAGCGGGCGCGGACGGAATTTCTGCGTGCCCTCGGCATCCATCACTTCGAATTGATCGCGGGGGGCCAGGCGTTCGCCATACGGGAAATGACCATTTCCTACGACAGCCCCGCCCATATCGACGATCTGCTCGAGATTGCAACGGAAATGACCGAGGTTGGGCGGGCGCGGATGGTGCTCCGGCAAACCTTGGTGCGCGATGGAGAAATCATCTGCCGTGCCGGTGTTGTGGCCGTGCTGCTCAACGAGAAGGGGCGTCCGGTGCGGCTGCCGGCTCGCCTGCGCGGCCTGCTTGATCGCGATTGAAAGAAGGAGGGTCGTGACCCTCCCTCAGCAGCGGAGCCCTTGATTTCAAGCGCTTTAGCGTGCCGGAATTACATGGCGTCGGCCTCCATCACCTGCCCGCGGATTTCGCCGCCGGGGTACTGTTCGGTGTGGATATTGAGATACCACAAACCGTCCATGAGCTGGGTGACCTGTTCTTCGGTCAATGTGGCACTGCCTTCGATGGGGCTGGCAAGGTCACCGTCGATCGGCACCACAGGGCCGGCATCCTCGCCCTCGGCGGCCGGGCCGTGGAAGTGGGCGGCCGTCGCCGGGCCGGTCAGTCCGTCATAGGTCGCCGTCCAGCTAAATTCCATCGTGTCGGAATCATAGCTCGCTTCGAGCGAGCCGGTGGCGGTGGAGTCAGCGGCTCCGGCCGCCTCGGCGGTGAGATCGGCGGTGAAATTGCTCATTTCGGCGTATGCCGGTGCGGCTGCGAGCATCAATGCGGCAATGCCGGCACCAAGGACGGGTGCGATCTTCATGATGTACTCCTCTCTTTGAAAGCGCGCCGCGCGCTGTGCCGGCGCACCCCCTAAACGCAGTACATGCCCGGGCGTTCCTCTCACATTAGTGCGGGCACAATGACGTCATGAAGGTTTATTAACCTTTCCTTGACCATAAATGGGGCAAGCGGCACCGCTGCGTCGAGCTGACCGGGATCGTGGGCATTTGTCTCTCACTTTTGACAAATTTGACCGCGATTGCATCGGGTGTTGCTGGCGGCGGGGCACCCATCGGCAAGGTTTTTTCTCCGAGGAAGACTCATAATGGAAGCTATGGACGCAGTGGGCAGCGCGGCGGCGCATACCGATTTTTCGCCCATCGGCCTGTTTCTGATGGCCGACATCGTCGTCAAGCTGGTGATGCTGGGCCTTCTGGCCGCATCGATCTGGTGCTGGGCCATCATCATCGACAAATCGCTCAAGTTCACCCGCGTGCGGTCGGACATGAACCAGTTCGAAAAGACCTTCTGGTCGGGCCAGTCGCTCGAAGAGCTCTATCAGACGCTCTCCCAGCGCCCCACCAGTGGCCTGGCCGCGGTGTTCGTTGCGGCGATGAAGGAATGGAAGCGATCGCACGAACAGAACGCCTCGAGCTATCTCGGGGTGCAGGCGCGTCTCGACAAGGTGCTCGACGTGGCCATCTCACGTGAAAGCGAGCAGCTCGAAAGCCGGTTGCCCTTCCTGGCAACCGTGGGTTCTGCGGCCCCCTTCATCGGTTTGTTCGGTACGGTCTGGGGCATCATGAACGCCTTTTCGTCCATTGCCGCCTCGCAAAGCGCCAGTCTTGGCGTCGTCGCCGGCCCGATTGCCGAGGCGCTGTTTGCCACGGCCATTGGCCTTGTGGCGGCCATTCCCGCGGTTATCGCCTACAACAAGCTCTCGGGCGATGCCAACAAGCTCGTGGGCCGACTGGAAGGCTTCGCCGATGAATTCGCGGCCATATTGGGCCGCCAACTCGAAGCGCGGAGCCGCAAGTAATGGGCATGGGTGTTGCAGGCGGAAGCGGGGGCGGACGCCGCCGCCGTCGCGGCCAGCGCAGGGCCATGATGAGCGAAATCAACGTCACGCCCTTTGTCGACGTTGTGCTGGTGCTGCTTATCGTGTTCATGGTCGCCGCCCCCATGATGACGGCTGGGGTCGCGGTCGATCTGCCGCAGTCCTCGGCAGGCGAGTTGCAGACGCCACGCACCCCGATCATGGTTTCGGTTACCCCCGAGGGTGAGATTTTTGTCGATGACGAGCCGGTGGTGTCTTCCGCGCTGGTGGACGCCGTTTCCGCGCTCGCGGAATCGACTGAAGACCGGATTTATGTGCGGGGCGACACCTCTGCCAGCTACGGCACCGTGATGGATGTCATGGGCACGCTTTCGTCGGCCGGATATTCGCGCATCGGATTGATCACGCAGCAGCCGACTGCCGACAGTTCGGGGCAATAGTCCATGCGGATCGGGACCACTGTATCGGTCGTCGGCCATATCGCCATTATCGGGCTCACCCTCGTGCAGCTTTCGAGCGTCGAGCGGCTGGACCCCAATATGGATTCGGCGATTTCGGTCGATCTGGTCCCGATTTCGGAATTTTCCAACATTCAGGCCGGCAATCTGCAAAGCGAGATCGTCGAGACCGAAACACCGTCGGCCGTCGATACAGAAGTCGAAGCCGAGCTCGCAGAACGCACCGGCAACACTGAAGAAGACCAGCCCAACCCCGAAATCTCCGACACCCCGTCTCCGGCCCCTACGGTCGAGACGGCGCCGGCACCTGAGCCGACCCCGGAACCCGAACCAGAACCAGAGCCCGAACCCGAACCAACGCCGCCGCCCACTCCGGCGCCGCGTCCCGAGCCCACGCCGGAACCCGAGCCCGCTCCCGAGCCAGAGCCTGTCCCTGCGCCCGAACCCGTGCCAGCGCCTGAACCCGAGCCGGAACCCGAACCAGAGCCGGAGCCCGAACCGGTGCCGGAACCTGAGCCAGAGCCTGAACCCGAGCCGGAGCCAGAGCCTGAGCCAGAGCCGCAACCGGTTGCCCCGGTGCCGCCGCGGGTGACCTCCGATGTTTCGCAATTGCGCGAGCAGTTTGCCGAAGCTCAGCGTCAGCCTGAACCCACGCCCAACCCCACGCCGACGCCACAGGAGACCGGCAGCCAGGTGTCCGACGAACTGGCCGACCGCATCGGTGATCTCATCAATGAGGAAACCTCGCGCGGGGCCACGACCGGCGCCGGCGGGCAGTCTTCATTGGGCGCGGCCAGCGGGCAATCGGCGACGCTTACCCAATCCGAACAGTCGGCACTGGCGGCAGCCATGCGCCGCTGCTGGACACCGCCCCCGGGTGCGCTCAGCGTGCCGGGCCTGACGGTGCGGGTTCTGGTTTCGCTCAACCAGGATGGTTCGGTTGCGACCACCGAAATCCGGTCTGCTCTGACCGACGATCTTATGCGCTCGACCGCCTTTGCCGCCCAGCGGGCCGTCGAGCGGTGCGGTCCCTACACCATGTTGCCGGCCGAGAAATATGATAGCTGGCGGCAGGTGGACGTGACCTTCGATCCGCGCGATCTTTAGAGAGGGACTGCGATGCGTGGCCAAAATGCAATAGCGAGCGGAAAACGTGCCGAGAACCGATATTCGGACATGATTTGCCGTTAATCGAGGCAACTTCAATTCAGCCTCTCCGGTTGACAGGCCGGATCGAGGCGGCGGCACAGGCCGTCAAACATGGAGACTGACGTGCAAAATACTTCGATGACCCGCAGGACGGCGCTCATGCTGGGCCTTTCGGGCGCTGCCATGGTGGCTGCGAGCCCGGTTCTGGCCCAACTGCAGATCACGGTCACGGGCGGAAATTTTACGCCCATGCCGATAGCCATTCCCAATTTTGCCTCGGCCGATGCCGCGTTCGGGGCCGAGGTGGCGCAGGTCGTGCGCAACAACCTCACCAATTCGGGGCTGTTCCGCCTGGTCGATCCGGCCGGGTATCCCGCCCAGGTGGGCGATCCCAACCAGACGCCGGATTTCCCCGCTTGGCGCTCGACGGGCGCCGATGCGGTGATCATGGCAGACGCCAACCGGTCCGGGCAGATCCAGTCGAGCCTGCGGCTGTGGGACACGACGGCGGGCGCGCAGGTCACCGGAAAATCATACGGTACGGACGCAAGCTCATGGCGGCGGATTGCCCATATCGCGTCCGATGCCGTTTATACCGGCCTGACCGGGGAAACGGGCTATTTCGACTCCCGCGTCGTTTTTGTCGCGGAAAGCGGCCCGCGCGCCAACCGGGTCCGGCGGCTGGCCATCATGGATCAGGATGGTGCCAATATCCGCTATCTCAGCGATGGCGCTCAGCAGATCCTTACCCCGCGCATGTCGCCCGACGGTCAATCGGTGGCCTATATGGTGCTCGACGGCTCCACGTCTTCGGGCATTTTTATAGTGAACATGGCGTCGGGTCAGTCCCAGTCCATCGGTCGTTTCGGACAGATGAGCTTTGCGCCGCGCTTTTCGCCCGACGGGCGCCGGCTGGTGTTCTCGGTCACCAATGGTGCCGTCACCAATATCTACGCCATGGATCTGGCCGGCGGACAGCCTCAGCAACTCACCACGGGTTCGGCCATCGATACGTCGCCATCCTATTCGCCCGACGGGCAGCGCCTTACATTCGAGTCCGACCGTGGCGGACGCCCGCAAATTTACGTGATGTCGGCGGCTGGCGGCGGCGCGGAGCGGATTTCGTATGGCGACGGGTCTTATTCCACACCAGTCTGGTCGCCCAAGGGTGACCTGATCGCCTTTACCCGCCAGTCGGGCGGCCAGTTCTCGATCGGGATCATGGGGCCGGACGGATCGGGTGAGCGCATCCTTGCGACCTCCTACCATGCCGAGGGTCCCACATGGGCACCCAATGGCCGGGTCTTGATGTATTTCCGCGATCCGGGCGGCAATGACGGGGCACAGCTTTACTCCATCGACATCTGGGGCCGAAACGAACGGCGCATTCCCACCGAGGGCTTCGCGTCCGATCCCGCGTGGGGACCGCTCTTGTCCTAAGGTCAATTGCAGCCGTGCAACACTTGGCGGGCGTCCTGTTTCGGGACGCCTTTTTGCCGGGCAGATGCCGCAATTGCGCCCGATTAGCACAAGATTAACTATGCCCACATACGCGCGATTAAGATAACGCGCTGTAAAAATGCTAACCACAATTTTCCGGTTCTGGAGCTTTTCGCTATGGGTTCGACCATGCCCCTTCTTCGTTTCGGCAAAGGCCTCCTCCTGGCGGTCTTGCTTGTTGCTGTCGCCGCCTGCGCCCGCACCCCGACCACGGGCGTCGGCAATATCAGCGGCGACGCCGCGGGGGGCGGTGGCGCTCCCGGCAGCCAGCAGGAATTCCTGGTTTCGGTTGGCGACCGTGTCTTCTTTGAAACCGATTCGTCGGTTCTGACCGCCGATGCGCAGGCGACGCTGAACCAGCAGTCCCAGTGGCTGCAGCAATACTCGCAGTACCGTATCGTGATCGAAGGTCACGCCGACGAACGCGGCACGCGTGAATACAACATTGCGCTTGGCGCGCGCCGCGCCACGGCCGTCGTCAATTACCTGGTTTCCCGCGGCATTCCGCAGGAGCGTTTGTCGACCGTTTCCTACGGCAAGGAACGTCCGGTCGCGATCTGCAACGATATTTCGTGCTGGAGCCAGAACCGCCGTGCGGTCACCGTTTTGACAAACTGACAATCCAATTCGCGAATGCCAATCTGGAGGCATAGCGTCGGGACCGCGTATCTGGTCCCGGCGCTTCTTTTTTGCCAAAAATCTGCTTTAATCACGCATCCTTAAATCATTGAACTGCGTTGCTCGTGCGTGGGTAGCGCCTGTGAAGGAGATTTGTTGTGTCGAGACATTTAATGACGCTCGCGGGGCGATGGCGGCAGGGTGCCGTGATCGCCGCAACGGCGGGACTTCTGACTTTTTCCATGACCGTCGCCGGACAGGGGCAGGGCAATGACCTTGCCGCCATGCAGGTGCGTCTCGACCAGCTCGAAGAGCAGGTGCGGCTCAATTCGGGCCAGATCGAGGGCCTGCAGTTCCAACTCACGCAACTCCAGAGCCTTCTCGAGCGCACCCAGGAAGATAATGAATACCGCTTCCAGCAGTTGGAGGGCGGGAGCCTGGGGGAAACTGATGCGGCAACTCCATCCGGAGGCGAGACGCCTGCCGAGCGGTTGCCGCAGGAAAACCAGTCCCAAACCGAGCCGGCCCCGTCCGATCAGACCGTGATCGATCCCCTGGTTGGGGATTCCGACATCATGGATGGCAGCGAAATCGGCGGCGAGGACAACCTCTATGCCAGCGATGTGTTCGCCCAGGAGCAGACCGAGCAGGACGCCGACGACGTCGTCCTTGGCCCACCCGAAGGCGAACTGGGCAGCACACCGCCGTCCGAGCCGCTCGACCTCAGTTTCGATCCCGATGCGATCCCGCTCGAGGACGGCGATGCCAACGCCCAGTATCAGGCGGGCTATGATGCCGTTGTGCGGGGCGAATATGCCTTTGCGGAAAACCAGTTCCGCCAGTTTATCGAGAGCTTTCCCGACCATCAGCAGGCACCTGACGCCACATATTGGCTGGGTGAAACCCTGATCCAACGCGCCGCCTATGGCGAGGCCGCCGAAGTCCTGCTCGACGGTTTCGAGAGCTATCCCACATCAACGCGCGCTCCGGACCTCCTTTTCAATCTCGGCATTGCGCTGCATGGGGCGGGAGAGTTCGATACGGCTTGCCGCACCTATGGCGAGGTGCTGCGCCGCTATCCCGAATCCACCGGTGCGTTCCGTGACCGGGTTATCGCCGAACAGGCGCGGGCGGGGTGCTGACATCGACCGACATGGCGCTGTGCGGGCTGGACCCGCATGCGCTTTTCGCGCCGGTCGCCAATTGCCAGACCGTCGGGCTGGCCGTTTCGGGCGGGGCCGATTCGCTTGCGCTTATGCTGCTTTATGCCGCCTGGAGCGGTGATAGGCCCCGCGCAGTGGTCTATACGGTCGACCATCGCCTGCGCCCCGAGGCGCAAGCCGAGGCAGCCATGGTGGTTGCCGAAGCCGAAAAGCCCGGTCTCACCTGCCGGTCCCTGGTCTGGGACGGGCCAAAGCCGTCTTCTGGCAAGCAAAGCGCGGCGCGCAGCGCCCGATACCGTCTGATGGCAAAGGCCATGGCCGCCGACGGTGCCGAGGTGCTGGTGACCGCTCATCATCTGCGTGATCAGGCCGAGACCGTGCTGATGCGCCTCGCCCATGGCAGCGGCGTTACCGGGCTGGCCGGCATGCGGGATTTTTCCGTTGTCGAGGGTGTCGAGGTGTTTCGCCCTCTGCTTGGCGTTCCGGCCGAAACGCTGGCCACGCTCGTGGCGCGGGCGGGACTGTCGCCGGTCCACGATCCGTCCAATGCCGATCCCGCCTATGAACGCACGCGCTGGCGCAATGCGCTGCCCGCGCTTGGCGAACTCGGGTTGACGCCCGCCATTCTGGGCAAGGCCGGCGAGCGGATGGCGCGGATCGATGCCTTTGCCGCGCGCGCCGCCGATGAATTTGCCGAAGCCCATATGACACGCGACGCCCTGGGGGTGTTGCGGATCGCCCGCGCCGCCCTCGATCATGCCGATCCCGAAATCGGAATCCGGGCCATCGACATCGCGGTCGCGGCGGTATCGGGCGCGCGCTCGTTCGCGCTGGGACGCATCGAGGAACTGGCGGCGCGGCTCGCATCCGGCGAGCGGTTTGCAGCAACGCTGGCCGGTGCGCGCCTTGTGGCGCAGGAAAACGCAATCGTGATCCATCGTGAGGCAGGGCGGCACGGCCTGCCCACGACCAGTCTCGCGCCGGGCGAAAGCGTTATTTGGGACGGCCGTTTTTCCATCACGGCCAGCCGCGCCGGAACAATCGTGCCGGCCAGCGGGTTGACCCGCAAACGGTTCAGGGATCTGACCGGCAAGGAGCTTGAAGGACCCGTCGCGGGTCTGCGTGCCGCGCCGCTGATTTGCGACGCGCGGGGCGAAATTGCCGCCATCGGCTGCCTGGAGATTGCGGAAGGGTTTGCAGTAGAGCAAATCCCGTTAACCTCTCGGGCGGGAAACTGCGGCAATCGGCCACCGGGCGGGGCTGTTGCCCTTGTATCGCCCGAATGACGGCCTTACATTCGGCGTCAACAATTATGGCACGTCGTGTGCCGCGCGGCCCGCTCGAGGGGCTGTTGCAACCTAAGGGCGTTGCCCGACCGGGACAGGATTGATGAACGGAAATTTTCGGAACTTGGCTATCTGGCTGGTTATCCTTTTCATGCTCTTGGGGCTGTTTCAGGTTTTCCAGTCCTCGACCCGAACCGTTTCGACGGTTGAGCGGACCTACAGCCAGTTCGTGAGCGATATCGACAATGGCCGTATCGCCGAAGTCACGATCATCAACGATACCGTCCAGGGCCGCACCAATGAGGGCACGCGGTTCGAAGTGACGATCCCTGAAGGCGCCAATATCGTCGAGCGGCTGGAAAGCCAGAACGTCGAAATCACGGCCCGCGCGCCGGAAGGCTCTCCTTTCTGGTCGATCCTGCTGTCGAGCTGGCTGCCATTTATCGTCCTGATTGCCGTATGGTTCTTCTTTATCCGTCAGATGCAGGGCGGTGGCCGTGGCGGCGCCATGGGCTTTGGCAAGTCGCGCGCCAAGATGCTCACCGAATCTTCGGGCAAGGTGACGTTCGAGGACGTGGCCGGCGTCGAGGAAGCCAAGCAGGACCTTGAGGAAATCGTCGAATTCCTGCGCGATCCGGGCAAGTTCCAGCGGCTGGGTGGACGCATCCCGCGCGGCGTGCTGCTTGTCGGCCCTCCGGGCACCGGTAAGACGCTGCTGGCCCGTTCGGTGGCCGGTGAAGCCAATGTGCCGTTCTTTACGATTTCGGGTTCGGACTTTGTTGAAATGTTCGTCGGTGTCGGCGCGTCCCGCGTGCGCGACATGTTTGAGCAGGCCAAGAAGAACGCGCCGTGCATCATCTTCATCGACGAAATCGACGCCGTCGGACGCCAGCGCGGCGCCGGGCTCGGTGGCGGCAATGACGAGCGCGAACAGACGCTCAACCAGTTGCTTGTCGAAATGGACGGGTTCGAGGCCAATGAAGGCATCATCCTGATCGCGGCGACCAACCGTCCCGACGTTCTCGATCCCGCGCTGCTGCGTCCGGGCCGTTTCGACCGTCAGGTCGTGGTGCCCAATCCCGACGTTGCCGGTCGCGAACGCATCCTCAAGGTCCACGTCCGCAAGGTTCCCCTTGCGCCCGATGTGGATCTGAAGGTCCTGGCCCGCGGCACGCCCGGTTTTTCGGGTGCGGATCTGATGAACATCGTCAACGAAGCCGCGCTTCTGGCCGCGCGCCGCAACAAGCGGTTCGTGACCCATGCCGAGTTCGAGGACGCAAAGGACAAGATCATGATGGGCGCCGAGCGCCGCACCATGGCCATGACCGATGAGGAAAAAAAGCTCACCGCCTATCACGAGGCCGGTCACGCGCTCATCAACCTGATGCTGGTGGGCAAGCTCGATCCGATCCACAAGGCAACCATCATCCCGCGCGGCCGCGCGCTGGGCATGGTGATGACCCTGCCCGAAAAGGACAGCTATTCGTTCTCGCGTGAAAAGGCCGTGGCGCGTCTGGCCATGCTGTTTGGCGGCCGCGAGGCCGAGATCTACAAGTTCGGCCCTGAAAAGGTTACGTCGGGCGCCTCGGGCGATATCCAGATGGCGACCAATTTGGCCCGCTCGATGGTGATGGAATGGGGCATGAGCGAGAAGCTCGGCCGGGTACGCTACAAATCGAACGACCAGGAAGTGTTCCTCGGCCATTCGGTGACCCAGTCCCAGCACATGTCGGACGAAACCGCCAAGCTGATCGACGAGGAAGTGCGCAAGCTCGTCGAGGACGGCGAATTGGCGGCCCGCACCATGATCCGGGAAAACATCGACAAGTTCGAAACCGTCGCCCAGGCGCTGCTCGAATACGAAACCCTGACCGGTGACGAATTGCGCGGCCTGATGGACGGCAAGCAGCCCGTCCGGGACATCGATAACGACAACACGCCGAAATCGACCGGCGTGCCCAAGGCGGGCAAGGCGCACAAGAAGCGCGGCGGCGAGGAAGAACCCGATGCCGGGCTCGAGCCCCAACCGGGCACCTGATTGCCCCAGTGTTCAAAGGGTCGCTCTCTGGAGCGGCCTTTTTTTGTTTGTCCCGGTGTCCCACGCCTTGCTTTACCTCTTCCCTTGCTGCCCGGCGAAAGCTGGGGCCGATGAGCCTTGCCCCAGGCTGCAGAGCATCGGCAAGGCTGCTGGGTCGCCGATCAGGTCCGGGACAGGGAAGGGAAGGGAAGGGAAGGGAAGGGAAGGGAAGGGAAGGGTCACGCTCTCGGCTCCATCACCAAACATTCACCACCCCACTGCGCGTCATCCTCGGGCTTGACCCGGGGATCCGCAGTCCGTCCGCAAGCGCAGCAGAAGTGGTGCGCGCCGCCCTCCTATCGCATCCCAACCCCCTCACCGGCTGCCCGATGCAGCGGATCCCCGGGTCAAGCCCGAGGATGACGCGATGGGGGTGGAGACGCGCGTGAGAAACTTTATCCCCGCGTCCTGCACCTGCTCCATACTGCCCTGACGAACCCGCGCATATGGACGCAAGCGCAACGAACGTTTGGGCGGGTTCGGTCCGGGTTCCTTGCGGGTCGCCGCAGGGAAGGCCCAAAGCGGACGGATGGCCGGACGAGGAGTGGTATCCACGTCGTACCGGGGAAACCCGGAGGGGCACCGCGGAAGGCACCAGCGATGGTGTCATCCCGACAAACCCCAGCCCGAGACGCCGCCATAAGCCAAAAACCCCGGATGCATGGGGCGATGATCGCTTCATATATACAAATTTCAGTGCGGAGCGTTCATCGCCCCATGCCGTCTACTTCGATCCGTCCTTCGGCCAATCGTGCCGGTGGCACGATTGGAGGTGAGAAGGCCATGAGAGCTAAGCTCGAATGGCCATCAAAGTCCGAGGCGAGATCGCCGTCGGAGGTTTTGCCATGGCCGAAAGAAAGGCCCCTCACCGGCCCGCCGGCCGTCCCATGGAACGGAGCGCTGCACGTACGCAATCCACCTTATTGCCAGCCTAAACGCGTGTTTAACCAGAGATGGTCAAATGTGGGCGCAGGGACGATTTGGCGATGCCTGCCGTGCAGGTTTTGGGGGAAATTGACTATGTTCAAGCGACAGGGCGCCGCGTCCGGCGAAGCACAATCGAAACTGGAAGCCATCGATCGATCGCAGGCGGTGATCGAGTTTTCGCTCGACGGCACCATTCTGACCGCAAACGAGAACTTTCTTGTGGCCATGGGCTACGGGCTCGAAGAGATCGTTGGCAAGCATCATTCGATGTTCGTTCAGCCCGAATACGCGGCCGGCCAAGAGTACCGGGCCTTCTGGAAGAGCCTGGCGGAAGGGCTCTATCAGGCCGACGAGTTCAAGCGGGTGGCCAAGGGTGGCCGCGAGATCTGGATTCAGGCAAGCTATAACCCGATCCTCGACCGTTCGGGCCGGCCAGTCAAAGTCATAAAATTTGCCACCGACATCACCGCGCAAAAGCTGCGTGCCGCCGATCACGCGGCTCAGATCGCCGCCATCGGTCGGGTGCAGGCGGTCATCGAATTCACGCTGGACGGCAAGGTCGTTACCGCAAACCAGAATTTTCTTTCAACGCTCGGCTATGGTCTTGAAGAGATCGTCGGCAAGCATCACGCCATGTTCTGCGACCCGGCCCATTCAGCGTCGCGTGAATATGCCGATTTCTGGGATCGGCTGCGGGCGGGAGAGTTCGTGGCCGGTGAGTTCCAGCGCGTGGGCAAGGGTGGCAGGGACATCTGGATACAGGCGAGCTATAATCCGATCCTCGATCCTACCGGCAAGCCGGTCAAGATCATCAAGTTCGCCACCGACATTACCGAGCGCAAGCGTGCCGAGGCGATCATTTCGCTGTTGACCAAAAGCCTCGAACGCATGGCTGAAGGCGATCTGCGCGGGCGGATAGAAGAGACATTCACCGGGCAGTACGAAGCGCTGCGGCAGGCGTACAACAAGACGCTCGACCAGCTTGTCGATATCGTTTCGCGTCTCAAATCGACTTCAGGGGCCGTCAAGACCGCCACCAGCGAATTGCTTACGGGCGCCAACGACCTGGCCGATCGGACCACCAAGCAGGCCGCGACAATCGAGGAGACCTCGGCGGCCATGGAGCAGCTTTCGGGCGCCGTCGTGGCCAGCGCCGGGCAGGCGCGGACCGCAGCCGATAAGGCGCGCTCGCTTTCGGCCAGCGCCAGCGAGGGCGGTACCGTGATGGATGAAGCCAACAAGGCAATGGAGCGGATCTCCGCCTCTTCGGCAAAGATATCCAACATCATCGGGATGATCGACGACATTGCGTTCCAGACCAACCTTCTGGCGCTCAATGCTTCGGTGGAAGCGGCGCGCGCGGGGGAAGCGGGCAAGGGGTTTGCCGTTGTCGCCATCGAAGTGCGCCGGCTGGCCCAGTCGGCGGCCGATGCGTCTTCGGAGGTCAAGGCGCTTATCGAGACCAGTGCTGCCGAAGTGGCCGGCGGCTCGCGGCTCGTCGAGCAGGCCGCCGCCCGGTTGCTCGAGATTTTGCAGGGTGCCGAAGAAAGCTCGACTGTTATCGAGGCGATCGCAAAGGCGGCTGCCGAGCAGTCCTCTGCCATTGAGGAGGTCAATGGCGCCGTGCGGCAGATGGACGAGATGACCCAGCACAATGCGGCCCTTGTCGAAGAGACAAACGCGGCCATCGAACAGACCGAAGGCCAGGCGGGCGAACTTGACCGGATCGCGGCTGTGTTCAGCGTGAACGATCAGGCCATGCCGTCCACCGCTGCAACGGGTTCCGCACCGCGGCGCGCCTATCGGGTGGATGGAAATGCCGCGATCAGCTCTGACTGGGAGGATTTCTAGCCCGGGTACAATCAGCTTTGGCCGGCGCCCCTTGTCACGAAGCGTGCTCTTGGGTACCGAGAGGCATCTTTGATGGAGAAGCAGCGCGTGGCCAAGATCGATACCAAGACCGAAGGACTGGACCTCTATGTCTATGTCGCCAAAACCTTTGCCGACAGTCCATGGCTTCACTACGGTCTTTGGGAACCCGGCGAGCGTCCCAACATCCCCCAGCTTCGCATGGCCCAGGAGCGCTATGTCGAAAAGCTCCTCGCGCTGATCCCGCCGGCCCCTGGCCGGCTTCTCGATATCGGCGGGGGCACGGGCGAGATGGCAAAGCTGTTGCTCGACAAGGGCTACACCGTCGAGATGATTACCCCGAGCCATCTGCAGGCCGAAGTGGCTGCTGAAAAGCTGGGCCCCAATGGGCGTGTGCACGAGACGAAATTCGAGGACTTTTCGGGCGAGGGTCCGTTCGACGTGTGCATGTTCTCCGAGAGCTTCCAGTATGTGGACCTGCACGCCAGTCTTGCCAAGCTCAAACATATCCTCGCACCCAATGGCCGGGTGATAATCGCCGACTGTTTCCGTTCCCATGCCTATCAGGGAGACAGGCAGCCGGGCGGTGGACACCGCTACTCCGAGTTTGTCGACGCAGTGGAGCGGGCCGGATTTGTGGTTGTCGAGAACGAGGATGTAACGCTTGCCGCCGCGCAAACCATGGCCATCGATCAGAATGTCTATCGTGGCTTTGTCGCGCCGACGGTCGACCAGGTGCGCGGGCTGTTGTCGCACAAACGGCCGATCCTCTTCTGGTTTCTCAAGACGGCCTACAAGATTTTCGTTCCGAAATCGGAGCGTGAGAACATCGTGGCACGGCTCAAGGCCGATTACCGCTCGCCGGAAGCCTTTGCTGCGGTCAATACCTATCGCTTCCTTGCTTTCGAAAAGCGCGGCTGACCTCGCATCAATTTTTACCGCGTCAGTGTGTTTGCCTTTTTTTTGCACCGGGGCCGGTATAGCTTGGTGCGCTGCTGAACAATTGGAAATCTCCCATGGCTCGCAAATATTTCGGCACCGACGGCATTCGGGGGCTCGCCAATGGTCCGAAACTGACGCCTGAACTGGCGCTCAAGGTCGGCATGGCGACCGGGCTCGCCTTTACGCGTGGCGACTACGCGCATCGCGTAGTGATCGGCAAGGACACGCGCCGTTCGGGCTATATGATCGAAAATGCCCTCACTGCCGGCTTCACGGCCGTGGGCATGGATGTGCTGTTGCTCGGCCCCATGCCGACACCCGCGGTGGCAATGCTCACCCGTTCCTTGCGGGCCGATGTCGGCGTTATGATCTCGGCCTCCCACAATCCGTTCGACGATAATGGCATCAAGCTGTTCCGGCCCGATGGATACAAGCTTTCCGACAGTTTCGAAGCCGAGATCGAAAGTCTCATCGATTCCGATCTTACCCCCAGGCTGGCGCGCGGCACCCGGGTTGGTCGGGCACGTCGGGTCGAGGAAGCGCGCACGCGTTATGTCGAATACGCCAAGCGCACGCTGCCGCGCGATATGGATTTCACCGGGCTGCGGGTCGTGGTCGATTGCGCAAACGGCGCCGCCTACAAGACCGCCCCGGAAGTGCTTTGGGAGCTTGGGGCCGAAGTCATCTCGATCGGCATTTCGCCCGATGGCTTCAACATCAACGACGGATGTGGATCGACCGCGCCGGGTGCGCTTATCGAAAAGGTTCGTGAGTTGCGCGCCGATATCGGGATTGCGCTCGATGGCGATGCGGACCGCGTGCTGATTGTCGATGAGAAGGGCGATATGGTCGATGGCGACCAGGTGATGGCCGTTATCGGGACGTCATGGCACGAGCGCGGCCAGCTTGCCGGCGGCGGGATCGTTGCCACGGTCATGTCCAATCTTGGGCTTCAGCGCTATCTCGAGGCACAGGGTTTGCTGCTCGAGCGCACCAAGGTCGGAGACCGCTATGTGCTCGAAGCGATGCGCGGCAAGGGCTTTAATGTGGGCGGCGAGCAATCGGGCCATATCATTCTGTCCGATTTCACGACGACCGGCGATGGGCTTGTCGCGGCCTTGCAACTGCTCTCGGTGGTCAAGCAGGAAGGCAAGCCGGTTTCCGAGGTTTGCCATCGTTTCGATCCCGTGCCGCAATTGCTCCAGAGCGTACGCTACAGGCGCGGCAAGCCCCTCGATGACAAGTCGGTCCGGGCTCTGATTGCCGATGCCGAAATCAGGCTCGGCGAGACCGGACGTCTGATCATCCGTGAATCGGGCACCGAGCCGGTCATAAGGGTGATGGGAGAGGGCGACGATGCGGCCCTGGTCTCCCAGGTTGTCAACGAGATCGTGGCGGCCATAGGGAAGGTCGCATGATTCCGGGCGTTACAGTTAAGCGGTACGGTTAAGCGCGCTTTAAGGAAGTTCCTCTAAATTCCACGTAATTCTAGGGAATTTGATGCTTGGGGAACTTACGCCTATGAAAAAGCTGGTCGCTTTTGCTGTCGTTGGGGCAGCAGCGCTTATGTCGACGGCGGCCATGGCTGCCGATCCGGTGTCTTTCGATTATCCTGTCTACAAGGACTTCGTCCCCCCCTACGTCCCGCCGGTCGATGAGGGTCTGAAAGGCTCGTTCTACCTACGGGGAAGCGTTGCGGGAAATTACGCCTGGTCGCGTCAGGCACGCCATCCCGACACGGCGGATGTCTTTTCGATTACGGAAGGTGGCTGGGGCTACAGCGCGGGCATCGGCGCAGGGTATGAGACCGGCACGGGCCTGCGATTCGACGCAACGGTCGACTATCTCGCCAACAACGATATGACAGCCGATGTTTCGGGCGTGGCTCACACACTCGAGCTGCGCTCGACCATAGTTCTGGCCAATGCCTATTACGATTTCGGTCTTGGAGATTTGGGACTGTCAGCAGCAGGTGGCGCGTTCGGTTATGTCGGCGCGGGCGCAGGCGTTGCATTCAACGACTCGCGGGTTTCCGACGGCGCCTTTGGGCCGTGGGACAGCAATACAAGTTTTGCGGCGGCAGGTATGGCAGGTGTGGGCTACGATTTCGGCTCCATCGTTGCCGATCTGGGCTATCGTGCGCTCTACATCGCGAGCATCGAGAACAACAATGAGACGCCCCGCTACGTAGTCGATGACACCTTGGTTCACGAATTGCGGGCCACATTGCGCTATCGCTTCTAGGGGCTGGTCCTGCCAGCTTAAGAAGGCGGTCTAACTGGCCGCCTTTTTTGTTTTCAGGAGCACGTGCAGCGCACCGCCGACGATGAGCCCCCAAAAAGCAGCGCCGACACCGAATAATGTCAGGCCCGAGGCGGCCGTCACGAAGGTGAGGACGGCCGGCAGGCGAAACTCCTCGTTCGCGACAGAGCCGACGAGCGCGTTGGCGAGGGCACCGATGAGGGCCAGCCCGGCAACAGCCTCGATCAGGATAGGGGGCGCTGCGGAAATGAAGGCCGCAGCAATGCCCGCCCCCAGAGCGAACAGCACATAGGCAAAGCCCGCTGTCATGGCCGCCACATAGCGCCGCGTTCTGTCAGGGTGCGCCTCCGGCCCGGCGCATAAAGCGGCGGTGATAGCAGCCAGGTTGATGAGTTGTCCTCCCAGCAGCGCGCCAATGGCGCTGACCAGCCCGGTGGAAACGAAGATCGGTTTGACGTCAGGCTGATAGCCATTGGACCGCAGGACGGCCAGCCCGGGAATATTCTGCGAGGCCATGGTCACGACGAACAGTGGCAATGCTATGCCGATGATGGCGTCGAGATTGAGCGTTGGAACGACCAGAACCGGGGCGGGCAAGGCACCGGTCAGAATGTCAGCCGGGAGTTCGGTCGATATGGCAATCATCGCGGCGCTTACTGCCACCGCGGCCGGTACGGCCCAGATGCGGGCAAAGCGCAGGCAGACGGCCCAGACCACAATAATGGGCAGTGCCAGCGTTGGAAGTTCGGCCACGGCCCTGACGGGAGCAAGGCACAGATTGAACAGAATACCGGCAAGCATTGCACTGGCCAGAGGCATGGGGATCGCCGCGACGGCCCGTCCGAAGGGCCTCCAGAACCCGGCGATAACGACGAGGATTGCAGCGACGATGAATGCGCCGACGGCTGCGGGGAAACCGCCCTGGACTGCGCCGGTCGTGATAAGCAGCGCGGCGCCCGGCGTGGACCAGGCAATCGAGAGCGGCATTTTCGTAATGTAGCTCATGGCGATCCCGACCAGAGCCATGCCCAGGCAGAGCGCGAAGAGACCGGAAGCAGCCTGCGCCTGGGTGGCGCCCGCGGCGTCAAACCCCTGCAAAACGATGGCAAACGAACTGGCAAAACCCACGACTGCTGCAAGGAGCCCAGAGAATATCGGCTGAAACAGGGTTCCGGAATGCGCGGGCGATGGCTCGAACGAGGGATCAGTCACTGTATGGGCTGCCTAAATCAGGAGCTATGGCTTGATGGGTGAACCACTGGTCCGAGCCGATTTGCCTTCTCCTTGCCATCTTTTATCGAGTCGGGCACGCCGCGATCGGATCTGCCAAGCGCCAATCGCTTGAATTACCGTATGATTCCGGCCGATCACATTTTTGTCATCGTTGGCTCCCAGAGTCGAGCGGTCAACACAGTGCCGCTTTCTGGATGACCGGCTGATGGCCGTATCCACCCGAGATGGGAACCATTCCCGCCATCGGCCATTTTTGTTTTGAGAATGAAAAGGAGACCAAAAATGCGTAAGTTTCTTGCCCTTCTGGCTCTGCCGCTCATGCTGGCCGTTGCCGCTTGTGACATGCCTCCGCCCGAGGATGGTGGTGTTCCTGCCGATCCGGCAGTAACGACTGATCCGGCTGTTCCGGCCGAACCTGCGGTCGAATAACAACCGGATTTATGATTTGTTTTGACAAGGGGCGTCCGAAAGGGCGCCCCTTTTCTCGTGGAACATGAAATCCAATGAGCGACGAGACACGGCCGCAACAGCGAGAGGGTACGCGGATCGGCGGGATCGACGCGGCGCGGGCGCTTGCCGTTTTGGGGATGCTGATGGTCCATGTGGGACCGCGCGATCGGACAAATTTCGCGGAAGTTCTTTACAATCTGCCCCATGGCCGGGCGTCGATCCTCTTTGCTTTCATTGCCGGAATTGGCATGTCGCTTCTGTCGGCACGGCCCGGGCAGTTGGGTGTTGCCAGATATCGGCTGATATGGATGGCTTTGGTGCTGCTCCCACTGGGGTTGAGCTTGCAGATGCTCGATCACGGCATTGCGGTGATCCTGCATCACTATGCCGTCTTCTATGTATTTGGCGTCCTCGTCATAGGGCTGCCATCGCGGCTTCTGGGCGTTCTCGCCGCCCTGACCACTGTCTGCGGGCCGCTCGCTTATTTTGCCATCAGCGCGCAATGGCCTGATTTTGTCTGGCGCGAAACGGTTGTTGCAGGAGATCGTCCTATCGAAATTGTCGACGGGTTGTTGCTGACCGGGCCATATCCGCTGCTCACATGGTCTCCGGCGCTGCTTTGGGGTATGTGGGTGGGGCGGCTCGATTTGCGATCCGATCCGAGCCAGCTCCGATTGTTGCTGATTGGAAGCGCGGTGGCGGTGAGTTCCGCAATTGTCGCGGCCATCGGCCTGCAAATCCTCGGTCCGCCCGATGAGCTGGCCGATTGGCGTCAATTGCTCTCGGATGCGCCACACAGCCAGATGCCGCTTTGGGTGACCGGCTCGATCGGGGCAGCGAGCGCTGTCACCGGCGCCATGCTCATCATTGTCCAGCGCTGGCCGCGCTTGTGCGGCCCCCTGGTCGCTCTGGGGCAACTGGCTTTCAGCTTTTATGTCGCTCACCTTGTCGCGTTGCATTTTTTCAAGGATATCGTGCGGCGCGAGAGCGTTGGGGAGGCCATGGTTTCGGTGATTGTCGTGATGATCCTGGCCGGGTTCTTTGCGGTGATCTGGCGCCGCCATTTTGAGCGCGGACCACTGGAGACGCTGCTTGTCCTGCCGTTCGACCGGGCCAAAGAGCGCCGGCAATAATTTGGTCGCGTCGGCCGTTGCACCCGGATATGGAGGGGTATGGACAAAGATCAATTCCCTATATTTCTGGTGGCCACGCCCGGCTTTGAAAACGCACTTCACCGGGAGGCCGGCGAGCTTGGCTTTTCCGATCCCAGACCGGTATTCGGCGGGGTGGAGATTTCGGGCGGTTGGAGCGAGGTCTGGCGCGCCAATCTCGAACTGCGGGGCGCCGGACGGGTGCTGGTGCGGATCGACAGTTTTCGCGCCAGCCATCTGGCGCAGCTCGACAAGCGGACGCGTGCAGTGGCGTGGGGCGACGTGCTGCGCAAGGATATTCCGGTGCGGGTGGAGGCGAGCTGCCGGAAATCGAAGATCTATCATTCCGGCGCTGCGGCGGAGCGGGTGGAAAAAGCGATAGCGCAAGAACTGGGCGCACCAATCGAAAGCGGTGCGCAAGTTCGGGTTCTCGTGCGGATCGAAAACGATCTGTGCACGATCAGTGTGGACACGTCGGGTGAGGGGCTGCACAGGCGCGGGCATAAACTCGAGGTCAACAAGGCGCCGATGCGGGAAACCACAGCAGCCCTTTTGCTGCGCGAGTGCGGATACAGCGGCAGCGAGCCGGTGGTCGATCCCATGTGCGGGTCGGGGACTTTCGTGATCGAGGCGGCGGAGATGGCGCTGGGGCTCAAGCCCGGCCGGGCACGCGGCTTTGCATTCGAACATCTGGCCCGCTTCAATCCCGATATGTGGGCCGCCATGAAGGCTCAATCCGGCAGTGTCACATCACCTTTCTTCTTATGCGGCAGCGACAGGGATGCCGGTGCGATCCGGATGAGTTTAGCCAATGCAGAGCGGGCGGGGGTAAGTTCGGCCACGCGCTTTGCGCAGACCCCGATCGATGAGCTGGAGCCGCCGGAAGGGCCTGCGGGTCTGGTGATCGTCAATCCGCCCTATGGCTTGCGCATCGGGGACCGCAAAAAGCTCTATCCGCTTTATGGCGCGCTGGGCACGGTCATGCGGACGCGGTTTTCCGGCTGGCGGTTGGGGATGGTGACGGCCGACCCGGCGCTGGCGCGGGCAACGGGGCTGACGTTCGAAAAACCCGGCGGCAGCATCGACAACAATGGTGTCCGGATCACGCTCTACAAGACCGGCATATTGCAATAGCGGGAAAATCTCCCATCTCTTGGATGCATTCCTGCATCGGGGGATTTCAAATGGATAGACGCATCAAGATCGAACAGCACTCCGGCGTCGGTATGCTGTGGTTTGTCGGCTGGCTGTTCACCATAGGCTATCTGAACCTCGGTTTCTGGACAGGCGTGTTGGCAATCATCGTGTGGCCCTATTTCCTCGGCGCGCATTTTGCAGGCTAGAGCATTTCCACTTTTGCTGGACGCGCTCTAACGTGCCCTTGCACTGATCGCCGCAAAATGATTTACGGCAGACTGAATTGGCCGCCCTTACGGGGGCGGCCTTGTCTTTGTTGGAAGCACCCTCATGATCCGTCTTGAAAATATCGGCAAGCAGAACGGGAAACAGATCGTTTTCATCGAAGCCTCGGCTGCGCTCCAGAAAGGCGAAAAGATCGGGCTTGTGGGACCGAACGGGTCGGGAAAAACGACGCTGTTTCGCATGATTACCGGCGAAGAAGCGCCCGATGAGGGGCAGGTGTCCATCGATCGGGGCACCACCATCGGCTATTTCTCCCAGGATGTGGGCGAGATGGCGGGGCGTTCGGTGGTGGCCGAGACCATGGATGGGGCCGGGCCGGTGGCGGCGCTCAGCGCGGAAATGCGGAAGCTCGAAGTCGATATGGGCGATCCCGACAAGGCCGGCGAGATGGACACGATCATCGCGCGCTATGGCGAGGTGACCGAACAGTTCGAGGAACTTGACGGTTATGCGCTGGACGGGCGTTCGCGCGAGGTGCTCGACGGGCTCGGATTTTCCCAGGCCATGATGGATGGCGATGTGGGGGCGCTGTCGGGCGGCTGGAAGATGCGCGTGGCGCTGGCCAAGATCCTGCTTGCCAAACCCGATGTGCTGCTGCTCGACGAACCCTCGAACCATCTGGACATCGAAAGCCTGATCTGGCTCGAGGAGTTTTTGAAAAATTTCACCGGCGCGCTGCTGATGACCTCGCACGACCGGGCGTTCATGAACCGGGTGGTCAACAAGATCATCGAGATCGATGCCGGCACGTTGACGTCCTATACGGGCGACTATGAATTCTATCAGGAACAGCGGGCCGTAGCCGACAAGAACCAGCAGGCCCAGTTCGAGCGCCAGCAGGCGATGCTGGCCAAGGAAATCCAGTTCATCGAACGGTTCAAGGCGCGGGCGAGCCATGCGGCACAGGTGCAGAGCCGGGTGAAAAAGCTCGACAAGATCGACAGGGTCGAGCCGCCCAAGCGGGCGCAGAAAGTGGTGTTCGAATTCCGCCCCGCGCCGCGGTCGGGCGAGGATGTGGCGGTATTGAAGGGCGTCGCCAAGACGTACGGGGAAAAGACCATTTATGACGGGCTCGATTTTCATGTGCGGCGCAAGGAGCGCTGGGCGATCATGGGGGTCAATGGTGCGGGCAAATCGACACTCCTCAAACTGGTGACCGGGGCGGCTGAGCCGGATACCGGGTCGGTGGCGCGGGGGCCGTCGGTCAAGATGGCCTATTTCGCCCAGCATGCCATGGACCGGCTGGACGGGGACAAGTCGATCTTCGACATGCTGCAAAGCGAATTCCCGCAGGCAGGCCAGGCGCCGCTGCGGGCTTTGGCGGGGTGTTTCGGGTTTTCCGGCGATGACGTCGAAAAGAAATGCCGGGTGCTTTCGGGCGGGGAGAAGGCGCGGCTTGTGATGGCCATGATGCTGTTCGATCCCCCCAATTTCCTGGTGCTGGACGAGCCCACCAACCATCTCGACATCGCCACCAAGGAAATGCTGATCGAAGCATTGGCCAACTACGAGGGCACCATGCTGTTCGTCTCGCACGACCGGCATTTCCTGGCTGAATTGTCTAACCGGGTGCTTGAGGTTTCGCCCGAGGGCGTGCGGACGTTCGGGGGCGGGTATCGGGAGTATGTGGAGAGCACCGGGCAGGAGGCGCCGGGGTTGAGGCATTAGGGGGCGCCTTGATGAACAAGTAAGAAAGGCCCCCTCACCTGTCGCTTCGCGCCGACCTCTCCCCCGAGGGAGAGGTGAAGCGTGGGGTGGGCGGTGACGATCTTCTTTGACGCTCAAGGCCCCTCACCCCAACCCTCTCCCCAGAGGGGCGAGGGAGTCCCGCTGCGGCTTGCGGGAGCGTCGGTGTTTCTCTCAAGCGTTTCGGCACGCTTAACCCTCGCCCCTTGGGGGAGAGGGTGGCCGGCAGGCCGGTGAGAGGGCCTTTTTTTCATTCATGCCAAAACCTCCGACGGCGAGATCGCCTCGGGCTATGATGGCCATTCGAGCTTAGCTCTCATGGCCTTCTCACCTCCAATCGTGCCACCGGCACGATTGGCCGAAGGACGGATCGAAGTAGACGGCATGGGGCGATGAACGCTCCGCACTGAAATTTGTATATATGAAGCGATCATCGCCCCATGCATCCGGGGTTTTTGGCTTATGGCGGCGTCTCGGGCTGGGGTTTGTTGGGAAATTATCTTTGCAGATGATTTCCGCGGTGCCCCTCCGGGTTTCCCCGGTACGACGTGGATACCACTCCTCGTCCGGCCATCCGTCCGCTTTGGGCCTTCCCTGCGGCGACCCGCAAGGAACCCGGACCGAACCCGCCCAAACGTTCGTTGCGCTTGCGTCCATATGCGCGGGTTCGTGAGGGCAGTATGGGGGAGGTCGTGGAAGCGGGGATAAAGTTTTTGCGGCTGGGAGCGTGGACGCTCATCATGATGGATTCCGGGGATAAACCCCGGAATGACAATGGGGGAGCATGTTCTCCGGCATTCACCCACCCCCGCGTCATCCTCGGGCTTGACCCGGGGATCCGCTGCATTGGGCAACCGGTGAAGGGGTTGGGGAACGGTGAGAGGCCCCACATATCACTTCTGCGGTGCTCAATGGCAGCGCTGCAGATCCCCGGGTCAAGCCCGAGGATGACGCGGGGTGAGGTTGGCGGTGGTGACGGAGCCGCAGGAGAGGCGAGAGAGGCAGGCTGGGGGCAAGAGCGGAGCGAGCTTCGATCTAGCTCGCAAGCGACGAGCCCCCTTGCCAACCGCCCCCGTCCTCCTCTATACGGGCTGCGGGCCATCCCTCCCCAACGAGGGACGCCCATCTGTAAGGATGGAGCAACATGACAGATATTTCTGCCGCCACCGATGTGGCGAAGCCGGCAGTGCGTCCGGAAAATCCCAATTTTTCGTCAGGTCCTTGCGCCAAGCGTCCCGGGTGGACGGTTGAGGCGCTTGCCGGTGCGCTGGTGGGGCGGTCCCACAGGGCCAAGCCGGCCAAGGCCCGCATTCAGCGCGCCATCGCGTTGACGCGCGAACTGCTCGAAGTCCCCGAGGATTATCTGATCGGCATCGTGCCGGCATCCGATACCGGCGCCGTGGAAATGGCGCTGTGGGGCATGCTGGGCGCGCGTGGCGTCGACATGCTGACCTGGGAATCGTTTGGGGCCGGGTGGGTCACAGACGTTCAAAAGCAACTCAAGCTCGACGATGTGCGGGTGCTCAAGGCCGAATATGGCGAACTGCCCGACCTTTCCGAAGTCGATTTTACCCGCGACGTGGTGTTCACCTGGAACGGGACGACTTCGGGCGTGCGGGTTCCGAATGGGGACTGGATCCCGGCGGACCGCGAAGGGCTGACCATTTGCGATGCCACGTCGGCAGCGTTTGCGCAGAATCTCGATTTTTCCAAGCTCGATGTTGTGACTTTCTCCTGGCAGAAGGCGCTGGGTGGGGAAGCCGCGCATGGGATTCTGATCCTCTCGCCGCGGGCCGTGGAACGGCTGGAAACCTTCACCCCGGCCAACCGGCCGCTGCCCAAGATTTTCCGGCTGACCAAGGGCGGGAAACTGATGGCGGAGGTCTTTGAAGGCGCGACCATCAATACGGTGTCGATGATCTGTATCGAAGACGCCGTCGACGCCATGGAATGGGGGCTCAAGGTCGGCGGGCTCAAGGCGCTGCAGGCGCGGGCCGATGCCAATGAAAAGGCAATTGCCGATTGGGTGGCCAGGACCGATTGGGTCGATTTCCTCGCTGCCGATCCAAAGGTGCGGTCGAACACTTCGGTGTGCCTGAAAATCGTCGATCCCGAGGTTGCAGCGCTTTCCGATGATGCGCAGGCCAAGCTCGCCAAGGCGGTGGTCTCCCGGCTCGACAAGGAAGCTGTTGCCTACGATATCGGCGGCTATCGCGATGCGCCGACCGGGTTCCGCATCTGGTGCGGATCGACTGTGGAAACGGCAGATCTGGAAAAGCTGGGGCCCTGGCTCGACTGGGCTTATGCCGAGGAGAAGAAGGCGGCGCTGGCGTAGGGCTGGAACGATGGCCAACCAGCGGCTCAGGAGTTTTGCTGCCGATACGCTGGCGCTGGTCATCTTCTTTACCATCGTCAGCGGGCTCAACGAACGGTTCATCGCCGGCATGAGCTGGCCCGAAGTGGCCACCTCACGCGCCATCGGTGCTCCGCTCATGGTTCTGACCGCCCGGCCTTACGGGTATTGGCGGGACTGGTTCCTGAAGATCACCAGCCCCGCATCCACCACGGCGACAATCATCATGGACTCCATCGCGTTGCTGGGGTTTCAGGTTCCGATCTACGTGCTCATCATATTTGCCGGTGGGGCAAGGGGCATGGGCATCGTCACCGGAGCGCTCGGATTTGCGGCGTTGATGCTGGTTCTGGGGCGACCGTACGGGCTGTGGCTCGAATTCGTCCGCAGCCGGTTCGGATTGACGGGGCCTGGCCAGAAACCGATGTCGCTGGGCGGCTGACATAGACAATTTTTCGGGCAGATGGCCCTTTTGAAACAAGGAATATATGGACATGGCCAAGGTATTGGTTTCGGACAAGATCAGCCCGGCGGCGATCGAGATTTTCAAGGCGAACGGGGTTGAGGTCGACTACCTCCCCGATGTCGGCAAGGACAAGGAAAAGCTGGCCGAAATCATCGGGCAGTATGACGGGCTCGCGATCCGCTCGGCGACCAAGGTGACCGACAAGATCCTGGCCCATGCCACCAATCTCAAGGTGATCGGGCGCGCCGGGATCGGCGTGGACAATGTCGATATTCCGGCAGCCACCGCCAAGGGCGTGATCGTCATGAACACCCCGTTCGGCAATTCGATCACCACGGCCGAACACGCGATCTCGATGATGCTGGCGCTGGCGCGGCAGATCCCGGAAGCCGATGCGTCGACGCGGGCATCGAAGTGGGAAAAGAACCGCTTCATGGGCGTTGAGGTGACCAACAAGACGCTGGGCCTGATCGGGGCGGGCAATATCGGCTCGATCGTTGCCGACCGTGCCCAGGGCCTGAAAATGAAGGTCATTGCATACGATCCGTTCCTCACGCCCGAACGCGCTGTGGATCTGGGTGTCGAAAAGGTCGAACTCGACGAGTTGTTCGCAAGGGCCGATTTCATCACGCTGCACACGCCGCTTATCGATGCGACGCGCAACATCATTTCGGCCGAAGCGATTGCCAAGATGAAGGACGGCGTGCGGATCATCAACTGCGCGCGCGGCGGGCTGATCGATGAAGCCGCGCTCAAGGATGCGCTTGAAGCGGGCAAGGTTGCCGGCGCGGCGCTCGATGTGTTTTTGGAAGAACCGGCCAAGGACAATCCGCTGTTCGGGCTGGCAAATGTCATCTGCACGCCCCATCTTGGGGCTTCGACGACCGAGGCGCAGGAGAATGTCGCGTTGCAGGTTGCCGAGCAGATTTCGGCCTATCTGGTGACCGGGGAAATCACCAACGCGCTCAACTTCCCTTCGATTTCGGCGGAAGAGGCGCCCAAGCTGACCCCGTTCGTCAAGCTGGCCGAGCTTTTGGGCTCGTTTGCCGGGCAGCTGACCGAAACCGGCATCAAGGGCATCCGCATCGAGTTCGAGGGCGATGTTTCCGACCTCAATACGCGTCCGATGGTGGCGGCGCTGCTCAATGGGGTTCTCAAGCCGCTTCTCGAAGACGTCAACATGGTTTCGGCGCCGGCTCTGGCCAAGGATCGCGGCATTGCCGTTGAAACGGTCAACCGCGAACAGGTCGGAGCCTACGACAACCTCATCCGGCTCACCGTGGTAACCGAACGCCAGGAGCGCAGCGTGGCCGGTACGGTCTATGGCTCCAAGGCGCCGCGGATCGTCGAGATCAAGAACATTACGCTCGAAGCGGAGGTCACTCCGCACATGCTCTATATCACCAATGAGGACAAGCCGGGCTTTATCGGGCGGCTGGGTACGCTTATGGGCCAGCTCGGCATCAACATCGCCAACTTCAACCTGGGTCGGGTCGAGCAGGGCAAGGACGCGATTGCCCTTCTGTCAATCGACAGCGAACTGACCGATGGCGAGTTGACGCAGATCGAAGAACTCGAGGGCGTCAAGCAGGCCAAGCGGCTCGTGTTTGGGGTTTGAGGGCCATCACATCGATTTTGGAAGGGCGGCAGCGATGCCGCCCTTTTTGTTTCTCGATCTGCCCTTTATTGCGGCTTTAAGATATCGCGCAGATTGCGGCGGGCCGCATATTCGGCAATTCCGATACCGGCGATAATGAAGGCGGCGGCGATCATGTGAAAGACCTCAAGAGTTTCGCCGAGCATGAAGACGGCGAGCAGGGCTCCGAAAACGGGAATGAGGTTGATGAAGAGGCTGGCTCGATTGGGCCCGATCAGTTCGACACCTTGCGCGTAAGTCATCTGGGCGACGATGGAGGGCAGCAGGGCCACGTAGAGAACGACGGCCCAGCCGCGCCAACTCATGGTGGCCACTTCCGCGACAAGGCCGGCAGGGCCGGTACCGAGAACCGATTGATAAGCGAAGGCGGCGAGCATGGCGAAAAAGCTGGTGCTGGCGATAAAGCTCATCCAGCCGATTTTCGGCTTGTAGCGCAGCATGAGCGAATGCAGCGCGTAAAACAGGGCGGCCAGCAGCATAAGGGCATCGCCGATATTGACGTCGAGGCCCACAAGACGCAGCGGGCTGCCGTGGGTTGCCACATGGACAACACCATAGATGGTGAGCACAACGCCCACGACGTGCAGTCCGGAGGCGCGGACACGGAATATGGCGAAATTGCCGACCATGACCAGCACGGGAATGGCGGCCTGGATCATTGCGACATTGACGGCGGCGGTGTAGGTGGTGGCCGCGTAAAGCAGCACGTTGAAACTCGTAAAACCGAGCACGCCGTAAAAGGCCAGCCAGCCCCATCCGCGTCGGATGGCGGGCCATTCGGACCGCAGGCCGGTCCATGCGAAGGGCAAGATGATCAGAAACGCCACGAGCCAGCGCATGGCGGAAAGAGCATAGGGATCAAGTTCGCCGATCGCGTATTTTCCCGCGATGATATTGGCGCCCCAGAACAGCGCCGACAGGGTCAAGAGCAGATAGGGTTGTCCCATGAGCCGCGCAAATGGACTGGATGGGGATGCGGGGGTGGCGGGGGACTTTGTCATTACGGGCCTTGTACTTTATAGAACCCGGACTTATCAGCGTTTTGGCTTGCGGTGAAACAGAGATTGCTCCTGCAGGCTTGCCGGTCGGACTGGCCGGAACGTAGCGCACGCAAAAGGGATATTGGCGTAAATGGCGAATGTTGTGGTGGTCGGCTCGCAGTGGGGCGACGAGGGCAAAGGCAAGATCGTTGACTGGCTGTCCGAGCGGGCCGACGTGGTGGTGCGCTATCAGGGCGGACACAATGCCGGCCATACGCTCGTCATCGACGGGGTGAGCTACAAGCTTTCGCTTTTGCCATCGGGGCTGGTGCGCGGGAAGTTCTCGGTCATCGGCAATGGGGTGGTGGTCGATCCGCACCATTTCGTTTCCGAAGTCGAAAAGATCGCCGGGCAGGGGATTTCGGTCACGCCGGAGGTCTTGCGCATCGCCGAGAACGCGCCGTTGATCCTGTCGCTGCATCGCGAACTCGATGCGTTGCGAGAGGATTCCAATTCGGGTCTCAAGATCGGTACGACGCGGCGCGGGATCGGGCCGGCCTATGAGGACAAGGTGGGGCGGCGCGCGATCCGGGTTTGTGATCTGGGCGAGCCCGAAACACTGAGGGACAAGATCGAGCGGCTTCTGACCCACCACAATGCGCTGCGGCGCGGCATGGGGGCCGTGGAAATATCGGCCGAGGCGATCCATTCCGAATTGATGGCGGTGGCCGACAAGATTCTGCCGTTCATGGATCGGGTCTGGGACCTGCTCGACGAGCGGCGCAAGCGCGGTGAGCGCATTCTTTTCGAGGGTGCGCAGGGCGCATTGCTCGACAACGATCACGGTACCTATCCGTTCGTGACCTCGTCCAATACCGTGGCCGGACAGGCGGCGCCGGGTTCGGGGCTGGGGCCGGCGGCCATCGATTACGTGCTCGGCATTACCAAGGCTTATACGACCCGGGTTGGCGAAGGGCCGTTCCCGAGCGAGCAGGACAACGAGATCGGGCAGTTCCTCGGCGAGAAGGGCCACGAGTTCGGAGTGGTCACCGGACGCAAGCGGCGCTGCGGCTGGTTCGATGCGGTGATCGTGCGCCAGACGGTGCGCACTTCGGGCATTCATGGCATCGCGCTGACCAAGCTCGACGTTCTGGATGGCATGGACGAAATCCAGGTTTGCGTGGGCTATGAGTTGGACGGGCAAAGAATTGATTATCTGCCCGCCTCAATGGGGGCACAAAGTCGAGTCAAGCCAATTTATGAAACGCTGGATGGCTGGAAAGAAACGACCGCCGGCGCCCGGAGCTGGGCCGAATTGCCCGCCCAGGCGATCAAATATGTGCGGCGGATCGAAGAACTGATCGGCGCGAGCGTGGCCATGCTCTCCACAAGCCCGGAACGCGAAGACACGATTTTGGTCCAGGACCCGTTTCAAGATTGAATTTTCTTGTTTAGAAACAACTTTGAATAATGCCGGCAACAAGTGATGTTGAGTAGATATGGCCGACTATCGTGAACTCTTGCGCAAGGCGATCGATGCCCTGCCCGACAATACCGGGGCAAATCGCCGGGCGGTTTACGAAAAGGCGCGCAGTGCACTTGTCGCGCAATTGCGCGCCATCGATCCGCCATTGCCGGCCCGCGAGATCACGACCCATCGGCTCAATCTCGAAGACTGTATTCGAGAGGTCGAGCACGAAGCGACCGAGCGGCTTCTGGGGCGGTTTCGTGCCGTCGAAGAAACGGAGCCTGAGGTCGAGCCCGAAATCGAGGCTATCGACGAAGAACCGGTCGCTGCGTTCGACGATGCCGACGAGGCTCCGGCTGAGCCCGAGCCCGAACTGGAACCTGAAGGTGAGCCGGAAGCAGTCGAGAGTGACAATTTCGGCTCATCGCCGGCCGAGGATTTCATAGCCGAACCCGAACCGGCCGAACCGCGGATCGATGAGCCGGAACCGGCAGAGCCCTACCTTCCCGAGGAGGCGGCGGAAGCCGACGCCTTGGAGGAAGACCGGCTTTCGCTCGAACAGAAGCCGGTTTTCGAGCCGGTCGACGATGCCGCGCCCATAGAGGAGAGCGGTGCCGGCGAGATCGTTCCGGAGGTCGAGCCAGAGAACGAGCCGGCATCGTTCAGGCCCGGTTCGATCGAGGACATCATTGCTTCGGCCGAAAGGGCTTCGCTCGACGCCGATCAGATGGAGCCGACGGCAGACGGGCCGGACGCACAAGGGGTTATCGCTCCTTTCGCACCCGCGACCGAACCGGAAGAGCACGAAGCGCCCCGGGCCGACGAAAAGCACTTCATAATCTCGGAGGCCGATGCGCAACCGCGGAGCAGCGCGCCGTTGGTCGACCTGCATGGGCGTCCCCTGAGTGGCACGCATGAGCCGGTGTCAAAGGCGGAGCCGGCGATGTCGAGCGTCCGTGAAGTCGATCTTGAACCGGGCATCCTGGCGCGTCCGGAGGTTTCGGATGCCCAAGTTGCGATAGACAGGGCGATTGCCGCGCTCGATCGCGAAGCGCGCGGGGAGGCCACAGCGACCGATGACGCCCATGAGCCCATCGCCGCCGAGGACGATCAGGAAAGCGCGGACGCAGAAAATGGCGACAGTCGTGGCGGGTTTGGCGCGTTCACGATCTTTCTTTTGATTTCGATACTGCTTCTGGGTGGTGGCGGATTGGGCGGATACTGGGCCTGGCGCGAGGGCTTTATCGACCTGAACGCGCTCTTTGCCCAGAACCAGACGCCGGAAACGACCGAGGTCGCCGACGCCGAGGTGCCCGAGGAACCTGCATCGACGGACGCTCAGACCGAGGTGCCCGCCGCGGTCAATACCACGCCTGAAGTGCCGAGCGCGGGTGGTGAGGTGTCCGGGTCTCCGATGCCGGGAGAGGAGTTGCCTTTCACGGAAACCGAAACTCCCTCGACAGCGCCGAGCGAACCCGAAGCGACCTTCGAGGACCGGCTGCCGGCCGAGGCGGGTACACCTGTCAGCCCCGACGGTGACAGTGAGTCGGAGCCGGGGGTCGAAATCACCACCGATGGACCCCAATCGCTGCTGCTCGAGGAACAGACCGGCGGCGCTGCAGGAGCGGTGCCCTATACAGGCAGTGTGGAATGGTCGCGCGGGACCGATGAGTTGGGCCACCCCACGATTATCGCCGAAGCCTCCATACCTGCGCGCAATCTGGATGTGGATGTCCTGTTGCGCCGCAATGCCGACGCCAACCTGCCGGCCAGCCATCTCATGGAAGTCGATTTCACGGTCGCCGAAAGCTTTGTTGGTGGCTCGATCGCCAACCTGCCAGGCGTGCTGCTCAAGAACGAGGAATTGGTGCAGGGGCAACCGCTGACGGGTGCGTCGGCGCGGATTGTGGGCAATTCGTTCCTGTTCGCGCTGTCGAGCGCCAGCGATATCGATGTCGAGAACAATCTCAACCTGCTCGAGAACCGCGAGTGGGTGGATCTGGCCATGGTCTATGGCACGGGCCGCCGCGCCATCCTGACGCTTGAAAAGGGCGAGGACGGTGACGCGATCTTTGCCGATGTCATGGCCGCCTGGGCTGAACTCGACGCCGAGGCGTCGGCAGACGCGGAGCCGGAGGCGGAAGAGGCGCCGGCTGAAGCGGCCGGTAATTAGCCCGGCACCGTGCGGCCGTTTTCGATCCGATAGGTGCGGTCGGCAAGCGCCTCGATATCCTCGGCCTGATGGGAAACCACTATGGCGTGCCAGCGATTGGCACGCACCATCTGCGCCACAAGATCGCGGATGGGGGCCGCGGTCTGGCTGTCCAGCCCGGTAAAGGGTTCGTCGAGCAGCAGGATGGGACGGTTGCGCAGCAGGGTGCGCGCGAGGGCGACACGCTGTTTCTGGCCACCTGATAGTCGGGCCGCAGGGCGTTTGCCAAGTCCGGAAAGCTCCATGCTGTCGAGCGCCGCCAACACTCGTTCGTCGTTGGCTTTCGTGGTGCTGCCCAGCCCCAGCGCCACATTGGCGCCCGTGGAGAGATGGTCGAACAGATTGTCCGACTGAAACAGGATCGAAACCGGGCGGTTCTCGGGGGGCTGGCCCAGTATGGAGCGGCCGGCAAGCTGGATGTCGCCCGAGGCGGGTTCGAGGAAACCGGCGATCAGGTCGAACAGCGTCGATTTTCCGGCGCCGGATGGGCCGACCAGACCGGCGATTTCACCGGGCTTGATGCTCATGTCGAAGGCAAAGCCGGTGGTGCCGCCATCATAGCTGAATGTAAGGCGGTCAATTTCGAGCATTTGTCAGCTTCTCAAAGAGTTTGGGGATGAGGATGAAAGCGGCGATGCTCACGATCAGAAGCACAGCGGCAATGGCCTCCGCATCATTGGTGCGGTAAGCGCCAAGCGCCCGGTACATCAGCCAGGGCAGGGTGGAAAATTCCGAGGTGCCGAAAAGTGAAATGACCCCCAGATCGCCCAGCGAGAAAACGAAGGCGACGGCCAGACCATAGCCTATGGGCTGACCGAGCAGTGGCCATTCGATGCGGCTCCATTGGCGGAAAGAGGACATGCCGAGCGAACGGATGACGCGATGATGACGTCGCGTCAGCGCTTCGAGCGGCGGGGCGATCGTGGCAAAGACGAAGGGTAGCGCGAGAAGTGCATTTGACAGGATCAGAACGAGCGGTGCGACGGCGGTGGGAGCGAGCCCGGTAAGCCGGGCGAGAAGGAAAAAACCCAGCGAAAGCACGACGGCGGGAACGGCGAGATAGGCAAAGACCGGAAAGCCCAGGACCGCACGCCAGAGCGAGCTTCTGGCCTGTAGCGCACGGGCCATGCCCAGCGCCAACCCCAGCGCGACGGCCAGCAGAGCGCTGAGGGTGCCGATGATCAGGCTGGTGGCGGTGGCGCGCCAGAAACCCGATTGGGTGAGGACATTGGAGATGGCGCCGAAGCCTTCGCCCAAAACGGCGATCAGGGGGGCGAGGAAGCCGGCAAGCAGGATGGTGAGCACGATCTGCTGGATACCGGTGAGCCAGGGGCGTTCGGGCCAGTGCATGCGGCCGGGGGAGCCAAAGAGCGTCGCGGCGGGCGAAAGGGTTGATGCGGGGATTATGATGGCAGCGCAGACGACCAGTTGCACGATGGCGAGGTTGACGGCTGCCCCGAGGTCGAAATCGAGGCGTACGGCCTGATAGATGGCCACTTCGAAGGTCTGGTTGGCCGGGCCGCCGCCAAGGGTCAAAACGATGGGAAAGCTGGTGAAGCATAAAAGGAAGATGGTTGCCGCCACGCCGGGAATCGAGGCTGCGAGGGCGGGAAAGTCGATGATCGCGAAGCGCTGAAGCGGACCCAGGCCCAGGCTGCGGCCGAGCTTGAGCTTTTCGGTGGGGATGGCGGCTAATCTGTCGATGAAGATACGGGCGGAAAAGGCGCCGTTGAGAACCACGTGGGCGGCGATGATGCCGCCGAGCCCGAAGATCGAGGAGCCGGTTTCCAGCCCGAACGGGGCGAGCAGGAAATTGACCCACCCATTGCGACCCCAGATGGCCAGGAGGCCCGAGACGACGACGAGTGAGGGCATGACCAGTGCGGTGGAAAGCAGGCCGATGACGACGCCCCGGCCCGGAAAGCGCAGGCGGTCGAGCGTCCAGGCGAGGACCATACCGGCAAGGATCGATAGAAGTGTCGAGAGGGCGGCCTGGGTGGCCGACGTCACCAGAAGATATCCGATGCCGGTGACGCTGGACCCCGTGGATGCGAAGCGCTGCCCGGCAACCCAAAGGGCGATCAGCAGGGCAGCGATCAGAATGGCGACGGTGGCGGCGACCGATGCACCGACATAGCGGCGGCCGGGACGCCAGGTTGTGGGAATCCCGGCCAATTTTTGCTACCTCAGCGTCGAGAACGCTTCCTCGATCCAGGCCCGAGTGTTGGCGGTCACCTCATCGGCGTCAAGCAGAAGGGCGGGTTGGGGGTCGATCATTTCGGCAAAGCCGGGATTGAGCCCGCCTGTCGGTTCGAGCACCGGATACATCCAGTTGGTCTCCGGCAAGGGTGCCTGGCCTTCGGGTGTGACGAGATAGGCCAGAAACGCGCGGGCCAGCTCCTGATTGGGGCTGGAGGCGAGGATGCCGGCGACTTCGATCTGGGTGTAATGGCCGGCATCGAATTTGGCGGCCCGATAGCGGTCTTCGCCTTCGGCAATGAGGTGATAGGCCGGCGAGGTTGTGTAGGAGAGCACCATGTCGGCCTCGCCTGAAAGGAACAGGTCGTAGGATTCGGACCAGCCGGTGGTGACGGTGAGGACGTGCGGGGCGAGCCCTTCCCAGATTTCGATCGCCTCATCTCCATAGAGTGCCTTGATCCACAGGATCAGGCCCAGGCCGGGGGTGGACGAGCGCGGATCCTGAATGACGATCTTGAAGTCTTGGGGGAGCGCGATCAGTTCTTCGAAGCTGGCAGGGGGCGTGGCGATCGACTGGGTGTCATAGACGAAGGCGAAATAGCCGTAGTCGAAGGGGACGAAGACCTCGTCGGTCCATTCGAGCGGAATGTCGAAATCGGGCAGGTCGAGCTGGTGCTCGGTGAACAGCGCGGTCGCCATGCCTTCGCCGATGGTGGCGGTATCGAGCCCGAGGATGATGTCGGCTTCGGTTGCGTCGCCTTCGAGCTGGGCGCGGCGCAGGGCCGAGATCGAATCGTCGGCGGACACGAAATCGAGCGTGCACGCGCACTGGGCCTCAAAGCCCTCCTTGAGCAGGGGGCCAGGCCCCCAATCGGCGGCAAAGGCATCGTAGGTGTAAACGGTGAGGGTTGGATTGTCCTGGGCGATGGCCGGGAGCGCGAGCGCTCCGAGCACAACCGCGCACAGGCTCGTCCTTACGGAAGCGATCATGAGTTTCCTCATTGTTTGGCGTGCAAAATCAACGGTTTTGCCGGCGCCGAGCCAAGTTTGCGGCCATGAATGAGGGGAAATGCCTTGAATGGCAGAGGGATTTGTGGCCCTTGCCATCTCGAACTTCCTCCGCCAGCATGACCTGGTTCAGGTTCTATGGGTTTTTCTCAGCCCATCCTTTCGGACAGACACCCCAGCGAGACGAGGCGACACTATAGGCGTGCAAGGTCCAGTGCAAGACGGCGCGGGGGAAAACGGAGCGCCTCTCGAGTTCGACGGCCCGCTGCTGATCGTGGGTGGGGGCGATGTCGATCCCGACATGCTGGCCGCACTCGCCGAACGGGCTGCGGGGCTGGTCGGCGCCGATCGGGGCGGCGACATTTTGATGGCGGCAGGACTGGTGCCAGATGCGGTGATCGGGGACATGGATTCGGTGGCCGATCGGACGCGGTTTCCGGGCCAAACGACAATTCTGACGCTGCCCGAGCAGGATACAACCGATTTCGAAAAGTGCCTTTATTCGACACGCGCGCCGCTGACGCTGGCGTTGGGAATGACCGGTGGGCGGTTCGATCACACGCTGGCAGCGCTGCATGCCGTTGCGCGTTATGCGACCGATCGAAAGATTATCTTGATCGACGGCCACGATCTGGCGATGGGGGTTGCCGGTTCGGTCAGTCTCAGGGTCGGCGCGGGAGAGCGGGTATCGATCTATCCGCTGGGGCGGACGCAGTTCGCAGGCTCGATGGGGCTGCTTTATCCGTTGGACGGGCTGGAGATGGTGCAGGGAAAAACCATCGGCACGTCGAACCGGGCCACCGAGAACGTTATTGAAATCGATGTGGCGCCAGGGGAGCAGGATCCCTGGCTGCTGATCCTCGACAACCGATTGCTGGACGCTATTGCGTAGCGGCCGGTTCCCTCGGAATTGCCAGGACCTTGTCAACCCGGTGGCCGTCCATATCGACCACTTCAAGCCGCCAGTTTCCCGCTTCGAGCACTTCACCGGTCCTGGGAAGATGCTGGAGCCTGTCGATGATGAAGCCTGCAAGCGTCTGATAGTCGCGGTGTTCGGGAAGGACCAACCCGAGCCGGTCGGACAGGTCATCGACCATCAGGCCGCCGGCCAGAAGCCATGAGCCGTCTTCGCGTTGGACGGCTTCGTCGGTTTCGCCCTCCTCGAGGTCGGACCGGAACACGCCGGCGATGGCTTCGAGAAGGTCGGTGGGCGTGACGATGCCATCGAAGTGTCCATACTCATCAAGGACCAGCGCGAGAGGGAAATCGGCCCGGCGCAGCAGGTTGAGCACGTCGAGCGCGCCCAACGTATCCGGGACGATCTGGGGTTTGCGCAGCAATTTTTTCAGCGCCGCGTGATCGGCGGGCTGGGCCGCGAGGTAATCGCGGACCACCAGCACGCCGATGATGTTGTCGAACTCTCCGCTTGAAACGGGCAGGCGCGAATGGCGGGCCCGGGCCAGTTCGGTGCGGATGGTCTCGAAATCATCGTCGAAATCGAGCATCTCGACATCGGTACGCGGGGTCATGATGGAGCGGGCGCGACGGTCCGACAGGCGCAGCACGCCGGCGATCATGCGTTTTTCGTCGCGCTCGATGACGCCGGATTCCGCCGCCTCGGCGACGATGGACTTGATCTCTTCCTCAGTGACCTGTTCTTCGTTGGTTTCGCTCAGACCCAACAGCCGGAAGATCAGCCGGGTCGAGGCGTCAAGGAGCCAGACGACGGGCCCGGCGACACGCGACAGGATTCGCATGGGCGGCGCGACAAGGCAGGCCACGCGTTCGGGACTGCGCAGGGCAAGCTGTTTGGGCACGAGTTCACCGACCACGACCGAGAGGTAGGTAATAATGGCGACCACGCCGCCATAGCCCAATGCGGATGCTGCAGGGCCGGTCAGGCCGGCATCGAGAAGGATCCCGGTCAGCATGCCGCCGATCGTGGCGCCGGAAAACGCGCCGGCGATGATGCCGATCAGGGTGATGCCGATCTGAACTGTGGAGAGAAAACGACCCGGGTCATCGGCCAGTTGCACGGCGGCCGAAGCGCCGGGCTGGCCACGTTCGGCCATTGACCGCAGCAAGGGTTTGCTGGCGGAGACGACGGCAAGTTCGGACATTGCGAAAACGCCGTTGAGCAGGATCAGACCTGCAACGATAGTGATTTCTATCATTTGTGACGGATCGGCTTCTGGACCGGTCCGATTTTATCCCTCAGTTGGTTTTATAAGCCGGCACAATGGGGACAACCGGGCCGCGCGTCAATGCGCGGCCTGGCTACGTGCAGCTTCCTTGACCGCATCCTGCACCTTTTCGAAAGCGCGGACTTCGATCTGACGGATACGCTCGCGCGAGACGTCGTATTCCTGAGCCAGTTCCTCCAGGGTCGAGGGACTTTCCTGCAGGCGGCGGGCCTTAAAGATGGCCTTTTCGCGGTCGTTGAGCACTTCCATGGCGCCCTCGAGCAGGCCCATGCGCTCGTCATATTCCTGGCTGTCGCCGAGAACTTCTTCCTGATCGGGCACGTCATCGATCAGCCAGTCCTGCCATTGGCTGGTGCCTTCGTCGGCGCGCATGGGCGCGTTGAGCGAGGCATCGCCGGTGAGGCGCTGGTTCATCGAGACCACATCGTCCTCGGTTACGTTGAGGGTCGTGGCGATCTGCTTGATCTGGTCGGGGTGCAGGCTGCCATCATCGAGGGCCGCGATCTGGCCCTTTAAACGCCGAAGATTGAAGAACAGGCGTTTCTGGGCAGCGGTGGTGCCGATCTTGACCAGAGACCAGGAGCGCAACACATATTCCTGGATCGAGGCGCGGATCCACCACATGGCGTAGGTGGCAAGACGGAAGCCCTTATCGGGCTCGAAGCGCTTGACCGCCTGCATGAGACCCACGTTGCCCTCGGATATGACCTCGGAGATGGGCAGGCCATAGCCGCGATAGCCCATGGCGATCTTGGCCACGAGACGTAAATGGGACGTGATGAGCTTCTGGGCCGCCTGGGGATCGGAATGCTCCTTGTACCGCTTGGCGAGCATGAATTCCTCGTCCGGGTCGAGCATTGGAAACTTGCGGATTTCCTGCAGATAGCGGTTGAGCCCGCTTTCCGAGCTTAAAACAGGAAGATTGGACTGGGCCATTTCTAGCACCCCCTCTCGTAAACCCCCGGGTGTCCCCGGCGGGTTGCAGTCCGCATCGACGCCCTTTGCGGCACGTTTGCGGAGATAATCGGAGTGAATATAGGTCTGATTTGGGCGATTACACCCCTGCTCCGCGAAAATATGGTATTCGCGGAATGCATGGTCGGGTGGCCGATGTTTCAGCCTTATGACGCAAAGGGCGCGAGCTTGGTTGCGAGGGCGGCAAGCTCGGAAGGCAGCGGACTTTCAAATTTGAGGGTTTGTCCCGTCACAGGATGGGCAAAGCCAAGGATCGCGGCGTGAAGGGCCTGCCGGTTCAGGGATACGACAGTGTGCCGAATCTCCTGGGGCACTGTGTTGATCTTTGTTGCAAAGGCCGAACCGTAAACGCCATCGCCGATCAGCGGGTGGCCGATATGGGCCATATGCACGCGGATCTGATGGGTGCGGCCGGTTTCGAGTTGGCATCTGACCTGCGCTATAGACCATTTGTCATCGCTGAAGCGACCCTCAACGCGATAATGGGTGATGGCCTCGCGCCCTTCGCGCGGCTGAACCGATTGCTTGAGGCGATTATTGGGGTCGCGCCCGATCATGGTTTCGACGGTGCCGACCAGAGGATTGGGGATGCCCCAGACAAAGGCGATGTAGGCGCGTTCGAGGGGACCGGTGCGCCCATGATCGGCGAACTGGGCAGCAAGTCCGTTATGAGCCTGCTCGGTCTTGGCGGCGACCATGACGCCGGAGGTGTCCTTGTCGAGCCTGTGGACGATGCCGGGGCGTTTGACACCGCCAATACCGCGCAGGCTGTCGCCGCAATGGTGGATGAGGGCGTTGACCAACGTTCCGTCCTCATTGCCCGGTGCGGGGTGCACCACCATGCCGGCGGGCTTGTCTATAACAATGAGATATTCGTCCTCGAAGAGGATATTGAGCGCGATATCCTGGGGCTGGGGTTCGGCCTCGACGGGTTCGGGGGCGGCGAGAGTGATGGACTCGCCGGTCCTGACGCGATATTTGGGCACATCGTTGGTCGTCCCATCCACGCTGACCGCGCCCAAAAGGATCAAGTCCTTGATGCGGTTGCGCGAAAAGAGAGGGAAGCGGGCCGCCAGAAATGCATCGAGCCGCGTGCCGGCCTCGTTTTCGAGGACGGTGGCGTCGTGCCTATCCTGTTGGAGCTGACTGCCCGCCATGACCGATCCTCAAACCAATTTCGACAAGGACGAGCCCCTGAGCCCGGAGGCCGAGGCGGTGATGGCCAAAGCCCGCCGGCGCGCGGGGCTGTCCATGCTCGTCATGATGGTGGGGTTTATGGCGGTTGTACTGGCGGTTGTCTATCGTCTGGCCACCATGGGCAATGACGTGACCGACCGATACGCGCTGCAATTGATCGCCTTGCCCGAGGGCGCGCAGGTGATTTCGGCGCAGGTGCAGGACGGGCTGGTGACCGTCACCTACGGCGCACAGAGCGGGCAGGCGATCCGGATCTTCGACGGGGAAACCGGGGAGATGGTGCGCGAGATTTCCGTGGTGGTTGAGTAGCGTTTTTTCTGACCCACTTCAGCAATCGGGCACAGCCACGCTCAGCCCGCCGAGTGAGGTTTCCTTGTAGCGTTCGTCCATGTCCTTGCCGGTCTGGCGCATGGTTTCGATGCAGGCGTCCAGGGGCACGATGTGGCTGCCGTCGCCCTGCATGGCAAGGGACGCCGCGGCGACGGCTTTCACCGCGCCAAGTCCGTTGCGCTCGATGCAGGGGACCTGGACGAGGCCTTTTATGGGGTCGCAGGTCATGCCCAGATGGTGTTCGAGGGCGATTTCGGCGGCGTTTTCGATCTGGGCATTGGTGCCGCCAAGCGCTGAACAGAGAGCGGCTGCGGCCATGGCCGATGCAGAGCCCACTTCGCCCTGGCAGCCCACCTCAGCGCCCGAGATCGAGGCGTTGTATTTGATGAGCCCGCCAATCGCCGCACCAACCAGCAGCATTTCGGGGATTTTTTCGCGTTTCGCGCCGGGGACGTGGGAGAGGTAGTAGCGCAGGACGGCGGGAAATACGCCCGCCGCGCCATTGGTGGGGGCGGTCACGACCTGCCCGCCGGCGGCGTTTTCCTCGTTGACGGCCATGGCATAGGCCGAGAGCCAATCGATGGCTGAGTGGAGTGGCATGTCGTTGGCGCCGGCCTTGCCGGAAAGGTTTTCGAAAATGGCGCGGGCGCGGCGCTTGACCTTGAGACCGCCCGGCAGTTCGCCGGTGGCGGCAAGGCCCCGGGTGATGCAGGCATCCATGACCTCCCATATGCCCATGAGGCGTTGGGAAAAGGCTTCGCCATCGAGCCGGGCGCATTCGTTGCGGCGCTTCATTTCGGCGATAGAGAGATCGGCCGCTTTGCCCATCGCCAGCATCTGATCGGCATTGGCGAAAGGGAAGGGGACGTCGTCGGCCGGGGTGGCCGGCATATCTCCGGCCTCGATTTCGGCGAGGGTTTTGACAAAGCCGCCGCCGATGGAGAAATAAGTTTCTTCCGCGGTTGCCGTTTCATCGGCATCGAGCAGGGCAAAGCGCATGCCGTTGGGATGGGTGTCGAGCCGTGTCTTGCGGTCGATGATAAGGTCGGTTTCGGGGTCGAGCGCGACCGTCCAACCTGCCGCCGGCTCGATAGTCTTCCGCGTTGCGAGCTCGGCAAGCGCCGTTTCGACTTTGCCTCTGTCATAGGTTTCTGGTTCGAACCCGAGGCAACCGGCAAGGACTGCGGCGTTGGTGCCGTGGCCAACGCCGGTGAAGGCGAGTGAGCCGTAAAGGGTGATCTGCAGGCGCGCGCCTTCGACGCGTTCGAGGGCGCCTATTGCATCGAGAAAGCGGGCAGCGGCGAGCATCGGGCCCATAGTGTGGGACGATGACGGACCGACACTGATCTTGAAGACGTCAAACACCGAGACGAACATGCCTGGCCATCCCCTCAGAGGTCGAGTGGTTCGCGATTGCGAGAGGGAATAGAAAATTATTGCGCGCGTCAAGCCGATATTGGCTGGATCGTTGCGCGACGATCACCGGTCATAGGCGGAAATCTGCGATTTTGTCGCCTTCTCGCGCCAAATCGTTTCAAAGAGCGCGCGGAAATGTTCGGGCGTGAGACGGTCCATGCGGACCAGGACATAAGGGTAGTCGCGGTAGTGATCGGTTATGAAGAACAGGCCGGGATCGGCCTCGATCAGCATGTCGCGTTCGTCGATCGAGGGGCGCTGAAGGGCGAGAATGCCCGGTTCGCGCTCGCGGAGCAGGAATTTGGTGCCGAGCTTTATGGAGGGTGTGCCGTAGCTGGTCGAGCGGACGACACCGGGAAATTTGGAAGCAACTGCGAAGACGTCATCGAAATCCATGACGTCTTTCCGGTTTAGCGGCGGTAGCGCAGGCGCCCGATTTCGTCGAATTCGGCCTGTTCGCGCTTTAGCTGCTCGTCTTTTTCACGCTGATGTTCACGCGCATCGAGCAGTTCGACCTTCTTGAGGTCCTCGATGGCTTCGGCGAGTTCGTCCTGTGCGGCTTCGAGCTTGCCCTTCATGTCGCCGGCCGAGGTCAAGAGATTGTCGCGGCGGGTGATGGCGGCCTTGGCGAAGGTCGAATAGGCGAAATGGGCGACGTCGGAAATGCCGGTCTTTTTGTGCTCGATGTCGATCTGCTGGTCGAGTTCGGCGGCCATGCGCTCGAAATCGGCGACCATGGTCTCGATCTGGAGGACCTGGCGGCGCTTTTCGTCCACCTGAAACTTCTTGAGTCGGATCAGGCTCGCGCTCTTGGACTTCATGACTTGTACTCCTTACTCATCAAGCCGCGTCTCCCGCTCCAGCCGTTCCCAGAATCGTCGACAGCAGATTGTAGCCGTCGGCGATATTGGTCCGCTCATCCGATCGCTGGCTCAAAAACGCCTCCAGCGCCGGGTTGAGCGCGATGGCGCGGTCAACCTTGGGATCCGATCCTTTCCGGTAAGCCCCCAGCCGGATCAGTTCCTCCATGTCGGCGTAAACCGACATCAACTCACGCGCCCTGCTCAAAGTGGGCCGGAAATCCTCCGGCACGCATCCGGGCATGGTGCGTGAAACAGAGCGAAGAACATTGACGGCAGGATAGCGTCCCCGTTCGGCAATGGATCGCTCCATCACAATATGACCATCGAGAATGCCACGAACGGCGTCCGCAATGGGCTCATTGTGATCATCACCTTCCACCAAAACGGTAAATAGACCGGTAACGGAGCCCGAATTAACCAAGCCCGGACCGGCCCGCTCCAACAAACGTGGCAATTCTGTGAAAACCGTGGGCGGGTAGCCCTTGGCGGTAGGAGGCTCGCCGGTGGCAAGGCCGATTTCACGCTGCGCCATCGCAAAGCGGGTGAGGCTGTCCATCATGCACAAGACGCGCTTGCCCTGGTCGCGGAAATATTCGGCCAGGGTCAGGGTCAGGTAGGCGGCCTGACGGCGCATGAGCGCGGATTCGTCGGAGGTGGCCACGACGACGATGGCTTTTTTCATGCCCTCTTCGCCGAGTTGTTCGGTGATGAATTCCTGGACCTCGCGGCCGCGCTCACCGATCAGCCCGATGATGGAGATGTCCACGTCGGTGTTTCGGGCCAGCATGCTCATCAAAACCGACTTGCCGACGCCCGAGCCGGCGAAGATGCCCATGCGCTGGCCGTCGCAACAGGTGGTGAAGGTGTTGAGGCACCGAACCCCGAGGTCAATGGGGCGGCCGACGCGCCCGCGTTCATGGGCGGGAAGGGGGAGATTGCGCAGCGCGTAGGGTGCCCTGCCGCGTATGAGCGGGGCGCCACCGTCGATGGGCGCAGCTTCGGCGTTGAGAACCCGGCCCAGCCAGGCTTCGTCCGGATAGACAGCGCCGTCATGGCCGGCAAACACTGCCTTGCAGCCGAGCCTGACGCCCCCCACGGGGCCGAAGGGCAGGCACAGGGCCAGGCCATCGCGAAAACCGATGATCTCGCAGGCAAGATTGGAGCCCGTCTGAGTTTCGATGGTAACCCGCCCGCCGACCCGCAATTCGCGCACCGGGCCGACGACTTCGATCAAGAGGCCCTGCACGGTCTTGACCCTGCCGAAGACTTCGATCTCGTCGATTGCCTCAATGTCGGAGATCAGGGACTGCACCGTGGCCTCTCCAGGGGGAAATGATTCGCACCAAGAATTGGCCACATTGGTAACTCATCCTTAAGGTTATGGCGATATTGCCGAAAGTTGAGCAAATTTTTTCGCTGCGCGTCGGCGCGCGTCCGCTTCCCCCTTTCAGACACGGTTCAATGAGTCTCAAGAGTCTCTTGAAGGGCTTTCTTAACGTTGTGCATTAAGAAAAATTCTTTTCATTTTCTTTTGTATTTCAATGAGTTAACACCTTATTCAGTTAATGCAAATCGCATATTGCCCGACTGAATTAAACTTTGTTAACTAATTACCGGTAGCTTCGAATCGTACCCAGTAGGGTTTGGTTAAGGGCGTCGGGATCGAGCTGAGCGCCCGGTCCCAGCAGGGACTTGTTGGATTTAAGGGGATTGGCATGCGTGTGCTCTTGATAGAGGACGACAGCGCGACAGCGCAGAGCATCGAACTGATGCTCAAATCCGAGAGTTTCAATGCGTACACAACCGACCTCGGCGAGGAAGGTGTCGATCTTGGCAAGCTTTATGATTACGACATCATTCTGCTTGACCTCAATCTGCCGGATATGAGCGGGTATGAAGTGCTGCGCACGCTGCGCGTTGCGAAGGTTCAGACCCCCATTCTCATCCTTTCGGGTCTGGCAGGGATCGAAGACAAGGTACGCGGCCTGGGTTTCGGGGCCGACGATTATATGACCAAGCCGTTCCACAAGGACGAACTGGTTGCCCGTATTCACGCCATCGTCCGCCGGTCCAAGGGCCATGCGCAGTCGGTCATCAACACCGGCGATCTTTCCGTCAACCTCGACACCAAGACTGTCGAAGTGGGTGGCCAGCGCGTGCACCTGACGGGCAAGGAATACCAGATGCTCGAGTTGCTCTCGCTGCGCAAGGGTACGACGCTCACCAAGGAAATGTTCCTCAACCATCTCTATGGCGGGATGGACGAGCCTGAGCTGAAAATCATCGACGTGTTCATCTGCAAGCTGCGCAAGAAGCTATCGGTGGCCACGGCCGGCAAGAACTACATCGAGACTGTCTGGGGCCGCGGCTATGTGCTGCGCGAACCCGACGAGAACGAATTGGCCGAAAGCGCCTGATCGTCCCTTACATCGCCAGAATTCAAAAGCCCGTGCGGATCCCCTCGCGCGGGCTTTGTTCGTTGGAGCCTGACAGGCTCTAAGCCTTTGTTTTATCGCGTGTCCGAACCGCAAAACCGTTTCCATCCCCGATCGCGTCGAGGACATGCTTTTGCTGGACACGCTCTAAAGGCTCAGACCACCAGCTTGCGGTAAAGGTGCCAGGTTGCGTGTCCCAGCATGGGCAGCGCAAGTGCCAGCCCCACAAACAACGGCAATGAGGCGACGAAAAGGGCGATTGCGACCACCAGACCGAAAATGGTCATCTGGACCGGATTGGCGGAAAAGGCGCGGACGGACGTGGCAATTGCATCGCCGGGGCTCCCGCCCCGATCAACGAGGAGCGGAAAGGCTATGGCGGTGGTGGCCAGCACAAAGAATGCAAAGCCGAGCCCGACCAGATTGCCCCAGAACAAGAGGCTCCAACCGCGGGTGGTTGTGAAGGTCTCGGTCAGAAGGGCCATCAGCCCGGCGGGTGGGTTCGATCCGAAATGGGCATCGTAAATGGCGCCGGCTGCGGTAAGCCAGAGCACGAAGACAAGCGCCAGCATTGCGCCCACGGCCACAATCGCACCGATGGAGCGATGTTTGAGAACCCCCAGAGCGTGGCGGGGGCTGTCGTCCTCTCCCTGCTCGCGTCTTCGGCTGAGTTCATAAAGGCCGATGGCGGCGAGCGGCCCGATGAGTGCAAAGCCGGTCGCCAGCGGATAGAGCAAGGGAAAAGTCGCTCCACCAGCGCTCCATACCGCCAGGACAATGCCGACGGCCGGGTAAATCAGCACCAGGAACAGGTAGTGGGAGGGATGGCGCCAGAAATCGGATACGCCTTTGCCGAGTGCGTCGAAGACATCGCCCGTTGAAATCGTGCGAATGGCGCGTTCGGCGTCTTGAGGCTGGGCAAAAGCGGGATTGGAATACACGGGCATGCTGATCTCCTCGGTTCGTCAAGGAGCGCGGTGCCACGCATTTCCCCCGGCCGCGGGCACACCGCGCTGCACGGAGCGCCACCCCTACCGGTAGCGCAACAATTCGAGCATACAGCAATTGGCGACGGTGTGGGATTCCCCGTCACACAAATTTGTCTAGCGCCTGGCTGGGAAGCTAGACGAAGGGTTGGAACTTGGATTCCAGCATCTGCTGGTCGAAGGGTTTGAGCATGTGATCGTTCGCGCCAGCCTTGCGGGCCATGGCTATGTGCCCGATGTCGCGCTCAGCCAGGCAATAGACAATCCTGGGCTTGTCGCCGCCGGTATAGCCGCGCAAAGCCTTTAGAAATTCCAGGCCGTTCATGATGGGCATCTGCCAATCGAGCAGGATGACGTCAGGCATTTCCTGCGCGCATTTTTCGTAGGCTTCCTGGCCGTCCTCGGCTTCATCGACGATGAAATCCATATCTTCGAGAATGCGGCGCGCGACTTTGCGGATGACGCTGGAATCGTCGACGATAAGGCACGATTTCATGGGCCTGTCCCTCGGCTTTCCGGACGCCAGATGCCCGGAATCGGAAAGAGTTTACCGCCACAATGGTTAGCGAATGGGAAAGGCGCCCGGGCTGGCGCGTCTAATCGATATCGTGGGGCAGGGGATCGGCAGTGAAACGCAGGATCTCGCCGTCGAGCGCGAGGTTGAGCCCCATATGTGAAAGGCGGGCCAGGACGCCGGTGTAAAAGGGCTGGATGCCGCGAGCGTCGACGCTGCCCTCTTCGGGCGTGCCTGCAAGAAGGCCCTGGACCGCATTGGGAACGAGGGTCTTGGGACCGGTGGCCGTGATGGTGAAATTCTCGGCTCCGGCGTCACCTTCCACCTCGACGGTGACCGTACCACCACGCGGAACGCCCTGTGTGACGATCAGCAGCATATTGAGCAGCAGCTTGGCCTTGTTCTTGGGCAACAGCATCGGGGTGACCTTCCAATCAAGGTCGGCCTTTTCCCCGGCCATCAGCAGCGAGGCGACGCGATCGGCCTCGCGGGTGTCGATATCGGTGCCGGCGGTCGAGGACGCACCGAAGGCGAGACGGGCAAATTCGAGCTTGGCGCGGGCCTGGCGGGTCGAGTTTTCGATCAGCTCCTTGGCAAAGGTCTGCATATCGACCTGAGTGGGGTCGGCAAGCACCTCAAGGCCGTTGCCGATGGCACCCACGGGATTGATGAGATCGTGGCAGACACGCGAGCACAGCAATGCGGCAAGGTCCGGCGCGCTCAGTTCGACAATGCTCGTCATGGCCAAATTCTCGCTCTTGGTTGTTCGAATCAAATTTCAAAGCACTTTACTGTGCAAGTGGACGAGGGCAACGCCAAGTTTGGCGTGGCTCCTTCTATTGGTGTTGGGCGGCTCGCCGATCGGGCAATGCATCCCAGTTGACCGCCGCCGTGGCAAGGGCGTTGCTCGGCGCCATATCAAAGGCGGCTCGATTGCCGATGGAGTAAAACAGCATCAGCCGCCCGCCGATTATGCGGAAAATCTGGGGATTGCCGTCGGAAAGATGCCCGCGGGCCATGGCCATTGCGCAATGCCCGCCGAATATCGGAGCATAGATTTCAGGGTTTGCCGCAAATATGTCTCTGTTGGCGGCCGAGACGAAGTACCAGGTGACCCCGTTCCATTCCAACTCGTTGACAGGTGTGCCCTGCAGGGCGGTATTTTCTGTGAAATAGGCCACGGGGTCGAAACCCGACAGGGCCACGCCGGTCAGGGCGTTGGTGATAATGGACTTTTCCTGCGCGGGCGCCGCCGAGCCAAGGCACAGCGCGAGAAAAAGCAGGCAGAAAGTCGTGTAAGACTTTGTAAGGGTTAAGATTTGTTTACCTATTTGCCGCATTATCGCTCAATGAACCGCTATGCTGTGGGGGCGGGCCGGTCGATCCTAGCGCAGGGCCGTTTGGTCTTGGTTAACCGGCACGCATATCGCGAATTTTTACGCGCGAAGTGGGAGCATATATTTTGATGATGAATCGCTTCTTGGCAGCACTGGTTCTCTGTATGGGCCTCGTCCTGGGCGCCGCTCCGGCGAGTGCGCAGCAGGGGTCGCTGTCGGACACCTATTCGAGCGACGAAATTCTCAATGCAGGACATCAGTTCTTCGGGTCCGTTGCCCAGGGACTGGCGTCGGTGATCGAACAGGCGTTCGAGCAGTACGGTCAACCCAACGCCTATATTCTGGGTCAGGAAGGCGGCGGTGCACTGTTCATCGGCGCCAAATATGGCGACGGGACAATGTACACCCGCAATGCCGGCACACATCAGGTGTTCTGGCAGGGCCCGAGCCTGGGGCTTAACATCGGGGCCGATGGCAGCCGGGTGATGATGCTCGTTTACAATCTGCCTTCGGTGGAATCGATCTATGACCGCTATCCGGGCGTTGAAGGTTCGATCTTTGCGGTCGGCGGCATCGGCATGACCGCGCTCAAGCTCAACGATGTCTATGTGGTGCCGATCAGCTCGGGTGTGGGCCTGCGGGCCGGGGTGGCCGTGGGGTATCTCAATTTCACGCGCGAACCGACCTGGAACCCATTCTGATCCCAGCCAGTTGTGACAGCATGAGGGTTGTCCGGCTTCATGTCACAGCTGTGAGATGACGCCCCGGATTTGATCGAGTAAGATTACCTGCAACAGATTGTGGCGCCGGGGGCCTACCGGCGGCATTTCAGGGCAGGGCTTCCCGCCAGGGGAGAGGCGTATGGTCATTGAGAATGCGATGTATTTCACGCTTGGCTTCCTGGCGGCGGCGTTGCTGGCCATTGCCATAGGCCCTGCATTCTGGCGTCGCGCCGTGCGACTGACCAAACGCCGGATTGAAGCGGCGACGCCGGTCACACTTGCCGAATTCCGCGCCGACAAGGACAAGTTGCGGGCGGAATTTGCGATCACCCTGCGCAAGCATCAGCTCAAGATCGATGCGCTGCGCAACCAGATTTCCGGGAATGTCGTGGCGCTGGATGCCGCGATGACCGAACTGGCGGCGCTTCGCACCGAGCGCGACGAGCAGTACGCGGCCATCGGATCGCTCCAGACCCGCGAACAGGAACTTGTGGCCCGTATCCGCGATATCGAGCGCGATTCTGCGGCGCTTGCCGCGCGGCTGCGTCAGGCGGATGTGGACTATTCCGATATCGATCCTGACCTGATGCCCGATGCGGGCGAGGCGGTTACGGCCGAGCAATTGACCGGTGACTATCGCGCCGATGTCGAGGATCTGCTCACCGCTCTCAATATCGAGCGCCAGCGCAACGGATATCTCGAAGACCAGACCCGCATGCTGCTGGCACGGCTGGAAAAGAAGAAAAAGAGCGGCCTCAAGGACGAGGCGATCGCCATGTTGCGCGATACGCTGTCCCAGAACGATCCCGAAAGCGAGGCGCGCGTCGAGCTAAGACGTGCCGAAGCACGGATTTCGGGGGCGGAAAGCCGGCTCAATGCGTTGCTGACCGAATCGGCGGCGGATGGACAGGAAACGCAGGCAGACGGATCCGGACGGCTGCTGGCTGAAGACTTTTCCCAGGCCGAGCAAAGCGAATTGCTCAAGTCCTCGGTCGTCGGGCTCGAGGAGGCCATCATGAAAGACTGGGACACCGAGCGGTTCGACGCCGCACAGCTTCGCTCGCGCCTGGAAACCATAGCCTCGGATGTGTCGAGGTTGGTCTATGCGGGCGATGCGGAAGACAGCCCAGCGCTCACCGAGAGTCTTTTCGACAAGGTCCGCAAGTTCGCCGCCGACAGCCTCGATGTCGAGGAACTCGATCCCAGGGAGCAGGGTTCGAGCGGTGGTGCGGTATCGGACCGTATGGCGGCGCTGCGCGATCGGGCGGCCCAGTAGGTTTCATTCCACGGCCGGTCGAAATACCGGTACGATATTCCCCTTCGACAAACGGGGACGGTATTTCCAGACCTTGGCGTTCGCCCGCGGTAGGCGTAGATTTTGCCTAATACTTATGCATCGCGGTTATTTCGCGGTCACTGACTACGAGGCAAATCATGTCATCCTCCACTTCTCAATCGGTGGGACGCGGACGCAAAGGTCCACTCTATACCAATTTCGGCTTCCAGGTCCTGCTGGCGCTGGTTGTCGGCCTGCTGCTGGGGCTGATCGCCCGGCAGATGGGGCCGACCGATGCCGGCCCAAACTGGCTGGTGCAGACGCTTTCGACCGTCGGGTCGAGTTTCGTGCAACTGCTCCGCACTATCGTGCCGGTGCTGATCTTTACGGCCATCGTGGCTTCGATCGCCAATCTGCGCGAACTTAACAATGCGGCGCGGCTGGTCTGGCAAACCCTGTTGTGGTTCGCCATCACGGCGCTGATTGCCGTGCTTATCGGGATTGCGCTGGGACTCATCATTCAGCCCGGGCTCAACACGGCGGTGACCGATGCGGCCGCCCGCGCGCCTTCACGTTCGGGTTCCTGGCTCGATTTCCTGACCGGTCTCATCCCGTCCAACATCCTGGGCCTTCAGGCCTCGACGCGCGTCAGCGATGGCGGTGCGTCCACCAGCCTGAACTTCAACGTGCTGCAAATCCTCGTGATTTCCATCGCTGTAGGTGTCGCAGCGCTCAAGGTGGGCGATGCGGCCAAGCCGTTCCTCGAGTTCAACCGCTCGTTCCTGAAAGTCATCCACAAGCTGTTGTGGTGGATCATCCGGCTGACCCCGATCGCAACCGTTGGCCTACTGGGCAATGCCGTGGCGGTCTATGGCTGGGACACGCTGGCCCAGCTCGGCTGGTACGCGGCGGCGATCTATATCGGGCTGGCGATCGTGTTGCTGATTGTTTATCCGACGCTGCTTTCGGTCCACGGGCTCAATCCGATCCGGTATTTCCAGGGCGCATGGCCGGCCATCCAGTTTGCATTCGTTTCGCGTTCGTCGGTGGGCACCATGCCGATCACAGAGCGGGTCACCGAGAAAAATCTCGGTGTGCCGCGTGAGTATGCGAGCTTTGCCGTTCCCCTCGGCTCGACCACCAAGATGGATGGATGTGCTTCGATCTATCCGGCCATCTCGGCGATTTTCGTGGCGCAGTTCTTCGGTATCCAACTCGGATTGCAGGAATATCTGCTGATTGTCTTTGTGGCGGTTATCGGTTCGGCGGCGACGGCGGGCCTGACGGGGGCGACCGTGATGCTCACGCTTACCCTTTCGACGCTGGGCCTGCCGCTGGAAGGCGTAGGTCTGCTGCTGGCGATCGACCCCATCCTCGATATGGGCCGCACAGCGGTCAACGTCGCGGGACAAGCGCTGGTGCCGACCATCGTGGCCAAGCGGCAGGGCATCCTCGATCAGGGAGTCTATGACACCGTCGAGCACATCGAGGTGCTCGATACGGCGCCCGCTCCGGCCGCCGCTCAATAATGACAAGGGGGCTCCGGCCCCCTTTTTCTTATGTGCGTCTCTCTTGGACCAATCGCGCGATGAAATCGATCTTTTCAACGATGGGACCGGACAGGACGAAGGGGTAGGCGTCGGGAAGGCCCATCGAGCGGTTGAGCTCGTTGAGCATGACGCTGACACCCACCCAGGCTTCGGTCAGGTGTTGGGTGTCGGTCGTTCGATAGGGATCGAAATCCACATCGGTGGACAGTTCGCCGGATTGGTCGCGCATTGGTTCGGTGGATACTCCAAGGCTGCGCGCCGTTTCGAGGGTGTCGACGATGTGGAGGTAGTGTGCCCAGGTTTCGGCGAAATCCTCCCAGGGGTGAGCGCTGGCATAGGAGGAGACGAAGCGCTGGGGCCAGTCGGATGGGGCACCGTTGGCGTAGTGAATTGTGAGCGCTTCATTGTAATCGGCGGCATCATTGCCGAACACAGCGCGGCAGCGCTCTAGCCAATCGGTGCCGCTGACCAAAAGGTCCCAATAGTAATGGGCGGTCTCGTGCCGAAAATGGCCGAGCAGGGTGCGATAGGGCTCGCCCATTTCGGTCCGGCGTTTTTCACGCTCGGCGTCGTCGGCTTCGGCCAGGGCGATGGTGATGACGCCCTTGTTGTGGCCGGTCATCACCTTTTCATCGCCGGTATCGGCAAGGAAGTTGAAGGCCAGCCCGCGTTCTGCGTCCTCATCCCTGGTGATCAGCGGCAGCTTGAGGCGGATGAGGCTGTAGAACAGGCGTTTCTTCGCCCGCTCGAGGGTTTGCCAATCGGAAAGGTTGCGGGCATCGGAGATGTCGGGAACGGTCTCATTGTGACGACAGGCGGTGCAAAGGCCGCCCTGGGGCGCTATCCAGTTGCAGGCGCCGTGCTCGGCATTGGCGCAATAGGGTGCAGCGTCGGAAATGGCCACCGTGCGGTTGGCGGCCGGGTCGTAGCCGATCGCGGTGCCACACCGACCGCATGCGCTGTTGTCGAAATAGACGGTCTGGCGGCAATTGGGGCAGGTGAAAAGGCGCATTGCCGCCTCCGCTGGCGTTCGCTGCTGCAACGCCGCTGAGGGCGTGTGGTTCCCTCTGGGGCGCTAGATGCTGCCCACCGTCCGCAGCCTGATGCGGGGATGGACTTCGTTCTGGCTCATGACCACCGTCTGGGGACGGAAGCGTTCGATGATGGCGCGCACATGCGGGCGGATGTGGGGCGAGGTGATGAGGACCGGGATTTCGCCCATCTGGGCGGCGTTTTCGAACCCGTTCTGGATGCCGGCGATGAATTGCTGGAGCTTGGAGGGCGCCATGGCGAGATGGCGTTCCTCGCCTTCGCCCATCATGGCCTCGGCGAAATCGCGCTCCCAATTGGGCGACAGGGTCAAGAGCGGCAGATTGCCATCCATGCCCAGATTGGCCGCGCAGATCTGGCGGGCGAGACGGGCCCGGACATGCTCGATGATCTGGCCGGTGCTGCGGGCCGAGCCGGCGACTTCGGCAACCCCTTCGAGAATGGTCGGCAGGTCGCGGATCGAAACGCGTTCGGCCAGAAGACCCTGCAGCACGCGCTGGATGCCGGAAACGGAAATGAGCGAGGGAACGATATCCTCGACCAGTTTCTGCTGATCCTTGTCCAGGCCGGACAGGAGCGACTGGACATTGGCATAGCTCAGAAGATCTGCAGTGTTGGCCTTGAGGACCTCTGTGAGATGGGTCGAGATCACCGTCGAGGGGTCGACGATGGTCAGGCCCTGAACCTCGGCTTCATCGCGCAGCGCGGCATCGATCCAGGCCGCGGGCAGGCCGAAGGTCGGCTCGACGGTGTGCTGGCCGGGCAGGGTGATCTTGTTGCCATAGGGGTCCATGACCATGAGCTGGTTCGCATGGACCTCGCCATTGCCCGCTTCGACCTCCTTGATCTTGATCTTGTAGAGGTTGGGCTCGAGCTGCATGTTGTCGAGAATGCGCACGGCGGGCATGACAAAGCCCAATTCGGTGGCAAGCTGCCGGCGCAAAGCCTTTATCTGCTCGGTGAGCCTGTCGGTGCCAGAATCGTCTTCCTTGACGAGGCTGAGCAGGCCGTAGCCGAGTTCGAGCTTGAGTTCATCGATCTTGAGACTGTCGGTGATCGGGGCTTCGGTGGGGGCAGCGGCGATCTGGCGGGCCTGTTCCACGACCTTTTCCTGCTCGGTAACGGCCCGTGCAGCCTTCTGCTTTTTGGCCGACGTCCAGGCAAGATAACCGACGGCGCCGCCAAGAGTGACGAACGGGATGAGCGGCATGCCGGGGACCAGCGCCATGGCGAACATGACGCCCGAACTCATGCCCAATGCCACCGGATAAGACGTGAACTGGGTGCTGAGCGCCTGATTGGCCGAGCCGGAGACGCCAGCCTTTGAGACCAGGATACCGGCAGCGGTGGAAACTATGAGAGCGGGGATCTGGCTGACCAGACCATCGCCAATGGTGAGGAGCGAATAGTTCGAGCTGGCTTCCTGAAGTGTCAGGCCCATCTGCATCGTGCCGATGATGATCCCGGCGATGACATTGATGAAGGTGATGAGCAGGCCGGCGATGGCATCGCCACGCACGAATTTTGACGCGCCGTCCATGGCGCCGAAAAACGAGCTTTCGTCTTCGAGCGTCTTGCGGCGGTTCTTTGCCTCGACCTCATCGATCAGGCCCGCGGACAAATCGGCGTCGATCGCCATCTGCTTGCCGGGCATGGCATCGAGATTGAAGCGGGCGGCGACCTCGGCGATACGGCCCGAGCCCTTGGTAATGACGATGAAATTGACGATCAGAAGGATCGCAAAAACGATAACCCCGATGATGAAATTGCCGCGGGTGACGAAATTGCCGAAGGCTTCGATGACGTTGCCGGCCGCTGCCGTGCCTTCATGCCCGTCGGCGAGAATGAGGCGGGTCGAGGCGAGATTGAGCGCCAGCCGGAACATGGCCGAGACCAGCAGTACGGTCGGAAAGGCCGAAAATTCGAGCGGCGTCTGGATGAACAGCGCGGTCATCAGGATCATGACCGAAAAGACCATCGAAAAGGCCAGAAGAATATCCAGCAACACCGCCGGCATCGGGAGGATGAGGACGGCGAGGATGATTACAACGCCAACCGCCAGCCCGGCATTGGACTGGCGGATGATCTCGACGATCTCGTTGATGCGGCCCAGGGGGCCTGACGCGGTGGCGGTGGTAGGTTCGGTCATCGTCTGGCGGATGGTTCCCGATGGATTGGGAGGATGGGAGGCGGCAGCCGCCCCCACGCCGCGGCCCGGCCCATGATGGGGCGGGGCAGCCGGCGGGAGGGGCGCCGCGATTGTCATGCGGCGCTATAGCGCTGTTCGCCGGGAGCGGGGATATCCACCCCCTCATCGGCATATTGATTGAGCTTGTTGCGCAGCGTTCGGATCGAAATGCCCAGAATATTGGCAGCGTGGGTGCGGTTACCCAGACAATGGCCGAGCGTATCGATGATCAGGTCGCGCTCGACATCGGCCACTGTGCGACCCACCATCGAGCGGGACACGGCGTCGGCGGCGGCCGCCGCCTGGCTGGCCAAGGAGTGGCTGGCGACTGCATCAGAGAGACCCGTGCCATCGGGCATGCGAATGGCTTCAGGTTCGATCACATCGCCCGATGAGAGCAGCACGGCGCGGTGGAGAGTGTTCTCGAGCTCGCGGACGTTGCCCTGCCAGGGCGCGCGCAGCAATTCGTCGCGCGCTGCCTGAGAGAGGATGCGCTGGGTAAGTCCATTGGCTGCCGAATAGCGTGCGACGAAGTGCTCGGACAACGCGACGATGTCGCCGGGGCGATCGCGCAATGGTGGGAGCTTGAGATTGACGACGTTGAGGCGGAACAGCAGGTCTTCGCGGAAGCGGCCTTCTTTCACCTCGGTCAGAAGCTCCCGGTTGGACGTGGCGAGGATACGGATATTGACGGGGACGGGCTTGGTGCCGCCGACGCGGTCGATCACCCGCTCCTGAATGGCGCGCAGCAGTTTGGCCTGCAGGCGGAAATCCATTTCGGAGATTTCGTCGAGCAGGAGCGTTCCGCCATTGGCTTCCTCGAACTTGCCGATGCGGCGGGCGACGGCCCCGGTAAAGGCACCCTTTTCGTGTCCGAACAGTTCGGATTCGAGCAGGTGTTCGGGGATTGCGGCGCAATTGATGGAGATGAAAGGCCGATTGGCGCGCTTGGAGCGGGCGTGGAGATATTTGGCCATGATCTCCTTGCCGGTGCCGCTTTCCCCGGTAATCAGGACCGAGGCGTCCGAGCCGGCGATCTGATCGGCCAGTTTGACGACTTTTGCCATCGCGGGATCGCGATAGAGAAAGTCCGAACTTTCCCGCGCGACGGCGGCGATGACCGCAGCGATCAATTCGGCATCGGGGGGTAGGGGTATATATTCCTTGGCCCCGGCGCGGATGGCGTTGACCGCCGCTGCGGCATTGGTTTCGGTGCCGCAGGCGACGACCGGGATGGCAATGCGCTCGGCCTCGAGAGCGGCGATCAGGGCCGGGATATCGACCATGACGTCGACGAGCAGCAGGTCTGCGCCCTTGCCGGATCTGAGAGAAGCCATGGCAATCTCAATGGTGCCGGCATGGGCGACCTTGGCGCCACCATCCATGGCCATCTTGGAGGCCTGGCTGAGCTGTCCTTCGAGGGCGCCGATAATCAGTAAGCGCATGGGTGTGGTCTCCTTGCCGGCGGACTAAAGATTTAGCCGGCCTTGATAATTTCGGTCATGGTGACGCCGAGGCGTCCTTCAACGAGCACGATTTCGCCGCGGGCGACGAGCCGGTCGTTGACGTAGATATCGATGGCTTCGCCCACCTGGCGGTCGAGTTCGACCACGGTGCCGATGTCCATCTTCAAGAGCTTTGCCACCGGCATCCTGGTGCGTCCGAGCACCACCGAGAGGCGGACGGGAACGTCGAAGACCGCCTCAAGGTCGGCGGCGGTCTTTTCGTCATTGCCGGTATCGTCCTGGTCGACCTCTGCGAGCATCTCTTCAAACGAGATCCCGTCGGGAACGGTCTGGATGTCGTCGTCACCATTGGCCATGGATCAGTCTCCCTGCTCGGCGCCACGCGCCGCCAGATAGGCGGAGACGCGGGTGTTGATTTCGTTGGATATTGCGTTGATGTCGCGCACGAGGCCACCGTCCGCCCATTCGACCCTGCCGTCGCCCATGCGGATTTCGGGGTCGCCCAGTACGATGAGGCGACCGGACAATCCCGAAACCTTCATGCGCTCCTCGGCGATGGCCTTGATGGCATCGCAAAGATCGGGGTGGCAGCGGATGACCAGATGCGGGGCGGCTTCGAGCGAGGCCACGCATTCATGCAACAGCGCGGCAAGTTCAGCCTGGGGTTCGCGTGCGATCAGATGCGCGGCAAGCTTGCGACCAACCGTGGCAGCAAGGCCGACGGACTGCGCCAGATGGCGCTTTTCGTAATCCTGGATGGTTTGAACCATTCCGGCGACCTGGCTGGCGAGCTTTTCCGCCGATTTCGCAAGTGTTGCTGCCGACTGGGCCTGAGCGCCGGACTGCCCCTCGGCAAGGCCGCGGTTGTAACCTTCCTGGCGCGCCGCGGCGACGATCCGATCGAATTCGGCTTCGGGCAGGACCTTGTTGGCAGGCGGCTTGTGCGCGAGGTCGAGATCGAAGGTGAATTTGTGCGCGACGCTCACAGGATCATCTCCTCATCGGCCTTGCCCTTGTTGATGACGATCTCGCCGCGCGCAGCGAGGTCCTTTGCGGTGTTGACCAGGCGGGACTGGGCTTCGTCGACATCCTTGAGACGCACAGCGCCCATGGCCTCCATGTCGTCACGCATCATGCCGGCGGCGCGGGTAGACATGTTGGCAAAGAAAAATTCGCGTGCCGCATCCGAGGCCCCTTTCAGCGCCAGCGCCAACTCCTTCTTGTCGAAGTTCTGCAGCAGGGTCTGGATGGCGGCCGATTCAAGGCGAGTGAGGTCGTCGAAGGTGAACATGAGGGCCTTGATGCGCTCGGCGCTGTCGCGGCTGAGATCTTCGAGCGCCGTCATGAAGCGCGCTTCGGTCTGGCGGTCGAAGGCATTGAAGATATCGGCCATCTGTTCGTGGCTGTCTCGCCGCTGGGTGTGGCTGAGCGTCGACATGAATTCGGTGCGCAGGGTGGATTCGATCTTTTCGAGGATTTCCTTTTGCACCGGATCGATCGAAAGCATGCGCTGGACAACGTCGAGCGCCAGTTCCTCTGGCAGCACCGAGAGCACGCGCGAAGCATGATCGGGGGAAATCTTGGTCAGGACCACGGCTATGGTCTGGGGGTATTCGTTCTTGAGATAGCTTGCGAGGATATCTTCCTGAACGTTTGAAAGCTTTTCCCAGATGTTGCGCCCGGCAGGCCCCCGGATTTCCTCCATGATCTGTTCGACGCGATCCTGGGGCAAAAAGGACAGCAAAAGCCGTTCGGTGGTGTCGGAATTGCCGGCCATCGTGCCCGTCGAGGAGACGCCCATTATGAATTCGGCGAGCAGTTCGTCGAGCATCTGCTGGGTGATGGGACCAAGGCGTACCATGGCGCGCGAGAGCACGCGGATTTCGATTTCGTCGAGTTCTTCAAGGATTGGGCGACCGAAATCGGGGCCGAGCGCCAAAAGCAGCGCCGCAGCCTTTTCATCACCGCGCATCTGGCGCTGGGTGGCATCCTCACCGACCTGGAGGCCCTTGGCGACGCCGGCGTTCAGTGGTGCATTGGGTTCAGTCAGCGCCATGATAAGTCCTACGCCGCCTCGCTCAGCCAGTCACGGATGATAAGCGAAGCCTGTTTGGGGCTTTCCTCAACCAGTTCGCCGACCATCTTGAGGGCCTTGACCTGGGATTCGCCGAGCGATTTCGCCGTTTCCAGCCACGCTTCGGTCGCGGCCTCGCGGGCGCGGGCGGCGGCCATGGGATCTTCCTGCGGTTCCTGATATTCGGCAGGTACGCTCGCGGCCTCGGGCAGCGCCAGCGGCTGCGGTTCGGGCGTCAGAACCTTCTTGACCAGCGGGCGCATGACGAACAGTACGAGGGCGAGTGCGATCAGCAGGGTTACGGCCATCTCGGCGAATTTCATGAGATCGTCGCGGCTGAACTCGAAGAGGCCCGGTTCGGCGGTTCCCGCCTCGATGCCGGGGCGTTCGGCGAATTGCATGTTGACGACTTCGATCTGATCTCCACGATCGGCGTCATAGCCCATCGCGGTGCGCACAAGTGCGGTTATCTGATCGAGTTCGGCCTGTGGGCGTGGTTCGTAGATCGCGTTGCCGGCCGCATCGTAAGTATAGACGCCATCCACAACCACAGCGACCGACATGCGTTTGATCGATCCGGCCTCGGTAACCTGGGTTTCGGTGGTCGAGGAGATTTCGTAGTTCATCGTTTCCTCGAGCGAAGTCGAGGAGCTCTGGGTTCCGCCTTCGCCACCCTGCTCGGTCGCGCCCGGCAGTTCATTGGCAACGGTCACCTGCCCAGCGCCACCGGGGCCACTGGATTGGTCACCGGTTTCGACGGTCTGTGCAGACCGGACGACCTGCCCATCGGGATCGAAGGTTTCCGAAGTGCGTGTGGACCGGTTGAGATCGAGTTCTGCCGAGACCTGTACACGGGCCCGACCGAGGCCGACGACGGATGCCAGCAATTCCTCGAGCCGCGAGCGCATGCGGGTTTCAACGCCCAGGGTGCGTTCTTCCACCGCCTGGGCGGTGATCGAAACTTCACCTTCTCCCGAACCCGAAGCCAGCAGCGAACCGGCACTGTCCACGATCGAAACAGCGTTGGGCGACAGGCCCTCGATGGCCGAGGCTACCAGATGCTGGACGGCGCGGATTTCGCCCGCTGAGAGCTGGCCACGGACGGTCAGAACGATGGAGGCCGAAGGCTCCTGGATGTCGCGGCGGAACAGTTCGCGTTCGGGCAGCACAAGATGCACCCGCGCGCTCTGGACCCGGCTCAGCCCGCCGATGGTGCGAGCGAGTTCGCCTTCAAGGGCGCGAATGTGGTTGATGTTCTGAACAAAGCTTGTGGCCCCGAGCGTCGACTGGTTGTCGAAGATTTCGTAGCCGACCTGGCCGCGGGCGGGCAGTCCATCCTGGGCAAGCGACATGCGGATGGTGGTGATCTGGTCGCGGGGTACCAGAAGCGTCGCGCCCTCGTTGCGGATTTCGTAGGGAATGCCCATGCCGCCCAGCTCGGCGATGATGGCGGCGGAATCGTCAAATTCGAGATTGGTGTAGAGGGGGGCGAGCTGGGGAGTCGTCGAGCGGATCATGATGAAGGCAAAAAAACCCAGTATCATCACGGCAACCACGGCCATGGCGGCTATGCGCGCCACGCCGAGCTTGCTCAGCAGTTCCCCCAATTGATTCACGCAGCACCCTCAGCCTAGTCGTTAGCTTTCTTGGCGCAACCCAAGCAGTTGTGCCTTGGAATACGGCGTAAAACAAATCACCGAGCCCCACTGGGCAAAATATGCCTAGCGTATGGTAAACAAGGTGTTAACCAACTCTCGCACAATGCAAAAAGGGGCATTTTTTGCCGGTTCAGGGTTGGTGAAACGTCAAGGCAATGCACAAAACCCGCCACGATGATCGTGGCGGGTTTTGATGTTGAAGGCATGAAGACGTGTGCTGAACGCCGGCGTTCAGCCTTCCCGATAGTGCTGGATCCAGGTGGTCCGCAGCCCGGCAAGACCATGCTTGTCGATGGCGGCCTGCCAGTTGAGGAATTCATCGACGCTCAGGGTATAGCGCTCACAAGCCTCCTCGAGACTCAAGAGCCCACCGCGAACGGCAGCGACGACCTCAGCCTTGCGGCGGATGACCCAGCGCTTCGTATTCGGAGGCGGCAGGTCGGCAATGGTCAGCGGGCTGCCATCGGGACCTATCACGTATTTCACGCGCGGACGCATTTGGACGGTCATTTTACTCTCTACTCAACCTGACCATAACCAGCGCTCACACTAGCGCGGGTGGCTTAAAATTTGGCTAAGCGGAAACTTACAACCGGTTAAGAGAGCATGCAGAATGCGACGGCAAAACGCATGCCGTCACCGGGCGTAGTGAGTAAATTCAATGGGATAGGAGATTGTGCCTTTAGGCCGCTTCCTGCTCGGCCTCGGGTTCTTCCGACTCGGAGCCGGTCGCATGGACCGCAGAGATCGAAGACAGTGGGATGCGCAGATCGCCGATAAGGATGTATGGCTCGGAGCCGCTGACATCCACGCCCTCGACGACGCCCTGCATCTCGGTGGTGACCGGAACATATTGTCCATCGGCGTCACGCGCGTCGATCGTGATGGTGAACTGGCCGGAGGTCAGCTTCGTTCCGGTCGAGGTCGTGCCATCCCAGACAATCTGGTCGGTGCCTGCCGCGAGAGACAGGTTTTCCGTATAGACCACGTTGCCGCTGGAGTCCTTGATGGTGACGTTGGTATTTTCGGCTGCGGCATCGACGCGATAAACCCAGTTGGCCACACCATCGATAAGGTCGGTTGTCGCCCCCGATGCGGTAACCGTCTTGCCCACATAACTTACGGCCTGGGCGTTTGTCGAATTCTGCGAGGACTGCATCATCGCCTCAAGGAACTCGTTGGTCTTGAGTTGTTGCTCGACCGAGGTGAATTGAACCAATTGCTGGGTGAACTGGTTGGTATCGAGCGGCTCGAGCGGGTTCTGGTTCTTGAGCTGGGTCGTCAGAAGCTGCAGGAAAGTGTCGAAATTGTCAGCAATTGTCTTGCGGCTGGTGCCAAGATCGGAACTCGATGTGGTTGAGGTGCCTGAGACGGAATCGACCATTGCTTGGTTTCCTTATACCCAGAGGTTGACGGCATCGAGCCGTGCGTAGCCGGTTCGGTCGGGCAGGGCGGCAGCGGCCTGCGATGGCGGCGATGCTGTGTCGAGAATGCTCATGCGCCAGGGCAGGCGCTCGGTGTCGTTGCCGTCATTGCCGCTGCCTTGTTGGCCGAGCGAAAATTCCAGTTCGGTTTTGGCGGCATTCAGTCCCGCCTCGGATAGCGCGCGTTCGAGCGCGCGCTGATCGCGCTGAAGCAGATCGAGCGTTTCGCTGCGCTCAACGGCGAGGCGGGCAACCACATTGCCCGAATTGTCCATCTCCATGCGCACATCGATGCGGCCCAATTCTGGCGGATTGAGCCGGATTTCGAAGCGGTTGATGCCGTTCTGGACATGGCGGGAGATTTCGGCCGCGATATGGGGCAGGTTGATCTGCGCCTCGGGGCGTTGATAAAGCACAGCCTCGGGGCGGGCCGATGCGTTGGGGGCAGATACGGAGGGCTGGGGCTGACCGGTCTGGACGGTGAGACCGTCGGGTGTTTCAAGGCTTTCCTGGGGGGCCGTCGCAGCCGGACCACCGGCTGCACCACCTTGTTGTGGCGCCGACCTTGCTTCGCTTCCTGGTGCTGGTCGAGAGTTCTGCTCCCCCTGAACCAGGCTGCGTTCGGAACTGCCGGAGGTGTCGGTCTTCTGGTTGCCAGCGGACGCATTGTCGCTCGGGTCGGGCTCACCGGATTGCGCGGCGATGACACCGGCGGGGTTGAGACGGGTTTCGCTTTCGACATGCTTGATGGCCACGACTGCCTGGGACCGTTCATCGGCCACGGCGCTCTGGATTGTCGCCACATGGCCATCCAGGGACCTGGCGATTTCGGTCAACCGAGCGGCGATCTCGGGCGCTTCATCGCGCAGCTTTTCGGCAAGCTTTGTCGACAACGCCGCGAGCTTGTCGAGCGACCCAAGCCCTTCCTCGACATCCAGTCCGAGTTCTGCTGCCACTTCCGCAAGGGCGGACAATTGCGGCGAACCGGGCGGAGGCAGGGGAGCGCCCTGATCGAGCAGGGATTCGATACCGGCAAGAAGGTTTTCAAGCTCGTCGAGTTCGGTCTCGTCGAGAGGCTCGCCGTCCTCGAGCTTACCCGAGAGCGTTGCCAGCTTTTCGAGGAGCGCGGACAATTGTGTTCCCAACTCCCCAGCCAACTCGCTTCCCGCCAAAGGGTTGGTGGTGGGGACGGATGGAGCCGGTGATGGTCCGATCCGACCGGTGGCTTCTGTGCCGGCCAGGGAGCCGAGGGCGACGAGGCTTGAAAAATCGATTGCGCCGCCAGCCTGGATCGCTGCCCCCTGTTTGGTGGGGACTGCGGCGGGGACGGGTCTCGCTCCGATGCTAATCGCGTTGGTCACTTGGTTTGAACTCTTGTGCGCACAAATTGTCGATCAACGCGTTGCAAAAGAGATGCCAGTCGGCCGTTTCCTGTATTTTCCTTTTAAATCAGCTACTTGGGTGATGTTAAATTGGGTATCCTTTGGTTGGGGCGGCAGGTTTGGCCGGGCAAGCGGCAAAAAGTGCCGCCCCGCGTTGCGATCCGCGCCGCAAGGGCGTAAAAGCTGCCCATTGTGCCGGATGGGAAATCCCTCCGGTTTGTCCGCTGGCCCTTGACCCCAACCGGATGAGAGAGAAATGGTAAATTCCCTTGGTTTCGACCGGCCCCCCGGCGAAACACGCGTCGTCGTTGCAATGTCGGGCGGCGTCGATTCTTCAGTCGTTGCCGGACTTCTGGCCCGTGAGGGTTATGAGGTAATCGGTGTTACCCTGCAGCTTTACGATCATGGCGAAGCCACGTTCCGCAAGGGATCGTGCTGCGCGGGGCAGGACATTCATGATGCGCGGCGCGTGTCGGCGACCCTTGGCATCCCCCATTACGTGCTCGACTACGAGGAGCGCTTCCGCAAGGCGGTGATCGAGCCGTTCGCTGAAAGTTACGCGCTGGGCGAGACGCCCATTCCGTGTGTTTCGTGCAACCAGTCCGTAAAGTTCGTCGATCTTATGGAAGTGGCCAGGGATCTGGGCGCGGACTGTCTTGCGACGGGGCACTATGTCCGTTCGCGGATCGTGGATGGCAAGCGCCAGCTTTTGCGGCCGCTGGACGGCGACAAGGACCAGACCTATTTCCTGTTTGCAACCACAGCCGGTCAGCTCGATTTTCTCCGCTTTCCGCTGGGCAACATGACCAAGGACGAAACGCGGGAATTGGCGCGCGATATGGGATTGGTGGTTGCCGAAAAGAGCGACAGCCAGGACATCTGCTTTGTGCCCAAGGGCTCTTATTCCGATGTGATCAAGAAGCTGATGCCGGAAGCGGAAAAGCCCGGCGACATCGTCGATGGGCATGGCCGCGTGCTGGGGCAGCACAAGGGCATCATCCACTATACCGTGGGGCAGCGGCGCGGGCTGGGCATTGCGTCGGGCGAACCGCTTTACGTATTGCGGCTCGACGCGAAGACCCAGCAGGTGGTGGTGGGGCCGAAATCGGCGCTTTCGGCGCGGACTGTGCGGCTGCGTGATCTCAACTGGCTGGGGCCGCGTCCGCTGGCCGAAATGGCCGATGGCAACGGGCTGGCGCTCGAAGCCAAGGTGCGCTCGACGCGGGCGCCGCAGGAGGCCGTGGTCAATATCAGGCACGGTGAAGTCTATGTGACGCTGATCGCCGGGGAAACCGGCATCGCGCCCGGGCAGGCTTGTGTGCTCTATTCCGACGACGGCGCCGATGCGCAGGTTCTGGGCGGCGGGTTCATTGCCGAAGCGGTCCCGGCGGCGCTTGTCGCCTGAGCGTACAGGGCCCGATTACTGGGCGTCCTGAATTTCGTCGGGCGTTTCGGAGGTCGGGTCTGTGCCCGGATCGATTGTCGAGAGATCTTCGACGGCCGTCGCGCCTGCCACGTCGCCTTCACCCCATTCATTCATCGTTGCAACAATTGTCGCGCCGATGGTGATGACGGCCAATGCGCCAAAGATCAGAAGAATGATGCGATTGCCCCAGTTGGGCTTTTCCGTTTCGGCCATGGCGTTCTCCTTGCGGCGGGCGGCTGTCCCCTGACATAAGGGGAGAGCGTAAAAATTCCAAGGATATTGCCGCGCCAATCGTCACACGTGCAAATAGACTTTGCGCAAATGGGTCGGAAGGGCAGGCGTGGACAAGCTTCTGGCAACAGAGGATATCATCGCCCGCGCGGCGAAAGGTGACCGGGCGGCCTTTGCCGCGCTGGTTTCGCGCCATTACGATTTTCTCTATCGAACCGCCTATAAATGGTGCGGCAATCGCGAGGATGCCGAAGACGTAACCCAGGACGTCTGCATCAAGCTGGCGATGGCGATTTCCGGTTTCGACGGGCGCTCGGCCTTTACAAGTTGGCTCTATCGGATCGTGCTCAATGCGGTGCGGGACCGGCAGAGGCAGGGCATGCGGCGCAACCGGCAAGCTGAAGCGCTCGCCCATGTGACCGCGAGCGAAATGGAGCCCGAACAGGAGAGCGCAGCGACGCAATCGCAGGTGTGGGATGCGGTGCGCAGGCTGCCGGAAAAGCAGCGCGATGCGGTGCTGCTGGTCTATGGGGAGGAGATGGCGCATGCGGAGGCTGCGGCCATCATGGGGACCAGGGAATCGACGGTCTCCTGGTATGTTCATGAGGCCAAGAAGGCCCTGAAAGACTTGGTTTAGCTATGGACGACAAGCTCAAATCCGCACTTGGCGGGATGATGCCGCCCCCGGCCTCCGATGAGGCGCGCGAACGGGCGCTGGCAGCCGCAATTGTGGCTTTCGATGATACTCAAGAGAAAAAAAATGCGCATGGGGTCCAAGGACTGTCTTGGTGGAAACGTCTCAAATCCATTGCTTCCAGACTCAAAGGGACACGGACAATGGATATGCGTATTCCTCTCGGGGCCACCTTTGCCGCGCTTTTGGTGTTGCCGCTCGGCGTCGCCATGATGAACCAGACGGCGTTGACGCCGCTCGATCAGCTTTTCGAAAGTCCTCGGCAAGACAGCGCTGGACGCGAGAGAGTGCAGGCTGACGCGCCGCAAGAGGTCGCCGAGGTTGAGGCGCTTGCCGATAGGGAACGGGCCGATGTGGCGGCGGCCGAACCCGCGCCCATACCGATGGCGGCGCCCGCTCCGGAGATGACGCAGAGATTGTCCACGGCCGCACCGATGGGGGGCGGGGCATTGGGCAACCCGGTGGACGCAGGAGGAGGCGATCGGTTTGCCGCGTTCGAGGAAGGCGGCGTGCAGATCGTTGCCGACAATCCGGTCGCGACGTTCTCGATCGATGTGGATACCGCTGCCTATGCCTATGTGCGGCGCGCGCTGGAGATGGGGCAGATTCCACCATCCGACGCCGTGCGGGTCGAGGAACTCATCAATTATTTCGACTATAGCTACCCCGCTCCGACCGGCGATGTACCGTTCGAAACGTCGGTGGCCGTGACAGCCTCGCCCTGGAATCCGGAAAACCGGCTGGTTCATATCGGCATCCAGGGGGAAACCATCGATCTCGACGCCGTGCCGCCGGCCAATCTGGTCTTGCTGATCGATACGTCCGGTTCGATGGACGAGCCGAGCAAATTGCCGCTGCTCAAGCGGGCCTTTGCCTTGCTGGTCAATGAAATGGGACCCGAGGATACGATCTCGATCGTCACCTATGCAGGAAGCGCTGGAATCGTGCTCGAGCCCACGCCCGCCAGCGAGAAGGCAACGATCCTGCAAGCGATCGAAGATCTGGTGCCGGGCGGATCGACGGCGGGCGCGCAGGGCATCGAGGCGGCCTATGATCTGGCTGAGAAGGCGATGGTCGAAGGTGGCACCAACCGCGTGTTGCTGGCGACCGATGGCGATTTCAACGTGGGGTTGTCAGATCCCGATGGGCTCGAGAGCTACATCGAAACCCAGCGCGATGCAGGGATATTTCTCTCGGTCCTGGGGTTTGGCACCGGCAATTATAATGATGCGGTGATGCAATCGCTTGCTCAGGCCGGAAACGGGAACGCAGCCTATATCGACAGCTATTCGGAGGCGCGGAAAGTTCTCGTCGAAGAAATGGGCGGCACGCTTTTGACAATTGCCAAGGACGTCAAGATCCAGGTCGAGTTCAACCCGCAGACGGTCGCGGAATATCGGCTGATCGGCTATGAGACCCGCGCTCTGGCGCGCGAGGATTTCAACAATGATGCCGTGGACGCAGGCGATATCGGTGCGGGGCACACGGTGACGGCGATATACGAGGTCACGCCGGTCGGTTTCCGTGGATCGGTCGATCCATTGCGCTATGGCAATGACGAGGCTGTGGCACCGGGCACCAATGACGATGAACTGGGCTTCCTGAAGCTCCGCTACAAGGCGCCCGATGGCGATGTTTCGGAGCTGATCGAAACGCCGATCCGCGTCGATGCCGATACGGCCATGGCAAGCGATGATCTGGATTTTGCGGCGGCCGTCGCGGCGTTCGGGCAAAAGCTTAGAGGATCGACACATCTGCGGGCGATGGATTGGTCCGAGATCAGGGCGCTGGCCGCTTCGGCGGTCGAGGGCGACCCCACCGGGCGGCGCGCCGAATTTTTAAGGCTGATCGATATTGCCGAAAGTCTTGAAAATTGAACAAAAGGCCCGGGGAGCATCCCGGGCCTTTTTCATCAATCGATCGGCTTGAGGCCCGCCTCGATCTGGGCGCGCTTGGGCTCAAGGAAGGGCGGCAGGGCGAGGTGCTCGCCGAGCGTTTCCATCGGTTCATCGACGTCGAAGCCGGGGCCGTCCGTGGCAATCTCAAACAAGATGCCATTGGGCTCGCGGAAATAGAGCGAGGTGAAATAGTAGCGCTCGACCTCGCCCGATGTGCGCAGGCCAGCCTGGGTCGCGCGCGCCACCCACTGGTCGAACTGTTTTTTGTCCGGCGTGCGGAAGGCGACATGATGCACGCCACCTGCGCCGGGCCGGGCAAACGGCAAATCGGGTTCGACCGCGACATGAAGTTCGGCCGATGCGCCACCATCGCCCATGGCATAGACGTGGACCTCGCCCTGATCGTTTGTCGCGGGATGGGTGCGGACCTTGCGCATGTTCATGACGACGGTGAGGACCGCCTCGGAGCGCTTGAGATCGGGCACGCTCATGGTGATCGGGCCCAGCCCCTTGATCTGGCGCTCTTTGGGCACCGGGCTTTTTTCCCAGGGCTGGGCGCCACCGGCGCGGGTGTCATTGACCAGCCGAAGGCGCTGACCTTCCGGATCCTCGAAATCGAGCGACACATGGCCGGCTCGTTCAGCGATATCGGAGGTCTTGACGCCATTGGACTCGAGATGGGCCTTCCACCACTCGAGCGATGTTTCTCCCTCTACCCGGAACGCGGTGCGCACGATGGCATGCGTGCCACGCTGTTCGGGCGGGGTGGGCCAATCGAAGAAGGTGATATCGGAACCGGGCGAGGCTTTGCCATCGCCGTAAAACAGGTGATAGGCGGTGGTGTCGTCCTGGTTGACGGTGCGCTTGACCAACCGCAAGCCGAGAACCTTCGTGTAGAATCGCAGGTTTTCGCGCGCATTGGCGGTTACGGCGGTCAGATGATGCAGTCCAGTGAGTTCGAGGGCCATTGCGGTCTCCACAATTCAATGTTTGTTGGACCCAACATAGGCCGGACTGAGGTTCGCCAAAACGGGGCTAAACCGAATTCATTATTCGAAGCGGGCGAACGATCACGTTTTGACGGGGGAATAGCCCCTCGACGGCCAAGAATACAACATAAACAAATGGTTCAATCCCGACCCTAGGTTTCGGCCAAGACAGCCGATACGTCGCGCAAATATTGGCGCAACCTGCCCGTGGCCGAAATCATTCCCGATCTGATCCGCTCGACACCGCAGGGAGGTGGACATGATTGACAAAGAGGCAAGCGCGCCTCCGATCCGGCGGCAACGGCAGACTGTGCGGCGCAAGGACATCGATAGTGAGCCGAAGGGGAAATTTCGTTCGCTCAAGCAAGCAAGCAAGGAAGGCAGCCGAGGGCTGTCGGCGCTGTCCGCTGTATGAAAATGCAACGCAAGTTGTTTTCGGTGAGGGTCCCAGCCAGGCACCGATCATGATGGTTGGCGAACAACCCGGAGACCGGGAAGATATCGAAGGTCATCCCTTTGTGGGACCGGCCGGCAAAGTGCTTGATCAGGTGCTGATCGAAGTGGGGATCGACCGGACCAAGGTGTTTGTGACCAATGCCGTCAAGCATTTCAAATTCGCGCCACGCGGCAAAAGGCGGCTGCACCAGAAGCCCAATGGAGGAGAGATTTCCGCCTGTCGGTTCTGGCTCGATCACGAGCGGGCGCTGGTGCGGCCCAAGGTCATCGTGGCGCTCGGGGCGACGGCGGCGCAAAGCCTATTGGGCTCGGGCGCCACGATATCGCAACTGCGCGATGCGCCAAGAGAATTGGATGACGGGACGATGGTTTTCGTCGCCGTCCACCCCTCTTACCTGTTGCGCATGCCCGACCGAACCAAAGCCGCTAAAGAGCGAAAAGCTTTTACTCGCGATCTGGGCGCTGTCAGGCACTATGTGGAAAGCATCAAAGGGGGTCGTGTGGCGCTTGACAGGAAGAACGCCGATCCCTAATAAGCCCCGTGCCGTCAGCCCCTTGCGCCGACGGAAGGTCGCCTTACGTGGCCAAGCCCTGAAGGGGCGGAGTAGCTCAGCTGGTTAGAGCAGCGGAATCATAATCCGCGTGTCGGGGGTTCAAGTCCCTCCTCCGCTACCAAAATTTTCTTTATATTGCAGGTGGTTACATATTCTGCTCTGTAGGTATGCTCACGCGTGGAGTGCCTGGGATTGCATTCTGGGTTGCAGCGGGCGTGGGCTTGGATGCGATGACTGGGCCACACGGAGTTCTTGTATCCAAGGCTGCTCTCGGCGCATGAGGAAACGGATGTCACCGCTAAAGGGCGCTTTGGGATCAATCATTCTCATGAGCCGCTTAGCAACTTCCTGGAACTCGCCGTGTTTGGGCGATGTGTTTCTCGGCCAACGCGGTGAAGGAGAGGAGCAAACGGGGCAAGGCAAAGCTTGCGGCGTGCGAGCCGTGCGCTCCTCCAAGGTCATGTCACCAACTCTTGTATTCGAGATACTTGCCCGAAATCTTCAACTCGATCCTGTCACCCTTGGCGTTCGGTACCTTTTCTACGCTCATCTCGAAGTCAATAGCGCTCATTATGCCGTTGCCCGCTTTTTCGTTGATCAATTCCTTAATCGTGTCACCGTAGACGCCGACGATCTCGTAAAGGCGGTAGACTGCTGGATCGGTCGGGACTGACTGGCTGAAAACTTTGGTCGGATACTCAGCCAGCACCACGGCGGCTTCCTGTGGCAGCCCCAGATTGCGGGCGAGGATATCGGCCTTTTCGCGCGGGAAAGCATTCATGCCCAGGCACGCGGAGGTCGTAAACACATCCGACATGCCGATCCCTTCGGCAATTTCCCCCCAGGTGATCCCCGTGGCACGCTTCTTTTCGAGGATCATGTCGGTGACGTCAGCCTTGTTCATCGGTTCGTTCCTTTTTCTTGGCTGTTGGCAATCGTAGTCAGGCAATCGAGACAAGACGCGGGCGGTCGCTGTCTTCGGCGATTTCGGGCGTTCCCTCCCGTGCGGGATTGACCGTGCGCGGACGGGCCATCGCGTTCGAATTTCCCTCACCGCCAAGCGCGATCTGCGCCGAACGCGCGGAGAGAAAATCGACCAGATGGTTGCGGATCTTGTAATAGGCCGGATCGTGGATGATCTCGGCGCGGCGTCGGGGCCGCTCGATGTCGACGAATACGCTTTCGGCAACCTGCGCCTTGGGGCCATTGCTCATGAGCAGGATGCGGTCGGCCAGAAGGATCGCTTCATCCACGTCGTGAGTGATCATGAACACCGTCTGGTTGGTGCCCTGCCAGATGCGGATCAACTCGTCCTGGATCGTGCCGCGGGTCAGGGCATCGAGCGCCCCGAAGGGCTCATCGAGCAAGAGCAGTTTGGGTTCGATCGCAAAGGCGCGCGCAATCGAGACGCGCTGGCGCATGCCGCCCGAAAGCTGGGCCGGCTTTCTGTGTTCGGCACCATCCCTGAGGCCGACCATGTCCAGAAATGTCTTGGCGTGGTCATAGACCTGCGCGCGGCTCCATTTGGGATTGCGCGCCTTGACCCCGAACGCGACGTTCTTGATGGCGCTCATCCAGGGCAAGAGCGAATAGTTCTGGAAGACGATGCCGCGATCGAGGCTCGGTCCAGAAACCTCCTTGCCGTCCATCGTCACCGCACCCTCGGTCGGCTCGTCCAGCCCCGCAAGCACGTTCAGGATCGTCGATTTCCCGCATCCCGAATGCCCGATGATGCAAATGAATTCGCCCCTGTCGATATCGAAGTTGACGTTCTCGAAGACCGTAAGGTCTTCACCTTTCGGATTGGGGAACCGCTTGGCCAATCCGTCGATTTCGAGAAATGGTTTGTCCATGCCGCTCTCCTATTCCTGATAGCGCACGGCGCGCTGAAGCTGGCCGAAGGCGGCATCGAGCAACATGCCGACGACGCCGATGGTCAGGATCGAGAAAATGACTGAGGTGAGATCGAGATTGTTCCACTCGTTCCACACATAATACCCGATGCCGGTGCCACCCACGAGCATCTCGGCGGCCACGATCACCAGCCACGCAATCCCGATCGATATCCGCATGCCGGTGACGATGGTCGGCGCCGCGGCAGGCAGGATCACCTGGAACGCGGTCCGCAAGGGCCCGAGTTCGTGAGTGCGGGCCACATTGACCCAATCCTTGCGCACCCCGGCCACGCCGAAGGCGGTGTTGATCAGCATCGGCCAGATCGAGCAGATAAAGATCACAAAGATTGCCGAGGCCTGGCTGTCGCGAATGAGAAACAGGGCCAGCGGCATCCAGGCGAGCGGGGAAATGGGCCGCAGGACCTGGATAAAGGGATCGAGCGCCTTATACATGAGCGGGCTCATCCCGATCAGAAACCCGACGGGCAAGGCGATCAGCGCGGCGAGAAAATAACCCGCCAGAACGCGAAACAGCGAATAGCCGATCTGGATGCCGATGCCCTTGTCGTTGGGCCCGGCGTCATAGAACGGGTTGGAGAGCTCTTCGACGGCCTTGGCAATGATTTCCGATGGTGCGGGGATGCCGGCCTTGGGCGCGCCGCCGCCCATGAGGATTTCATATTCGGTGAATCGATTTAGCTCCGCTTGATGGCAAAGCTGTCGACATAGGCTTCCGGCTCGGCCGGATCGAAGGTCTTGCCCATGATGACATGCGATTTGTAGGTTTCTTCGGGCGGGGTGAGGCCCAGATCGCGCATGACGGTGGCGCAGTCCGAGGCGAGATAGACCTGCTCGGCCACGGCGCGATAGTCGACATCGCCCTCGATATAGCCCCAGCGCTTCATCTGGGTGAGGATCCAGACACCCATCGAATGCCAGGGGAAGGGATCGAAATCGATACGGTCGGGCACGTCCTGGACGCTGCCCAGCCCATCCGCGTAGCGTCCCGTGAGGACCTGCTGGATCACCTCGACCGGCTGGTTGAGATAATTGGTTGGCGCAATAGCCTCGGAAATCTCCATCCGGTTTTCCGATGCGCTGGCATATTGGGTGGCATCGACTAGGGCGCGCAGCAGACTGCCATAGGTGTTGGGCATGGTCTGTGCGAATTCGGCCGAACACGCGAACGCACAGCACGGGTGGCCCTCCCAGATGTCCTTGGTGAGCTTGTGAATAAAGCCCGCATTCTCCCAGACGGCGCGCTGGTTGAATGGATCTGGGGAGAGATAGCCGTCGAGATTACCCGCCGAAAGGTTGGCGACCATTTCCGGGGGCGGAACCACGCGGATCTGGATGTCGCGGTCGGGGTCGAGGCCATGTTCTGCAACGTAATAGCGCAGCAGGAAGTTGTGCATGGAATATTCGAACGGCACCCCGAAGGTCATGCCTTTCCACAGCGATGGATCATCGTTCTTGTCCTGGTGATCGTTGCGCAAGACGATCGCCTGGCCGTTGATGTTCTCGACCGCCGGCATGAGAAACGGTGTTGCGGTCGAACCAGCACCCAGCGTGATGGCCAGTGGCATGGGGGTCAGCATGTGCGACGCGTCATATTCACCCGAAAGCGACATGTCGCGGGCAATGGCCCAACTGGAGGTTTTCACCACTTCCACATTGAGCCCATAGCGCTCGTAAAAGCCCATGGGCTCAGCCATGATGATCGGGGTTGCGCAGGTGATGGGTACGAAACCCACGCGCAGATCGGTTTTTTCCGGCGTGCCGATCTCTTCGAGGATGTTGGCCTTGACCTTGTCCATGGGCAGGATGGAGGCAAAAGCCGCAGCGAGCGTGGATGCTCCGAGCATGGAGGCGAAGCTGCGGCGCGAGATGTCGCGATGACCGAAGGTCGAGCGCACGATAGCGCTTTCGACGACCCGTTCCATCATGGCGTCGCTGGACATGTCCTCGCTTGCCGAAGGTGAAGCGCCGGCCTTGCAGTTGGCGCAGCCACAGCCCCTGGTGTGCCTGAGGTCGGTCCTTCCATCATACGGGTTGCCCAAGCTCGTGATCGTCATGCCATTCCCCTGTGTTTGGTTGATGCTCTGCTGCCGTCGTTGCAATCACCATGCCAGACGGAAAAATCGCCGATCTGCCCGGACTTTGGGGCTTTCGGTGCAGCAAACCAGTTTACGAACATTCGTAATTTACGGCGCTTCGTAATCACGTTACGATATTTCGTGCATTCTTGTCGGGCAGCGGAGACGTATGAGGTGACGGAGGTGCTGGAAGCCCTGATCTCGGCCAAGTCCGATCCGGTCCTTGTCGTGGACCCGGTGCGCGATGTGCTTGTTTTTGCAAATCCGGCGGCGCGATCGTTCTTTGGCGCACGCCTCGATGAGGCGGCAACGGGAACGATGCGGACGCTTTATGGTGCCTGCATCGCCCAGTTGCATATCGCGACTGAAGCCGCGCTCGAACAGGGCTGCTATTATGCCAGCGACCTGCAGCCCGACGGCAGCACGGCCATGGATACGGTCGAGCATCAGTTGGTGGCCATCAAAACCGCCGATGGGCCGCTGTTGATGATCACCATCGCCGATCTCGAGCAGCGGCGCCGCCGCAGCATCGACCACGAGGCCAACAATTACCATCGGCAGGGCCTTGAGGAGTGGCGGCGTGCCGAGCGGTTCTTCCGCGAAATCGAACGTGAGAACCAGCTTATTCTCGCGGCGGCCGGCGAGGGGATATTCGGGGTCAACGCCGATGGGGTCACCACCTTCGTCAACCCGGCCGCCCAGGCGATGCTGGGCTGGAAGGCCGACGACCTGGTGGGCAAGAACATGCACGCCATGGTGCACTACAAGCACCCGGACGGTTCGCACTATCACGGCTCGGACTGCCCCATTTACGGCGCGTTCCGCAACGGCACCATCAACACCGTCGAGGACGAATGCTTCTGGCGCAAGGACGGCAGCCCGATCCGCGTGGAATATACGTCCACCCCCATCGAGGACGACGGGGCACTGGTCGGGGCGGTCATCGTTTTTCGCGACATTTCCCAGCGCAAGCAGAACGAGGCGCAATTGCGCGAGGCGATGGCCGAAAATGCCCGGCTGCGTGAGCGGCTGGAGATGGAGAACGCCTACCTGCAGGAAGAAATTCTCTCCCAGTCCAATCACTACGACATCATCGGGTCCTCGTCCCTGATCCGAAAGATCCTGAAACAGATCGATCTGGTGGCGCCCACCGACGCCAATGTGCTGATCACCGGGGAAAGCGGGACGGGCAAGGAACTGGTGGCGCGCGCCATCCATCAGGCCTCGCACCGCTCCGAGCGCCCGCTGATCCGGGTGAACTGCGCCGCCATTCCGCGCGAGCTGTTCGAAAGCGAGTTTTTCGGCCACGTCAAAGGGGCATTCACCGGCGCCTTGCGCGACCGGATCGGCCGGTTTGAACTGGCCAATGGCGGTACGATCTTTCTCGACGAGGTGGGTGAGATCCCGCTCGATCTGCAATCGAAACTGCTCCGGGTGGTCCAGGACCGGCGCTTCGAGCGCCTGGGCGAAGAGAGGACCCGCGAGGTCGACATCCGGGTAATCGCGGCCACCAACCGCGATTTGCAGAAAGAGGTGGCCAAGGGCAATTTCCGCGAAGATCTCTATTTCCGGCTCAACGTCTTTCCGGTCGAGTGCGCCCCCCTGCGCGATCGCCGCGACGATATTCCGGTGCTGGCCGACCATTTCCTCAAGATCGCCTGCAGCCGTCTCAACATCGCCTCGCCGGTGCTGACCCGCGCAAACATCGTCGAGCTCAAGGCCTATAGCTGGCCCGGAAACGCCCGCGAATTACAGAATCTGATCGAACGCGCCGCGATTCTGGCGCGCAACGGGCGGATGCAGTTCAGCCTCAACGCTCCGCCTCAGGCCGCGATATCGCCACCATCCCCGGCGCCCCGGCAACTCGGTGACGAAATCCTGACACGCAACCAGATTCTCGAGCTCGAGCGGCAAAATATCCGGCGGGCGCTCGATCTGGCCGATGGCCGGGTGTCGGGCGCAAAGGGCGCCGCCGAACTGCTCGGCATGCGGCCAACAACACTCTACTCTCGGATAAAGGCGTTGGAACTCTAGGTTAAGATCTTAGCGTTGACCGTCAGAGGCACCGAGCTGTTTGCGAAAGCAGGTCGCGAGATCGCGAACGAGTGTGCGTTGAAAAAACGTAGCGCCCGGCGGCTTTATCTGCTGCAGAAGCAAGTTGTGCGAGCCGGCCGCGGCTTCCTGCATGAGGGGCTTTCGTACGCCTGACGGCACCCGAAACCCTTCACCAAATCGGTCACCAGCAGCGTCCTTGCACTATCCCGAAAGTTGCCGCTGGATGGACGCTAGCTGAAGGCCGCCGTTTCGCAATAGTTCAGTGCCGCTTCCAGACCGTCGATGAAGGGCGTGGCGAAGGCTTGGGTCAGTTGCCGGCGCCGCCCCGCATAGGCGCCCGAACCCAGCACGACAGCGCCCGAACCAGATGCCTGCGATGCCGCTACCGCAGCGGCCAGGGCGATCTCGGCTTTCTCGGTCATTGCGGCTGTCTCGGATACGCCGATACCCGTCGCGCGTACCGTGCAGCGCTCGCTCATACCATAAACACCCACGAGGGCCCCTATAGTGGGCACGGCCGCCTCGACCGTGGTGACGACAGTGAAGCGCGCATGGTGCGCGGCGGCGGCCCGGATGCCGGCCTCGGCCATGCTGATGACCGGCGCGGATAGCGCCTGACGGGCCTCGGCAATGGCAATGTCGTCAAAACAAGCGAGAATATATCCATTATAGGCGCCAGCCGCCCGGGCGATGAGCTCAATCACATGTGGGACCGCCGCGGCGCGGTCCTGCGGTGTTTCAATGGCGAAGGGACCCTGTTTTGGATTGACCACATCCAGTGCCGTACCTGGAGTGACATATGCCTGGGCGGCCCTGCGCACCCTCTCGGTCACGGCGACATTGGTATTGGGATTGATGACCAGCAGTCGCCTGCTGGTCACTGGGTGAGCGGTGCGGTCCATCACAGCCCTGCCAGTCGGTCGGGCAGCCACGTGACGATTTCGGGGACCAACATGGTCAGGATGACGAAGCCGATCATCACTCCCACATAGGGGAGCCCACCCTTGATGACATCGTTGAAGCTGCCGCCGTCGCGTCTGAGGCCATGCACCACGAACAGGTTCATACCGACAGGTGGGGTGATAAGGGCGATCTCGCACATGAGGATAATGAAGATGCCGAACCAGATCGGATCGACGCCAACGGCGGCGACCATTGGCACGGCAATCGGCACGGTCAGCACCAGCATGGACATGGCATCCATGAACATGCCGAGCACGATATAGAAGATGATCAGCACAAGCAGCAGGGTGAACGCATCGAGCCCAAATCCGGCCACCCATTGCGTAACCACCTGCGTGGCCCCCAGCATGGAGATGGTGACGTTGAGCAGCAGGGCGCAACTGAGGACGATCACGGTCATGCCTGTGGTGCGTGCCGCCTGCATGCAGCAATTGAGCAAGAGCGCCCAGCTCAGCCGCTTCATCACTGCAACAATGGCGAGAGCGATGACGACGCCGAGCGCTGCCGACTCCGTCGGGGTTGCAAGCCCGCCATAGATGGACCCCATCACCACGCCGAAGATCAGGAAGGGTGGGAACAGGTATTTGAGGTAACCCAGCTTGGCGCGCAACGAGAGTTTCGGTTGCCCGACATCGCGGCTGCTCCGGCCCTGGAATATTGCGATGTAGAGCGAGAAGGACAGGGCCAACAAAACTCCCGGTACCAGTCCGGCAGCAAACAGTTGTCCCACCGAGGCATTGGCAAGCGAGCCATAGACCAGCAGGTTGATCGAGGGTGGGATCAGGATGCCCAGCGTGCCACCCGCCGCCAGCGAGCCGAGCGAGGCGCCGATCGGATAGTTGCGCTGGTTGAGTGCCGGCAATGCGATGGTGCCCACGGTAGCCGCGGTCGCCACCGACGAGCCCGAGGTGGCCGAAAACAGGGCGCTCGTGGCGATATTGGTGTGCAGCAATCCGCCCGGCAACCGATCGAGCCACACCGCAAAGGCATCAAACATCTTGTCGGCAATGCCGCCACGCAGCAGCAGTTCGCCCAGCAGCATGAACAATGGAATGGCGAGGATCGAGGGCGAGTTGAAGCTGGTCCAGACCACGCCGCCCATCATGTCGACCAGCGGCATGCCGTAAAAGGCCAGGCCTCCCAGGACGCCCACTGCGACAATGGCGACGGCCACGGGAATGCCGAGAAACATGAGGCCAAGCATGATGGCGAAGCCAATTCCGACAATGGTGATGCTCATGACTACGCCCTTTCGCGGGTCTTCAGTTCGGCCAGTTCGGCCTCCAGCTCATCCTGCGGCGAGCCGGGTCCGAATTTTCGGTCCAGCGTCGTCCAGTCCCCCCGGATCGCCAACAGCAAGGTCCGTGCCGAGATCACAAGTGTACCGGCGGTGAAGGCGAGCATGGCGACCAACCACACGCTCTGCGGAAAAATGAGAGGTGTTGCCCAGGGGGTCTGGGCGATGGAGCGATAGGTCAGCGTGTCCTGCACGGTCTTGAAAGTGAAATAGAGCAGGAACAATGCCAGCAGGCCCAGGGAGACCGCCGCGACAGTGTTGAGAATGGCCCGTGCCCGCAATGGCAGCTTTCCGTGCAGGATGTTGATGCGGATATGGGCCTGCTCATAGGCGGTGACGAGGAAGGCCAGCGGCGCGATGACCGCGACAGCATAGCCGCCCAATTCGTCAATGCCGCCCATTGAGTGGGAGAAGAACTTTCGCAGGATAGTCTCTGCCGCAATCGCAAATGATAGCGCGATCATGATCGCGCCAAACGTGATGCCAGACAGTTGCGCCATGCGTTTCATGTATCCTCTCCCACTGTGCCTGGGTCAGAGACCGAGCTCCAAGCCGACCGTCTCGCGCCATTTGGCTTCGCACTCGGCAAAGACCGCGTTGCACTGCTCGGCCCAGACCGGCAGGGACACTTCACCCACTGCTGCGGCGACGGTTGCCACATCCGTATCGGAGACCGGCGCCTGCTTGAGGCTGTAGGAGGTTGCCAGCGAGCATGGCGTTTCGCCGCTGTTGCAGCGCATGGCATCAGCATAGAGTTCTTCGGAATAGGTCCAGATGTCGTCAGTCAGGGCCGTGATCGCCGTCTGGAGCTTGTCCTGGTCCTCGGCAGACATGGCGTTCCACTTGTCGAGGTTAATAGCATAGCCGTTGACTGCCATTTGCAGGGCCAGAGGTAGAACCGTGGTCGTGGCTTCCGGCCAGCCGCCCGAATTGGCCGATGCTGGGCCGGTGACCGCACAATCGACGACGCCGCGCGCCAGTGATTGCTGCACTTCGCCAAAGGGCATCGGAACACCGGTTGCGCCCAGGCCCGCCATGAAATTGGCAGCACTCTGGTCGCCGACGCGAACCTTGAGGCCCTGGAGGTCCGCGAGCCCGGAGATTTCCGGCTTGCAGAAGATGATCTGGGGACCGGCAGGCCAGACGCCGAGCAGCTTGGCATTGAACTGGGTCTGTAGGCGCTGGTCGACGGTGTCGTAGAAGGCGTCGATATGGGCGCGGCCGCTTTCATAGCTGGTGTTGAGGCCGATCAGGTCCATGCCCAGGATCGAGGGTTCGTCACGGCTCACCTGCGGACCGCGAATGGAGACGATGTCGAACAGGCCCGACTTGAGAACCCGCAGGCCATCGGAATCCGGAATGCCGGCGACATCGACCGGCAGATACTGCACGGACACGTCGAGACCGGCATTCTCGGCGAGCGCCTCGAAGAAGGGCTGCTCCTTGTTCTGGGCGATGAGCCCCGAACCGGCCGGCTGGCCAAGCACCTTGAACGACAGCGACTGCGCATAGGCGGCGGGAACGAACAGCGTGGCGACGGCCAAGGCTGTCAGGATCGAACGGTTGATCATATCAATTGCCTTCCTGGTTAGTGCCGCGATCGATCTGGAGGTCCGCGCGGCGGTCTATTCCTGAAGCCCCAAAGGGCAGCCAACCGCTCTGGCTGGCTCGTCAAGCAATGCAGGTTTCATGCCAGAAGTATAAGAAATCGAGATTTCATAGACTTATCAGGGAGATAACACAACAGACGGTGAAATTCTGATTTCGTGCGCTGGTGGAGTTCTGACTACAGTTTCAGCACATGTGTGGGCTGCTGCCAATTTGGGCGGCAGTCAGAGCTCGTTGAGACTGTCATTGGCCGCTTCGATACGGCGTAGCCGGGCTCGGCCGGTTGAGGCCGACAGGTCGATAGTGCGTGCAATCAGCACATGGCACAGGGCCATCACCGAGACATGGTTGAACAGCGGGCCGCTCGAGGCCGTATGGCAACGCAGGTGCCAGCGTGCGCGACGATCGGGCTCCAGTCCCTCATCGGTCACATAGGCCAGCGGCGCCCTGCTCGCGGCCAGATAGTCCAGCAAGGCTTCCATGCCCGCGACACGCCTGCGCAACCCAAAGACAACAACGCAATCATCGGCGGAGACGCTCGCCAGATGCTCCCCCAGCGTTTCGCCACCACCCGGGATCGCCACGACATTTTCGATGACCTGGGTCAGTTGCCAGCGCAGATAGTCGGCCAGCGGATGGCTGGCACGGAAGCCCACGATCCAAACCTTGCGCGCGCCAAGCATGGCCTTGGCCATCGCATCGATCTCGGCCTGGGGTATGGTCGTGAACGTCTGGTCGAGGTTGGCTTTACTCTGTTCAATAGCTGCCAGCAGCGATGCTTCGGGATGCGTGTCGCCAGGATGGCTGAGAAACAGGCGTGACCCAGACCGTTGGTCTTCACGGGCATGACGCCGCGCTTCGTCGTAGCTGGCATAATCCAGCCGACGCACGAAGCGCGACACAGTGGCCTTGGAGACATTAGCCAGTCGCGCCAGTTCCTGGGCATCATAGCTCGCCAGTTCGCCGGGAAAGTCGCAGAGGAATTCGCCCAACCGTCGTTCGGCAGGATGCAACTCAGGCAGTGCGGCACGAATGCGACCGAGGAAAGTCTTCGGCAATGTCTGTTTCACGCGCGCGCCCCTGAAACTGCGGTTTCATCGACGCTAGCGCAGAGAGCGGCCGCGATAAAGGGGCTTCTGCAATCGGGGCCCGCTATCGCGGGCAAAGGATGGTCTTACACGCGCCGTATTCTGGTCGCTCCGCGATTCGGGCGCAAATCCTGAAAACAGATAGCCCGATATCGGCCCCAAATCGAAAAGCCTGGAGGCACTCGCTTCTTGGTCATTCCCGAATTTGGTTATTGCGCTCGGAAACTGTCCGTCTTTCAAATCGGCAACGAGCAGATTGACTGGAAGCTCGATCTACTGGCCGGCAGTTGCTCTGCCATGCGGCCTTCACTCTCTTAACGGTCGAAAGGCGTATTGGCCAAACGCAATAGTCACGACTTCTGACGGTCGAATTGTTGCCTAACAGGCCGGGGGCGGCTATCAGCACGGGGGCAGTCAGGAGAAACTTGTGTCTTCGGCCAGAAAACGAATGGGAGCGCCACTCGGGCCGCGGGCCGTCAATATCGCCGAGACGCGTGAGCGGATTCTGCGCGCGGCGACGGACCAGTTCGCCCAGCATGGCTATACGGGTGCGCGGGTGGATGCGATCTGCAAGGCTGCCGATGTAAATGCCAGGATGGTCTATCACTATTTCACCGACAAGGCCGGGCTTTACGTTGCCGTGCTTGAAAAGGTGCTCGGTGAGCTGAGGGCCGAAGAGCTCAAGCTCGATGTTTCGGCGACCGCGCCATTGTCGGGCCTTATGACGATGTTCGATTTCATCTTCGGGCATTTTGCGCGTCACCCCGAACTGATCCGCCTGCTCTCTTCGGAAAATCTGATGCAGGGGGAATTCCTGAAAAATTCCTCTGCCACGCCGCAAGCGGCTTCGCCCGTTGTCGAGCATATCGACACGCTGCTCCGGCGCGGGGAGGAGGATGGCAGTATTCGTGCCGGGATCAATGCGCTGCACCTTTATATCGTCATGGTCGCGCTTTCTTATTTCTACAAATCCAACGCCTATACGCTTTCCATCATCTGGAACGAACAGCTCCTTTCGCAATCCTGGCAGGATGAGCACTATCGGCTCGCGCGAGATGTTCTCGAAAGTTTCCTGGCGCCGCTGCCGCGCGCTTAGGCGCGCCCTTCAACCGATGCAAAATTAGGCAGATCCTGCGCATTTGCTGTGCAGGGAGCGGAATCTTTCGTGTCCTGGGGCCGATCCTGCACCGGGCCGCCGCGGAAATGCATGCCGCTAAATGATTTAAGTATATAGATTTTTACTATTTGACGCAGGCATGCGGATTGCAAGGACATGGATTGGCATCAGGGTTGCATTAGTAAGCGTGTAATTACTTTTCGACATCCCAAGGAAACTTTCATCATGAACATAAGCGCCTCCCGAAAGCTGGTTATTGCAACGCTTGCCGCCCTCGCCTTTCCCTTGCCGGTCATGGCGCAGACCGATCCCGACAAGATAGGATTCATTTATGTGGGTCCGGTCGCGGATTATGGCTACAACATGTCGATGGATCTCGGGCGCATTTATCTCGAGGAAAATCTCGAAGGCATCGAGACCACGGCGATCGAGAACATCCCCGAATCGGCCGAAGTCGAGCAGGTGATGGAACGGCTCGTGAATTCAGGTCACGGCATCATCTTTGCAACGAGCTATGGCTATCTCGACTACGCGATCTCGCTCGGTGAACACTATCCGGACGTGAAATTTCTTCATGCGGGCGGTCTCAAAACGTCAGCCAATGTCGGCACCTATTGGGCAGACAGCGACGATGGCATGTATCTGGCCGGCAAGGTCGCAGGTGAAATGTCGGAGACGGGGAAGCTCGGCTTCGTCGGCGCCTTCCAGATCCCGCAGCGTTTCCGCTCCATCAATGCGTTCACACTGGGTGCCCAATCGGTGAACCCGGACGCCACGGTTACCGTGGTCTGGACTGGCGGCTGGTGGGAGCCGCAAAAGGAAGCCGGGCCGTCAATGCCTTTGCCGATGAAGGCATCGACGTGATCGCCGACCAGTTCGATAGCCCGATCACTATTGCCCAGACGGCAGAGCAGCGGGGTGTCTATGTCATCGGCAAGGACGTCGATGTCATGGATCGCGCACCCGAGGCGGTTTTAACCGGCGTCTCCTGGAACTGGGGTCCGATGATGCTCGATCTGGTCGAGGAAATTCACGCCGGCACCTGGGAGCCGAGCCCTGTGCGCTCCGATCTGGCCGGTGGCGCCGCCGTTCTCGATCCCTTCAACGATGTGATTCCCGCCGATTTCCAGGCGGAATTCTCGAACTCAAGGACGCGATCATTGCTGGTGAATTCGACATATGGTCCGGCCCGATCACGGCCCAGGACGGAACTCTTATGGCCGGTGAAGGCGAGGCGCTGGATATGGAAGCGGTCGAAACCATGAGCTTCCTTGTCGAAGGCGTTATCGGTTCGACCAACTGACCTCCGTTGAGGAAGCGGCGGCTCCCGGCCGGGGCCGCATAACGCCCGAATAGAACCCGCAGACAAAAGCAGTATTGTCATGACCGCCGAACCCAAACCTGAACCCGCCGAACCGCTCCTGATGGGGCATGATGCCAGCCAGGGCTGGTTGGTAACCGACACCCATGTCGATATGAGCCGCCCATCCAGGACCTATCGCCCGCTCGATATCGATGCCGAGCCGCAATCGATCACCATCGATGCCAGCAAGACAGCGCTGCTGATCGTCGACATGCAGAATGACTTTTGCACCGAAGGGGGGTGGCTGCATTCACGCGGCATCGACATTACGCCCAACCGCAAACCGATTTTACCGCTCAAATCCATGATCGAGGTGGGGCGGCAGGCGGGGATACCCGTTGTTTGGGTCAATTGGGGGGTGCGCAAAGATCTCCTCAACATCGCGCCCTCTCTCCAGCATGCGCACAATCCGCATGCCAATGAGACCAATCTTGGCCAGCCAGTGCCCGGCACGCGATCGGAAGTGATTGCCAGGGGAAGTTGGGGTGCCGAGGTGGTTGACGAGATCAATCCCGGGACGGCCGATTACCAGATCACCAAGCACCGGTTCAGCGCATTCTGCGACTGCGAGACCGATGCCGTGTTGCGCAATCTCGGTGTGCGGACCTTGCTCATTGCCGGGGTCAATATGGATCAATGCGTGATGACGACGCTCGAGTTCCGGAGTCTTCTGTAATGGCCGGAATGGTGATCAGTCCTCATCCGCTTGCGACGCGGGCCGGGGAGGAGGTCTTGGCCAAAGGCGGTAGCGCAATCGAGGCCGCGATTGCGGTCAATGCGATGATGGCGGTGGTTTATCCCCATTTCTGCGGCATTGGCGGAGACGCGGTCTGGCTGGTTTCGGATGGGCGGGGCAACGAAACGGCATTCATGGGAATCGGGCAGGCGATCCGCAATGGAGACGCGACGGGCCCCATACCGATTCGCGGTCCGCGCTCTGCACTGACAACAGCAGCGGTGGTCGACAGCTGGGCGCATGCGCTGGCGCACTGGCCAGCGTGGCATTCGCTCGGCGACCTCATCGCCCCTGCGATCGAAACCGCCGCCAAGGGGTTTGGGGTTTCATCGTCGCAAGCCTATTGGCGCAGTCTGAGAGCGGGAGAGACGGTCAACTGGTCCGGGTTTGATGCTCTATTTGGGCCGGGCGAAATCAGCATCCAACCGCAGTTGGCCCGCACGCTCGAAGCCATCGCGACCGACGGCGCCCGGAGTTTTTACGAAGGGGCGTTGGCCGACCGGATCGTTGCAGGTCTCAATACGGCAGGCGTGCCAATTGCCCATGCCGATCTTGCGGAGACGCGGACGCGCAGCGTTGCGCCTATCGGTATCGATTATCGCGGGCTACGGCTTCTCGCGCCGCCTGCGCCGACACAAGGAATGACGACGCTTGGCATCATGGGCATCCTCTCCCATTTCGATTTTTCGTCGATAATCGAGGATAGCGCGGAGCATGTTCATCTGGTTGTCGAAGCGGTAAAGCGCGCTTTTCTTGACCGGCCAAAAATCGCAGACCCCGATGGCCAGACCCTCGATCTCGACAGTTTGCTCGATCCTGTGCGGCTGCGGGCCAAGGCCGACAGCATCGGTGGCAGTGCAATGGAGTGGCCGCACAGGTTTGCGCCCGCCGACACTGTATACTTCGCCGCTGTTGATGGGGAGGGGCGGTGTGCCTCCGTTCTCCAGAGCATCTATTTCGACTGGGGGAGCGGGGTCGTTGCGGGCGATACCGGCATTCTCTGGCAGAACCGGGGAGCCGCGTTCGATCCCGACCCCGATCATGTGAATGGCTTTCGACCAGGCAAACGGCCCTTTTATACGCTCAATCCCGGAATGGCGCTGTGCGACGGCAAGCCGTACCTGCTTTACGGAACGCAAGGGGCCGATGGGCAGCCGCAAACACTCGCCATGCTGCTCACCCGTCTCATCGACTATGGCCGATCATCGGCTGAGGCATTGGCGGGGGGGCGATTTCTTCTCGGTCGGACCTTTTCCGACAGCCGCGATACGCTCAAGCTCGAAGGGCAGTTCTCCAAAGCGGTGTTTGAACAGTTGTCGCGGCGCGGCCATGAGGTCAGCCCTATCCCCGCATTCAGCCCGCTGGCGGGGCAGGCCGGTGTCGTCAGCATGTTTGAAAACGGTGGATTGTCTGGTGCGCATGATCCGCGTGGCTGATCAAGCTTGGAGCCAGAGAACCTCTGCGGCACTATACCATGTCCGCGTTCGGGCGCAGCCGCGTCGAAAGCAGATCGTCCGGTAACGGCCCCAATCCAGTCAGACAGACAGCATACCTGCGTCGCCAAAAGCCGCGAGAACAATCGGAGCCGGTAGCGTATCTCCGGTAGGTGTGGGGATTGGCTGTAGCGGTCCTCCGCTGCCAAATCCGGCTAGAGTGCAAAATCGCGGTTCTCGGCGAAATCGCGCCCCCTGGCCAGTGTGCCTGATGGTAGCGGCCGATGGACATGAGACCATGCCATGCATGGTGAATGGCGACCGAGACTGTAGAACGCTGAATCGGCTGGTTCTTCGGCCCGCCGCCGAACCTGAGATGATGGCGCGCGGGCGGCGGTTGCACCTCAACGGAAATGCGCTCCTTTTTGCCCGCCCATCTCGGTGCAACGACAATGGCGCCCTACCGCTTTCGCGCCTTACGTCATTGTCGACCCGAACCAGCAGGTATATGTCATTTGACGCACGATAGCCCGAGAGCGAGACAGACGTGGACACCAAATCGCTGCGCTATTTTGTTCAGGTCGTTCGCTCCAAGAGCTTCAGCAAGGCGGCCACCGAGCTGCGGATTGCCCAGCCGGCCATCAGTCGTCAGGTGCAAAAGCTCGAGCACGAACTGGGGACTCAACTGCTCCACCGCCATGGCAAGGGGGTTGAACTCACCAAGGCCGGCTTCATGCTCATGGAACGCGCCGAGGCGGTTCTGAGCCTGCTCGAGCAGACCCGCGACCACATTGCGGGAGGTAATGAGCTGGCGGTGGGTAACGTCGTGCTCGGCCTGCCGCCCATGGCCGGGGCGCAACTGGCGCCGCCGATCGTTGAATACTATCGGCGCACCTGGCCCCAGATTGCCCTGCACCTTCTCGAAGGCGGGTCCAATTCGCTGCACGAATGGATTCTCGATCGCCGCATCGATCTTGCCGTGTTGCACAATCCAGTCCCTCTCGATGATCTCGATATCGAGCCGATCCTTTACGAAAATACCGTCTTAGTCGGCCCCGGCCGCAAAGCCCACGGTAGCCTTCCCCGCATCGGCGCATCCATTTCGGTCGGCGAAATGAGCGATTTGCCGCTCATCATGCCCGCGCTTCCGCACGCCAATCGCCGTCTTCTGGAAAATGCCGCCGCCCAGTTCGGCGTCCATCTCAATTTCAAGACCGAAGTCGACAGCATCGGGCTGATCAAGGCCATGATCCGCTATGGCCTCGGGTTCACCGTCGCCACCTATTCGAGCGTGCAAAAAGACGTCGCGCTGGGCGAGATGCAGGCCTATCCCATCGATAAGCCGCCGCTTGTTTCGACCCTGGCCATCGTGCGGCGGCGCGAAATGCGCGGCTCGTGGTTGACCAACGAACTGGCCGCCACCGTACGCCGGACATTGTCCGACCTGATTGGTGCGGGCGAATGGAAGGGCGGTCAAATGCACCGCCATGGTGATGTCGAATAGCTATGCCGAAACGGCATTGATATGTTGGCCAAAATTATATTGGACCAACCTGCTCCCAGCATGCAACCTCTGCATATTGCTGACCTCGCCGCAATAATTCGGCTCGGTCCAGACACCATGCATGCGACATAACCGTCGTTCGATGCATGTACGGCATAGCTTTGGGAGAAGCCGTGCCTGACAGCCATCCACGGGAGGATTGAAGTGAAATCGTTCGTTACCCTTGCCCTTGGCGTATCCATCGCCACCCTGAGCGCTGCGGCGTCGGCACAGGAATACCCCACCCAGGCCATTCGCATGGTCGTTCCGTTCTCTGCTGGCGGCCCGGCCGATACGATCGCGCGCGTCGTCAGTCAGAAGATGGGCGAAATTCTCGGTCAGCCGATCGTTATCGAAAATCGCGGCGGTGCCGGCGGCGTCATTGGCACCGACCTGGTCGCCAAGGGTGCTCCCGATGGCTACCTCATCGGCATGAGCAGTGCCGGCGCGCTTGCCATCAGCGCCAGCGTTCAGCAAACCATGCCCTATGATGCAACCACCGACTTCGCGCCGGTAACGCTGCTGGCCAGCGTGCCCGAGTTGCTCGTGGTCAATGACGGCGTCGAGGCGGAAACGTTCGACGAGTTGCTTGAATTGGCGCGTGCCGAGCCCGGTGCGCTGAACTTTGCCTCCTCCGGCCCCGGCTCGATGCCGCATCTGGCTGGAGAGTTGCTCAATATCGCTGCCGAGATCGAGGCGGTGCACGTTCCCTATGCGGGCGCGGCTCCCGCGGTGACGGATCTGCTGGGCGGGCAGGTCCAGTTCATGTTTGCCGATATTCCCGTCCTGCTGCCCCACGTTCAGGAAGGCACGTTGCGTGCTCTGGCCGTCGGTAGCGCCGAGCGTACCGGCACGCTTCCCGATGTGGCTACCACCGCTGAATTGGGCATGCCCGATGTTACCGCCGAAAACTGGTACGGCATCGTCGCCCCTCCAGGCACCCCTGAAGATGTCGTCGCCACGCTCAACGCGGCCATTGTCGAAGCGCTCGCCGACGAAGGTGTCGCCGAGACCCTTGGCAGCCAGGGCGCAAACCTGATCGGGTCGAGCCCGCAAGAGTTCGGCGACTACATCGCCAGCGAAACCGAAAAGTGGGCCGAGGTCGTCGAAGTCTCGGGTGCCATGGACCAGTAGGTCCGTCCAGAGGACCGGGCTTGTCGGCCCGGTCCAGCCATTGGAGCTATGCAATGAAAATTCTCGCTGTTTCGGCTCTCGCGCTTGCGATGGCCCCGATCGGGCTGGGCGCGTTTGCCCAGGACTATCCCAGCCAGCCCATCCGCATGATCGTCCCCTTTGCCGCCGGTGGTCCCAACGACACCGTTGCCCGGCTCATTTCCCCAAAACTGTCCGAATTGCTCGGCCAGCCAGTCGTCATCGAGAACCGTGGCGGGGCAGGGGGCGTGATAGGGACGGATTTGGTGGCCAAAGCCGAGCCCGACGGCTATCTCATCGGTATATCGAGCGCCGGCGCCCTGGCCATCAGTGCCAGCGTTCAGGCCACCATGCCCTATGACTCTCTGACCGATCTGACCCCGATCACCCTTTTGGGCAGCGTGCCCGAGCTGCTGGTCGCCAATCCCAATGTCGCGGTCGAGAGCTTTGACGAGCTTATCGCCTATGCAGCCGATAACCCCGGTATAATCAACTACGCATCTTCGGGCCCCGGCGGCATGCAGCATCTGGCCGGCGAGCTTCTCAATTTCGAGGCGGAGATTGATACCGTGCACGTGCCCTACAGCGGCGCGGCTCCGGCGGTCACCGATCTGCTGGGTGGCCAGGTCCAGATGATGTTCGCCGATCTTCCGGTCCTCTTGCCACATGTGGAAGCGGGCACTTTGCGCCCCCTCGCAGTGGGGAGCGCCCGGCGTGCGCCCACGCTGCCCGACGTTCCCACGACGGCTGAGTTGGGCTTCCCCGAGGTCGTTGCTGAAAACTGGTACGGCATCATCGCCCCCGCCGGCCTGCCCGAGGACGTGGCAACCCGTCTTCAGGATGCCTTCGTCGAGACGCTGAATGACGCCGGGGTGTCCGAAGCACTCGCTGCCCAGGGTATCAATGTCATCGCTTCGACCCCCGATGCCTTCGCCGACTATATGGCCGCCGAGACTGAAAAATGGGCCAGTGTTGTCGAGCTCTCGGGCGCCGTCGTCCAATAATCTCTCGGTTGGCGGCGCGTCGCCGTCGCCGGCCGGTTTCACCATGCAGTTTTCTTTGGGTTGTGGTTGATGTCTTCGTTCCGTCCCCTTGCCGTCGCAGACAAGATGGTTCTGCGCTCGTCTTCAACCTCGCCGTTCGGGCGCAAGGTACGGATGGTGCTCCACCTGCTCGGCCTTGCCGATCGATACGATCTGGTGATGGCCAGCACGGTTGATGAAGCCGATACGCTGCGCGACCAGAACCCGCTGGGCAAGATTCCCTGCCTGATCCTGCCCGATGGCCCTATCCTGTTCGACAGCCGCACCATCGTCGAATATCTGTGCGACCAGGTCTCCGGCCAGACCCTCTTTCCAACCGAGCCGCTCGAGTTGGCACTCATGCGCACCGATGTGGTTCTCGCCGACGGTGTTGCCGACGCTGCCCTTCTCATGGTCTATGAGGGGCGCTTTCGGGGGCCCGAGCAGAGGTCGGACATCTGGTTGGCCCATCAGCGCGGCAAGATCCTGCGCGCGCTCAACCATTTTGCCACCAACCCGCCGGTGCTCGACCCGCATTTGAGCGCGGCTGCCGTAAGTCTGAGCTGCGCGTTGGGTTATCTCGACTGGCGCAATCCGGTTGATTGGCGACCAGAATTTCCCACCCTTGTCGCCTGGCTCGACACCTTCGAGGCGCGCCATCCCGACCTTGCCGCCATGCGTCCCACAGCATCCCAGGGAGCTGCCTGATGCGTCTTTCGCCCCCCGATCCCCGCACTTTTTCCGACCGCCAGCGCGCCATACACGAGGCGATCGCTTCGGGTCCTCGCGGTGGTGTGCGGGGACCACTCGCGGTGTGGCTGCATCGCCCCGATCTCGCCGATCGAGCCCAAGCCTTGGGCGCCTATTGCCGCTACGACACGCTTCTCGAACCCGCACTGAGCGAGCTGGCCATCCTTGTCACCGCCCGCGTGTGGAGTTCGGAGTATGAGTGGGCCGCCCACAAGCCTTTCGCGCTAAAGGCGGGGCTGACTTCGGAAATCATCGACGCCATCCGCGACCGGCGCCAACCGGGATTTGCCGATACGCGTCAGGCCTGCGTCTATGCTGTGGCCAGCGAGCTCAACGCCACCCGCTTCCTCTCGCCTGCCACCTACGATGACGCCGTTGCAACGCTGGGCGAACAGGCTCTGGTCGATCTGATCGGTATTCTCGGCTATTACACCCTGATCTCGATGACCATCAACGCCTTCGAGGTTCCCGCACCCGAAGGCGCAACGCCCGAAATGACGGTTGGGGAGCGCGCGTCATGAGCCAGTCTCAGCCAAGCTACCATCCCGCACCCAGCGCCTCCAGCGTCACGCTGCCCAGGTTGTCCTGCGACACACACTGTCACGTCTTTGGTCCCCAGTCGCGCTTTCCCTATCCCGAGGGCGTCGCCTTCCGCCCCGCAGATGCTCCAAAAGAGCGTCTGTTCGCGCTTCACGATATGTTCGGCATAGAGCGCTGCGTCATCGTTCAATCGGGTTGTCACGGCTATGACAATAGCGCCATGCTCGAGGCCATGGCCGCTCGCCCCGGACGTTATCTCGGCATCGCGCTCGTGCCCATTGACGTTGCCGACGCAACTCTGGCCGATCTCGCAGCCCATGGCGTGCGCGGCGTGCGCTTCAATTTCATGCCTCATCTTGAGGTTGGCGCCTCGGCCCAGGATATCGTTGCCTTCAGTCACAGGCTCGCCGACTACGGCATGCACCTTCAGATCCACCTTGCGCCCCAGCTTATTGCCGAAACCGGCGCGATCTTGGCCGCGGCGGCGACGCCCGTCGTGATTGATCACATGGGGCGCATCGACGCCGCCGCCGGACCCGATCAGGAGCCCTTTTGCGCCTTGATGGACCTGATGGAAAACGAAAAGTTCCTGGTCAAGGTTAGCGGCAGCGAGCGCGCCTCGGCCAGGGGGGTCCCCTATGACGACGCCGTCCCCTTCGCCCGCCGGCTTGTCGAAACGTACCCCGACCGCGTTTTTTGGGGCACCGACTGGCCCCATCCCAATCTCGCCGGTGGCCCGCCCGACGATGGTGTACTTGTCGATCTCATTGCGCGGATCGCCCCCGATCCAGCACACCTGCGGGCACTTATGGTCGACAATCCCCAACGCTTTTATCGGTTTGAGGACTGATCCATGACGACAAGCCGACTGGAGGGTCGCATAGCCATTGTCACCGGCGCCGGGTGTGTGGGCACCGGGTGGGGCAATGGCCGTGCCGTGGCGGTACAACTCGCCCGCGAAGGCGCCAGGGTCCTGGCCACCGACATAGATACCGGCTCTCTTGAAGAGACCGTCGCCATGGCCGGAGCGGCGGGCGGTAACATTGAGGCGTTTTTTTGCGATGTCACCGATGAAGCTTCCATTCGCACAGCATTGAGCCATTGCGAAACCGTGCTCGGCGCGCCCGATATCCTGGTCAACAACGTCGGTGGCTCCGCGCCCGGCGGCGCGGCCGAACTCTCGCGCGAGGCCTGGGATCGCCAGATACTGTTCAACCTCACCAGCGTATTTCTCACCTGCAAAGCCGTTCTGCCGGGAATGCAGGCGCGCCAGCGCGGCGCCATCGTCAATCTCGCCTCGACCTCGGGCCTGCGCTATACCGGCGCTGCTCAGGCTGGCTACGCAGCCGCCAAAGCTGCCGTCATCCAGTTCTCCAAAGTCACCGCCGTTCAGTACGCGCCCTACGGAATCCGAGTGAACACCGTGGTGCCCGGACAACTCCACACCCCCATGGTCGAGAATCGGTTGGCTGGTCAGCGCGCCGGCGGCAATGTCGAGGCCTTGCTCGAATCGCGGGTCAAGCGCATCCCGCTCGGCTTCATGGGGGATGGCCGCGATACCGCGCAGGCTGTCGCCTATCTCGCATCCGATGACGCGCGCTTTGTCACCGGTACCGAAATCGTGCTCGATGGCGGCATGACCGCCCGCTGCGATTGAAGCCATCGCATTGAGGAGGAGACCATGACAATCAACAAGGTCGATCTGGTGGGAGGGCTGTGCCTGTTCGCGCTCGGTGCCGCCATCCTCGCCATCGCGCTTACCTATAACATCGGTTCGGCCACCCGCATGGGTCCCGGTTACTTTCCCATGGTTCTTGGGGGGCTTATGATGGGCCTCGCCGCGCTGATCGCGCTCGCTGCGTTGCGCCCCCGGGCCGCTGCGCCCGAGGGCGACGAGGAGCCGATCAACTTTTCCTGGCGCCCCGTGATCGCCGTGCTGCTCTCGATCGTGGGATTCATGGTCGGCATGGCCTATGGTGGCCTGCTGCCGGCGGTCTTTCTCACCGTCATCATCTCCTCGCTTGGCGACACCAAGAGCCGCTGGTTCGGCATTGCCGTGCTGTGCATCGCCCTGCCATTTGCCACCTGGCTTATCTTCTCGCGCGGTTTGGGCATGCCGATCCCGCTCATCAAGGTACCGTTCTGATGGATATGCTTGCCAACCTGGCCCTGGGCCTGCAGACAGCGTTCACCCCGGTCAATCTGCTCTATTGCTTTCTCGGCGTGTTTCTGGGGACCTTCATCGGTGTCTTGCCCGGCATTGGTTCGCTGGCCGCGGTCTCCATGCTCTTGCCGATCACGTTCTACATCGAACCGACAACCGCGCTCGTCATGCTCGCAGGCGTCTATTACGGCGCCGAATATGGCGGTTCGACCGCCTCGATCCTGCTCAATCTACCCGGTACGCCGTCCTCGGCCGTTACTTGCCTTGACGGCTATCCCATGGCGCAAAAAGGCCGGGCGGGGGTCGCGCTCTTTATCACCACGATCGCTTCGTTCGTGGGCGGCTCCATCGGTATTCTCCTGCTCATGGCGTTTTCGCCGCTTCTGAGTCAGGTGGCGCTGGCCTTCGGACCGGCGGAATACTTCGCGCTCATGGCGCTGGGCCTGATCGCGGCCGCCGGGGTCACCCAGAATTCGCCGCTCAAGGGCATCGCCATGGTGGTGCTTGGCCTGGTGTTGGGCTCGGTCGGCGCCGACGTCAACACCGGCATCACCCGCTACACCTTCGGGCTCATCGAACTTTACGACGGCATCAGCCTGGTCGCGCTCGCCATGGGCCTGTTCGGCGTCGCCGAAATCATTGCCTCGATCCGCGATGGCGACCGCAAGCTGATGAGCGACAAGATCACTTTGCGTTCGATGCTCCCGGCCAAGGGCGAGGGGCGCCAGGTGGCGCTGCCGATCCTGCGCGGTGCCGGCATCGGCAGTTTTTTCGGTGCCTTGCCCGGCGCGGGCCAGTCGATCGCCTCGTTCATCGGCTATGCCGTCGAAAAGAAGGTCGCAAAGGATCCTTCCCGGTTCGGCAAGGGGGCCATCGAGGGGCTCGCATCCCCTGAATCGGCCAACAACGCTGCCGTGCAGACCGCCTTCATCCCCACCCTGACCCTGGGCATTCCCGGCTCGGCCACCATGGCGCTCATGCTCGGTGCGCTGCTTATCCACGGCATCACCCCGGGGCCCGGTCTGATGGCCAACAACCCCGACATCTTCTGGGGACTGGTGATGAGTTTCTGGATCGGCAACATCATGCTGCTCATCCTCAACATCCCGCTGATCGGCATCTGGGTGCGGCTGCTCAAGATACCCTATCAGTATCTTTATCCGGCCATCCTCGTCCTCATCTGCATTGGTGTTTACGCACTCAATTACAGCCTCTTCGAGGTCGGCATGGTGCTCGGCTTCGGGGCCTTGGGCTACGCCATGCGTCTTTTGCGGTTCGAACCGGCGCCATTGCTGATCGGGTTTGTTCTCGGCCCGATGATGGAGGAGAATCTGCGCCGCGCCATGCTCCTTGCTCGCGGAGACCCGATGGTCCTCGTCAGTCGGCCCATCAGCGGTACGCTCTTGGCGATTACCCTGGTTTTGCTCGCTTTCATGCTGGTCTCGGTCTTTCGCCGTAAGCGTGTTCCCCTGGTCCAATAGGCGGCATTTTTGCAGGAGAGGCCAGCCGGGCGGCGGCTGCGCGTCCGTGAATTTGGTTTGTTCGTCCGACAGGGCGATTGCGTGGCTGTTGCGCGCACCGCGCTGGAACAACGGCCGGGCTGCGCTGGATATCTGGCAATGCCGGTATCGACCTGGGCTAGAGCGTGTCCAGCAAGAGTGGAAACGGTTTTGCGGTTCGGACACGCGATAAAACAAAGGCTTAGAGCCAAGGATTTGATTCAATCAAATCCTGAACGGCTCTAAGATGAGGAGCCGAAGGGTCGTTCAGGGGCGCGCCACGTCCGATTGGCGGCTGGCAATGGCGCCGCAGACGATGACGATGCCACAGCCGAGCAGTGTCAAAGCGTCGAGAACCTCGCTGAAAAAGGCCAGCCCTAAGATCACTGCCCAAACGATTTGCGAGTAGGAGATCGGAGCGACGTCGGCAATCCTGCCGAGCCTGTATGCGGCAAGCACTGCAGCGTGGCCGGCCAGCCAGCACGCAACCATGGCCAGCGTTGCCGGAAGCAGGACGGCTTCGGGAGGCTCGAAACGGCCCGCGACGATGCAAACGGCCGCGAAGCCTGAAAGCGTTGCGTAAACGAGGGTGGTATCGAAACGATCTCCCCGAGCTTGTGTTGGGCGGGTCAGGATTGCTGCGATGGCCCAGCACAGCGCAGACCCGAACGGCAGGAGCATCGATGGATCGGGACCGATCAGGTCGGGCCTCGCCACCATCGCGACGCCGCCCAGGCTGCCGAGCAGGCAAGCCGTGCGGAGCATGCCAATGCGCTCTCCAAGCAAGGTGGCAGACAGAAGCGTTACGATTATGGGGGAAACGAAGACCAGCGTCGTTGCCTCGGCGACTGGCATGAGCGCCAGCGCCGAAATGAGCATCGCCGTCGCCCCGAACATCAGGAGGCCCCGCATAATCTGAAGTCCGGGGGCACGCGATCTGAGCGACGCCGGACGGATCATGATGAAAGGGATGAGGACAAGCACGGCGCCGAGATATCGGTATCGGGCCAATTGGAAAGCGGAGATATCGCCTACCAGCATCTTGGCGAAAACGTCGGAGAGGGCGAACGACAGCATTGCCAAAAGGGCCAGGACGATTTGAGGCAGCCGTCTGCCGTGCCGTTTTACAATCGTCGCATGTTGGATTTCGGTGCTGTCCGCCATGGCCTCGTCTCGCAAGGGGCCTCCAACTTCTTCACGATTGAAACGAGCAATGGGGGAGGTTGTTGCTCGATAATATATTATTCTGCATATTGCAATATATATGAATTGAGCCTGAGATTGATACGGCAGTGGGCAGCGGCTGCCGCGGGTGGCCCACTGGAGTCGATTTCACATTTTGCCCAGGAACAGCGAAGAGGGAGTTGAATTAGCATATTACTTCATATACGAAACTATATACCAATCGTGAGGCCCTTCGAGCGTCACGGATGTGCAGCACTTAACGGAGCATAAAGTGACTATCTTCGGGCAGCCCCATCACATCTGCATCCTGGTTCGGGATATCGACCGGGCTGAGACCTATTACAACAGCATCGGCATCGGCCCCTGGTACGACTACGAAAAGGGCACCAGCTACCTCGAATTCGAGGTTCCGAACCGCGAGGCGTCTGCGAGGATGAAATATCGCTGCGCTGATCTGGGGGCGCTGCAACTCCAGCTTTGCGACCCGGGCGAGATGGATTCGCCGCAGCGCAGGTTTCTCGATGAGCATGGGGAAGGGGTATATCACATTGGCTTTGAAGTCCCTGACCGGGACGCTGCCGAGGCCGAGGGGCGCGCTCTCGGAATGGATGTCATTGCGCGCGGCAAGCGCGAGGATGGATCGGGCTTTTGCTATTTCGATACGCAGGCAAAAGCCGGGGTCGTGCTTGAAGTGCGTAGAACCCAAGGCGGACCGAAGCGCATCAAAAAGGCGCTTGCAGAGTCAGAATAGGTCTTGATTCGTATATGAAACAATATACGATAATATGTACGGCGTTCACGGCGCCGTAATGCTACGGGGCTCAAGCCCGCGAATGAAATCGAGGTTGTTTATGTACTATTTCGGATACTGCACCTGGTTGGACGATGCGGAATTGCGTCGGTTCATGCCCAATGCGGAGCAGGTCACCCATGCGATAGCGCCCAATCACCGCCTGACGTTCCATGCGGCGGGTGAGCGGACCGATCGTGGCTGGTGCCATTTCAACAGCACATGCTCGGCAGCGTGGGGAACCACAGTGCATGGCATCGTCTTCAAGCACGACCATATGCACTTCAAGGACGATTACGACGATTTCGAACGGTGCACGGTCACTGTTATCGGCGACGACGGCAAGACTTATGACTGTTGGACCTATCGGCTTACCCAGCCGGGTATCGCCATGCGGCCGCCCAATTACTACTGGGACCATATCCCCAAGGGCATGCGCGATCACGGCTTTCCCCAAGACTACATACAGTCGGTGCTCGACACGTACGAGGCCGCTGCGCCTTGTCCGGATGCAGACCGGCCCAACCCATCGGCCATACCAGGGAAATCGGCTGCTTCACGGTAGGTGCTGAGGGGCGCCACCAGACATTCAAAGGAGAGGAAAATGGACTATATCAGGAGTGCATCGGGGCTCGTCGCTATGACACTGGGGCTATGCCTTGGCGTTGCGACGGCCAACGCGCAGGACAATATGGGCGTCGAGTTACTGCCCGACGATATCAGGGATGCCGGCGTTTTGAACGTCGGGTCGCAGCAGACGTTTCCGCCTGTCGAGTACAAGGAGCCCGGTGCGAGCGAAGTCGTCGGTGTGAGCGCCGACCTCCTGGCGGAAATCTCAAGCCGTCTCGGTCTTGAACTCAACTATATCCATGGCGAATACGCTTCACTTATTCCCGGCCTCGAATCTCAACGGTTCGATGTCGCCTCGGGCGGCATCAGCGACACGCTTGAACGCGAACAAACTGTAGATTTCGTCAATTACATGATGTCCGGTGGCTCCATCCTCGTCAGGGCGGAGGACGCCGAAAGCTACCAGACCATCGCCGATTTCTGCGGCGGCACCGTCGCCATGCTGCTTGGCAGCAACACGATTATGGCTGCGCTCGAAACTGCCAATCAGGAATGCGAGGCGGCGGGCGAAGAGCCGTTCACCATCGACCAGCTTCCATCGGCGCCGGATGCGCGTGCGCAACTCGACCTGGGTCGTGTCGATGGCTATCTCGGCGATTTTCCGGCCCTTGTCTATTTCATCTCCAACGCGCCTGGCGACTATGCGATCGCGGGTGGCAACTATATCCTGACGCCGTACGTCACCTCCTGGGCCTTCTCCAAGGAGGACACGGCGCTGCGTGATGCGGTGCAGGCGACCGCCCAGGCCATGCTCGAGGATGGCACCTATCGCGACCTGCTGGCAAAGTGGGGTCTGGAGGGCGGCGCCCTTCCTGAAATTACTGTCAACCTTCCTGCAAGTGAGAGGAACTGACGATTGTCGGCCAGCGTGATTGCCGAACCCGGCCCGGTTCGGATTGTTCGCCGGCGGCGCTGGGGAGCCTGGCTCCTCGGCGCTGTCACACTTGCGATCCTTGGGTTGCTCGCTATAGCTGCGGTGCGCGCCGAGATCATGAGCCTGGAGGTCTTTTTCACCTATCTGACCAGCGGCCAGGTTCTGATCGGCGCCGGAAATGCGGTCCTTGTTGGAACGGTTGCGATGGCGGTTGCTGTCGTGGTTGGCCTGATCGTGGCTCTTATGCGGCTAAGCGGAAACCCGATCCTGAGTTCGCTCGCGGCTACATTTGTCTACTTCTTCCGCGGCACGCCGATGCTGATTCAGATCCTTTTCTGGTACAATGCGTTCCCGACGATGTTCCCGCGGCTGGAAATCGGTTTGCCCTTTAGCGGGGACCTCCTTTTCAGCGCCCCGATGCCTGTCCTTGTAACCCCGTTTATCGCGGCGGTGTTGGGGTTGGGCCTGGCCGAGGGCGCCTATATGAGCGAGATCATCCGCGGTGGCATTCTCGCCGTTGATAAGGGGCAGCGCTCCGCCGCGCGGGCAATCGGCATGCGTCACGGACAGGTGCTATGGCAGGTCGTTATTCCCCAGGCGGCACGGATCATCATTCCCGCGACGGGGAATCAATATATCATGCTGCTCAAATCCACCTCGCTGGCGTCGGTCATCGGATTCCTCGAACTGCTGCGTATCACTCAGGGCATCTATTCGGCCAATTTCCGGGTCGTGGAACTGCTGGCGGTGGCCGCGTTCTGGTATCTTGCGATGACGGCGGTCGTGACGGTCATCCAGACGATCCTTGAAAAGACGTTTCCGGTGAGGTGAGGCAAATGAACATGATTGCTACCGATCAAACCATCGTCGTTTCCGGTCTCAGGAAGTCCTTCGGCCCGCTTGAGGTTCTGAAAGGCATATCATTCAGCGTTCAGACGGGCGAGGTTATCGCCCTTCTGGGCCCTTCGGGTTCGGGGAAATCGACTCTGTTGCGCTGTCTGAACCATCTCGAGGAAATCAATGGTGGACGCGTCTACGTCAACGGCCAAATGATCGGTTACCGCGAGGAGGGTGGCGCCTTGAAACAGCTTTCCGACAAGACGATAAGTGCCCAGCGCAAGTCCATCGGCATGGTTTTTCAGAGCTTCAATCTCTTCCGGCACATGACCGCTGTCCAAAACGTTGCATCCGGGCCGCGCTTTGTCCTGGGCCGCAGCCGGGACGAGGCGGAGGCGCGGGCGCTCGAACTGCTCGACAAGGTGGGGCTGCGCCAGAAGGCCAGCTCTTATCCGGGAGAACTCTCGGGCGGGCAACAGCAACGCGTCGCCATCGCACGGGCTCTTGCGCTCGATCCCAAGGTAATGCTGTTCGACGAGCCGACAAGTGCGCTCGATCCCGAACTTTCGCAGGAAGTGGTTGCGACCATCAAAACACTGGCTGATGAAGGGCAAACAATGTTGATCGCGACCCACGAGATGGCTATTGCAAAAGGGTGTGCGGACCGTGTCTTCTTCATGGTCGATGGTGAGATGGTTGAAGACTCGCCAGCGGCCGAGTTCTTTGCAAATCCTCAGCACGAGCGGAGTCGTCAGTTCTTAGCGCTGCACACCAATTGAGGGTATGCGATACATGACTTCAATACCACCGATCGGAAAATCGTCCGGCCATGCACTTCTCGCCGCCGATGTGCATGCGCTTCTGCGCAACCGCATCATTTCGCTTGAGATCAAGCAAGGTTCGAGGTTGGTCGAGGACGAGATCTCCCGCGAAATCAATGTCGGGCGGACACCGGTCCGCGAGGCCCTGCTGCGGCTCGAGGGAGAAGGGCTCGTCAGCCGCCAGCGGCGTGGCTGGCTGATCGAGGCGACAAACCCGGCAAATGCCCGCTTCATCTTCGAGACGCGCATCAGTACGGAAAGCTACGCCACCCGGCTGGCGGCGCAACGCGGGTCCAGCCAGCAGAAGAAGCGCCTGATATCTCTGATGAGCAAGATGGATAACTACAAGGAGATCTCGCGCGCTGAACTCAATCGTCTGGACAGGACGTTCCACGAGACGATCGTTGCCATGGCGGCCAACCCTCTGCTGGCGGAAATGCACGAGCGAACACAGTTCCATTACTGGAATCTTCGTCTACCGATTTTCTTCAATGAGGAGCAGACGGTGGCTTCGAATGCGCAGCATCGCAGCATATTCGAAGCACTTGAGAGCGGCGATCCCGAGGCAGCGGAAAAGGCTGCGAGGGACCACATCGAAACAACGTCCAACATCGTCCGTGAGGCGCTGGAGTCGATGTGAGCATACCCAGCTTCGAGGGCACATACAGTCACTTTTTCCCCGGCCATAAGGGCGTTGTCGATACCGCGCTATCCGATAAAGGGCCTGACCAGGAAGTGCGGGTATTGTTTTCGGATGGCGCTGTGGCGCGTGGCACCTGCCGGCCGTGCGGCGAGGGGCAATGCAGGCTCGACCTGGAACCATACCGCACGGCCGCCGGAACCGAAATCGGTGCAAAAAGCTGGCTTGTCGAACTTTCTCCGATGGGCGACGGGCGGATGCTGTACCGGATCGTGTCCCACTGGCAGCGGTAGGTCTAAGCCCACGCGCTTTTCGGCGCGACTACTTTATAATAACAGTCCGAAATGTCAGGGATACCCGCCGCCCACGTGCAATTTTGCTGCCGTCGACGATGTCGGACTTGCGTGCAGGAATTCCATGAGTCCAGTTGAACCGCGCTTGATGACTCAGCGCCAGCAGACTGCGGGGTGCAAGAAAATGGGCCGCAGTGCGTCCGGATTGGACGTGTGCAAATTCCATCGCACAGGCAGAGCCGAGGCTGAGAGATGCGACGGTTTCGCCAAAGCAGGGCTCGCAATCCACGTGAGCGGCGATGCCTTGGCCAGGCAGATACTCATTGATGATCACCTGATCAGGCTGCGTCTGGAAAACGCCATCTTGCCGGAGTCGGTTTGCAAGGATGCTCAGCCAATCCGGTAAAGGGCCAAGGGAGGACTCCCTGGTTACGCGCCGGCTCTTGTAATCGTAGCGAAAGCCATAATGTTGAACGCGCCGCTTGAGATCCCCGAGCCATGCGGACCGATCAATAGTATTCAAGAGCATGGCCTCATGCGTCTCGTCGACATAGTCGGGCATATAGCGGGCATCGGGTGGCAACATGGAAACCTCGCATCCGGCAATTGCGGGAGCAGCTTGTCGACCTGGCCGTGCGACTGCTTTTCCCTCAGCCATGTTCCTTCATCGTTGCTCTGAGATAACGCAGGAATTTTTCAGCCGAGCTTGAAAGTGTCCAGTCGTTCCGGGTCGCGTAATAAACGGGAAATCGGGTTTCCGCTTCTATGGGAATGGCGCGCAAACGATCGGCCCCGATTCCGGCGATGGAAAAGGAATCGAGCACGGCCACGCCCACATGGCGCTCGACAAGCGAAATCACCGTCGAGCCGAACCGCGCCTTGATCGGCACGTGAATGTCGAGATTGGCCCGTTCGAACAACTCTGCCATGATCCGACCGTAGGGATCGTTCGGATCGATGCCGATCAACGAATAGCGGGCAATCTCCTCCACAGTTATGCTTTCGTAACCGGCACACGGATGGTCGGGCGGGACGACGAATTTGAGACTGCCATGAGCCAGCGGGGTAAAGCTTAGCGCCGGATGGGAGAGCCTATAGCTCATCAAGACCATTTCGCCGCGCTGCAAGAGCAGATAGTCGATCGCTTCCTCGATCTTGAGCAATTCGATATTGAGCGCAATGCTGGGCATGGCGTTGCGCATGGCAGCGACCGCGTTGGGCACCATTGCGTTGGCGATGGAGGGAACAGACCCCAGATGGAGTTCGACATCCTCGCCCGAATTGAGCTTTGAAAGGACGTATCCGAGATCGTCCACCTTCCGGTGGATTTCATTGATCTGGCGGAATATTCCGGTGGCCTCGGGCGCGGGGGTATAGCGGCCGGCGCGGCGGACAAACAGCTTGAGGCCCAACGACGCCTCAATATGCTTCATGGCCCGGCTGATCCCCGGTTGCGCGACATTGAGCAGCTTGGCCGCACCGGCCACGGAACCCGAAACGGCGATCGCGCGAACGATTTCGATCTGGCGTAGCGTCAGCATGGGGTTCCATAACAGTATGTTATATCTTCGTTATAAGTAGATATTTGTGTTAGTCAATTGCTGCAATTAGTGTGGATCGGAGTTGTGCCCGGCTGGCCGCAGGATGGAGAAGCAGCATGAAAACCTCGATCGCGACGGTTTCGATCAGTGGGGATCTGCGGGAGAAGCTGGCGGCAATTGCCGCGGCGGGGTTTGACGGCATCGAGATTTTCGAGAACGATTTCCTGGCGTTCGATGGCGGGCCACGGGAAGTGGGTCGAATGGTCCGGGATCACGGGCTCGAAATTGCCCTGTTCCAGCCGTTCCGTGACTTTGAAGGTTTGCCCGAGCCCGAACGCGGCCGGGCTTTCGACCGGGCCGAACGCAAGTTCGATGTCATGGAGGAACTTGGCACCGATCTTGTACTTGTATGCTCGAATGTTTCGCCTGCCGCGCTGGGTGGGATCGACAGGGCGGCAGCCGACCTGCGTGACCTGGGCGAGCGCGCCAGGAAGCGCGGCTTGCGGATCGGCTATGAGGCGCTGGCCTGGGGGCGCCATGTCAACGACCATCGCGATGCCTGGGAGATCGTGCGGCGTGCCGACCATGCCAATGTCGGGCTGATCGTGGACAGCTTCCACACCATAGCGCGCAAGGTCGATCCCCAAACCATCCGCTCGGTGCCGGGCGACAAGATTTTCTTTGTCCAGTTGGCCGATGCACCGATGATCGACATGGACTTGCTCTATTGGAGCCGGCACTTCCGTACCATGCCCGGGCAGGGCGACCTCGATGTTACAGGGTTTGCGGCGGCCGTGGCCGCCACCGGCTATGACGGCATGTGGTCGCTGGAGATATTCAACGACCAGTTCCGGGGCGGCTCACCCGGTACAATTGCGGCGGATGGGCACCGGTCGCTCATTGCGCTAATGGATGCGGTGCGGCGGGGTGAGCCCCAGATCAAGACCGAGTTGGCGCCCATGCCCGCTCCGATTGCCGTGGAGGGTGTCGAGTTTATCGAATTCGCCGCCAACGAAACCGAAGCAGAAGACCTGAAGGCACTGCTGGCTTCTATGGGCTTTGCCCACGCCGGACGTCACATCGCCAAACATGTCGATCTCTACCGCAATGGCGGGGTCAATATCGTCATCAACACCGAGCGTGAAGGCTTTGCGCACTCGGCCTATCTCATGCACGGCACCTGCGTGTGTGATATCGGGCTCAAGGTCGAGGACGCACAAGCGACCGTCGAACGTGCCAGGGCGCTGGGGGCGGAGCCGTTCGAACAACCGGTCGGTCCGGGGGAGCTCAAGATTCCGGCAATCCGCGGAGTCGGCGGTGGGTTGATGCATTTCGTCGATGGCAAGAGCGAACTGGCCAAGGTTTGGGAGACTGAATTCACCCCGGTCGCTTTGCGCGATAGCCCCGATATGGGGATCACCCACATCGATCACATCGGCCAGACCATGAACTACGAGGAACTGCTCACCTGGCTGCTGTTCTACACGACGCTTTTCGATACGCACAAAACCCCAATGCTCGATGTCGTCGATCCGGCAGGTCTGGTGCGCAGTCAGGTCATCGAAAACGAAAAAGGCAGCATCAGGTTCACGCTAAACGGGGCGGACCAGCGTTCGACGCTGGCCGGGCATTTCATCTCGGAAAGTTTCGGATCTTCGGTACAGCACATCGCCTTTGCGTCGTCCGATATCTTCAAGACTGCCGCGGCGCTCAGGGCCACTGGTTTTGCCTTCCTTGAAATCTCCCCCAACTATTTCGCGGACCTGCAGGCCCGGTTCGGGTTGGAGGACGAATTCGTCGGCCAGCTCAGGGCCAGCAATATCCTGTATGACCGCGACGGTCAGGGGGAGTATTTCCAGCTCTATTCCTCGCTTTATGGTGACGGGTTCTTCTTCGAGATCGTCGAACGCCGCAACGGCTATGACGGCTATGGTGCGCCCAACGCCCAATTCAGGATCGCGGCACAGAAACGAAGCCTCAGGGACAAGCACATACCGGCGCGCTAGGCCGCTCTCTTTCCTGCCCTGCAATGACGGCTGTCGGACGCCTCGTCTTGTGTCCGGCTGGAACCGGTCGATGGCGGATCCGTCCGCGTTCTTTCAATATCCTCGGATGGTCAAGGGGCATTGCCACATGATTGTCAGCGGACTTCGGAGACATTGGGCAGCGCTGCGCATAAATATGATTGCAATTGTCATGTTCAGTACTTATGACTGCCCCTGTTGTTTTTCGCCTTGGAGTTCCGGGGTGGCGCAGGTGAAGCACTGAAGCGCGTTCTCCGAGGCGCCGCCTTCTTGCTCAAGGCATCAGAAGACGAGAGGGCAAGATGCCCAATAGTGATCCTTCCGACGGCGGAAATATGCCCGTACGCCTGACAACCGAAGCGATTTCCGCCGGCTATGATGGGCCCCCGATCCTTTCGGACGTTTCGCTTGCCGTCGCGAACGGAAAGATGACGGTGCTGGTTGGGCCGAACGGTTCGGGCAAATCGACGCTGCTCAAGACCATGGCGCGCATTCTTTCTCCCACCACCGGACAGGTGTTGCTTGACGGCAAGTCGATCCATGCCTCGAAAAGCCGCGACGTGGCGCGCGCGATGGGCATCCTTCCCCAAGGACCAATCGCCCCCGAGGGCTTGACTGTCCGGGAGCTGGTCGGGCAGGGCCGGTTTCCGCATCAGGGCCTGATGCGTCAATGGACTCGACAGGACGAGGATGCAGTCGAAAAGGCAATGGCGACGGCCCTGGTCACCGAATTTGCCGACCGGCCGGTGGATTCGCTGTCGGGCGGGCAGCGTCAGCGCTGCTGGATCGCCATGGTGCTTGCCCAGGAAACCGATCTGCTGCTGCTCGATGAGCCGACCACATTCCTCGACCTCAAGGTCCAGGTGGACCTTATGGAGTTGCTGGCCGACCTGGCCCATGGCGGCGGGCGAACGCTGGTTGTCGTGCTTCATGAATTGAGCCTCGCGGCAGCGTATGCCGATCATCTCGTCATGATGAAGGATGGCCAGATTGCCTGCGAGGGCGCGCCGGATGCCATTTTTACCGCCGATCGGCTCAAGGAAGTCTTCGATCTCGATGCCCATGTGGTGCGCGATGCGACCACGGGCCATCTGGTCTGCGTGCCGCTGGGCACTCATGCGCGCCGCAAGGCCGCGGTGCGGGTCGCATGAGTTCGGTCGCGCATGCGCCGCGTTCACGGCGGGGGGCACTTAGCGCTTCGGGGTTGCCGGTGCTTCTCGTCACGGTGATGCTGCTTTTCGGCCTGCACATTGCGGTAGGCGCCAAACACTTGCCCCTAACGACGGTTCTCGAGGCCATCTTCAGCCGAGACACGACCATATTCGATCATATGATCGTTTGGGATCTGCGATTGCCGCGGGCGCTCATCGCGCTCACGGTGGGGGCCGCGCTGGCGGTTGCCGGAGCGCTTATGCAGGGCGTTACCCGCAATCCGCTGGCCGATCCGGGGCTGCTGGGACTGATGGCGGGTGCGTCCTTTGCGGTGGTCATCACGTCATTCCTTTTTGGTGCCGCCTCGCTTTACTGGCTGCCATGGATTGCAGCACTGGGCGCGCTGGTCACCGCGCTGATCGTTTACTTTATCGCCCATTGGGCGCCCGGCGGACCGACGCCCCTGACGCTCACGCTCTCGGGTGCGGCTGTTTCGGCTTTTCTCGGCGCAATCATATCAATTGCGCATCTGCTTAACGAAGACACATTCGACAATCTTCGCGTTTGGCTTTCAGGTTCGCTCGCAGGGCGCGATATCTCGATGCTCTACGTGACGGGACCCTGGATCGCCGTCGCGTTGGCGGCAGGGCTCGTCCTGGCTCGACAGGTGACCGCGCTGGCCATGGGCGATGATGTGGCCAAGGGCCTTGGCGTGCGCACAGGGCCACTCAAATTGCAATTGCTCGTGGTTGTCGTGGTTCTCACGGCCTGTTCGGTGGCTCTGGCTGGCCCCATGGGATTTGTCGGGCTGGTCATTCCCCATGTGGCGCGCTTGTTCGTGGGGTCGGATTACCGCTGGATCGTGCCCTATTCGGCTGTGATCGGCGCGGCCTATCTTCTTGGCGTCGATACTATCGCGCGGATTGCCATTCCGCCGCGTGAAATATCGACGGGAATCATCACGGCGATGGTTGGAGCGCCGGTGTTTATCCAACTCGTGCGCATGAGGGCCCGATGACTGTCGCCGCATCGGAGAGCCATGTCGTCCTGCGCACGGCAAACGAGCGTATCGCCTTGCGCCTGCCTATGCGCGGACTTGTGGCCTGCGGCGTTTTGTGTGTTGTGCTTGTCGGGATATGGGCGCTCAGCCTTACGCTGGGCAGTTATGATATCGATCTCGCAACGCTTCTGACGACCTTGTCGGGTACGACGGTGTCGCCGGCCATCGACAATGTGGTGTGGCAGTTCAGGATGCCGCGGGCTCTGGTTGCCGCGCTGGCCGGTGCCATGATGGCATTGTCGGGTGGCGCAATGCAGAACGTCACGCGAAACGGCCTTGCCGACCCATCGCTCATCGGTATCAGTCAGGGTGCAGCCCTTGCCGTCGTTGCGGCCATCGTGGTGTTTCCGCAATTGGACTATGGCTGGCGTCCGGTCTTTGCGTTTGGTGGCGCACTGGGTATTGCGGTTCTTGTCCAGGCGCTAAGCTTTCAGAGGCGCGGCAACAACACCATTCGGTTCATTTTGCTGGGTATCGGGGTTTCGGCGTTCATCTCTTCGATTACCTCGGCCATGCTTACCTATGGCGACCTCGATCGCGCCATGTCGGCCCTGGCCTGGCTCGCGGGCTCGGTCAATGCGGCCACCTGGACCGATGTGAACGTGCTCTTGGTCTGGAGCCTTGTCCTGATGCCGCTGATCCTGGCACTGAGCCGCATCATGTCGGTATTGCGTATGGGCGAGGACACGGCAATCGGTCTGGGCGCATCTGTAAGATGGGCCCGGTACGGGCTGATCTGTGTGGGCGTCGGCTTTGCCGCCGCCGCGACCGCGATCGTTGGTCCGCTTGGCTTTGTGGGCTTGATCGCGCCGCACGCAGCCCGGCGCATCGCGCGCAGCGGTATTGGAATTCATACCCTTTTGACCGGGTTGTGCGGCGCCGTCCTGGTGTCCGTCGCAGACCTGATCGGGCGCGCGGCGTTTGCGCCCATTCAACTTCCTGCAGGCCTCATAACGTCAATTATCGGCGTGCCCGTATTCATCTACCTCCTGCAACGGGCCTCGGCCAAATCGCATTTGTGAGACAGTTCATGAAATTCATCACCTTAACCGCACTCCTGACGGCCAGCGCTTTTTCGCTACAGGCGGCGCCGGCCCTCGCGCAGGAGTTTCCTCTGACCATCGAGCACAAGTTCGGGACCACCGTCCTCGATGAAAAGCCTGCCAGGGTCGTCAGTATCGATTTCGGAGGGATCGACAATATTCTCGCGCTCGGTCTGGAGCCGTTGGCCGTCAGGCAATGGCGCGTGCAGGACGGGTTCAGGTTTACCGCCGGGCCATGGGCGGAGCCTTTCCTTACAACCGAGCCGCTTGTTCTTGAGGGCGATCTCGATTTCGAGGCCATTGCGGCACAGGAACCTGACGTCATCATTGGCCTCTATTCGGGGATATCGGGGGCCGATTATGAGAAGTTGAGCCTGATTGCGCCCGTCGTTGCGGTGCCGGAGGGGGTGGGCGACTACGCCTTGGCATGGGATCAACGCGCCTTGTTGGCCGGGCGAGCCCTGGGTGAAGAGGCTGAGGCACTCGCGCGCATCGAGGCGATCGATACCCAGCTTGAAACGATCCGGACACAGCATCCGGAATGGGCTGATATGACAGCCGTGGTCGGCGGATTCCGGGAGGGCGGACCCTGGGCCTATACCCGCTACGACGTCCGGGGGCAGTTCCTTGAAGGTTTCGGGTTTCAATTGCCCGACGCGCTCAATGCCGTCTCCAAACAAGACGAATTCTACATCGAAGGTTCGCCAGAAGACATTGCCATGATCGATGCCGACGTCGCCATCTGGTATGGCGGTGGCGAATACGAGGAGATCCGCAATTCTCCGGCGCTGCCTTTCCTGCATGCTTATGAAACAGGCGGTGAAATCTATCTTCCCGACCATGTCGTCGCCGCGTTTGCGCGCGTCTCGCTGCTCTCACTTCCGGTCGCGATCGAAGCTCTTGTGCCGATGATCGAAGCTGCAGCGGATGGTGATCCCGAAACGGTAGTCGCGGACGCGCGCTAGACCTTGCCGCGCTGATTTTCAGGACCTTCAAACCAGAATTGAGCTTTGACATGAAATCCAATACTTTCCAGATCCTATTTGCCGCAACTGTCGCCATTTTTTCGCTGTCCGGACCTGCTTTTTCGCAGGAGTTCCCACTGACCATCGAGCATAAGTTCGGAACGACGGTTATTCCCGAAAAACCGGTGAGAGTTGCGACCATCGATGCGTCAGGAGCAGACGATCTGCTTGCGCTCGGCATCCAGCCGGTGGTCATCAAATACTGGTTTGGCGACTATGAGCGCGTTGTCTGGCCCTGGGCCGATCCCCTTCTTGAAGAGGTGCCGGCCACCATCCGTGGCGATCTCGATTTCGAGATGATCCTCGCCGCCGACCCCGATGTCATTCTTGCGTTGTGGGCCAATGTCACGCCGGAAGATTATGAACGGCTCAGCCAGATCGCTCCAGTCGTTGCGGTGCCGCCGGGCGTGGGCAATTACGATATGAGCTGGGACGATCGGGCCCTGCGCACCGGGTTGGCCGTCGGCCTTGAGGATGAGGCGCAGGCTCAGGTCGACGCAATCCGCGCCCAGCTTGCTGATGTGGCGGCCACCCATCCCGAATGGCAGGGGATGACCGCATCGGTGGCTGCCATCCGGCGTCAGGGCGATCCCGGTGCTTACACCTCTGGCGATATCCGCGCACGGCTTCTCGGCGACATGGGTTTTGAGACGCCGCAGGAGATCGAGGCGCTTGCGACCGAAGACAGCCCTTATTGGGCGTCGCTGTCGCTTGAAGATCTTTCCCCGCTTGATGGCGATCTGATTGTCTGGGTGTCCTCGGATGGAAATTTCGACAACGTGCTGGCCCTGCCGGACAGGCCCTATCTCGATGTCGTCCAGCGCGGCGGTGAGGTGCTGGCCGGCAAGGAAATGACGGGAGCGTTCTCGCACGCAACGCTTTTGTCGCTGCCCTACGGCATCGAGCGCCTCGTGCCGATGATCGAGGCTGCGCTGGACGGCGATCCGGAAACCAACGCCGACGACCGCTAGATTTTTGGAGTTCTTATTGATGACCTTTTCATTTCAATCGGTCGGCCGGCTGGCGAGTGCTGCCGCGCTTGTCGTGGTTGCAGGCTTGTCCTCTTTTTCAGCTCCGGCTCAGGAAACCCGCCTCTTTGTCGATGACATGGGGCACGAGGTTGAAATACCGGTCGATCCGCAGCGTATCGTTTCGTTGCGGGGCGAGCAGATCACGGCGCCGCTGATCGAACTTGGCGCCGCCCTCGTCGGCTCGAGCGGGCGGGTGGATGCCGGAGTGAATGGTGGCGCACCCTATGTGCGCGGCGCCTACGATGCTCTGGGCTTCCGCTTCGAGAATTCAGACGTCACCTGGGTTGGCGACCCCAACCAGTACGATCTTGAAGCCATCGCGTTGGCCGAACCGGACCTCATTTTGCTCTCCGAGGGCGGTGTCGAGAGCTATGAGCAGCTTTCCCTTATCGCCCCATCCGTCATTATTGCCGGCTGGGAAGAAGATCTTCTGGCCCGCTACCGAAAGATTGCCGACGTCGCTGGCAAACTCGATGTTTACGAGGAGCTTCTGGAGGACTGGGATGTACGGCTCGCCGCGGCGCAGGAGGTGATCGCGCAAACCGTCGGCGATCCAGGGGCTGTTTCAGTGGGGGTCATCGAACCTCGCTCCGGTTCGGTCCGGGGCTTTCGTACCTATGACGCGCTGACCCAGATCATTCACGAGCTGGGGTTCTCCATGCCCGAGGCAATCGCCGACCTCGAAGACGCCCGCATCGATGTCAGTCCCGAACTCGTCCACGAGTTCGACGCCGATTTCATGATCAGCACCTACTGGCCGGCCACCGGCACGACGGTGGAGGCGATCTATGAGCTTTGGGATGCAGCGGTGCCCAACTGGCGGGACGAACTTCATGCTGCGCGCACCAATCAGTACTTCATGGTCCACCGTGAGGAGATGCGCGCCGTCAGCTTTGCCGCGTTGCGCTCCGTCCTCAACATTGTCGTGTCCCAGATCGCCACTCGTGGCTTCGTGCCGCTCGAGGCCGAATAAGACTGTAAGGATTTGGCTCAAATGAACATGCTTTTGAAAATACTGGTTGTTATGGCCGCATCGTGCGGACTGTCCATGGGTGCCATGGCCCAGGAAACCCGCCAATTCACGGCAGAGAACGGGACCTTTGACATCCCGGTCGAACCGCAGCGCATTGTCGCGCTGAACGATCAGATTCTCACCCTACCGCTCTATGAAATGGGTGCTTCGGTCGTTGGAAGTGCCGGTCGTCTCGATGCCGATGGCAACGCCTTCCTGCGAGGCGGGATGGATACGTTGGGCATTGATTTCCCCAACACCGACATCGAATTTGTCGGCCTTTTCAACGATCTCGACGTCGAAGCGATCGCGGCGCTCGAGCCTGATCTCATCATCGGCGGTGTCTATAACGATGCGGCGGTGATCGATCAGCTCCAGACCATCGCGCCCACGCTCGTCATTAACAATGGCGAATTGGGACTGATCGAAACGCTCCGGACGCTGGCCGATGCCAGCGGCACAGGGCGCACATTTGAAGCGCGCTACCAGCGTTATCGTGACAATGTCGAGCGCCTCAAGACCTTCCTGGGCGACCCGTCGGAAATCACTGCAACGCTGACTTTCATGTTTCCGGAAGGCGAGGAACTCTGGGTTTATAAAAGCGGACTTGGAGCGATCAGCCATGTTTTGGCGGATCTGGGCGTTTCCCAGCCCGCTGCCGTGGCCGCGCTCGATACACCGCAGATCAGCTACAGCGCGGAACTGATCCAGGATCTCGATGCCGACTTCGTTTTCGGCTTCTACCGCCAACAGCCCGATGCGACGCCCCAGACCATCAGCGCGGCGTATGAAACGTTCGCGCCCGGCTGGTGCCAGGCGCTGACAGCCTGCCAGAACGGGCAGTTCGTGCTGTTGCCTGGTCCAACTTTCGGGTCGGCAATGGCCTCGCTTGATCTCGCGCTTGAAATGGTCGAGGCGCACATGGCCGGCCGTCCTTTCGTGCGGTTTGAGGATGTCAACCGATAATGGCCAACCACGTCTTTTGCCGCGATCTGTGCCTTGAAAGAGGTGAGCCTCACGAGGGTACGGGCAATGCGCCGCATCGGGCGCTTCTGCTGGCCTGGCCGCGGGGCAAATGGCGCACCCCCAGATGGGAGTCGGCGGATATGAGTGAAGCGCTCGCCGCCTCCATACACAATGCCGCGAAAAAGGGCCTCCATGTTGCTCTCGTCGACCGCGTCGGCGAGAGTGCTGGTTTGCCCCAGCTCATGGCGCAGCCCGAGCAGGTCTGTGCTGATTTCGAGAGCGAGGCTGCGCTGATTGCGGCTATCGACGACTACGCCGACGGTAAAGTGTTTTCCGGAACGTCCGATCCGCGCATCACCATTATCGTGTGCACCGACTCGCGGCGCGATGCCTGCTGCGCGCGGTACGGTTTTTCGACCTACAAGGCGCTGGCTGCAGTCGCCGATCCGGCGAAATTCCATATCGTTCAGGCAACCCATATCGGTGGCTGCCGGTTCGCGGCCTCGCTGGTCGTCATGCCCTATCGTCAGCGCTACGGTCGCATGACGGCGGGCCAGGCTGCGGCATTCATCGAGGCACTGTCGCGCGGGCAGATATTCCTGCCTGCCTACAAAGGCCGTACCGACGAGCCCGAGCCGATCCAGGTGGCCGAACTCGCGGCCCTCAAATGGGCCGCCGACAACGATGCCTCCGTATCGAGCGTTCGATTGTCCCATGATGCGCTGCCCGAATCCGCAAAGGACGGAGACGAGCTCGTCCTTTCCGCCGCGTTGGACACCGAGCGGCTTTCGATCCACCTGCGCGCGAGAACCTTCCATATTCAGGGCAATTGCGGCGTGGTTGCCGAAGGTGGCGGCAGCCACGAAATCCGATGGTGCCTGGACCATTTGTCCAGGGCATCCTGACATCCCGCCGGCGGTCCTCACCTGCCGGTTCTTTTCCCCTCAAGACTGAAGTGAGGCATTTATCCATGACCTTTAAAGCTCTTTTTTCTGCCGCCGCGATTGCGGTTCTGGCCAGCCAGGCATCGGCACAGGAGATGCGCAGCTATACCGACGATACCGGCCGCAGCGTTGAGGTGCCCGTTGCGCCCCAGCGTATCGTGACGCTCCACGACAGCTCACTCACCATTCCTCTGATCGAGCTGGGCATCACGCCCGTTGGCGCGTTCAGCCGCAGCGGCGATGACGGCGCGTATATGCGGGGCGCTGCGACGTTGACCGGCATCACTTTCGATAATTCGGGCATTGCGAATGTGGGCGGATCGCCTGCCGATATCGAGGCGATCGCGGCGCTGGAACCGGACCTCATCATCACGGCGACCTTCCAGGCCACGCCGATCGATCAGCTTCAGGCGATCGCACCGACCGTGGTGGTCGAAGACAACATGCGCGGGGAGCTGGCGACCTTCGAGGATATTGCCGAATTGACCGGCACACAGGATCGCCTGGAAATTCTCAAGACCCGCTACGATAACCAGGTTCAGCAGATCCGCGACGTCATCGGCGATCGCGACATTTCCGCCTCGATCATTCTTACGGCGAACGGCGAGATTCAGGCCTGGCACACCTATGGTGTGATCGGCAAGGTTCTGCGCGACGCCGGATTTACCTTCCCCGACATCCTCAACGGCATCGAAAGCAGCGACCGCGAACTGTTCTCGGGCGAAGAACTGCAGGCTTTCGACGCCGATTTCATGTTCCTCACTTATGATGCGCCGCGCGGGCAGACCCCGGCCCAGGCCATTGCCGATATCGATACGGTTGCCCCGAACTTCTGCGAATTTCTGACGGCCTGCCAGGGAGAACGCTTTGTCCTTTTGCCGCGCGAGGATGCTGTCGCCCGTTCCTATACGGCTGCCGGCATGATGGCTTCTGCAGTCCTTGCCGCAATCTCGGGCCGCGATCTTGATGCGCTGGCCCGGTAAAATTCACCAAGGGGAACCTACAATGAAAACCAGACTCACTGTCGGTATGCTGGCCGCGCTGCTGACGATAACCTCCGTCACCGCACAAGAGACCCGCAGCTTTACCGACGATGCCGGCAGGACCGTGGAAATTCCGGCCGATCCGCAACGCATCGTGTCTCTGCAGGATCTTTCGATCACCATTCCGTTGATCGAACTGGGCGTCTATCCGGTGGCCAGCCACGGGCGCACCACAGAATCCGGTGAAGGATTTATCCGTTCCTCCAAGGTCCTGACCGGTGTGGACTTCGACAATTCCGACATTGCCTTCGTTGGCAATCTGCCCGTCGACGTCGAAGCTGTCGCTGCGGCTGAGCCCGATCTGATCATCACCACGCCGTGGCAAACCGCGCCGGTGGAGCAACTGGAAGCCGTCGCGCCGACCATTGTGCTCGATGATACCGTGCGTGGCGATTTCGGCATGTATGAAGCGCTAGCCGAGATTACCGGCACAACCGATACGCTCGCGGTCCTTGAGGGCCGGTACGACAGCCAGATCGAACAGATCAAGCGGCTGATCGATACAAGTTCAATCTCGGTCAATGTCATTCAGGGTGTCGATGGGGAAGTCCTCTCCTGGCATACCTATGGCGGATTGGGTCGGGTGCTGCGAGACGCAGGATTTGCGTTCCCCGAGCGCGTCGACGCCATACCGGAAGGTGAGTTTGCGCGCATGAGCGCCGAAGCGCTACCCGAACTCGATGCCGACTTCCTGTTCGTCACCTATCGCACCGACACGCTGGAAACCCCCGAAGATGCGTTCGGGCACCTCGAGCAGGTCATGCCCAATTTCTGCGACTTCCTGCATGCCTGCCGGGAGAACCAGATGATCGTCATGCCGCGCGAGGAGGCTTCGGCCTCGTCCTATTATGCGCTGGGTGTGATGGCCTATACGGTGATCTCGCATATCAGCGGCCGTCGCTTCGATCCGCTGGCCGAATAGACGACCGGGTCCGCCGGGCGTCCGGCGGATCCACCTCCACCTAGACCGTGCGTTGATTGACGCGCGCGGCAACCGCTTGGGCGCTTTCGACCCGTTCCGAGTAGCGGTCGACCAGATAGTCGGCCCGGTCGCGCACCAGAATGGTGAACTTGACCAGTTCCTCCATCACGTCGACGATCCGGTTATAGAATGGCGAGGGGAGCATGCGCCCCGCCTCGTCGAATTCATTGAACGCCTTGGGCACTGACGACTGGTTGGGGATAGTGACCATGCGCATCCAGCGGCCCAGAATGCGCAACTGGTTGACGGCATTGAACGATTGACTGCCGCCATTGACCTGCATCACAGCCAGCGTTCGTCCCTGTGTCGGCCGGATGCCGCCAATGGACAGGGGGAGCCAGTCGATCTGGGATTTCATGACGCCGGTCATTGCCCCGTGCCGCTCCGGCGAGCACCAGACCATGCCTTCGGACCACATTGCGAGTTCGCGCAGTTCGACGACCTTGGGATGGTCCTTGGGCGCGCCGTCGGGCAGGGGCAGACCCTGGGGGTTGAAGATCCGCGTCTCGGCCCCGAACCGACGCAGGATGCGGGCGGCCTCCTCAGTCGCGAAGCGCGAATAGGAGCGCTCGCGCAACGACCCGTACAGCAGCAGGATGCGGGGCGCGTGTTGCTTGTGCTGCGGAGTGAGCAGCGCCGTTTCGTCGATTGGGCGGAAGTGCTCTTCGGCGAGGGCGGGGAGACTGTCGATTTCAGACAATGCGCTTTCCGTTTCCGTCGATAATGACTTCCCCGTCCTCCTTGGTGAAGGGCCCGATATCGGGATTGGGCAGGATTTCGAGCACCAGTTCGGACGGGCGGCACTGACGCACGCCCTTTTCGCTAACCACGAACGGTCGGTTGATCAGGATGGGGTGAGCCAGCATGGCGTCGATCAGTGTTTCATCGGCGACCGAAGGATCGTCGAGACCCAACTCGGTGTATGGCATCTCTTTTTTCCGCATTGCCCCGCGGACCGAAAGGCCGGATCGCATGATGAGATCGACAAGGGTTTCGCGGCTCGGCGGCGCCTTGAGATACTCGATGATTTCCGGTTCTTCGCCCGACTGGCGGATCATGGCGAGCGTGTTGCGCGAGGTGCCGCAGTCGGGATTGTGGTAGATGGTGATGGCCAATTCAGACCTCCGTAAAGTGATGCCGGGTGCGGTTGGCAAGGGCAACAAGCGAGAGCATGACAGGGACTTCGACCAGCACCCCGACCACAGTCGCCAGCGCGGCACCCGAGTTGAGGCCGAAAAGCGAAATTGCCACCGCGACTGCCAACTCGAAGAAATTGGATGTCCCGATCAGGGCGCAGGGTGCTGCGATATTGAAGGGGACCTTCCATTTCCAGGCGGCCCAATAGGTGATGGCAAAAATGCCGTAGGACTGAATCAGCAGCGGTATGGCGATTAGGACGATAACCAGCGGGTTTGCGAGGATCGTCTGGCCCTGAAAGCCGAACAGCAAGACGACTGTCGCCAAAAGCCCGAGGACCGAGGCGGGTTTGATGCGGGCATTGAAGGCGTCGATACGGCTGGTGTCTGCGGCATCGCGCAGAAGGACCTGCCGGGTGATAGCGCCGGCGATGAGTGGCAGGACGACATAGAGCCCGACCGAGAGTAGCAGGGTTTCCCAGGGCACTGTAATTTCGGTAAGCCCAAGCAGCACCGCGACGATGGGGGCGAAAGCGACGACCATGATGGCATCGTTCACCGACACCTGCACCAGGGTGTAGTTGGGATCGCCCTTGGCCAGTTGCGACCAGACGAACACCATGGCCGTGCAGGGCGCCGCGCCCAGAAGAATCAGGCCGGCGATGTATTGCTGGGCGTCGGCGGGATCGATCAGCGGCGCGAAGAGAAAATTGAAGAACAGCACCGCCAGCAGCGCCATGGAAAACGGCTTGACGAGCCAGTTGACCACAAGCGTGAGCACGAGCCCCTTTGGCTGGCGTCCGACCTGACCGATGGCGGCGAAATCGACGGCTACCATCATGGGATAGACCATGGCCCAGATAAGCACGGCCACCACGAAATTGACCGAGGCATATTCGAGGCCGGCTAGCGCTGCAAACAGATCCGGAACGACATTGCCCAGTACGACCCCGGCAATAATGCAGGCGGCAACCCAGACCGAGAGCCATTTTTCGAAAAAGCCGATGCCACCCGCAGGGGCGGGGGCGGTTGTATCAAAAGTCATCAGGATCAGTCCCGCGTTTGGCCTATGGCGTCCAGCTTCGACTTGAGCGCCAGACGGTCGAGGCTGGCAATGGGCAGATTGAGCAACAGCGAGATGCGATTGCCCAATTGCCGCGTCGCCTCGGCGAAGGCAACGTGCTTTTCGGCGTCGGTGCCTTGGACGGAAGCGGGGTCGGGGATGCCCCAATGAGCGGTCATGGGATGGCCCGGCCAGACTGGACAGGTCTCGTTGGCGGCACTGTCACAGACCGTGAAGATGAAATCGAATTCGGGCGCACCGGGCTTTGCAAATTCATCCCAGCTTTTCGAACGGGCAAAGCCGGTGTCGATCCCGAGGCTTCTGAGCAGATCGAGCGTAAAGGGATGAACCTCGCCTCTGGGCTGACTGCCGGCTGACCAGGCCCGGAAACGGTCCTTGCCGTCACGGTTGAGCAGGGCCTCGGCGATGATCGAGCGCGCGGAATTGCCCGTGCACAGGAAAAGGACAGAATAGGGTGTGTCAGTCACAGCAAGGTTCCATTGCAGATTGTTGCAGGCAGGCGAGGTTGGTGACCAGCGGCGCACAGACTTCGGGACGGCCCCCGCAGCAATCCTCGAGCAGGAAAGCCACAAGATCACCGGCGGCCTTGAAATTGGCGCTATAGCGAATGGTCCTGCCTTCGCGCTCGGAAACGATCAGTCCCGAACGCGCGAGTGCAGCAAGGTGAGTTGAAATGGTATTTTGCCGCCCGTTGAGCGCCTCGGCGATTTCGCCCGCCGGCAAGCCTGCGGGGCCGACTTTCACCAGCCGACGAAATATGGCCAGGCGAGTGGGCTGTGAAAGTGCATCGAAGGCAATGAGAGCGTGTTTTGTATCCATATATCGAGAAATATCGATATATGGATACAGCGTCAAGCTCTCATTCGTTTTTGGCTGTCCAACCAGCTAGAGAAGAACATTGCCGAAATGAAGCGCGACACCGGCTGCCGCACAGCCGATCAACACGGTAACCGGGCCGAGTCCGAACCGGAAAATCGCGATCATCGCCGCAACGATCAGCAGGGCGGAGAGCCAATCGATCGAAGCAAGGACCGGCAGGTCGATCTGCAGGCCGAAGGCGGAAAATTCCACAACTTCGGAGAACACCACGTGCAACCCGAACCAGACGGCCAGATTCAGGATCACGCCGACAACGGCCGCAGTGATGGCGCTCAGCGCTGCGGTCAGGACTTTGTTGTCCCGCAGCCGCTCGATGAAGGGAGCGCCAAGGAAAATCCAGAGAAAGCAGGGCGCGAAGGTGACCCATGTGGTGAGCAATCCGCCAAGTGTGCCGGCTAGAAGAGGCGGCAACGTTCCGGGCGCACGGAAGGCGCCCATGAAGCCCACGAACTGGGTGACCATGATCAGCGGACCCGGTGTCGTTTCGGCCATGCCCAGCCCGTCGAGCATTTCTCCCGGGGCCAGCCAGCCAAAATTCTGCACCGCTTCCTGGGCGACATAGGCGAGAACCGCATAGGCACCGCCGAAAGTTACGATTGCCATCACGCTGAAAAAGCCGGCGATCTGCGAGAAGACGTTATCGAGCCCCAGAAGCCCGAAAAGCAGTGCGACCGGGACCAGCCAAAGGGCGAGAATGACAAGTGAGATCCGAAGGGCTCCACCCGGATCCAAATGGGTGTGGGCAGGAGATTGTTCGCCGAGCAATGTATCGGAGTCGGCGATCTGTGTCGCGCCGACCTTGCCGTGATTGATCCTGGGCTCGAAGGCAGCCATCCCGGCTCTCGCGCCCATGAACCCGATCAGGCCGGCTGCCAGAATGATGATCGGAAAGGGAACGGCAAAGCCGAAAATCGCGACAAACGCCGCGGCGGCAATGGCCAGCATCGCTCCATTTCTCAAGGCACGGCCGCCGATGCGGATCACCGCCTGAATGACGATGGCGAGTACCGCGGCCTTCAGCCCGAAGAACAAGCCTTCCACCAGCCCGACATTGCCCCAGATGGCATAAATCCAGCTCAGCGCCATGATGGCGACGATGCCGGGTATGACAAACAGCACCCCGGCGATGATGCCGCCGGTCGTGCGGTGCATCAGCCAGCCTATATAGACAGCAAGCTGCTGGGCCTCGGGTCCGGGCAGGAGCATGCAGTAGTTGAGAGCATGGAGGAACCGTTGTTCGCCGAGCCATTTCTGCTCTTCGACGAGGATGCGGTGCATCATGGCAATCTGGCCCGCTGGGCCGCCAAAACTCAAAAGACCGATCCTGGCCCAGATCCTGGTCGCTTCGGCGAGTGTCGGGTAATTTCGGTTCTGCATGCACGCCCAAAACAGGTCAGATGGTGTCACGCAGTTTAACTACGCATCAGCCCGGAATGTCTATTGCCCGCTGGTGACAATGGGATGAAGCTCGGAGAGTGCCTCGGCGATTGCGGCTTCAACGCCCGGCTGACCCTGTCCATGGCCCGCCGTCTCGACAATCCGCACATTGGCGTCGGGCCATGCCTTCGCCAGGGCAAAAGACGTGGCGGGCGGGCACAAGAGGTCATACCGGCTCTGAACGATACGCCCGGGAATGCCTGCCAGTTCTGCCGCGTTGGCCAGCAACTGGTCGGGCTCGAGAAAGCAGCCATTGGAAAAATAATGCGCTTCCATGAAGGGAGAGGCGGGAAACCGCGCGCCCGGAGCCGGAAGCTGCGATAAATCCAGCCCGTCGGCTGGCGGTGCGATCTGGGACAGGATGCGCTCGGCCTGATACCAGGCAAAGGCCGCCGGTCGATGAATTTCGGGATCGGGATCCAGAATGCGACGCCAATAGGCTTCCAGCGGAGTGTCGCATTCGGAAGGCTTGAGCAGGCCGAGAAAGTCGGCATGAAGGCGCGGATAGAAATGCGACATGGCCGTCGAAAACGCCCAATCGAGTTCGCGGCGCGTGCCCAGGAACGTGGCGCGGAGGACGATGCCGGTTACGCGGTCTGGATGGGTCTGCGCATAAGCAAGGGCCAGCGTGGCGCCCCAGGAACCGCCGACAATGAGCCAGCGGTCTATTCCCAATGTCGTCCGGATCGTCTCGATATCGCCGATCAGGCGGTCGGTCGAGTTGGCCGACCTTTCGCCATGCGGCGTGCTACGCCCCGCGCCACGCTGGTCGAACAGCACCGCATGAAAGCGGGCTGGATCGAAAAGCTGGCGATGGCTGGGCTGGCATCCGCTGCCCGGGCCGCCATGCAGAAACAGCGCCGGGACACCATCGGGATTGCCGACGGTCTCGACATAAAGCGTGTGCCCTTCGCCAACCGGCAGCATCTGCGCGGTGAGAGGAGCATGCGGGTCGACCTCGAGCGCCGCCTCATTTTCCATCCAATGGCTCCGCTTCGAGCGTGCCGCCGGCAAAATTGCGGTAGATGAACCGCGTGGCGCCGGTCTCGGCCTCGGTTTCCGCCGTGCGGAAAATCTCGGTGTGGTGAGGAGACAGGGCGCAAGCCGGGTCGGTGTTTTCGGCGCTGCCGGTCAAGGCGAAGGCCTGGCAGCGGCACCCCCCGAAATCGACCTCCTTGAAGGCACAGCTCTGGCACGGCTCGGGCATCCAGCCGGTGCCGCGATAGCGGTTGAAGGCATCCGAGTTCTGCCAGATCCAGGCGATGGAATGGTTGGACCGCACTGACAGAAAATCGAGATCGGTAATCGTTTCGGCCGCGTGGCATGGCAAAACCTTACCAGAGGGCGTGATGTTGAAAAACTGCCGGCCCCATCCGCCCATGCATTTCTTGGGGCGCTCGGCGTAATAATCGGGGATGACGAAATCGATGTCGAGAATGCCCTTGAGCCGCGCACGCGCCTCTTCCACCACTTCGGTGGCCCGGTCGATCTGGGCGATGGTGGGCATGAGCGCTGCGCGGTTCTTGAGCGCCCAGCCGTAGTACTGGACATTGGCGACCTCGATGCGGTCGGCGTCCATGTCGACCGCCATGGCGATGATCTCTTCGAGCTGGTCGAGATTCTGCCGGTGCATGACGGCGTTGACGGTCAGCGGCAGATCGAGTTCGCGTGCCCAGCGCGCCACTTCATGCTTTTTGGCGTGGGCGTTGCGAAAGCCGGCCACCCGATCGGCCTTGATCGCATCGCTGCCCTGAAAGCTGATCTGGATGTGCGACAGGCCGGCATCAGCCAGCTCGACCAGTTTTTCGCGATTCAAAAGAACAGCGGACGTGATGAGGTTGGTATAGAGGTCGCGGTCGGTCGCGTGCTGGACCAGCTCGACAATGTCTTTTCGCGCCGTGGGCTCGCCGCCGGAAAAATGGACCTGCAGTACGCCGATCTCGGCGAGTTCATCGAGGACGCGCTTCCATTCCTCGGTGGTCAATTCGTTGCGAGCCCGCTCCATCTCGACAGGGTTGGAGCAATAGGGGCATTGCAGGGGACATTTGTGGGTCAATTCGATCAGTACCGCCAGCGGAATGCCGTATTTGGCGGCCACCGGTTGCCCCCTGCCTTCGAGCAGGGCCAATCCGTCATTGGGATCGGCTTCGATCGGGGGATGGTGCCGGTCGAGGGTCGGGCTCATGGTTTTCCTCCTCCATCGATCAGGAATCCGGAATTGGCCAGATCCTGAATCATTTCGATCACGTCGGCCTCGATCTGGTCGGCGGGCGCCGCATATTTTTCCGCCAGCGTTTCGGCCATCGCCGCAATGGTGGTTTCGCCATCGCACAAATGCAGAATTTCAACCGCGATATCGTCGGGTGCCAGCACGCGCTCGGGCACCAGAAGCACCCAGCGGCCGCGGGTTTCGTCGTGACGCAGCTTGACCCCGCGGGCCAGGCGCGGCGCGCTTTGCGGCGTTGCCACCATGCGGCGGCGCGAGGCGGGCGCTGCCTGGGTCATGTCGCCTCCGGAACGAAGGCGCCGGGGGGGATGTGTCCGCCGACATAGGCGTGATGCAGCGCGTCGAGCTGCACCCAAAGCACATTGGTCTTGAAGATCAGGGCGTTGCAGACCAACCGCCTTTCCTCGGGTGTGCGGGCGTGGGTCTTGACGTAATCGAGCGCGAAATCGGCATCGCGCGTTGCCTGATCGAGCCGGCGCGAGAAATAGGTCATCACCTCGGGCGAGATGAAATCATAGTGCTCGAGCATCCCGGCGATGCGCTCCTGATGCAGATTGGGCGCAAACAGTTCGGTGAGCGAGGAGGCTATGGCTTCGAGTGGCGTGCGGTCGCGCACGAAATGGACGTAGGCTTCCACTGCGAACCGGGTGGCAGGCAGGATGCCTTCGGTCGATTCCACATAGTCGGGGTCGAGGCCCAACCCGGTCGTCAGCTTGAGCCACCGCTCGATGCCGCCTTCGCTGCCGATGTCGCCGTCATGGTCCGAAATGCGATGGCGCCATTCGATGCGGGTGGCGCGGTCACGAAACCGGGAAATGACCACGGCGTCCTTGAGCGGAATGGTGCTCTGGTAGAAATAGCGGTTGAGCGCCCAGGCCTGCACCTGTCCCTTATTGAGCTTGCCGCCATGCAGCAGGCCGTGGAAGGGGTGCAGATTGTGGTAGCGCGTCGCGCCGATATGGCGAAGCTGGGCTTCGAGCGCCTCGGGGGAATCGAGCTCGAGATCGGGGGCGACCGAAAGCGCGGTTATCTGGTTCATATCGTAATCTCCATCCCTTCGGCGGGTATCGACCACCCGGCCGCCTCAAGCGCTTTTCGCTCGCCCGAATCCGGACGCAGGGCCGGATTGGAATTGTTGATGTGGAGGAAGAACTTCCTCTCGACGGCGGTGCCGGTCAGCGCGGGAATGGCATCACTCATCGCAATATGGCCCATGCGCTGGCCGGTCTTTGAACTGAGGCCCTGTGCGATCATCTCGTCGTCGCGCCACAACGTGCCATCGAAAAATACGGCGTCGGCCCCATCGATCAGGCGCAGGACGTCCTCGGTGATTGCGGCACACGCCGCAAGAAACACCACCCGCGCGCCGGTGGTCTGATCGGTAACAACAAGGCCGAGCGTGTCGCCTTCGGCATTTTCGTCATGACCTTCGAGAAACAGCGCGGTTTTCCCGGGCGCCGCGAAGGCAAAAATCTCAAGGCTCGAGGGCGAACCATCCGGTAGCGCCGGAACGAACCTCTCGCCAGACGCAATGGGTCGACGAGTTACATTCTCGGGCTTCAGCGCATTGAAAATCGAATTGGCTTTGAGAATCGAAAGCACGCGATCATGGGCGTAAAGCGTAAAGGGCGATCCCTCGCGCAGCGTCAAAAGCCCGGTAATCGCATCGATTTCGCCATTGGTCAGGATGACGCCTGCAATAGGCGAATGGCGCTTCAGACCCGGCTTGGGCCACAGCGCCGATGTATTGGCGATCTGCTGGCGCAAATCGGGTGAGGCGTTGATCAGAAACCAGTGCGCGCCATCGGAACTGATGGCCACCGATGCCTGATTGCCGCCAATGGCGAGCGCGCCCGAACGGGCATCGCGGCAATTGTCGCAGCCGCAATTCCACTGCGGAACGCCGCCGCCTGCCGCGGCACCGAGTATGAGGATTTTAATCATAGCGGGAGGCCGCGGCAGGCAAATCGATTACTTGCGCTTGGCGCAAGCGTACATGTTGATTTCCATGCTGACGGGAATTTCAGTGAGCTTGGGCTTGTTCCAGGCCATAGTGTTTCTCCTCGTTTGAACACGGCGTCATTGCCGTATCGTTCATGCTGCGAAGAGAGCGATTTTCGCGCAATCTATGGAGACCATAGCTGCGCGCCTATGACTAGAACTTGGCCTGCGGTCCGCCATCGAGAAAGGGGGGAATGGGTTGAACCTGCGGCAGCACGATGGTTTGCGCGGCGTCTTTGAGTGTGTCGAGGAAGGTTCGGTAGGGCTCGACATGCTGATACTGGGTGGGAATAACCGCCATGATATGCCGCGGGGCGGCGTTGACTGCATAAAGCCGGATACCTTTGAGGGTTTCGGCGCCATGGAGTAACGAAAGCGCGGGAACCAGGCAGACACCGGCGCCGGCGCGCACCAGCTCTGCCGCCACCTCGAAGCTGCGGCACTGGGCGACCACTGTGTGGTCGGGAAACAGGCGCTCATACCAATTCTCGACGCGCTTGGTGTGCTGGGTGCCGAAGGCGAATTGAATCGACTGATTCAGAAGCGCCAGCGTTTCAGGCGGCAGATCACGCTCGGGGCGCTCGACCTTGGAAAGGTCGAGATGACCGGGGACCGCCAGAACATGAGAATCGGTGAGCAGCGGTATCTGGGCAAACCCGCCGCCAGACGCCGCCAGGGAACTGTCGGCCAGAAGCCCCACCGCAATGCGGCGATCATAGAGCAATTCGAGGATGTCGGAAGGCGCCATGTCCTGGATATCGAAATCGATATCTGGAAAACGCGTCTGGAGCTGGCGCAGGGCGGGGGGCAGCAGAACCCGCAACACCGAGGTTATCCCCGCCAGCCTGATCGTGACTCGACGTCCGGTCGTATATTCCATCAGTCCGTCTTCGAGATCGCGCATGCCGCGCAGCACGTGCTCCGCCTTGGGCAGGAGATAGAGGCCAGCCTCGGTCAGTTCCATTTCTCCGGGCCGGCGATTGAACAGGCGGGCGCCGACAAGCGTTTCAAGGCGCGAGAGCTGCTGGGACAGGGACGGTTGAGCAATGCCCAGTTGCTTTGCAGCTTCGGTCAGCGTCGCGGCATGCGCGACGGCGGTGAATATCCTGAGCTGGTGCAGCGATATATCGGGGTGGGGGCGAATGGATTGCGTGGTCATCTTCGGCAATGCGCTGGGCCCGCTGTGATTTGATACGCCAAGATCAATTGGGTGGTGGCGTCGCCGGGCGCACGCTGCCACCATCACTGGCGCCTATCCATTAGACTTTATGATGCACTGCTGCAAATAGAGCGACCGAACCCCGTCCGGCGCAATTGCCCAAAGGCGAAATCATCGCCATAACGTGCCCATGGTGCACACGCTTTCCATTCTGGTGGTCGACGACAATCGCATCCGGGCCTCGATCATCGAGGACGGCCTGCGCGAGGCCGGGCATGGACCGGTTCATGTCATTACCGAAATCAACGAAGTGGCTAGCCGGATCGGGGAAATCGCTCCCGATGTGGTCATCATCGATCTCGAAAATCCCAACAGGGACATGCTTGAGCACTTTTTTGCGCTCTCGCGCGTCCTGCAGCGGCCGATTGCCATGTTCGTGGACAGGGCCGATCCGGGTTCGATCGAAGCGGCGGTCGACGCCGGAGTCTCGGCCTATGTGGTGGACGGGCTGAAAAAGGAGCGGGTCAAACCGATCCTCGATATGGCGATTTCGCGGTTCAACGCCTTTTCGCGCCTGCGCGGCGAACTGGCCGCGGCGCGGTCCGAACTCGAGGACCGAAAGACCGTCGAAAAGGCCAAGGGCATTCTGATGCGTACAAGGGGGCTATCGGAGGACGAGGCCTATGGCCTGTTGCGCAAGACGGCCATGAACCAGAACCGCAAGATCGCCGAGATCGCCCAGAGTCTGATTACGGCGGCTGGGTTGCTCGAACCATGACCAGAGGGGCACAAGAATGGGGCTGACACCGATTACGCTGGGCTATGTGCCGCTGCTCGACAGCGCTGTGTTGATCGCCGCTCAGGAACAGGGTTTTGCCGAAGCCGAGGGGCTCGAATTCGCCCTCGTGCGGGAAACGTCATGGGCCAATATCCGCGACCGTGTTGCCGTGGGTCATTTCGATGCCGCACACATGCTGGCGCCGATGCCGTTGAGTGCAAATCTCGGGCTGACCCCGCTCGACGTGCCGCTTGTCGCGCCCATGGCGCTTGGGCTTGGCGGCAACGCCGTTACGGTATCCCTGCCTCTGTGGCGGGCGATGGAGGAGCGGGGACAGGTCCTTGGGGTCGATGCGGGCTCGAGTGGAACGGCACTGGCCAGAGTGATCGCCGATCGGCGTAGCAAGGGCCTGCCTGCGCTGCGCTTCGGAGTGGTCCATCCCGAGAGCGGGCACAATTACGAATTGCGCTACTGGCTTGCCGCGTCGGGCGTCGATACGATGTCCGATATCGAAATCGTCGTGGTCCCGCCGCCCTTCCTGCCGGACGCTCTGCGCGCTGGCCGGGTTGATGGATATTGCGTGGGTGAGCCGTTCAATTCCGTCGCCGTCGCGCGCGGCGTGGGACGCATAGTGACAACCAAATCGTCGATCTGGCGTTCCAGTCCTGAAAAGGTGCTTGGCGTCCGGCGCGAGTGGGCCGAGCGGTTTCCCGAGCAATTGGCGGCGGTCATCCGGGCCATTACACGCGCGGCCCGATGGTGCGCGGATCCGGACAATCGCGATAGCCTGGCCGGGATGCTGGCCCGGGAGGACAGGCTCGGGATATCGGCGCCCATCCTCATACGGGCGCTGACGGGACGGCTTTTCATCGGCGAAACCGATATCGTCGATGTGCCGGACTTTTTCCTGCCGTTCGAGCGGGCTGCCAATTTCCCCTGGATCAGCCATGCCCTGTGGTTCTACTCGCAAATGGTCCGGTGGCGGCAGGTCGACCATACTGCCGAAAATGCAAAAAAGGCCGCCCGCACGTACCGCCCGGACATCTATCGCGCCGCACTGGATGGGATGGGAATCGCTGTGCCTTCGGCCAATGCCAAGATCGAGGGCGCGCTGACTGAAGCGACAGCGATGGGCGCGCAGGGCGGCATGCTGAGCCTGGGCCCCGACGGGTTTTTCGATGGAACCCGTTTCGATCTCGACCGTCTCGACGCCTATATCGCGGGCCAGCAACGGGTGCCTTCATTGTAGTCCTGGGCCTCCCCTTGCTCGCAAATTAGGCAGAATGCATTCGCATTAGGCCGTTTCTTGCGAGGTAGTGGCGTATGCCATCAGAAGGTAAAACTTCCAAGCCATTGAAATAGAAAGTATCTTTCTGGGGCGGTGGACTTGGCACGCTTCGTGCTACGTCTCTCCCGAGCGCTTCTTGCGCACCGATATCGGCGTCCAACGGCGGGCGCCTCCGAATTGGCAACGTCGCCAACCTTCAAGGCATCCGTCCGCAATGGACGGCCCGTCTTGTCTGGTTGGCGGCGTTTTTGTTTTGGCACCGAGCGGACCTCCTGGTCCATATGGAGAGACGATTATGACCTCACCACTGCCGCAGCAGGACGCAGCACCCAACCCATCGCGCGCCTTGTCGCTTTCCACGATCGCCTTTACCGTCTGTTTTGCCGTCTGGACGATCTTCTCGATCATCGGGGTGCGCATAAAGGACGAATTGGGGCTCTCGGAAACGGAATTCGGCCTCCTCGTCGGCACGCCCGTTCTGACCGGCTCACTGATCCGGCTCTTGCTGGGCATCTGGACCGACAGGTTCGGCGGCCGCATCGTCTATACGCTCACCATGGTGGCTTCTGCCGTTGCTACGTTGCTTCTGGCCTTTGCCCAGACCTATCCGCAAATGCTTGTTGCGGCGCTGGGCGTCGGCATTGCCGGGGGCTCGTTCGCGGTTGGTGTGGCCTATGTTTCGCGCTTCTACCCGGCCGGAAAACAGGGGACTGCGCTGGGCATTTTCGGGGTCGGCAATGTCGGCGCGGCGGTGACCAAATTTGCAGCGCCGGTCATCATGGTGGCGCTCGGCTGGCAGGCCGTCGCTGTCGCCTGGGCGATAGCACTCATCGTCATGGCTGCTGTCTTCTGGTTTATGAGCGAAGACGATCCCGTCATTCGGTCGCGTCAGACAACGGGTGCCAAGGGCCGTCGGTTTGCCGATGAATTTGCGCCCCTCGCCAACTTGCAGGTGTGGCGCTTCTCGCTCTATTATTTCTTTGCCTTCGGGGCGTTCGTCGCACTTTCCCTGTGGCTCCCCCGTTACCTGATCGAAGTCTATGGCTTCGACATCACGACCGCCGGCATGATCGCCGCGTTCTATTCCATCCCCGCTTCGGTCTTCCGCGCTTATGGCGGACACCTTTCCGACCGCATCGGCGCACGGACGGTGATGTACTGGACGCTGGCCGTGTCGGCGGTCGCAACCTTTATCCTCTCGATTCCGCAAACGGGGATTACGCTCAACGGCATCGATGGGCCTATCCATTTCGAGATTGCCATTGGCGCCGTCGGTTTCATTGCCGTCGCCTTCGTGCTTGGCTTCTTCATGAGCCTGGGCAAGGCCGCCGTCTATAAGCACATTCCCGTCTATTATCCCGGCTCTGTGGGCGCGGTGGGCGGATTGGTCGGGATGATTGGCGGACTTGGCGGCTTCATCCTTCCGATCGCCTTTGGCATCCTCAATGACCTGACGGGTGTGTGGACGAGCTGCTTCATGCTGCTGTTTGCCATAGTCCTTGTCGCGCTGGTCTGGATGCACCTGTCGGTCCGCCGGATCGAACGGCGCAACGCATCCGGTGCCGCACCGGCGCCTGCCGAGTAACCCGAGCCCCCGAGTACCATCATGACCGAGAAACTTGTCGTCATCGGTGCCGGCATGGCCTCAGGCCGCATGCTCGAGCACCTGTTTGAAACCGACCCATCCCGCTACCAGGTCACCCTGTTCGGCGCGGAGCCGCGCGGCAACTACAACCGCATAATGCTCTCTCCAGTCCTGTCGGGAGAAAAGAGCTACGAGGACATAATCACGCACGATGCCGACTGGTATGCCGCCAATGGCGTGGATACCCGGTTCGGGCAGACCGTTACCCGGATCGATCGCGCGGCGCGCACTGTTCATGCCAATGGTGTCGAAACCCCCTATGACAAGCTGGTCGTGGCTACGGGTTCGGCACCGTTCATCATTCCCATCGCGGGCAAGGATCTGCCCGGCGTCATGGCGTTCCGTGATCTCGACGATGTGGAGAAAATGGTCGCTGCATCCACACGGCCCAACGCCAGGGCCGTGGTCATCGGCGGTGGCTTGCTGGGGCTGGAGGCCGCAGCGGCGCTGCGCAATCGCGGCATGGAGGTCGTGGTTCTCCATCTCATGGGGCATCTGATGGAGCGCCAGCTCGATCCGGCGGCCGGCTACCTTCTGCAGCGTGAGCTCGAAAAACGCGGCATCACCATCCATTGCAAGGCCCAGACCAAGGCCATCCTCGGGGACGAGCGCGTCGAGGCGGTCTTGCTCGAAGATGGCACCGTCTATCAGGCCGATATCGTCGTGATGGCGGCCGGAATTCGTCCCGAAACCCGGATCGCCACCGATGCCGGCATTCACGTCGAGCGCGGAATCGTGGTCGATGACCAGATGCGCACATCCGACGCCGATATCCTGGCGCTGGGTGAATGCGTCGAGCACCAGAGTGTGGTCTATGGGCTCGTCGCGCCGCTCTACGACATGGCAAAGGTCGCAGCCAAAACGCTGACCGGAACCGACGCAGCGTTCAAGCCGGTCAAGACGGCCACGCAGCTCAAGGTCACGGGCGTCAACCTCTATTCGGCGGGTGATTTCGCCGAGGGCGAGGGGCGCGAAGAGATCGTTTTGCGCGACGCGGCAGCGGGCGTTTATAAGCGCCTGGTGCTCGAAGACGACAAGGTGATCGGGACTGTTCTATACGGGGAAACCGGCGATGGCGCCTGGTTCTTCGATCTCATCAAGAAGGCCGAGTCGATCAGCGCCATGCGCGATACGCTGATCTTTGGTCAGGCCTACCAGGGGGGTGCCGAACTGGACCCTATGGCGGCCGTTGCAGCCTTGCCGGATGATGCAGAAATCTGCGGCTGCAACGGTGTGTGTAAATCCGCGATCACCGGCGCGATCGCATCCAAGGGCCTCAACTCTCTCGACGGCGTTCGGGCCCACACCAAGGCATCGGCCAGTTGCGGCTCGTGCACCGGGCTGGTTGAAAAGCTGCTCGCGGCAACGCTTGGCGATTCCTACAATCCGGCTGCGGTGCAGCCGATATGCCCGTGCACCGACCTCGGACACGACGACGTGCGCCGCCTGATCGTTGCCAAGGACCTCAAATCGATTCCCGCCGTGATGCAGGAGTTGGAATGGAAAACCTCGTGCGGCTGCGCCAAATGTCGCCCGGCGCTCAACTACTACCTGCTCTCGACATGGCCCGGCGAATACGAGGACGACAACCAGTCGCGCTTCATCAATGAACGCGTGCACGCCAATATCCAGAAGGACGGCACCTATTCGGTGGTGCCGCGCATGTGGGGTGGGATCACCAATCCGCGTGAATTGCGGGCCATCGCCGATGTTGCCGACAAATTCGCCATCCCCACCATCAAGGTGACCGGCGGCCAGCGCATCGACCTTTTGGGCGTCAAGAAGGAAGACCTACCCGCTGTCTGGGGCGATCTCAACGCTGCCGGCATGGTGTCCGGTGCCGCCTACGCAAAGGGGTTGCGGACCGTCAAGACCTGCGTCGGGTCCGACTGGTGCCGTTTCGGCACCCAGGATTCTACCGGCCTTGGCGTTCGCATCGAAAAATTCATGTGGGGGAGTTGGACCCCGGCCAAGGTCAAGATGGCCGTTTCGGGCTGCCCGCGCAACTGTGCCGAGGCGACCTGTAAGGATGTCGGCGTGATCTGCGTGGATTCGGGCTATGAAATTCATTTTGCAGGCGCGGCCGGTCTCGACATCAAGGGCACCGAAGTTCTCTGCCACGCCAGGACCGAGGATGAGGCACTCGAAATCATTGTGGCTCTGACCCAGCTCTATCGCGAGCAGGGCCGGTATCTCGAACGCATCTACAAATGGGCAAAGCGGGTCGGATCGGCGTCGATCAAGGCCAATATCGTCGATGATTTTGCCAAGCGCCGCCGCTATTACGAGCGCTTCGTCTATTCGCAGAAATTCGCACAGGTCGATCCGTGGGAAGAACGGGTCAACGGCAAGGACGCGCATGAATTTGCGGCCATGGCCGAATTCGGCTTTCCCCAGGCAGCGGAGTAGGGCGATGACGGACTGGATCAAGATCGGGCAGCTTTCCGACATTCCCCAGCGCGGTGCACGGTGCCTCAATACCCCCATCGGCAAGATTGCCGTGTTCCGGACTGCGACGGACGAGGTTTATGCGATCGAGGATCGCTGCCCGCACAAGGGCGGGCCGCTCAGCCAGGGCATCGTTCACGGCGCGCAGGTGACCTGTCCCCTGCACAATTGGGTGTTCTCGCTCGAAACGGGCGAGGCGCAGGGAGCCGATGAGGGCAAGGTGCAGACCTTCGCGCTTAGGCGCGATGGCGAAACCCTGCTGATCGATGCGAGTTTTGCGCTCGCCGTGGCAGCGGAGTAGGGCCTTGGCCGGCCCGATCCGCACCACCTGTCCCTATTGCGGCGTCGGCTGCGGTGTGTTGGCAACGCCGCAGGCCGACGGCTCGGTCGCAATCGCGGGCGATCCCGAGCACCCGGCCAATTATGGGCGGCTGTGCTCGAAGGGATCGGCTCTGGCCGAGACCATCTCGCTCGAAGGGCGGCAGCTCCATCCCATGATCGGAGGTGTTCGCGTCAGTTGGTCTGACGCGCTTGATGCCGCCGCTGATCGCCTGGGCGGGATCATCGCCGAGCACGGGCCGGATGCCGTTGCCCTTTACGGCTCGGGACAATTGCTCACTGAGGATTATTACGTCGCCAACAAGCTGATGAAAGGGTTCATCGGCACCGCCAATATCGATACCAATTCAAGGCTCTGCATGGCGTCCTCGGTTGCCGGGCACAAGCGGGCGTTTGGGTCCGATACCGTTCCGGGCACCTATGAGGACCTCGAACTGGCCGATCTTGTCGTGCTGGTCGGGTCCAATCTCGCCTGGTGCCACCCGGTTCTCTATCAGCGAATCCTGGCAGCCCGGGACGCCAGGCCCGATCTGCGGATCGTGGTGATCGATCCGCGCCGCACCAATTGCGCGGAAACCGCCGATCTGCACCTCCCCATCGCGCCCGACGGCGATGTGGCGCTTTTTTCGGGTCTGTTCGCCCATCTTTCAAATGCCGGCGTGTTCGATGCCCGCTATGTCGCGGATCACACCACCGGCATTTCCGACGCGCTGGACGCGGCCGACGACTGGACCATCTCCCGCGTTGCCGAGGCAACGGGTCTGTCCACTGCCGACGTGGCGCTGTTTTTCGATATGTTCACGGCCACCGAAAAGGTCGTGACCGTCTATTCCCAGGGGGTCAATCAATCGACTTCGGGAACCGACAAGGTCAATGCCATTCTCAATTGCCACCTCGCCACGGGCCGTATCGGGCGTCCGGGAATGGGGCCGTTTTCGATCACTGGCCAGCCCAATGCCATGGGCGGGCGCGAGGTGGGCGGTCTGGCCAACATGCTGGCCGCGCATATGGATTTCGACGATGCGGACCGCGTCGCCCGGTTCTGGGAGGCACCCGCCATTGCCAAAAAGCCGGGGCTCAAGGCCGTCGATATGTTCGACGCCATCGGCGAAGGACGCATCAGGGCAGTCTGGATCATGGCGACCAATCCCGTCGTGTCGCTCCCCGATGCCGATGGCGCCCGGAGAGCCCTGGCGGATTGCGACACGGTGATCGTTTCGGACATGTTTGCGACCACAGATACGGCTCGCATGGCCGATATTTTCCTACCCGCCGCCGGGTGGGGTGAGAAGTCGGGCACGGTAACCAATTCTGAACGCCGCATTTCGCGCCAACGCGCCTTCCGGCCGATTCCGGGCGAAGCGCGTCCCGATTGGTGGATCATCTGCCAGATCGCGCAGCGGCTCGGATTTAAGGGCTTTGATTACACTTCTCCCGCCGAGATTTTTGCCGAGCACGCCGAACTTTCCGGATTCGAGAATCGCGGCAGCCGCGATTTCGACATTTCGGCCCTGGCAGATCGCGATTATGAAAAGCTCGCTCCCGCGCAATGGCCGGTGCCGCGGTCGGGCATCGGGCGCGCGCGGTTTTTCGGATCAGGCGGCTTTTTCACGCCGGACGGAAAGGCCCGCATCCTTCCTCTGGCGCCGCCGCCGCCCAAGGATCGTGGCCCCGGCCAACTGATACTCAACACCGGCCGGGTGCGCGACCACTGGCACACCATGACCCGCACGGGCCGTACGCCGCGCCTTTCAGCGCATTATGCCGAACCTTTCGCCGAAATTCATCCCGACGATGCCGAACGACTTTCGATCCGCCGCACCCAGCTCGTCCGGCTCGAAAACGCCTATGGCGCCGCCATCGTTCGCGCCCTTGTCACCGACCGCCAGCAGAAGGGCTCAATCTTCGTGCCCATGCACTGGACGGGAGAAACCGCGGTTACGGGGCGGGTCAATGCGCTTCTCGGTCCATTCACCGATCCGGTCTCGGGGCAGCCTGCGCTCAAGATGGGGCGCGTCAGCGCAACGCCGGTCGAGGTGGCGCTCTATGGATTTCTCGTGAGCCGCCGCAAGCCCGACGTGCGCGCACTGGGCTACTGGGCAGTCGCCCCGGCGCCTCTGGGATGGCGCGCTGAAGTCGCCTTTTTTGAACGGCCCGATGATATTGTGGCGCACGCCCGCACCATTCTGGGCTTGTCGGCGGATGCCCAATTGACCACCAGTCTCGATGCTCGCACGGGTCGGATCAACCTTGTGCGTTTCCATGGCGATCGCCTCGATTGCGCGCTCTATCTTTCACCCGACCCCGTACTCGCTGCCCGGCAGTGGGTCGTCGAACAGCTCGCCGAAATCCATGATGCGCCGCTGGCCCGCGCCCGGCTCTTGTCGGGGCGCCCCGGTGCCGACCAGCCCGATCCGGGACCGCTGGTCTGTTCGTGTTTTGGCGTGGGTGCCAACCAGATTGCCGATGCGGTCGCAGGCGGGCGATGCGCCAGCGTAGCGGACATAGGCGACGTCCTTCAAGCGGGCACAAATTGCGGTTCCTGCCGCGCAGAAATCGGGAGAATTGTCGATGCAAATCGTCTCGCGGCAGCCGAGTAAGGCCGAACCACCCCGGATGACGCCCCTCGACGTGCTGCCGGTGTTCTTCGATCTCAAGGGAAAACGGGTGCTTGTTGCCGGTGGCGAAGAGGCCGCCGCCTGGAAGGCCGAGTTGATGGCTGCTGCCGGCGCGACGGTGACCGTGGTAGCTCAATCGTTCTGCGAGGAGATGGTCGCGCTTGAAACGCGCGGCGCCGTCCAACTCGTCGATGGCGATTGGCGTCAGGCGAACTGGGCCGGCCTCGCTCTGGCCATCGGCGATTGTTCGGACAACCAGGCCGCCGAGTTCGTTGCGATAGCCCGGGCGCATGGGGTTCCGGTCAATGTGATCGACAAGCCCGAGCACTGCCAGTTCCAGTTTGGATCGATCGTCAACCGTTCTCCGCTTGTTGTCGGCATCTCGACCAGCGGCGCCGCGCCGATATTGGGTCAGGCCGTGCGCCGGCGTATCGAGACGCTGCTACCCAAAACGCTGAGCGCGTGGGCGCGGCTCGCGCAATCCCTGCGCGCCACCGTGCTGGACCGGCTTGCGCCCGGGGCGGAACGCCGGGCCTTCTGGGAGCAGTTCACCGATCTGAGCTTTTCGGGCAATGAACCCGCCGGGGATCCCGCGGCCATGATGGCCAGGGCATCGCATGCACCTTCCGGACGTGTCACACTGGTGGGCGCCGGTCCCGGAGATGCTGAATATCTGACGCTGAAGGCCGTTCGCGCCCTGCAATCCGCCGATGTCATCTTGTTCGACGATCTGGTTTCCGACGAGGTTCTTGAACTGGCCCGCCGCGAGGCCAGGCGCATTCTGGTCGGCAAGCGGGCCCGCCGGGCCAGTTGCCGTCAGGACGATATCAATTCGATGATGGCCGACCTCGCCCGCAAGGGCCGGCACGTGGTGCGGCTCAAATCGGGCGATCCCATGCTGTTCGGCAGGGCCGGCGAAGAGATTGCTGCCCTGGAAGCGCAAAATATCTCCGTATCGGTTGTGCCGGGCATTTCGACGGCGTTTGCGCTCGCTGCCGAGTTGGGCATTTCTCTCACCCATCGCGATTGCGCCCAGTCGGTGCGGTTCGTCACCGGCCACGCGCGCAATGGTCAATTGCCCGAAAATCTCGACTGGGGGGCCTTGTCCGATCCCGCGACGACCCATGTCTATTACATGTCGGGTGCCACGGCGCCCCGGATCGCGGAAAAATTGCTGGCCCGGGGCATGGACCGGGCCACACCCGTGCTGATTGCCAGCAATGTCGGTCGCCCAAATCGTGAGATCATCCGCTGCCGTCTTGATGGGCTCGCCCATGAGATGGAGGGTCGCAACTTTTCGGGGCCGGTCATTACTGCCATAGGTCATGCGTTCGGCCAGCGGTTGGCCCCCGCGTCCTCTCCTGCAATCCGGCCCGAAACTCTCGGCGCCTTCGCTTCTTAGGCGTTCTGAAATTACCGGCTTGACGACACCTAGTTATGTTTCATAACATAATTTGACTGGGAGGTTGGCTATGTCGGATCTATCGACGTCCATTCGCGAAGTCCGGATGGGCCATATGGCGGCGCGTGCCGAGCGGGCGCCCGACGGAATTGTCCGCGTGCGCTCGAATGAGCAATTGGCGCCCTATCCGCGCTCCATCGTCGATGCCATTGCGCAATGGGCTGAGAAAACACCTGACGCGCTTATGGTTGCCGACCGCAACAGCGCGTTCGGAGATTGGCGGAGGCTGAGCTATGCTCAGGTCATGGCAGCCATCGGGCCGCTCGGGCAGGCGCTTCTCGATACGGGGCTCTCGCAGGACCGGCCGCTGATCATCCTCTCGGGCAACGAAATCGAACATCTGCTTCTCGGGTTGGCGGCAATCTGGGTCGGCATTCCCTACGCGCCGATTTCGCCGGCCTACTCGCTGATCTCCACCGATTTCGGCAAGCTCAGGCATATCGCGGGGCTCCTCACCCCCGGCATGATCTATGCCTCCGACGGCGAAAAATTCGGGCCCGCCATTGATGCGGTGTTTGATAGAACCGTTTCTTTGGTGGTCAAGACCAATCCCCCTTCGCACCGCGCCTCGCGCCTGTTCGAGGATCTTGCGGCGACGCCCGTCACCGATGCGGTGGCGCAGGCGCATGACGCCATTACCCCCGATACCATCGCCAAGGTGCTCTTTACATCGGGTTCGACCGGCATGCCCAAGGGCGTCATCACCACCAATCGCATGATGGCCTGCAATCAGGAGATGATCCGGACGGCGCTCGCTTTCCTCAAGGATGAACCGCCCGTGCTCCTCGACTGGATGCCCTGGAACCACGTTGCGGGCTCAAGCCACAACACCGGCATCGCATTTTACAATGGCGGCAGCTTTTACATCGATGACGGCCAGCCCACTCCGGCCAAAATTGGCAACACCCTGCGCAATCTCCATGACGTCCAGCCCACGATCTATCTCACAGTGCCCAAGGGCTACGAGTTTCTCGTTGCGGCGTTCGATGAGGATCACGAGGTCCGGCGTAAGTTCTTTTCGCGCATGAAACTGATGCAATATGCCGGCGCCAGCCTGTCCCAGCATGTCTTTGACGGCATGGATCGCGCGGCGCGGGCCGAACTGGGCCAGCGCGTGATGATCATCACCGGGTACGGGTCGACCGAAACGGCGCCTTTTGCCTTCACCACCACCTGGCCGGTGCAGGAAGCAGGGCATATCGGGCTGCCGGCGGCGGGAATGGAAATCAAGCTTGTGCCCAATGGCGACAAGATGGAATTGCGGCTCAAGGGCCCCAATGTCACTCCGGGTTACTGGCGCGATGCGGAAAAGACGCGCGACGCCTTCGATGAGGAAGGGTTCTACAAGATTGGCGATGCTGTCAGGCTCGCCGAGGAAAATGATCTGTCCAGGGGCTTTGTCTTTGACGGTCGGGTCAGTGAAGACTTCAAGCTCTCGACCGGCACATGGGTCAATTTCGCGAGCGTGCGCAAGATGGTGATCGGCGCCTGCGCGCCCCTGATCCGCGATGTGGTCTTGACCGGTGCGGACCTGAACCATCTGGGTGCGCTCATCTTCCCTGACTTTGAAGCCTGCGCACGGCATGCCGGTTTGCCGGCAGGAACGGACCTCGCACAGATTGCAGACCACGCCGCGGTAAAAGATAAGTTCGCCACCGAACTTGCCGCGCTTGCATCGCGTGCAACGGGCAGTTCCAATCATATTGCCAGGGCGCATGTGATGATTGCACCGCCCGATATCGATAAGGGCGAGGTGACCGACAAGGGCTCGATCAATCAGCGCGCCGTTCTTGCCGCGCGAAGGGACCTTGTCGAAGCGCTTTATGCCGAACCGGCGCCGGCCGGCATTCTTGATCTGCCGAGAAAGGGATAAGCGATGACCAGGGGATTGCGTCTTACATTCGAGGATGCCTGGCTGCTCGGCGGGGCACGCACCCCGTTCGTGGACTATCGCGGCGCACTTTCGGAAATTTCGCCCATCGATTTAGGCATCAAGGCCGCCCGCGCGGCTATTGCGAAAACCGGCGTGGCCGCTGCCGATATCGAAACCACGATTGCCGGCTCCATGGCCCAGGCATCGTTCGATGCGTTCATGACGCCGCGCCATATCGGGCTTTACGCCGGCGCGCCCATCGAGGCGCCCGCCCATTTGGTACAACGCATCTGCGGCACCGGGCTCGAAGTGATCGCCCAGGCAGCCGACGCCGTCGCTTTGGGGCGCGTGAGCCTCGCGCTGGCCGCGGGCACGGAATCGATGAGCCGCAATCCCATCGCCGCCTATACGCATCGCAACGGCTTTACCATGGGCAAGGTGGAGTTCAAGGATTTCCTCTGGGAAGCCCTTTATGATCCCGCCGGTTGCGTCACCATGGGCGACACCGCCGAAAACCTCGCCAAACAATATGGCATCGAGCGCGAGCGCGTGGACCGCTTCGCCGTGCGCAGTTTCGAGCGGGCCATCGCGGCGCGCGATGGGGGCCTGCTGGCCGAGGAAATTGTTCCGGTGGTCAGCGAAGCCTTCGAGATCGAAGGCATCGACAAACGCTCCATACGGTTGCCGCGTGGTATCGAACAGGTCGATACCGACAGCCACATCCGACCCTCGCCCTACGACATTCTTTCCAAACTGCGCCCGGCCTTCGGCGGTGTGCAGACGGGGGGCAATTCGTCGGCCATCGTCGATGGCGCGGGTGCTGTGCTGGTGGCTTCGTCGGACTATGCCAAATCCCATGGGCTCACGCCCAAGGCACGCATTGTTGCCTCGGCAGCAGTCGGCGTGCCGCCGCAGATCATGGGCATCGGCCCGGCGCCCGCCATTCGCGCCGTGCTCGAAGCAAGCGGGCTGACGCTCGACCGGATCGGACGCATCGAGATCAACGAGGCATTCGGTGCCCAAATCCTCGCCTGCGTCGACGAATTGGGGCTCGATGAGGACAAGCTCAATGTTAATGGTGGCGCCATCGCCATCGGGCATCCGCTGGGCGCGACCGGCATTCGGCTGGCGCTCACGCTTGCCAATGAGTTGGAACGGTCCGGCGAACGCTACGGCATTGCCTCGGCCTGCATCGGCGGCGGGCAGGGGATTGCGCTTTTGATCGAAAATCCGAAGGCTGTCTGATGGATATTGCGGGAAAAACGGCAATCGTTACCGGTGCGGCCTCCGGGCTCGGCGCAGCTACGGCTAGAGCTCTTGCCGCGGCCGGCGCGAAAGTCGCCGTATTCGACCGCGATGCGGAAAAGGGCACCGTCGTCGCCACCGAGATCGATGGACGGTTTTTCCCCTGTGATGTGGCCGATGCAGCCAGTGCCAGTGCGGCCATTGCCGATGCGATTGCTGCACTCGGCACGCCTTCGATCCTCGTCAATTGCGCGGGCATCGGCACGGCAGCCCGTATCGTGGGACGCGAGGGGCCCATGCCGCTCGACGCGTTCGAGCGGGTCATCAGGGTCAATCTTGTCGGCAGTTTCAACATGATGCGGCTGGCCGCCGATGCCATGCAGCAACTCGAACCCGACGCCAACGGTCAGCGCGGCGTTGTGATCTCGACCGCCTCGGTCGCCGCCTTTGAAGGCCAGATCGGGCAGGCGGCCTATGCGGCCTCGAAGGGTGGCATCGTGTCCCTGACCCTGCCGGCGGCCCGCGAATTTGCGCGGTTCGGCGTGCGGGTCATGGCCATTGCGCCGGGGCTGTTTTTAACGCCTCTGCTCGAAGAGCTGCCCGCCGAAGCCCTGGACGCTTTGGGGCAATCCATTCCCAATCCGGCACGGTTGGGCAAGCCCGAGGAATTTGCCGATCTGGTCCTGGCCATGGTCGCCAACGACTATCTCAACGGCGAAGTCGTGCGGCTCGACGGCGCCCTGCGCATGGCGCCGAAATAGGAATTGGCGATGTTTTCCAACACCACAAGAATTGAAATCCAGTTCGGCGATTGCGACCCGGCGGGCATTGTCTATTACCCCAATTATTTTCGCTTCTTCGACAACGCCACGGCGGCCCTCTTGTCCGCCGCTTTCAAGATGCACAAGCGTCACTGGATTGCCCATCACGGCATTGTCGGCATCCCGATGGTCGATACGGGCGCGAAATTTTCCCGGCCCTCGCGGTTTGGAGATATCGTCGAAATCCGCTCGGAAATAGCCGATCTCGGACGATCCAGCTTCGGCGTGCACCATACGCTTTTCAACGAAGGCGAAATCGCCATCGAAGCCCATGAAAAGCGTGTCTGGGTGGGGCGCGATCCGCATGACAGCGAAAAAATCATTTCTTTGCCGATCCCCGACGATGTGCGCGCGACGCTCGGCTAACCAATCGACCAGAAGGGAAAGATCATGGCTCAGGACACCGATGTGCTCTCGATTGACCGCAAGGGCACCATTGTCCACCTGACGCTCAATCGCCCTGAAAAACGCAACGCCCTCAACGATGCGACGATTGCGGCGCTCGATGCGTTCTTTGCCGACATACCCGACAGCGCGCGCGCTATCGTCATCAGCGGCGCCGGCGGTCACTTCTCATCGGGCCTCGATCTGTCCGAGCAGGTGCAGCGCGAGCCGCTCGAGGTCATGGCCCATTCGCGCAACTGGCACCGGGTTATGGATGCCATTCAATATGCCCGCGTGCCGGTGGTCGCCGCGTTGACCGGGGCGGTCATGGGCGGTGGGCTGGAGATGGCCGCCGCGTGCCACGTTCGGGTTGCCGAAGAGAGCGTGCAGTTCCGCATGCCCGAGGGCATGCGCGGCATTTTCGTTGGCGGGGGCGGCTCGGTGCGGATCGCAAAGCTCATCGGCGAAGATCGCCTCATGGAAATGATGCTGACCGGGCGCACCTATTCCGGCGCAGACGGCGAGCGGATCGGTCTTGCCCATTATGCGCTTTCCGACGAAAGCGCGCTCGACAAGGCGTTCGAGCTGGCCGAACGGATTGCCGGAAATTCCCCCACCATCAACCAGTTCATCATCCACGCCATCTCCCGCATTTCCTCCATGCCGCCTGAAGCCGGGCTCTATGCGGAAAGCCTTGCGGCAGCGCTCAGCCAGACCGGCCCGGATGCGGAAGAAGGGCTCAAAGCGTTTCTTCAAAAGCGCAAGCCGGTGTTTCGATAGGGGCCTCCAGGCGGGGGCGGCTGGAATAAAAGACGGCCATCCCTTGAATTTATGATGCAGTCAAAATATATCTTACTCCCAACTGAACAGGAGTTTGATAATGCGTGAGCATAATTTTGGCAGGCGCGGCTTCGGTCCCGGCGGGCCTTTTCCCCACCATCGGGGCGGGCGGCGTGGCCGGGTCTTTGATTCCGCCGAACTGCAACTTGTCGTGCTCGATCTCATCACCGGCCAGCCCCGGCACGGCTATGAATTGATCCGTGAGATCGAAGCCCTGTCGGGCGGGCTCTATGCCCCGAGCCCCGGCATGATCTATCCGACGCTGTCTTTGCTGCTCGAAATGGGTCTCGTTGAGGAAACCAGCACCGATGGTGCCCGCAAGAGCTTTGCAATCACCGATGCGGGCAGGGCTCATCTTGCCGAGAACGAAAAACCGCTTGCCGCCGCGCGTTCGCGTCTGGAAGAGTTGGCCGAAGCCAAGGATCGTGCCGATCCGGCACCGCTTCGACGTGCCATGGGCAATTTGCGCGAGGTTCTGGTCATTGCGTCGCGTAAGCCGGGGTTTGACGAGAAGAAGATTCTCGAGAGCGCCCGGCTGATCGACGAACTCGCAGGAATGATAGAGCGCATGTAAGCTGTTGAATCCTGCGGGTGTATGGGGCAAACCCGGGGCATTGACGCAAGCCGGGGGTGCTTCATGACGATTTCCGATCCGCGCGGTTTTCTGAGCGAATTGTTCGATTGCGCGGTTCGGGCCGCCGATCCGCACGATACGATCGCGGCCCATCTGCCCGAACGGCCGCGGGGCCGCACCATCGTGGTTGGGGCCGGCAAGGCAGCCAGCGCAATGGCTGCGGCGCTGGAAGCGTTGTGGGACGGCCCGCTTGAGGGGGTGGTCGTCGACCGGCACGGAGAGATCGGTTCTACGCGCCGGATCAAGGTGCTCCAGGCTGCTCACCCGGTGCCCGACAAGGCGGGGTTGGCCGGGGCGCAGGCGGTGCTCGACGCTGTGCGGGGGTTGAGCGCGGACGATCTGGTCATCGCCTTGATTTCGGGCGGTGGATCGTCGCTGCTGCCCATGCCGGGCGGCGATCTGTTCTTCGAGGACGAAATTGCCGTCAACAAGGCCCTTCTCGATTCCGGGGCGCCCATCGGCGCCATGAATGTGGTGCGCAAGCATGTCTCTGGCATCAAGGGGGGGCGGTTGGCCAAGGCGGCAGCGCCGGCACGGGTCGTTTCCCTCATCGTCTCCGACGTGGCGGGCGATGATGCCGCGAGCGTTGCATCGGGGCCAACGATCGCGAGCCGTTCGACGCCCGGAGAAGCACTTGAAATAATTAAACATTATCGAATGAATATGCCCGAGGCGGTGCTGGCGCATCTGCGCTCGCCGGCCGCGATGGCACCCTCGCCCGACGATCCTGACTTTGCCCGCAACAGCGTTTCGGTCATTGCTTCGGCGCGGCTGGCACTTGAAGCGGCAGCGCATCGGGCGCTGGAAAAGGGCATTCCCGCGGTCATTCTGTCCGATTGCATCGAAGGCGAAGCGCGCGACATCGCGGGGATGCATGGGGCGATGGCACGGGAGATCGCCGGGTTCGGGCGCCCGTTCTCAAGGCCGGTGGTGATGCTGTCCGGGGGTGAAACGACGGTCAGCCTGGCCGGCGGAACCTATGGAAAGGGCGGACGGAATACCGAGTTTCTTCTGGCTTTCGCCAAGTCGATTCAAGGGGTTGAGGGGATCGATGCGCTGGCGGCGGACACCGACGGGATCGACGGGTCCGAGGACAATGCCGGGGCGTTCGCCGATGGCGGGAGTTTTGCGCGTATGCGCGCCGCGGGGCTGGATCCAAACAAGGTGCTGGCCGGACATGATGCCTGGAGCGGGTTTTCGGCCATTGGGGACCTGTTCGTGACGGGACCGACCGGAACAAATGTCAATGATTTCAGGGCGATACTGGTACAGTAAGGGCGAACCAACTGACGAGTTCGGCGGTATTTTTCAGTCCGAGCTGTCGCGTCATGCGATAGCGATGGGTCTCGACGCTGCGCGGCGAAAGGCCCAGTTCCCGGGCGATTTCGGCGTTTGTCTTGCCCTGTGCGACCAGGGTGAGGATCTGGTTCTGGCGCGGGGTGAGGGCATGTCTATGGACATCGACCGGGCGCGCGATGGGATCGAAGCAATAGACGGCGCGGGCGAAAGGATCGTTTAAAATCATGGACTTACCGCGTGCCCGGCACCAGAAGCGGGTGCCGTCGCGGTGGGCCATGATGCGCTCGTCGGCATAGGTGCGGCCGCCCGAAAAATTGGTGCGCCAGAGATCTCCTACCATCACGAAATCGGCGACGCCGGGATAGAGCATCTTGAAGCTCCGGTCGGCCAGTTCTTCGGGTAAATACCCGAAAAGACTGGCAAAAGCGGAATTGACCTGTCGGATAATCCGATGGGTCGCATAGACCATCGGGACGGGCAGGTCATCGAGAGCGAAGTGAAGGCTGGTGTGATCCATGACGTATAAATACGTCTTTGGACGCCCAATGTACACCCGGTACACTGACCCCCTACGCCCAATGGAGGAGACCATCATGGCGCCCCAGATCCACATCGCCGCCGCGCGGCGCACACCCATCGGATCGCTCAATGGAAGCCTTTCGGCGCTTGCCGCCCATGAATTGGGTGCCGTTGCGGCCAAGGCGGCGATCGCCGATGCGGGGATTTCGCCCGAGCATGTCGAGGAGGCGATCATGGGGCAGGTGCTGACCGCAGCGGCGGGGATGAACCCGGCGCGCCAGATGGCACGGCTGGCCGGAATGGCTGATGGGGCAACCGCGTTCGTGGTCAATCAGGTGTGCGGATCGGGGCTTCGCGCTGTGGCGCTGGGTGCCCAGCAGATCGGGCTGGGCGATGCGGATGTGGTGCTGGCCGGCGGACAGGAATCGATGAGCCGTGCCCCCCACGCCGCTTATCTGCGCTCGGGGACCAAGCTGGGCGATGTCGGTTTCATCGATACCGTGATGCGTGACGGGCTGACCGATGCTTTCGGGAAAATGGCCATGGGGGTGACCGCGGAAAATGTCGTACGCCAGTGCGGGCTGACCCGCGAGCAGCAGGATCAGTTCGCCCTGCGTTCGCAACAACGGGCATCGGCGGCGCAAAGGGCAGGAAAATTTTCCGGTGAGATCGTGCCCGTCACCATTGCCGGGCGCAAGGGTGAGACGGTTGTCGATCAGGACGAATTCATCCGGCACGACGCAAGTCTTGAAAGCATGGAAAAGCTGCGCCCGGCGTTTGAAAAGGACGGGACAGTAACGGCGGGAAATTCCTCAGGGATAAATGACGGTGCCGCCGCGCTGGTCCTGATGTCGGAGGCGGCGCTCGCCGAGCACGGCGCGAAGTCTCTGGCGCGGATCGTGAGCTGGGCGACGGCGGGGCTCGATCCCGATGTCATGGGCCTGGGGCCGATTCCGGCCTCACGCAAGGCGCTGGAGAAGGCAGGGTGGAGCGTTGCCGATGTGGACCTGTGGGAAGCCAATGAGGCGTTTGCCGCGCAAAGCCTTGCGGTGGTCGGTGAACTCGATGTCGATCCCGAAAGGGTCAACGTCAATGGCGGCGCCATCGCGCTGGGCCACCCCATTGGTGCTTCGGGCGCACGGGTTCTGGTGACGCTGCTGCACGAGATGGCGCGACGGGACGTAAAGCGCGGCGTTGCAACGCTGTGCATCGGCGGTGGCATGGGTATTGCGATGTGTGTGGAGCGGTAGAGATGCCCTACGTCGGAGCGGCGCGGAAGGGATTTCCGGCGCTCCAGGTACTGGGTCCCGGGTCTTCGCCCGGGATGACGGGGGTGGGCCGGCGTTGGGGGATCAGTTCGAGGGCAAGGGCACTTGTCTCGGCCTTGCCTATCAACCGTCGTCACCCCGGCCACCGAGCCGGGGTCCAGTACACTGGGTGCCTGAGGTGTGAACGCAGAGTTGGCTTTAGAGCCGTTCAGGATTTGATTGAATCAAATCCCTGGCTCTAAGCCTTTGTTTTATCGCGTGTCCGAACCGCAAAACCGTTTCCACTTTTGCTGGACACGCTCTAGTTGCCGGAATGGCGTGAGGGAGGGAGATAATGCCTGGATTCAATGACGCAGGGATCGGCGAGATCGTCTGGGAGGCCGATGCGAGCCGTAAGGAAGGTTCGGCCCTCTGGCGGTTTGCCGAGGCGACGCGCCATTCCCATGGGGCCGATCCGTCCGATTATGCAGCGCTGCTGGACTGGTCGATCCGCGAGCCGGAGGCGTTTCATGATGCGTTGTGGGATTTTCTGGGCGTTGTCGGCGACAAGGGTGAGACCGCGTTTGTGGCGGGGGAAACCATACGGGACGCGAAATTTTATCCCGGGGCGCGGCTCAACTATGCCGAAAACCTTCTGACCCGGCGCGACGACGGGGTGGCGATCATCGCCCATCGCGATGACGGCACCCGGCGCGAGATGAGTTGCCGCGCGCTTTACGATCGGGTGTCGCAGGTCGAGCAGGCGCTGCGGGCCGAAGGCGTGGTCGAGGGCGACCGGGTGGCGGCAATCGTCACCCACGACATTGAAGCCATCGTCTTTTATCTGGCGACCTCCGCCATCGGGGCGATCTGGTCGTCGTGCTCGCCCGATTTCGGCCCGGCGGGGGCCAGCGACAGGCTGGGGCAGATCGATCCCAAAATTCTCGTAGCGGTGCCCAATTATGGCTATGCGGGCAAATCCATCGACGTTTCGGCAACGATCCGGGCGGTTGCCGAGGCAACCAAGCTCAAAAAGATCGTGTTGCTCGGGGCGGTGTCGGACGGGCTTGCCGACCTTGGTGGCGTAGCGTTTGAAGACTGGATCGCGCCAATTGCGCCGCAAGAGATCGCCTTCAACCGCATGGAATTTTCAGCGCCGCTGGCCATCCTTTATTCCTCGGGCACGACGGGCAAACCCAAATGCATCGTCCATTCGGGCGCCGGGCTTCTGATCCAGCATAAAAAAGAGCAGATGCTCCATTGCGACATCAGGGAAGGCGAGCGGTTATTCTATTTCACCACCTGCGGCTGGATGATGTGGAACTGGCAGGTATCGGGGCTGGCGCTGGGGGCGACGCTCGTCACCTATGACGGCAACCCGTTCTATCCCGAACCGGGACGGCTGATCGACCTGATCGATGAGGACGGGATCGCCATTTTCGGCACCAGCGCCAAATATATCGACGCCTGCGCCAAGGCGGGGCTCAAACCGAAAGACACGCATCGACTTTCGCAATTGAGGCTGATCCTTTCGACGGGGTCACCGCTGATCGCGCCGAGTTTCGATTACGTTTATGCCGACTGGAAATCGGACGTGCATCTGGCCTCGATTTCGGGTGGTACCGACATCTGCGCGTGCTTTATCGGTGGCAATCCGCTGTTGCCGGTGCGGCGCGGCGAATTGCAGTGCGCGATGTTGGGGATGGACCTCGATACGCTCGACGATGAGGGACGGCCGGTGTCGGGCGTGCCGGGAGAATTTGTCTGCCGCAACACCCATGTTTCGATGCCGGTTTCATTCTGGGGCGACGCCGACGGGTCGCGCTACACTGAAGCCTATTTCGCGCGCTTTCCCGGCATCTGGGCGCATGGGGATTTCGTTGAAAAGCGACCATCGGGCGGGTTCATTATTCACGGGCGCTCCGACACCACGCTCAATCCGGGCGGCGTGCGCATCGGGACCGCCGAGATTTACCGGCAGGTCGAAACCATCGCTGCGGTGGAAGAGGCCATCGCCGTTGGGCAGGATTTCGATGGCGACCAGCGGGTGGTCCTGTTCGTCAAATTGCGCGATGGGCAGGCGCTCGATGCGGCACTGGAAAAGGAAATCCGGACGCGCATCCGGTCGGGCGCCAGCCCGCGTCACGTACCAGCCAGGATCATCGCCGTCACAGCTATCCCCCGGACACGCTCAGGCAAGATTTCCGAGATCGCCGTGCGCGACGTGATCCATGGGCGGGCGGTCAAGAACACCACGGCGCTGGCCAATCCCGATGCGCTGGAGCTGTATCGGGACATTGAGGCGCTGCGGGAATAGCTGGCGGGGCTTGGGGGGATAGATGGAGAGGTTGATTGAGGGGGCCTTGACGGCGGTAGCTGCCACCACCCAGACCTCAACCGCCGCCGCGCGCCCAGGGCTCCAGCACCTCGCGGGCGGCGGTGCGGCCCTTGTCGGTGAGGAGGAGCGTGTCGCCGGCTCGGGTGACCAGGCCGTCGGCGAGGGATTTTGCGAGGATGGCGTGGGATTTGGCCTGGCTCCAGTGGAGATGGTCGCGTAAAGCGGCGGCGACATTCTCCTCTTTGGCCTGGGGGTCGTTCTCATGGTTGAACAGATGCACGGCCAGGGTGCGGGCTGCGTTTTCAGCGACCCGCGCCCGGCGGCGGGCGTCCTGGGCGATCAGGCCGTAACGCGGGCCGAAGGCGAGGGCGGCGATAAAACAGACGCCGGTCATCACCGCCATCATGCCGCCGATCGATACGTTGAAACCGACAGCGAGCCAGTAGCCTGCAATTGAAGAGACGATGGCGATGGCGGCGCCGTAAACCAGCATCAGCGAGAGGCGGTCGGTCAAAAGATAGGCTGCCGAAGGCGGCACGATAACGAAGGCTATGAACAAGATTGCGCCCACGGAATCGAAGGCGGCGACCGCTGTGCCCGAAAGCAGCGCCAGAAGCGCGTAGGACAGCAGGACGGGGGCAAAGCCCAGCGCCTTGGCCAGCGCCGCATCGAAGGTTGCGAGCTTTAATTCCTTGAACAGCAGGGTGACGAAGGCGAGGTTGAGACAGGCCATCACGCCCATCCACACCACCGCCTGCGGCACCAGATAATTGCCGATTTCATAGGTATCGAGCCAGACAAAGCCGATCTCGCCCAGCAGGACGGTGTGCTGGTCGATATGGACGTCGCGGGCATAGATGTTGATGAGCAGGACGCCGATGGAAAACAGGGCCGGAAAGACCAGCCCGATTGCGGCGTCGGCCTTGACGCGGCGGGTGGCGGTCAAGAGCTCGGTCAGCGCCACGGTGAGCAGTCCGGTCAGCGCTGCGCCGATGATCTGAACGGGGCCACTGGCCTGTCCGGTGAGCATCCAGACAATGATGATCCCGAAAACGATGGAATGGGAAATGGCGTCCGAGAGCATCGAGGCGCCGCGCAGGATGAGGAACGTGCCCAGAACCGATGCGGCGATGCCGACCAGCGCGCCGGTGAGCATGATCATGGCATCGGGCGAATTGAAAAAGGCGGACAGCATGGCGTTCATTGGCTGGCCCCTCCCAGATCGGACCGGGCCTCGGCGATGCCGGTCTCGGTCAATGTCCAGTGAGGCGTGGGTTCGGGGTGATGCCGGGTGGCGGCGACCAGACCGCGCGATTGCAGGCGCCTGAGCGCGGAGGCGGTGCCTGTGCCGTGATAGGCGTCGAGCATTTTCTGCTCGGCGGGATAGGCGGGGTCGTTGTGTTCGGCGGCGAGGCGATAAAGCGTTGCCAGAACGCGGCGGCCGCGCAGGCTCTTGCTGTTTTCGCGCTGGCGCAGCAGGGCGGGCAGCAGCCCGCGTTCGGGCGCGAAAACCAGCGATATGACCACGATGGCCGATACGGCAAGCACGATTAGTGGGCCGGTGGCCAGACCCCTGCCGGTGGCGCTGACAAGGGCGCCGAACACCCCCGAGATCATGCCGAACAGGGCGGCGAGGCCGACCATGGTGCCGAGCCGGTTGGTCCATTGCCGGGCCGCGACGGCGGGGGCGATGATCATGGCCGCCATCAAGACCACGCCGACCATCTGCAACCCGATCACCACGGCCAGCGCGATCATCGTGGTCAGTCCCGCTTCGAGCGCGAGGACCGGCAGGCCCAGCGTTCGGCCATAGCTCGGATCGAAGGTGATGAGTTTGAACTCCTTCCAGAACAGGGCGACCAGCGCCAGCGCGACGATGGCGATAGCGCCCATGACGTAGAGATCGGAGCGCAGGATGGCGGCGGCCTGACCGAACAGGAAGGATTCGAGGCCGCCCTGGGCGGCGTTGCCGGCGTTCTGGATGAATGTCAAAAGCACGATGCCGAGGGCAAAAAAGATCGAGAGAACGATGCCAAGGCTCGAATCGGTCTTGAGCCGTGTGGTGCGGCTGAGCGCGAGGACGATCAGCGCCGCCAGCGCGCCGGTGATCAGCGCACCGACAAGAATGGCCGGAAGGCTGCGCGTTCCGGCGATCAGGAACCCCAGGCAGATGCCGGGCAGGGCGGCGTGCGAGAGCGTGTCGCCGAGCAGCGATTGCCGCCGCAACACCGCGAAACTGCCCAGAACGCCCGAAACGATGCCGAGCAGCGCGGCGCCGATCAGGACGTTCTGGATCGTGTAATCGGAAAGAAGGGCAAACATTGTCAGGGGGCGGTTTCGAGGGTGGCGTCGCGGTCGATCAGCGCGATCTGGCCGCCATAGGCCTTGCGCAGGTTTTCCGGGGTATAGACCTCGGAGACCGGGCCCTGTGCGATGACGCGGACGTTCAAGATCACCATCCAGTCGAAATAATCGCGGACGGTCTGCAGATCGTGGTGGACGACGATCACCGTCTTGCCCGCATCGCGCAGGGCGTGGAGGATTTTGACGATGGCGCGTTCGGTCGTCGCGTCGACCCCGGCCATGGGTTCGTCGAGGAAATAGACATCGGCATCCTGTACCAGCGCCCGGGCGATGAACACGCGCTGTTGCTGGCCACCGGAAAGCTGGCTGATCTGGCGGTGGGCGAAATCGGACATGCCGACGCGGGCAAGCGCGGCCATTGCCCTGTCGTGTTCGGTGCGGCCGGGGCGTCGCAGCCAGCCGAGCTGGCCGTAAAGCCCCATGGTCACGACATCGAGGGCTGTGGTGGGGAAATCCCAATCGACGCTGGAGCGTTGGGGGACGTAGCCGACCTTGCGGCGCTGATCGGAATAGGGGCGGCCATGGATGGTGACGTGGCCGGCGGTGGGCCTTATCAGATCGAGGATCGATTTGATCAGCGTGGATTTGCCCGCGCCATTAGGCCCGACAATTGCCGCCATGACGCCGGGCGGGATATCGAAATCGATATCCCAGAGCACCGGCTTTGACTGGTAGGAGACCGTGAGGTCCTCCACATGAACGGCAAGGCCGGGTTCGTGGAGGTCGGGGGTCATTCGATCGTCCATTGGGCAGCCCAATCTGCAAGCGCTTGAGGGAGGGGTGCGGGCGTGCCGCCGAGCGCTTCGGCGATGGCGGTGGTGTTGGAATGGATCATGCCGATATAGGTTCCGCCCGCCGTATCGGGGTCACCCATGGCGTCCGAGAACAATTCACCCCCGATTTCGACGGGCTGACCGGCCTGGTTGGCGGCTTCGATCACCGCCTGGATGGTGCGCGGGTTGATTGTCGATTCAACGAAGATGGCGGGCACTTCCCGTTCGACGATCAGATCGGCGGTTTGCCTTATATCGGCGATGGCGGCTTCGGACTGGGTGGAAATGCCCTGAATACCCGCCACCTCGATATCGTAGGCACGGCCATAATAGGCAAAGGCATCGTGGGCGGTGACGAGGATGCGCTGGGTCTGGGGGATCGAGGCGATAGTCTGGCGCGTCCAATCATGGAGCGCTGCCAGTTCGGCCCCGTAGGTCTCGGCATTGGCATCGATGGTGGTGGCGCAATTTGGGGCGAGCTCAGAAAGCTGGCCGGCGATGACCGGCACGATCCTGGCCCAGAGCGACACGTCCATCCACAGATGCGGGTCGACGCCATAGGCATCGTCGGTGGCGATCAGGTCCTCGCGCGCGATGCCCGCTTCGGAAACCGCCAGGGTCGGCACGCGCTCGGCATAGCGGGCAAAGACGTCGCCGAGCTGACCTTCGAGCCCGTAGCCCGAATAAAGGATAAGGCCGGCGCGGTTGAGCGTCTGCACGTCGCGGGCGGTGGCCTGATAAAGATGCGGATCGATGCCCGGGCCCATCATGGTTTCAACGGCGATGCAATCGCCGCCGAGCGTCTGGGCGATGTCGCCGATCATGCCCACAGTGGCAACGACGGAAACCGGTTCCTGGGCGATGGCGCCGAAAGGGGCGAGCGAAAGGGTGGCGAGGAGGATGGGTCGGGAAAGCATGGCGGCCATTATTGCATGTTGGAAGGAATATGCAATTGAATATGACAATCATTCGCAAAGAGTCAATTGCAAATGAGAATGATTTGCAATTATGCCTTGCGCTTGAACCTGGGAGGAGTTTGCTCGCGGCAGGGCGGCAGGACCGCAAGGCTTCCGGGCAGGGGGTGGGGCGGTGGGCTGGATTGGTCTGTTGGTTTTCGGGCATTCAGGGTATGATTCTGGACTTGTGAGCTTGTGGTATGACAAAATGACAGCTTGACATCAGGGACATGGGGCGATGGGCTGGATTGGTCTGTTTGTTTTCGGGCATTGAGGGTATGATTCTGGACTTGGGAGGGAGGCGTATGACCAGAAACCGGACGGCAAGTTTTGTTCACGCCGATTTCCAAGCACGGCTCAAGGGCACACCATGAGCGCGCCCGTCGTGCCTGCCGATGTGGTGCTGGCACTGTCGCGTCATCCCGCGCGGGTGCGGAAACAATTGCTCGATATTCGCCTCACGATTTTTGCGACCGCATCGGCAACCGGGGGCGTGGGACCGTTGACCGAAACGCTGAAATGGGGCGAGCCGGCCTATCTGACCGAAAAGACGCGTTCAGGCACGACGATCCGGCTGGGGATATCGAAACTGGCGCCTGACAAGGCCGCCGTGTTTTTCAACTGCCGGACAAATCTTGTCGAAAATTTCAGGGCGCATTTCGCCGACACATTCGACTTCGAAGGCAACCGGGCGCTGATCGTCCCGGCTTCGATGCCGTTGGAAGAAACGCCGTTGGCGTTGTGCCTGCGCATGGCGCTGACCTATCATCGTCGGGACAATGGATAACACCTGGAAAGGATCGGGCGTGGAAATCATCAGGGCAGGTTCGACGGCATCGGGGAAAGGGCCGGAGGATTGGTTTACCGGGTCGGTGCGGATCGATCCGCTGTTTAATCGGTTCGATCCCGCGCGCGTGCAGGGGGCGGCGGTGACGTTCGAGCCGGGGGCGCGGACGGCATGGCACACCCATCCTCTGGGCCAGACGCTTATCGTTACGTCGGGCGCCGGACGTGTGCAGCGGTGGGATGGCCCGATCGAGGCGATCGGGCCCGGCGACGTCGTCTGGTTTGCGCCGGGTGAAAAGCACTGGCATGGGGCCGCGCCGGAGACGGCGATGACCCACATCGCCGTGCAGGAAGTTCAGGACGGCAGGGCGGTTGAGTGGTTGGAGAAGGTCTCGGACGACCAGTATGGGGCGTAAGCGCGGCAAGGAAGTTCATTCAAGACGAGATGCCGAGCCTTTCCCTGAGCCAGGCCGCGCCATCGTCCAGCGCTTTGTCCGCAAGCGCCGAAACCGACACCGCTTCGAGAAAGGCGTGGATCGAGCCGGGGTAGAGGCCGCCGGAAACGGGGACATTTGCCGCCTCCAGCGCGGATTTGAGCGTCAGGTTTTCGTCGCGGAGGATGTCGAGGTCGGCGATGGTCATGAAACTTGGGGGCAGGCCCTTAAGGTCTGCGAGGATGGGACTGACGAAAGGGTCGGTGCGCTGGGACGGGTCGCGGGTGTAGTTGGACCACAGGACTTCCATTTCCTGGGCGCCCAGAAGATAGCGGCCATCGCCAAACAGGCGGTGGCTTTCGCTATCCATACGCGCATCGAAGGCGCCGTAATTGAGCAGCAGGCCGCACAGCGCATCGCCATAGTCGCTTTCACGCAGGGTGAGCGCGGTGGCAAGGGCGAGATTGGCGCCCGCCGAATCCCCGCCGATGGCCAGTCTTGAAGGATCGATGCCCCAGTCCTCGCCGCGATTGGCCAGAAGGCGCACGAGATCGGCCAGAAGGGTGAGCTGGTTGGGAAATTTCGTTTCCGGCGCCAGCGGATATTCCAGTCCGATCACCGCGATGCCGGCGCGCGCGGCGTATTCGCGCATCAGGCGGTCGTGGGTGTCGAGGCTGAAAAAGGTCCAGCCCCCGCCATGGAGATAGATCAGCGCCGGAAGGGGGCCGGGGGCCGGCATGTGGATGCGGGCCCGCATGTGGCTGATGACCCGGTTGACCGAGCGGTAGAGGACCGGGCCACCCCTGGCCCAAGGCGCTCGCACCGCTTCGGCCACCCTACGCCGGGTTTCGATATCGAGCGCGTGAAACGACGGAAACCGGGCATAGGCGGCCGTTATGTCGTCGACAAAGGCGACAAGTTCTGGATCGAGTCCTTCGGCAAGCCGGGGATCGGGATGGGAACCGTTTGGCATAAAATCATACTAAAACGAGGCAAGGCAAAAAGCCTCCTATAGTGATGCCAGCTTAAATCGGGATTGTGTTAATCGCTTCAATTGTATGGGCGTATTGGGCCGTGCGACGATTTCGCGTATCGTCGGCCATGGCGAGGTGGTTCTAAAGCAGTGGTGCGGAAAGGACCCGTGATGAGCAGGCAGGACATCCACAATTCGCAGACGCCGGTGCTGTGCCGCAATTGCGAGGTGCGCCATCGCGGATTGTGCGGGGTGCTTGAACCCGATCAATTGCTCGAACTCTCAAAGCACACCCGCATGGTGCGTCAGGAGGCGGGGAGCGAATTGATCGCCGACGATGCCGACGTCACCACTTACGCCAATGTGATGACGGGGGTGGTCAAGCTCACCAAGATGCTCGAAGACGGGCGCCAGCAGGTGGTGGGCCTGCAATTTGCTCCGGACTTTCTGGGTCGGCTTTATGGCAGGCAGAGCCGGTTGACCGCCGAGGCGGCGTCCGATGTCGAATTGTGCCGCATCCCGAAAGTGGCGCTCGAAGCGATCATGGCGGCCAATCCGGCGCTCGAGCACCGGCTGCACGAGCAGACGCTGCGCGAACTCGACGAGGCGCGGGACTGGATGGTGACGCTGGGCCGCAAGACGGCGGAAGAAAAGGTCGCGAGCTTCCTGTTCCTCATCGCCACCCATATCGATCCGGTGGCCCAGATCCAGCGCGAGCTGGGAGAGCGGGGCGATGCCGAGTTCGATCTGCCGCTCAGTCGCGCCGATATCGCCGATTTTCTCGGGCTGACCATCGAGACCGTATCGCGGCAATTGACCAAGCTGCGCAAGGCGGGGGTGATCGCTGTCGAGAACAACCGCAGATTTGTTATCCCCGATATCGAGCGGCTCGAGACTTATTGCGGCTGATCGGCCTCGCGCAGGGTCCGGTCCGTCAGCGCCAGCCGGCGGAACCGGGTGTTTTCGGGCAGCAGGGCGTGTGTGGCCAAAAGCACAGTGCGGCCGGCCAGCGCGTTGGGGAAATCGGCGAGCAGGGCCAACTCGGTCTCCCTGTCGAGCCCGGCGGTGGGTTCGTCGAGAAGAACGATCGGTGCCGGTGCGAGCAGGGTGCGCGCGAGGCACAGCCGCCTTGCCTGCCCGGCCGATAGCGTCGTGCCGGTTTCACCCAATATCGTATCGAGGCCGTGGGGCAGGGCGCGGATTGTGGTTTCGAGGCGCGCGTTTCTCAGCGCTGCGTAGAGCTCTGCATCGGTGGCGTCGGGTCTGGCGATCAGCAAATTGTTGCGCACCGTATCGAGAAAAACCGGGCTTTGCTGGCTGAGCAGGGCGATATGGGCGTGCAGATCGGCCTGGGCGATATCTCGGATATCGATGCCGCTTATGCGGATGGCGCCCGCTTGGGGATCGTAAAGGCGCAGCAGGAGGTGGAGCAGGCTCGATTTTCCGGCGCCGCTGGGGCCGGAGATGGCGATGTGTTCGCCCGGAGCGGCCGTGAGCGAGAGGTCGGACAGGACCGGTTCGGCGTTGGGATAGGAAAATGTCACAGCTTCAAACGCGATGGCGCCGGTTGCCGGGAATGGCACGGGGCGGGCCGGGTCGGTTATGGCGATCGGGGCGGTGGCGATCTGGTGCAGGCGCTCGGCGGAAGCCAAGGCGGCGCCGAGCTTGCCGATGGAGCGCACGATCACGGCGGTCGCTTCAAAACTGCCCAGCGCGGCAAAGACGATGCCGGCGAAGACCGGCCCTCCGATTATGCCCGCCTGCACGGCGTTCAACCCGATAACCACGATGGCAAGGAGCGCAATTGCGGTGACGATCTGAACCGCGGCAGCGGCGATGGACGTGGCCAGCCCCTGACGATTGCGCAGGCGGGCAAGTGTTTTGCTGGCGGCATTGAACCGGGCGGCGACGAAGCCGGCCTGGCCAAAGGCTATGAGATCGTCGTGCCCGGCGATGGCATCGAGCACATGTCCGCGCAGGCTGGCGGCGGCTTCGACTGCATCGCGGCCCAGCGTCCTGGTGGTGCGGGCGAGTATTGTGGGGATGAGGAGAACGCTGGTGGCAATGGCGCCCAGATAGATCCACGCGGCGCCGGGCAGGAGGAAAAACAGCACCGCCGTAAGCGCGCCGCCGAGCACCAGCGCGGCAAGGAACGGACCGATGGCGATGAGAAAGATCGTATCGAGCGCATCGATATCGGCGCTCATGCGGGTGACGAGATCGCCATGGCGCAGGGAGCGGTCGGCCAGTGGCAGGCGGGGGAACAGCGCGCCGAACAGCCAGCGGCGCAAGTCCGACAAAAGGGTGAGCGTGGCGTTGTGGCCGACCAGCTTTTCGAAATAGCGCGACAGGATGCGGATGAAGGAAAAGCCGCGCACCATTGAAGAGGGAGCGAACAGATTAAATGAAACCCCCAGCGCGGTCAGCGCGGTGGCGGTCAGAAACCAGCCCGAAACGCCGAGCAGGGCAGTGCCGGCGGCCAGCGTTACGAGCGAAAGCAGCAGCGCGAGCGCGAGCCTTCTGGCGTGCGGTCTGAACAGGGGCGCGAAGAACAGCAGGGATTTCAAGCGCGATCCTCCCGCTTGAGCGTGACGGACTTTGCGCGGTGCGGCGTCGCCAGCAGTCTGCCGCCGGCCATGCGCAGCACGGCATCGGCGCGGGCGGCGACGGTCGCAGAATGGGTGAGAATAATCAGGGTGCGGCCCTCGGCGAATGCGAAAACCTGATCGAGCACTTGCGCTTCGGTTTGCGGGTCGAGATGGGCGGTGGGTTCATCGAGGACGATGAGCGCGGGGTCGGTCAGAAACAGCCGGGCCAGCCCGATGCGCTGGATCTGCCCCCCCGAAAGCCCGTATCCGCCTTCCCCGACCAGCGTCGCGAGGCCGTCGGGAAGGGCGCTCGAAAATTGGCTCACCAGCCCGCGCTCGGCGGCCGATGCGATGGCGGCATCATCGGCCAGCGGGTCGGCAAAGCCGATATTTTCGGCGATGGTACCGGTAAAGATGCGGGGCTTTTGGCCGATGAAGGCGAGGGTGCCGCGCAGCTCGGGTTCGGGCCAATCGGGGAGTGGGCGCCCATCGATGGCAATTTCGCCATCGAACGGGATCAATCGCGTCATGGCGCGCGCGAGGGTGGATTTGCCGATACCGCTCGGCCCCATGATGGCGAGGGACTGGCCGGCAGCGAGATCGAGGTTGAGACCGTCGAGGATAGGGGTACCCGAGGCGGTCCGGACGGTGAGGCCGCTGATCGTGAGGTGGGTCGCGCGTTTGTGCGCGAGAGCGGGCGGCGCGATATCGGCACTTTGCAGAGTATCGGGGTCGGCGACCAGATTTTCGATTTCGGCCAGCGCCGAGCGGGCGGTGGCGCGGTCGTGGTAATGGGCGGCGAGCTGGCGCAAAGGCGCATAGACTTCCGGGGCCATGATGAGGGCGAAAAGCCCGGCGCCCAGGGTCAGGCCGGGGTTGATGCCGAGGAACCCCAGATAGGTCAGCCCGACATAGAGCGCCACGCCCGCCACGCCCAGCGCCGCGAAAAATTCGAGGATGGCCGAGGACAGAAAGGCGATCCGCAGCACGGCATTGGTGCGGCGGCGCAACGCTTCGCTGGCGGCGTGGACATCATTTATGGCGTCGGCCTCGCGCCCGAAGAGTTTCAGCGTCAACAACCCGCGCAGCCTGTCGGCGAAATGGGCCGACAGGCGCGAGAGCGCAGTAGCCTGCCGGTCAGTGGCCGCCTGGGCGCCCCAGCCGGCCAGTGCCATGAACACAGGGATCAGCGGGCCGGTGAACAAAAACAGCAGCGCCACGACCCAATCGATAGGGAACAGAACCACTGCAAAGGCGACCGGCAGGATGGCGGCGGCGATCATGGCGGGAAGGTAGCGGGCAAAGAAATTTTCCAGCCCGTCCACCTGATCGATCAGCGCCGCGGCGACGGCGCCCGAGGCGGGTTTCAGCCCCAGCGCGTGGCGTTGCGCCAGCAGGTGGGAGAACAGGCGGTCGCGCAGGGATTTCTTTATCGCTTCGGCGCCGATGGTGCCGGCCTGCTCGCCGATCAAGGAAAGGATGGCGCGCAAGATGACGATGAGGGCCATTGCGGCGATGAGGCCGAGCACTGCGGAAAGCGGCTCGCCACCTTCTATGGTGCGGCCCAGCGTTTGCGCCAGGAGCCAGGCATAGACCACGAGCAGCACGCCCGAAACCAGCGGGGCAGCGATGGCAAGGTGCAGCGCGTACCCGCCTTGCGCCCGCAGGCCCATAAGCTTTCGGGCGGTCGTTGCAGGCGCAGGGGTTTGAGAAGCGGAGGCCATGGGGCTACCATACGCGAAAGTCGGCGCCCAGAGATGCGTTATCGCGCCGCGCGGCGCCTTGATCCAGGTCAAGGCGGTGCAATGGTGGTAAAGTGTAGGCGTTAAGCAGTCGCCATCCGCCAGTTCCGGCGCTCGATCTGCGGATGGCACGTAACGATTTAGGGGCATACCTATGATCGACGAAGTCGTCGTAAACCTCTCGCGATTGCAGTTCGCCGCGACCGCTCTCTATCACTTCCTGTTCGTTCCGCTCACCATCGGGCTCTCTTTCATGATGGCCATCATGGAGAGCACCTATGTGATGACGGGCCGCGAGATCTGGCGGAAAATGACCTTGTTCTGGGGCACGCTGTTCGGCATCAATTTCGCCATGGGCGTTGCCACCGGCATCGTCATGGAATTCCAGTTCGGGATGAACTGGTCCTATTACAGCCATTACGTGGGCGATGTGTTCGGCGCGCCGCTGGCCATCGAGGGGTTGATGGCGTTCTTTCTCGAAGCCACCTTCATCGGGCTGTTCTTTTTCGGTTGGGACCGGCTCTCCAAGGTCGGCCACATGGTGGTCACCTGGCTCGTGGCGCTGGGGGCCAATTTCTCGGCGCTGTGGATCCTGATCGCCAATGGCTGGATGCAGTATCCGGTCGGCGCGACATTCAATCCCGACACGATGCGCATGGAAGTGACCGACTTCATGGCGGTGCTGTTCAACCCCGTCGCGCAGGCCAAATTCGTGCATACGGTTTCGGCCGGTTATGTCACGGGCGCGGTGTTCGTGTTCGGGGTCAGCGCGCTGTTCCTGCTTAGGGGCAAGCATATCGAACTGGCCAAGCGCTCGATGGTGGTTGCGGCCAGTTTCGGGCTCGCCTCTGCGCTGTCGGTCGTCGTGCTGGGCGACGAGAGCGGATATGTGGCGACCGAGCACCAGAAGATGAAGATCGCGGCGATGGAGGCGATGTATCACACCGAGCCCGCGCCCGCCGGGCTGAATCTCGTGGCGTTTCCGCTGCCCAATGGCGAAATCTTCGAACTCAAGGTGCCCTGGGTTCTGGGCCTTATCACGACGCGCAGCTTCGATACCGAGCTTCCCGGTATTGACGAGCTTGTCGACCGCGCGGAAACGCGGATCGAAAACGGGCTTTTGGCCTATAAAGCCATGGCGGTGCTTGAGGAGGACCGGCAGGATGCCGAAGCGCGGGCGATCATTTCGGAAACCTGGCCCGATCTTGGCTATGCGCTGCTTTTAAAGCGCTACAGGGTCGATATCGAAAACGCCACTCCGCAGGAGATTTCCATGGCGGCGGCCGATACGGTGCCCGCGGTCTGGCCGCTGTTCTGGACCTTCCGGCTGATGGTGGGCATCGGGTTCTTCTTTATCGGGTTTTTCGCCTTTGCGTTCTGGAAGGCCTCGCGCGGCACGCTGGATAAACACCGCTGGTTCCTCTGGGGCGCGGTGGCGGCCATGCCGCTGCCTTGGCTCGCGGCGGAAGCGGGCTGGATCATCGCAGAGTTCGGGCGGCAGCCCTGGGCCATCGAAGGGGTTCTTCCAACCTTCTATGCGGCTTCGGGGCTCAGCGTGCTCGATCTTTCGCTCAGCCTGACCTTCTATGTCACCCTCTATACGGTCCTTGCGGTCATCATGGTCATCCTGATGGTCAAGGCGATCAAGGCCGGACCCAAGGATTATGTGGCGCTGCTCAACGGCGAGCCCGATCCCATGGAAACCCCCGAGCCCAAGTCCGACATGCCGCAATCGCCCGATGGTTACGGCGATGACGATACCGATACCGGCGGCAAGCCCGTCCCCGCTGAATAAGGAGAGCGAAAATGGATTTCATTCCAATCGATTATGAAACGCTGCGCCTTGTCTGGTGGGCATTGCTTGGCGTGCTTTTGATCGGCTTTGCCATCATGGGCGGCATGGATCTGGGCATGGGGGCCCTGTTGCCGGTCGTCGCCCGGACCGATGACGAGCGGCGCGTCATGCTCAATCTGCAAGGCCCCACATGGGAGGGCAATCAGGTCTGGCTGGTGCTTGGCGGCGGCGCGATCTTTGCGGCGTTCCCGCCGCTCTATGCGGTGAGCTTTTCAGGTTTTTACCTGGCGATGATCGTCATCCTGTTCGCTTTGATCCTGCGGCCGGTGGGGTTCAAATATCGCGGCAAGATCACCGATCCGCGCTGGCGCAGCGCGTGGGATTGGGCCCTGTTCATCGGCGGGTTCGTGCCGGCCCTGATTTTCGGCGTTGCTGTGGGCAATGCGCTGCTCGGCGCGCCCTTCGACCTCGATAACACTTTGCGGCCGTCCTATCTGGGCAATTTCTTCGGGCTTTTGTCGCCTTTCGCGCTGCTGTGCGGGCTGGTCAGCCTTTCCATGCTTGTGGTGATGGGGGCGAGCGTGCTCGCGGCGCGCACCGAGGGGGCATTGGCTGAACGGGCGGCGCAATACGGGCAATGGGCAGCGTTGGCGGCCATTGCGCTGTTCGCGCTCGCGGGCGTTTGGATCGCCTTTGGGATCGAAGGCTATGTCATCACCAGCGCGCTGGTGACCGATCAGGCGTCCAACCCGCTGGCCAAGACGGTGGTGCGGGAGGTTGGTGGCTGGATGGCCAATTATACCCATTATCCGTGGATGATGGTTGCGCCGGTGCTCGGCTTTCTCGGCATGGCGGGGGCGGCCGCCAGCATCAAGTCCTATCCGGGTTCCATGACCATCATTTCGGCGGGGCTGGGTGTGTTCGGCATCGTCGCGACGGCGGGGCTTTCGATGTTCCCGTTCCTTTTGCCCTCCTCGCACAATCCGGTGGCGAGCCTGACCGTGTGGGATGCGACATCGAGCCATCTGACCCTTTTCATCATGCTGATCGCCACGCTGATCTTCATGCCGATCATCCTTGCCTACACAAGCTGGGTGTACAAGGTGATGAGCGGTCCGGTGACCAGCAAGAGCCTCGGCAAAAACCCCAACGCCTACTGAGAGGAACAGCCCATGTGGTATTTTTCGTGGATTTTGGGTGTCGGGCTGGCCTGCGCCTTCGCCATTCTCAACGCCATGTGGTTCGAGATGCGCGAAGACCGGCGGGAGATGCGGGACAAGTCGTGAACGTATGTCCGAAGGGCCCGTCAGAACAGATTGCGATTCTCACGATCGCTGCCCCGGCGAAAGCTGGGGTCCAGCAGCATAGACCGAAACGCCAATGCTGCTGGCGGCGCCCATGGATCCCGGCTTTCGCCGGGGCAGCGCAGGAGGTTGCGTCGAAAGACCGACAAACGCTCCGGGCATCGATTTGTAACTACCGCGCCGCCCGAACCGGCGTCATCTGTTCCTTCGAGTTCAGAATATGCTGGCGCATCAGGGTTTCGGCCCGTGCGCCATCGGCCCGCAGCAGGGCGGTGACAATCATTTCGTGCTCCTGATAGGAGCGGGCCAGCCGGGCTGGATAAGCGAAAAGATCGGTGCGGAAGGGCATGAGGCGCGAGCGCGACAGGGCGGCCATTTCGCTCAATTGCGGGTTGCGGGCTGCCGACTGCACCCTTGCGTGAAACAGGGTGTCATAGGCCGCATAGGCGTCGGTGCGGCCAAGGCGGACCATTTCGGCGGCGGCGAGATGGTCGGCCTCGAGGCTGCGGCGGTCGGGGCCGGACATGCGCTCTGCGGCCAGCCGCGCGCACACGGCCTCGAGTTCGGCCATCACTTCGATCAGATTGGCCAGATGCTCCTCGCTCAATTCGGCCACCACTGCGCCCCGGTTGGGGCGGCGAGAGACCAGCCCCATCGCGGCAAGCTGGCTGAGCGCCTCGCGGATCGGGGTGCGCGAGACGAAAAAGCGGTTGGCGAGGGTCAATTCATCGAGTTTTTCGCCAGGCCGGTACTGGCCGGCCACAATGGCATCGGCCAGTTGCCCGACAATGTCATCGACTGTATCGCCCTTGCGTGGCGGGCCCTGTTGCACCGGTCCGGTCCCAACGGTTGAAAGCCGGGCGACTATGGATAGAAATTCCTGCCAAGTGAAGAGGCAATTTTTTTATCTGCACAATCTCTAGGCAAATTTCTTGCGCGCCAGATGTATCGAAGGCGGCGGTGGGACCTCTCCGGGGGTCTTGCCGTCGCCCACCGGGGCGGCCAGGGCGGTGACGATGGGGATCACACCGGCCCAGATGGGCAGGTCGTGATCTTCCGGATCGTCGGCGGGCGGTGCCTGGCGGATCTTGGCGGAAGCGGCCTCGATCTCGAGTGCGATGACGCCGGTTGCCTTGCGCTCCTTGTCGTGCATGGGGCGCACCTCGTTCCAGCGCAGGGGCAGGAGATGTTCGGTGATGAGCTTGAGCGCCTGTTCGGTTTCGCCGGGATCGCTCACCAGCCGCGTCGTGCCGTGGACGGTCGCGGCGCGGTAATTCATCGAATGGTGGAAGCCTGAGCGCGCCGCGACGATGCCTTCGAGCAGGGTGACGGTCATGGAGATCGGGTCGCCATCCTTGTGCATGGCGACGATGCGGGCTTTGGATGCGCCGTGCAGATAGATTGTCTGGCCCCAGCGGGCATAGGCCATGGGCACCACCATGGGCCGGCCATCGGCGATGAAGCCGACATGGCCGACAAGCCCGTAATCCAAAATATCGTTGATGGTGTCCTCATCATAGCGCGCGCGGCGGGGCTGGCGGGCGCGGGCATAGGGCGGCAGGGCGTGCTCGTTCATTGTGGTGCCTTTGAAAGTCAAAGTTTCGGCTTTGCGGTGAGACCGGTTATCTGCGATAAACTGGTTCTGCGTAAGGTCCACTTTGTCACGATTTAAGGGCTCCAGATGCTTGAAGGATTGATTGTGCTGGAGCGCTCGGGCGCGCCGCTGCCCGAACAGATCTATCGCGCCGTCGGCGAGGCGGCGCGGTCGGGGCGGCTCAAGGCGGGGTCCGTCCTGCCCAGTTCGCGGCAATTGGCTTTGGGCCTGGGGATTTCGCGCAATTCGGTCAATGCGGCCTATGAGTTGTTGCGGGCCGATGGGGTGATCGCTGTGCGGGCCGGTGCCGCGCCGCAGGTGGTGGCGCGGGCCGAACTGGAGGCGGCGCGGCTCGATGGGGCAGGCGCCAATATCGGGCTGTCGCAACGCGGAAAGGCGCTGGCCCGCGATCTGCGCAATTGGCAGGGCGGACGACACGCGGGCCAGCTCGAACCCGGTGCCCCTGACGAAGCACTGTTTCCCGCCGACCTCTGGGCGCGGACCCTGCGCCGGGTCGCGCGGCAAAAATTCGGCGAAGCGGCGATTTACGGCGATGTCGACGGATTGCCGCGGCTCAAATCGGCGCTGGCCGCGCATCTGGCGCGGCATCGCGGGGTCAATGCTTCTCCCGCCCAGATCATCGTTGTGCCCTCGATCCAGGCGGGGCTGTCGCTCGTGGCCCAGTGCCTGGCCGATCCGGGGGAGGTCGGCTTTGTGGAATCGCCGGGCTATTTCGGCGCGCGGACGGCGTTTTTTGGGGCGGGGCTCGTGACTCGCACACTGGAAGTGGACGAACAGGGCGCCGATCCGGCGGCGCTGGCCGGCAGCGGGGCACGGCTGGTCTATGTCACGCCCTCGCACCACTACCCCACCGGCGCGCGGATGAATCTGCAAAGGCGTATGGACCTGCTCGAGGCGGCCCGCCGCGAAGGGGCGGTTGTGCTCGAAGACGATTACGACAGCGAGTTTATGTGGCAGGGGCGGGCGATTGCCGCGCTGCAGGGGATCAGCCGGGGCGGTGAGGTGATCTATTTCGGCACCACCGCCAAGAGCCTGCTGCCGGGTCTGCGGCTGGCCTATATGGTGGTGCCCGAGGCACTGGCCGGATCGCTCAAACAGGCGCAGCGCAATATGGGAATGCGGGTCAATATCCACGCGCAGGCCGCCTATGCCGAACTGATTGAAAGCGGGGCGCTGGTCACCCATTTGAAACGGATTGCCCGGCTATATGAGGAACGCGGACGGTTGCTGGTCGAGACCTTGCGTGAAAGGCTGGGCGGCGCCATCGCGATCGGAATGCCCATGGGCGGGCTGCAGACGGTAATGGGGTTTAAAGGCCATATCGACGACACCAGAGTCGCGGCCCGTCTGGCCGATCAAGGCTTTGAAACGCCAGCGCTTTCGAGCTATTGCGCTGGGGAGAAACGCAAGGGCCTCGTTGTCGGTTTTGCCGATGCCACGGACAAACGGGTGGCCCGGTTTGCGGGCCTTCTCGAAGGGCTCCTTAATTGACATAAAGATATCTTTATGTCTTTGTATCATTTCGCGGGATCAGCCCGCAGGAACGGATTTTCATTATGTGCAACGCCCCCGGATGTACCCACGGCCACACCCACGCTCCCGCTGACGGGCGCATGGGCGGCATGGGCGAGGGCGGAGCGATTGCCGTCGATGCGCTGCAGCCGGGCTCGGCCCCGGTCCGTACGGCCAAAGAGGGCGAGGAAATCCTTGCGGCGCTCACCGCAGCAGCGCGCGAGCGCATCCTCATTCTCGACGGTGCCATGGGCACCATGATTCAGCTCGAAAAGCTCTCGGAGGAGAATTTCCGGGGAGAGCGGTTCGCCGATTGGCCAAAACCCCTGCAGGGCAATAACGACCTTCTGGTCATCACCGAGCCGAAAATCATCGAGGATATCCACTTCGCCTATGCCATGGCGGGGGCGGATCTTTTAGAAACCAACACGTTTTCGGGCACGACCATCGCCCAGGCCGATTACGGCATGGAGGCGCTGGCCTATGAGCTTAACGTTGCCGGCGCCCAGGCGGCAAAGCGCGCCGCGATCCGCGCCGAGGCCGAGGACGGCAAGCGCCGGTTCGTGGCCGGTGCCGTTGGCCCCACCAATCGCACGGCCTCGATTTCCCCCGACGTCAACAATCCCGGCTTCCGCGCCGTCAGTTTCGATCAGTTGCGCATCGCCTATGGCGAGCAGATCGAAGGGCTGATCGATGGCGGCTCGGATTTGATCCTGATCGAGACCATCTTCGATACGCTCAACGCCAAGGCAGCGGTGTTTGCGGCCGAAGAGGTCTTCGAGAAAAAGGGCATACGCCTGCCGGTGATGATTTCGGGCACGATCACCGATCTTTCGGGCCGCACGCTTTCGGGGCAAACCCCGACCGCGTTCTGGTATTCGCTCCGCCACGCAAAACCGTTCACCATCGGGCTCAACTGCGCGCTGGGCGCCAACGCCATGCGTGCCCATTTGGGCGAGATTTCCGATATCGCGGACACCCTGGTCTGCGCCTATCCCAATGCGGGCCTGCCCAATGAATTCGGCGAATATGACGAAAGCCCCGAGTTCATGGCCAGCCAGATCGAAGGGTTTGCGCGCGACGGGTTCTTGAACATCGTGGGCGGGTGTTGCGGGTCGACGCCCGAACATATCGCGGCGATTGCGCAGGCGGTTTCGAAATATCCGCCGCGCGCGGTCCCCCAGATCGAGCCGCGTCTCCGGCTGTCCGGGCTCGAGCCGTTCACGCTCACCGACGATATTCCGTTCGTCAATGTGGGCGAGCGCACCAATGTCACCGGCTCGGCGCGGTTCAAAAAACTCATCACCGCCGGCGATTACGCCACCGCGCTCGATGTGGCGCGCGACCAGGTGGAAAACGGCGCGCAGATCATCGACATCAACATGGACGAGGGGTTGATCGACAGCCAGCAGGTGATGGTCGAATACCTTAACCTCGTCGCGTCCGAACCCGATATCGCGCGGGTGCCGGTGATGATCGATTCCTCGAAATGGGAGGTGATCGAGGCGGGGCTGAAATGCGTGCAGGGCAAGGCCATCGTCAATTCCATCTCCATGAAGGAAGGCGAGGACAAGTTCCGCGAACACGCCCGGCTCTGCCGGCTTTACGGCGCCGCGGTCGTCGTCATGGCGTTCGACGAGGACGGGCAGGCCGATACCAAAGAGCGCAAGGTGGAAATCTGCACGCGCGCCTATCGCATCCTTGTCGATGAGGTCGGGTTTCCGCCCGAGGATATCATCTTCGATCCCAATATCTTTGCTGTCGCCACCGGCATCGAGGAGCATGACAATTACGGCGTCGATTTCATCGAGGCGACAAAGGAAATCACCGAAACCCTGCCCCATGTGCACATTTCGGGTGGTGTTTCGAACCTCTCCTTCTCGTTTCGCGGCAACGAGCCGGTGCGAGAGGCGATGCACGCTGTGTTCCTCTACCACGCCATCAAGGTCGGCATGGATATGGGCATCGTCAACGCCGGGCAGCTCGCTGTTTACGAGTCCATCGATCCCGAATTGCGCGAGGCGTGCGAGGACGTGGTGCTCAACCGGCGTTCCGATTCCACCGAGCGCATGCTCGATCTTGCCGAACGCTACAAGGGGCAGGGCGGCAAGGAAGCGAAGGCCAAGGATCTAAGCTGGCGCGAAAAGCCGGTCGGGGAGCGGATTTCGCACGCGCTGGTCAACGGGATCACCGAATATATCGAGGCCGATACCGAAGAAGCGCGCCAGAGCTTTGCCCGGCCGCTGCACGTGATCGAAGGGCCGTTGATGGACGGCATGAATATCGTTGGCGAGCTGTTCGGGGCGGGCAAGATGTTTTTGCCCCAGGTCGTCAAATCGGCGCGCGTCATGAAGCAGGCGGTGGCCTATCTCCTCCCCTTCATGGAGGCCGAGGCCGATGGCCAGCGCCAGAGCGCGGGCAAGATCCTGATGGCGACGGTCAAGGGCGACGTCCACGATATCGGCAAGAACATCGTGGGCGTGGTTCTGGCGTGCAACAATTACGAGATCATCGATCTGGGCGTCATGGTGCCGACCCAGAAGATCCTCGATACCGCCCGCGAGCAGAAGGTCGATGTGATCGGGCTATCGGGTCTCATCACGCCTTCGCTCGACGAGATGGTGCATGTGGCGGCAGAAATGGAGCGCGAGGGCTTCGACATTCCGCTGATGATCGGCGGGGCAACGACGTCGCGCGTGCATACGGCGGTCAAGATCAACCCGCGCTACAATCGCGGCTCGACCATCTATGTGAAAGACGCTTCGCTGGCGGTGAACGTGGTCTCCAAACTGCTCTCGAAAGAGGCGGCCAATGATTACGTCAAGACGATAAGGCAGGAATACGAAACGGTTGCCGAAAAACACAGGAAGGGTGAGGCGGACAAAAAACGCATTTCGCTCGCTGCGGCGCGCGACAATGCGTTCAAGCCCGACTGGTCAACCTATACGCCCAAGGCGCCCTCGTTTCTGGGCACAAAGACCTTCCAGGACTGGGATCTGGGCGAGCTGGCAAAATATATCGACTGGACGCCGTTCTTTCAGGCCTGGGAGTTCAAGGGCGTTTACCCCAAAATTCTCGAGGACGAACGCCAGGGCGAAGCGGCGCGTCAGCTCTTTGCCGACGCGAAAGTCATGCTCAAGCGCATAATCGATGAAAACTGGTTCACGCCCAAAGCCGTTGTCGGGTTCTGGCCGGCCAACCGGGTTGGCGACGACGTACAGCTTTTCACCGATGAAAGCCGGTCGAACGAGCTGGCCAAATTCTTCACCCTGCGCCAGCAGCTTGGCAAGTCGGGCGACAAGGCCAATCTGGCGCTGGCCGATTTCATGGCGGAGCCCGGCACGCCCGATTATATCGGCGGGTTCTGCGTTACGGCCGGGTTCGAGGAAATCGCCATCGCCGACAAGTTCGACGAGGAGAACGACAATTACTCCTCGATCCTCGTCAAGGCGCTGGCCGACCGCTTTGCCGAAGCCTTTGCCGAGCGGCTGCACGAAATGGTGCGGACCGAGCTTTGGGGCTATGCCGAGGAAAGCTATGCGCCCGAGGAATTGATCGGCGAACCCTATCAGGGCATCCGCCCCGCGCCGGGCTATCCGGCCCAGCCCGACCACACCGAAAAGACCACGCTGTTCGAACTGCTCGACGTGGAAGCCGAAATCGGGGTCAAGCTCACCGAAAGCTATGCCATGTGGCCCGGCTCGTCGGTGTCCGGGCTCTATTTCGCCCATCCCGACAGCTATTATTTCGGCGTCGCCAAGGTCGAGCGCGATCAGGTCGAGGACTATGCCAGGCGCAAGGGCATGGCTATCGAGGATGTCGAACGCTGGCTGGGGCCGGTGCTCAACTACATTCCGGGAAGCGAAAAGGCGGCGGGGTAGGGGATCTCCCTTTCACGCTTTGGCTGGAAAAGGCCCCCTCACCCGCCGCTTCGCGCCGACCTCTCCCCCAAGGGAGAGGTAAGAATACCGTACGCGCCCAGCTTCACCTCTCCCTTGGGGGAGAGGTCGGCTGGCGTAGCCAGACGGGTGAGGGGGCCTTTCTTCAACCCTTTCTTCGGCCAGCCCATCTCGGCGTACTCACGCCGGACTTGCACACCCCATCACCATCTCATAAAGTTGCATCATACAACTTTATGAGGCCAGCCATGACCGTGCCCGGCTCCACAATCGACAGCGTCCGCGCATCATCACGCAGATTGGTGCGCGAGCTGGGGTTCATGGGCGGGCCGTTCGCAGGCACCGATCTTTCGCCATCGGCGGTTCACGCTCTGATCGAGATCGAGGCCGATGAGGGCATCACTGCGCGGGCGCTGGCCGAGCATTTGCGGCTGGAAAAATCGAGCGTCAGCCGTATGCTGGCCAAGCTGGTGGCTTCGGGAGATCTCGTCGAGCGCGCCGATAGCGAGGACGGTCGCGCCAAGCGGCTGTATCTGGGCGCTGCGGGGCGCGTGCGTCTGGCGGCCATCCATTCCCATGCCCAACAACAGGTTTCCGAAGCGTTGGGGCGATTGACCTCTGAGCGGCAGCGGATCGTTGCCGATGGGCTGGCGCTTTATGCGTCGGCGCTGGGGCACAAGAATGCAATGGCCGACGATATCGAGATCGTCAGGGGCTACCGGCCGGGCGTCATCGGCCGGATCACCGAAATGCACGCGCTCTATTATGCACGAAGCTCGGGGTTTGGGCGCGTGTTCGAATCGCGGGTGGCCGAGGGGCTGGCCGATTTTTGCGGACGTTTCGGCAATGGGCGAAACGGGCTCTGGCTCGCCATGCGCGGCGGCGAAATCGTCGGCTCCGTCGCCATCGACGGCGACGATCTGGGGCCGGGCATCGCCCATCTGCGCTGGTTCATCGTTGGCGATGGTGTACGGGGCGGTGGCGTGGGCCGGAGACTGCTGGCGGCGGCGCTTGCCTTTGCCGACCAGAAACGGTTTGCCGAGACGCATCTTTGGACGGTGGCCGGGCTCGCCGCGGCCCGCCATCTTTACGAGGCGCACGGGTTTACCTGTGTGGATGAATGGCGGGGCGAACAATGGGGCAAGCCGATGACCGAACAGCGTTTCGTGCGCAGGCGGCCATAACGCGAAGTGGCGGGTGAGGGGGCCTTTCCCTATTACGTCCGTCTCGACATCTTGACTCCAACCTCTTATGAACCCCGCAGAGTTCACGCCGCCCGGGGGCCTATCCGCGCATGCACGATTTCATCCTCACTTTGTCCTGTGCCGACAAGCCCGGGATCGTTGCCGGCGTGACGAGCGAATTGTTCTCCCTTGGCGCCAATATCGCTGAATCCAACCAGTTCTGGGACAAGGATACCGACAAGTTCTTCATGCGCATCGGGTTCACGGCGCCCGATGGCGTGGACAAGGATGCTGTCGAGCGGGCGCTCAAACCGGTGATCGAGCGGTTCGAGATGAAAACGGCGGTGATCGACGAGGCGCGCGTGCCGCGCATCATCATTCTGGTCTCCAAATTCGACCACGCCATGCTCCATCTTCTCTACCAGATCAAGGTGGGCGCATTGCGGGCCGAAGTCGCCGCGATCGTTTCCAACCACGAGGATGCCCGCGTCATCGCCGAGGCTGAAGGCATCGCCTTCCACCATTTGCCCATGGCCAAGGGCCAGAAAGCCGAACAGGAAGCCGAGGTGCTCAAAATCATCAAGGCGGCCGATGCCGATCTCGTGGTGCTGGCGCGCTATATGCAGATCCTTTCCGACCAGCTTTCAACGCGCCTGTTCGGCAAGATCATCAATATCCACCATTCGTTCCTGCCCTCGTTCAAGGGCGCAAAGCCCTATCATCAGGCCCATGAGCGCGGTGTCAAAATCATCGGCGCGACGGCCCATTACGTGACCCCCGACCTCGACGAGGGCCCGATCATCGAGCAGGAAACGGCGCGGGTGACCCATGCCATGAGCCCGGACGATCTGATCGCGGTGGGCCGCGATATCGAGAGCCGGGTTCTGGGGCGGGCGGTCAAGAGCCATCTGGAAAACCGCGTCATGCTCAACGGGCACAAGACAGTGGTGTTTGCTTAGGTGGGCGATGGAGCTTTTGGTTTAGGCTCGCTGGACCCCGGGAATAAATCCCGGGGTGACAGGTTGGGGGAGCGACGACGCTGCCTCAAACTCCATCTGTCATTCCGGCATTTATTGCCGGAATCCAGTGCTTGAGCTTCCACGAACTGAAAATGTGACTTTTGAACGGAGCGACCCCATGACCGCGAAAATTATCGATGGAAAAGCCGTGGCCGCTTCGGCAATCGAGCGGGTCAAGGCGGGCGCCGCGGCGTTTACTGCGGCCAACGGCATGCCGCCGGGTCTTGCCGTCGTGCTGGTGGGCGAGGATGCGGCAAGCCAGGTCTATGTGGCCTCCAAGGGCCGGATGGCCAAGGAATGCGGGTTCCATTCGGTCCAGCACACCCTTGCTGCCGATACGACGCAGGACGACCTTCTGGCGCTGATCGCAACGCTCAATGCCGATCCGGCGATTCACGGCATTCTCGTGCAACTGCCCCTGCCGGGCCATCTTGACGAGCGCACCACCATCGGCGCACTCGATCCGGCCAAGGATGTTGACGGACTGCACGACGTGTCCATCGGCCGGCTGGCCTCGGGACAGGTGGAAAAGACGCTGGTGCCCTGCACGCCCAAGGGCTGCATGGAACTGCTGGAAACCGTCTATCCCGACGGGATTTCGGGGCTTAACGCCGTGGTCGTCGGGCGGTCCAACCTCGTCGGGCGCCCGGTCGCCGCGCTGCTCCAGCATGCCAATGCCACGGTCACCATCGCCCATTCGCGCACAAGCGATCTGCCGGGCCTGTGCCGCAGTGCCGATATCGTTGTCGCCGCGATCGGGCGACCGGAATTTATCAAGGGCGACTGGATCAAAAACGGCGCGACGGTCATCGATGTGGGCATCAACCGCATCGCCGCCCCGGAAAAGGGCGAGGGCAAGACGCGGCTGGTCGGCGACGTCGATTTTGCCGCCGCGTCGGTTCATGCCGGGGCGATCACGCCGGTACCGGGCGGGGTGGGGCCGATGACCATAGCCATGCTGATGGCCAACACCCTCAAGGCCGCCGAGCAGAGTGTTTCCTGACGTCCCTGTGGGGTTGATCTGGATCAATTAAACCGAGCAAAAACAGGCGCATAACAGCTCCGTCATTTAATCGATGGAGGCCGATATGCCCTTTCAAACCACGCTTTTCGTCGCCGCAATCACGGCCGCGTTCGCCACGTTCTGGCTGGCGCTTTTCTATGCCGACCGGATTGCGGGTGCACGGGCGATCACTGGCGAAGAGGAACTGGCGCTGCGGCGCAAATAGGGGCCGGGCCAGGGGCGTTTGAACCATCGGCCGTCCCGGCGCATTGGGTTGGCATGAATGGTCTGGCTGCCCTGAGCGCGATGGGATTTGCGCTGATCTGCATTTTTGCGGGACGGCTGGGTATCGGTTCGCGGTTGCGCCAGCCTGCCGGGCTCAGTTTTGCCGGCGGGGCGGCCACCGCCTATGTGTTCGTCCACCTGCTGCCCGAAATCGGCTACCACCGGCTGCGGATCGAGGACAGCACGCAGGCGGCCCATGAGGCTTTTCTCTATCCGGTGCTGCTGGCCGGGACCTGCATCTATTATGGGCTCGAATCCTATCTCAGCCACTCCAGGCGCATGCGGGGCCGGGCCGGGTTCGCCGTGCACATGGCGGGCTTCTCGCTCTATTTTGCGCTGATTGGCTATTTCCTCCAGCACCGCGGGGACAAGGACCCGATACAGGAGGTGTTCTATTTCCTGGTGCTCGGCCTGCACATTCTCGTCCTCGATACCGAATTCCGGCGCCGGCACGAGGCGCTTTACGACAGGATCGGGCGCTGGGTCATGGCGGGGTCGGTACTTGCCGGATGGGCGGCGGGGGAACTTTTCGAATTTCCCGCCACCGTTTCGGGCATGGCGTTCGCGCTTCTGGCCGGGGGCATGATCCTCAACATTTTAAAGCAGGAACTGCCGGCCAGCCGGGAAGGGCAGGTCATGCCCTTCCTTTTGGGCGCGGGGCTGTGCGCCGGCCTTTTGGCCCTAGCCTAGATTGGCCTTGGGCATCAGCGTCTGGATGGCCATGAAACGCGCGAAATCCTTGGCTTCTCGCGGGCTCCATGCGGTTTCGGCGATGGCCGACAGGCGTGGATAGGTCAGGTGATCGAAGAGAGCCCGATTGGCGAGGTTTTCGCTCCACAGGCATGATTGGACGCCGACCAGTTTGTCCTGCACCTCGGCCGGCCAGTCGTGGGCCGGATCGAAGGCGTAGCAGGTTTCAACCGAAACCGTGCCCGCCCAGCTCGCGCCCGGCTCCCACCACTCGGTCGATTGGGCCATGTCGAAATAGGCGTGTTCGGCCGGGGCGAGCACCACGTCATAGCCGGCGATTGCCAGATCGCGCCCGCTTTCCGATTTCTTCCAGGCAACGAGATAGGAGCGGTCCTGGTCGACCCCGCCGCCCAGCGCCGCTTCTTCCCACGCGCCGGTGTCCTTGCCGTATTTTTTCAGCAGGGACTGGATCTGCTTTAAAAAATGGCTCTGCAGCTCGAACGTGCCCTGCCAGCCATTCGGTCCCTGCAGGGATTTGGCCTGGGGCGATCCGGCCCAGGCTTCGTCGGCAACCTCGTCACCCCCGATATGGATCCATTTGGCTGGAAACAGATCGACCAGCGTCTTTATGACCGCTTCGAGGAACTTATAGGTTTCATCCAAAGCGGGATTGAGCGCGTTGTTGGGGAAATACTGCACCGAGCGGTAGATGCCGGTCTCGTCGGGATCGGCAAGCTGGGGCAGGGCCTTGAGCACGCAATAGCAATGACCGGGAATATCGATTTCGGGGATGGTCTGGATGCCCAGGCTCAGCCCGTGTTCGACCATGGCTGTCACGTCAGCGGCGCGATAGACCAGCCCGTGTTTTTCGAAGGGCGAACCGAGCAGGGGCGGCAGGATTTCGCCGGGGCCGCGCCATGCGGCCTTTTCGGCAAGCTCGGGATAGCCGGGCACGTCGAGCCGCCAGCCCTCATCGTCGTTGAGGTGGATGTGGAAGCGGTTGAGCTTGTTCCAGGCCATGGTGTCGAGGAAGGCGATGATCTCGTCGGTTGTGTACACCTGACGCGCCACGTCGAGATGGCTGCCACGCCAGCCAAAGCGCGGGGCATCCGATATGGTGCCCGAGGTGGGGAAGATGAAATCCTCGGGGTGTTTCTGCGCGCCGCGCAGCATCTGGCCCAGGGTGATGAAACCGTGCTGGAAACCATCGGCATCGCCCGCTCGAAGCGTCACGGCTTCCCCGAAGACGATCTCGTAGGCGCCTTCGCCAAGCCGTGCTTCGGTCACGCATTGGACCGGCAGACCGTCCCCGAACAGGGTTTCGCCCCTAAACAGGCGGCGGGCCAGATCGGCCGTTGTTTCATAGGCGTCGTAAGCGATCTCGGGGCCTTCGCCAAAGCCGATCATGGCCGGCACAGAATTGCCGGTGACCTCCACGGCGGCGGGGAAGGGGATGACGCCGATCGTCGTTTCGCCTTCAGGCAAGGGCCGGCGGGCCGGGTGAACGATGGTGGGCGCGCCTGCCTCGCCCTTCAGGGTCATCGGGGCGATTTCCGGCAGCACCATCGTACCGTCGGCCAGCGTTACGACGGCCGACTTTGGCCCGTAGGTATAGTGGCGCAGGGTGTGGGAAATCTGTTTCGCCACGATTTCCCAGCGTCCGCCGGGTTCGAGAATGAAGCCCTCCTCGGGAGCGAGCAGGTGGTAATTGGACAATTGCTCGAGCAATCGCGCGCCCTCGATGGTGCTGTCGGGCTTGATGCGGAACAGGGAGGTGACGCCGAGGGCAAAATCCTGGACCGGATGATCCCCGGTATTGACCAGGGTTATGGTGAGCTGGCCGGGCGTTGCGATTTCAGGGTTCCAGTCCGCTTCGAGGCGGAACGAGGGCGTGGGCATGGTTGCAGCCTTTGCATGATCGGGGGGGTTGTGGGGGGCTCGATCAGGCGTCCTGGACGCCTGCGGTTTCGGTTTCTACCCGGGGCTTGGGGAGGATGTGTTCGCGCACCAGGTCGCGTAGCGTCTGGGCAAGGGTGCGCAGGTTTTCATATTGGGCGGTGAGCTCTTCGTTCTGGCCGATCTGGGTTTCGATATCGGACAGGACAAACTCGGCGGTCTGGATCACGTCGCGCCAGCGCGGATTGGCGGGAAGGGTTTCGATCAGCAGATATTTGTCGAGCGTTCTCGCCTGCAGCGAGGAGCGGTCGAGATTGACGCGCCAGACGCCGCTCTTTTCAGCGAAGTCGATCTTCGAGCCGCCCTTGGCGCGGCGCCAGAGGGCAATCGATTGGGTCATCACCGCCACTATGGTTTCGCGATAAATCTCCTTGCCCGGAAGCGGCGCGGCGTCCGGTGTTGCGGGGGTTGCGGGTGCTGCCTGCTGTTCGATCAGCACCGGCCCGACGGTATCGAGCACGCCCTGCACCGAGCGCACCAGATGGTCGGTCTGCTGGCGGGTTTCGGCCGTATCGGGGGTGATGACAAGCGCAAACCCGCCCCCCGCATCGGCGTCGATCTCGAAAGCGTTGAGCAGCACCGGATTGCCCGAGCGCCCCATGGGCACCTCGTCGAGCGCCACGCGGCCTTCATCGGCAATGGTGCGGGTCATGGCGTCGACCATTGTGGGGGTCAAAAGATCGCTCAGCAGCGTCTTGCCGGGGTCGATGACACGGCCGGCAAGCACGGCGGCGGCCTGGTTGGCATAGGTGATGCGGCCGGTTTCGCTGACCCCCAGCAGGCCCGCTTCGAGCGTATCGAGCAGCCGTGCCATGCGCTGCTGGGAGAGCCGCAGGGCGTCCTCGACCTGCACGCGGCGCTCGATTTCCGATTTCAGTTCGATGTTTTCACGCGCCGTGCCACGGGCGCGGCCCGCTTCGAGCAGCGTTGCGATGCGGGCCAGCAACTCGTCCTTGACGAAAGGTTTGACCACATAATCGTTGGCGCCGTGCTCGAACCCGGCGATCACGTCGCGCGTGCGCGAGCGGGCGGTGACCATGATGATGGGCAGATCGAGCAGCCCATAGCGATCGCGCAGGCGTTTGGCGACTTCGAGCCCGCCCATCTGCGGCATCATCACGTCGAGCACCACGAGGTCGGGCTTGTGGTTTTCAATCGATGCCAAGGCGTCCATGCCGTTTTCGGCGGCGCGCACGATATAGCCCTGGGGCGCCAGCACGTTGCGCAACACCTGGATGTTGATCGGTTCGTCGTCGACAACGAGGATCACCGGGGCCTCGTTTGCATTGGCGGCGTTCATTTCGGCGGTGTCGGCGAGCAGCATGCCCATGGTTTCGCGCAAGCCATCGCTGCGCTCGCCATAGGTGAGGATTTCCGCTTCTGTGGCTTCGGTTTCGGCGACCGGGACCTCAAGGACGAAGCGCGAACCTTTGCCGAGGTCCGATTGCGCGGCCAGCTTGCCGTGCATGGCGCTGGCCAGTTGGCGGGCGATGGTCAGGCCCAGTCCCGCGCCGCCGGGCTTGGCGATCATTTCGGGGCTTTCGCCGCGTTCGAGCGGCTGGAAAATGCGCTCGAGACTGTCGGGCGCAATGCCGACACCGGTATCGGTGACGGCCACGGCAACGGTGTCTCCGGCCCGCCATGCGGTGATCGAGATCGACCCCTGGTCGGTGTATTTGATGGCGTTGCCCAGCAGATTATAGAGCACCTGCTCGAAGCGCACCGGATCGGCCATCACATAGGGGATGGTCTCGGGAATATCGACCTCGAGCGTCACCGGCTCGCCCCGCAGCAGCGGTTCGGCAAGCTGCATGACGTTGCGGATCGAGGTCGCCACATGGACCGGGTGGATGTCGAGGCGCATGCGGCCCTGACGAATGCGGTAGATGTCGATGAGATCGTCGACAAGCCGAGACAGGCGGCGGGCCGAAAAGCTGATGAGGTCGAGCTGGCTGCGCTGGGGCGGGGTCAATTCGCCAACCGCGCCGGCCGAGAGCGTTTCGGAAATGCCGATGATGCCGTTCAATGGGGTGCGCAATTCGTGGCTCGTGTTGGCGACGAACGTGTCTTTCAGCCGGTCGGCCTCTTCGAGCGCAGCGTTTTTTTCCTCGATCAGTTTGACGTGACGTTCGAGTTCGACGTTCTTTTGCCCGATCAGGGATAGCTGGGCGCGGATGGCGTCGCGCATGCGCTTGAAGCTCTCGGCGAGGCGGCCCAATTCGGTTGGCCGTTCGACGCTGGGCATCGTCCGTTCCAGATCGCCCGCGGCAATCGATTCTGCCACGTCTGTCAGCTTTTGCAGCGGCGCGGTCATGGTGCGCGAGAGCATATAGGCCACCCAGAACAGGATGGGCAGGGCGATGGCGGCGATCATCAGCACAAAGCGTGTCAGCGCTTCGGAATTGGCAAAGGCCGTGCTCGTGGGCACTTCGGCGACCAGCGCCCATTGGGTGTCGCCGAAATTGACCGGCCCCCACGCCGCCAAAGCGCGTCCGCCCGAGAGGCCCTCTCCGACCAGGGCGGTGGAGATGGCGGGCTGATCGGTTTCGGGCGCCGGGACGATTTCCCCGATAGCAAGGTCATAGCCCGAGGGCGCGGAAACCAGCCGGCCATTGCCGGCGATCATGTAGAAATTGCCTGTTTCCTCTTCCTGGGACTGGACGATGGACCCGACCCCGCTTGCGGGCAGGCGGAAGATGGCGACGCCGCGCGGGCGTTGATAGAATTCCACGCGCACCGCGACATAGGCGCCGAACGTCCCGGTCTGGGGGTCGAGCGCAAAATCTGAGACCCGGATCGGATCGGTGCCGGCAAGGGTTGCGGCGGCCAGTTGTCCCAGGGTGCTGTCTGCCAGTTCGCCATCGAGGTCACCGCCGAGATAGGCGTCCTTTTCGACCGAATAGACGACGCGCCCATCGGTGTTGACCAGATAGAGATTGTCGAATTCGGCCGAGCGGATGAAGCTCGAATATTCCTCGTGGAAGCGCTGGTGGGCGTTGGCGTATTCGAGCGCGTTGGAGACCATCGCGTCGGTATCGGGCAAAAACGCTCCATTGCCCGCCGGGGCCGCACCGTTAATGCCGAAAATGGTTCGCAGAACGTCGCGGGCCTGTTCGGGATCGGGATCGATCTGGCGGAAGGCGTAGGAAAAGCCATAGAAATCGCCGATCGAATAACGGACGGCGTTCGATTTGGTCAGGGAATCGGCCTGCCGGAAGGCGAAGGTGAGATACTGGTCGAGTTCGGAGCGCTTGGCGTCGCGAACGAAGGCGAGACGGGCAAAGGTTTCCTCCTCGACATTGGCGTTGAGGATGGAAAAGAACACCGTCGCGGTCAGGACCAGCGGAATGGTGGTGATGGCGATAAGGATCGCGAACAGGCGGCCGCGAAAGCCCTTCGGTGCCAGCCCAAACGCGCCCATCCTGGTTTCTCCCTTCCCCTCCAGCCCGGAGACCCTCGCTCCAGCCTGTGACATCGTCTATTCATATGACCATGGTAGAATACATAAAGCCGGTCACACCCCTTAATTTCGATTTTGACGGTTTTGCCGGTTTTGGGTGCGCAATTGACGGAAAAGCACCCGTGACAGCCCCCTGTCTCTCCCCCTCACAATGGACCCCGCGCTTTTCGGCGTATCCCGGCGCATGTGCCGTCGGGGAGGGAACATCTGTCAGCCGCGGCGAAGGGGTCGCGGTGCAACCGGAGGGAGTTCAACCGCAATGACCACCAATTTCTTCAAAGGCGCGCTGCTCGCCAGCGTTCTGGTCCTGCCCGCAGGCATGGCCCAGGCGCAGGACGACGATCGCGCCATCCTCACCATCGTGCCTCAGCAATTGACTGCGTGGGTCGAGAACTACAACCCGTTCAACACCACCACCGTTCTGCCCACGGTCATCGATTTCATGTATGAGCCGCTGGTGATCTTCAACGCCCTGCAGGGCGGAACGCCCGAATACCGGCTGGCGGAATCGTATGAATATTCCGACGATCTTCTGACCCTCACCTTCACGCTGCGCGAAGGGCTGACCTGGTCGGACGGCATGCCGCTCACGGCAAACGATGTGGCCTTCACCTTCGATCTCATGAAGGAGTATCCCGCTCTCGACGCCCGCGCCGTGTGGCCCAAGCTCGAAAGCGTCACCGCCGTCGACGAGCGCACCGTCGAAATCAGGATGAACGAGATCGATGCGGGGCTGATCTACCAGCTCGTGCAGGTCTATCCGGTGCCCGAGCACATCTGGGCCGAAGTGGGCGATCCGGTGACCTATTCGAACAACACCACTGTGGGTTCGGGCCCGCTCACCGAAATCGAGCGCTTCACGCCGCAGGAATACATCCAGTGCGCCAACCCCAATTACTGGGACGCGGAAAGCCTGCATGTCGATTGTGTCCGCCTGCCCCAACTCGCCAACAACGATCAGGTTCTGACCGCCGCCGCCAATGGCGAGCTCGACTGGTTCGGCTCGTTCCTGCCCGATATCGAGCGCACCTATGTGGGCACCGATCCGGACAATCACGGCTACTGGTTCCCCGCCGGCTCGCCGGTCTATTTCTCGCTCAACATGGAAACCGACGAACCCGGCCTCGATGAAGCGTTCAACGACGTCGCGTTCCGCCGCGCCTTCTCGATGGCCATGGACCGCCAGGCCATGGTCGATATCGCCGGTTATGGTTATCCGACGGTGAACGATTATCCCTCGGGCCTTGGCCGGGCGTATCACTCCTGGAACAATCCTGAAGTCGAAGCCGAATACGGGGCGTACACCCAGTTCGATATCGAGGGCGCCCGCGCGCTGCTCGAAGAGGCCGGGTATGCGGACGCCGATGGCGACGGGTTCATCGACAGCCCGAGCGGCGAGCCGATCGCGTTTTCGATCATCGTTCCCAACGGGTGGACCGATTGGGTCAACACCGTTCAGCTTGCCGTCGAGGGCCTGAACGAACTTGGCATCAACGCTTCCATGCAGACGCCGGAAAGCCCGGCCTGGACCGACCAATTGATCGCCGGCGACTATCAGGCGGCCATCAACTCGGTGACCACCGGGGTGACCCCGCACTACTTCATGGACCAGTCGCTACATTCGCGGCACATCGGCCAGAGCCGCTTCCAGTCGTCGCGCTATTCCAATCCCGAACTCGACGCGGCGCTCGATGCGTTCAACGGGACGACGGATGAAGCCGAGCAGACCGAACTGATGAACGAAATCCAGATGCTGATCGCAGAGGACATGCCGCTCATCAACGTGTTCAACAATCCGCTCTGGTACGAATACAACACGGCGCGGTTCACCGGGTTCTTCAACGCCGACAACCCCGTCGCGCGGCCGGTGGTCTATTCGGGCGTGCCCGAGCGCCTGCTGCATCTTCTGGCCCTGCGGCCGGTCGAAGACTGATCCTCCCTCCGAACGGCGCGGCCCGATTGTGGGCCGCGCCGCCTTTCCTTTTCGACAGCGGAGAGAGACAATGGCCTTCATCCTGCGCCGTCTGGGCTTTTACATCGTGGCGTTCTTCGTCGCCGCCACGATCAATTTCATGCTGCCGCGACTGATGCCGGGCAATCCCATCGACATCATGTTCGCCCAGGCGCAAACGACAATTCCCCCCGAAGCGCGGGCCGCGCTGATCGAAACCTTCGGGTTCGCGACAGGCCCGCTGCATGAGCAGTATTTCGCCTATCTCAAATCGGTCTTTACCGGAGATCTGGGCTATTCGATCCGCTTTTTTCCCCAGACCGTCAACGAACGGCTTGGCTATGCGCTGCCCTGGACGCTGCTGCTGGCCGGGTGCGCGACGGTTCTCGCCTTTGCCTTTGGCACACTGATGGGCATTTTTGCCGCCTGGAAGCGCGGTGGGCCTCTCGATGCGGTCATCACCCCCGCTTCGCTGGCGCTGCAAGCCATCCCGCCCGTGGTGATCGCCATTGTCGCTCTGTTTGTCTTCGGGGTGGCTCTGCGCTGGCTGCCGACCGGATACGCCTTTAACCCCAGTCTCGATCCGGGGTTCACCTGGACCTATATCAGCTCGGTCTTTGTCCACGCGCTGATGCCGGTCATTTCGCTGATGATCGTTTTCGTGGGCGGGTATCTCGTCACCATGCGCAACAACATGATCGGGCAATTGGGCGAGGACCATGTGATCATGGGGCTCGCCAAGGGGCTGTCCGAACGCCGGGTGAAATTCAATTACGCCGCCCGCAACGCGCTTTTGCCCTCGGTCACCTCCCTGGGGCTGACGCTGGGCGCCATCCTTGGCGGGTCGCTGGTCACCGAGGTGGTGTTCAACTATCCCGGCCTGGGCCAGACGCTCTATATCGGCATCGTCACCCGCGATTATCCGCTGATCCAGGGCCAGTTGCTCATCATGACGCTGGCCATCCTCACCGCCAACCTCATCGTCGATCTGGCCTATGTGCTGCTCGACCCGCGGCTGCGGAGGGCCTGAGACGATGTTTGAAACCTTCAAAGTCTTCCTGCGCAACCGCAAGGCGGCCATCGGCCTTGTTATCGTCCTCGCCTATGTCGCCGTCGCCATTTTCGGACCGATGATCCTTAGTGCAGACCCGATGGGCCGGGTGGGACGTCCCCACACGCCGCCCGATGCCGAAACGCTGATGGGCACGACGCGCATGGGCCGCGATGTCTTTGCGCAATTGATCTATGGCACGCGCACCTCGCTGGCCGTCGGGTTCTTCGCCGGGCTGCTGGTCGTCGTCATCGGCACCGTTCTGGGGATCGCCGCGGGCTATTTCGGCGGGCTGATCGATGAGATCATCAATTTCTGCACCAATGTCGTCCTCGTCATCCCCCAGCTTCCGTTGCTGCTGGTCATCGCGGCCTTTGTGGGCCAGACCTCGCCTTTCGTCATCGCCATCATCATTGGCGTCACCTCATGGGCGTGGGGGGCACGCGTCACGCGCGCCCAGACGATGACGTTGCGGCAACGCGAATATATCCAGGCGTCCGAGTTGATCGGCGAACCGGCCCATCGGATGATCTTTGTGGAATTGCTGCCCAATCTGCTCTCGATCATCGGGTTCAATTTCATCGGCTCGGTGACCTACACGATCATCACCCAGGCAACGCTCGAATTCCTTGGCCTTGGCAATCCCATGTCGGTTTCGTGGGGCACCATGCTCTATCACGCGCAAAATTCCTCGGCGATCACCGTGGGGGCGTGGTGGGAGGTGCTGGCGCCCGCCGTCGCGGTGGCCGGTATCGGCATCGGGCTTTCGCTGCTTAATTTCGGGGTCGATGAAATCTCCAATCCACGCCTGCGCACGCTCGGCACCATTGCGGCGGCGGCAAAGGCACAGGAAAAGCTCGACCGCCAGCGCGCGGCGGGCAAGCTGGAGGCGGCACAATGAGCGCTCTGGTTTCGGTTCGCGGATTGCAGGTCGATTATCTCACCGGCAAGGGGCTGTTCACCGCCGTCAGGAACGTCGATTTCGACATCGGGCAGGGCGAGGTCATGGGGCTGGCCGGAGAGTCGGGCTGCGGGAAATCGACGATCGCGTTTTCGCTCATGCGCCTGCATCGCCCGCCCGCCATCATCTCCAAAGGCACCATCACGATCGATGGCACCGACGTTCTCGCCATGCCGGCGGCAAAGCTTGAAAAATGGCGCTGGTCGTCGGTGTCCATGGTGTTCCAGAGCGCCATGAATTCGCTCAATCCGGTGCTGACCCTGTTCGAGCAGTTCCGCGATATGCTGGCGCGGCACACTGGCCTTTCACGGCCGGAAATCCGGGCGCGGGCCGAAGAGCTGTTGGCTCTGGTCGGCATCCCTGCCGCACGGCTCGACGATTATCCGCACCAGCTTTCGGGCGGCATGCGCCAACGGGTCGTTCTGGCCATGGCGCTGGCGCTCAATCCCAAGCTGATTGTCATGGATGAGCCCACCACGGCGCTCGATGTGGTGGTGCAGCGCGAAATCCTGCAGGAAATCATGGCGCTCAAGGCCCGGTTCGGGTTCTCCATCCTGTTCATCACCCACGATCTGGCGCTCATGAGCCAGTTTGCCGACCGGATCGCGGTGATGCTGGAGGGCGAGATCGTCGAACACGCTTCGACCGCCTCCATCGTTTCCGACCCGCAGCACGACTACACGCGCAAACTCTGGGATGCGATGCCCAAAATAGCCGTGAGGGAGGCAAGCTGATGTCCGACACACCGCTTCTCGAAATCGACAATGCGTCGAAAGTCTTTCATCTCAAGCCCATGTTCGGCGCGGCCAAGGAGGTCGTTGCCATGCGCAATGTCTCGCTGTCGATCCAGAAGGGCAGGGCGCTCGCCATCGTGGGGGAGTCCGGCTCGGGCAAATCGACAATCGGGCGCGCCGTCACCCGGTTGTTTCGGCTCTCGGAAGGCGAGGTTCGCTTCAAGGGCCGCAATATCGCCGATATTCACGGCCGGTCCGAGGAACTCGCCTATTCGCAGGCGGTGCAGATGGTGTTTCAGGACCCGTTTGCCGCGCTCAATCCGGCTCACACCATCCGCCACCATCTCGAACGCCCCCTCAAACTGCACAAAAAACTCGGCGGCAGCGGGTTGGCGGATGCGGTGCGGGGGGTATTGGCCGATGTGGAACTGGACCCCGCCGTGACGCTGGAAAAATATCCCCACGAGCTTTCGGGCGGCCAGCGCCAGCGGGTCAATCTGGCACGGGCACTGGCGGTCGGGGCCGAACTGATCGTTGCGGACGAGCCGACCTCCATGCTCGACGTTTCGATCCGCAAATCGGTGCTGGGGTTGATGCAGCGCATGAAAAAAGAACGCGGCATCACCTTCCTCTATATCACCCACGATATCGCGACCGCCCATTATCTTGCCGAGGATACGGCGGTGATGTTCGGCGGGCAGGTGGTCGAATGGGGGCCGTCGGAGAGCGTGATTTCCAATCCCCAACACGCCTATACCAAGGTGCTGCTCTCGGCTGTCCCCGATCCCAATGTCCGGTTCGTCGCCGATGCGGATGGCGGCAAGGCGTTTGCTCAGAACATCGAAAAGGTGCGGGCTCTGGCACGCAGGCCCGCGGGCTTGCCGGTCGAGGTCGAGCCGGGGCATTTTGTGCGCCACAGATTCCAGGACATGGACGCCGCCTGATGGACCTTCTCGTTCGCCTCTACGATCTTCCCCCCTACGACTATTCGCGCGTATCGGGGCAAGGTGCCACCCTGCGCCGGGCGCTCCCACCCGAGCGCGGGCTGGTCGCCGATTGGGTCGAGGCCCATTTCTCCCGCCACTGGCGCAGCGAGGTCGAAGTCGGCTTCTCCCACCAGCCCATCGATGTGTGGCTGGCCACCGACGCCTCGGGCCTTCTGGGCTTTGCCTGCGGCGACGTTACGGCGCGCGGTTTCTTCGGCCCGACCGGCGTGCTCGAATCCGCGCGCGGGCGGGGGATCGGGGAGGCGCTGCTGTTCAGAACGCTCGAGGATCTGCGCGAGAAGGGCTTCGCCTACGCGGTGATCGGCGATCCGGGACCTGTCGAATTCTACAAAAAGAAACTCGACGCGCTCGAAATCCCCAATTCCAAACCGGGCATCTACAGGGACATGCTGAAATAGATGGACCTTTACGCGCTCAACCCCTTTTCGGGCGATCCCGACCGCCATGCCATCTGGGAGATGCTGGTGGCGCGCGATATCGAGGCGTTTCTGGCGTGTGACTGGTCGATGGTCGAACCCGACTTCGCCGCGGACCGCTTCATGGGGATCGACGGCAAGGCGTCAGCCAATCCCGACGACTGGCGGATCAGTTTTCCAACGCTGGAGTCCTATCGCGATTCCTGGCTGGCCGGCGCCCGCGATTTCGCACCCCGCGCCGAAATCGAAACCGCCCGGGCCGGCGTGTTCGGCGCGACAGAACTCACCGACATCGAAATCACCGCGGACCGCGCGCTGGCGCACAAGAAGTTCAACGGCAAGGTCGCCATGAAAGACGGCACCTTCGACATCCTCGACTGGCAGTCGGTCTATACGCTGGCGCGGATCGAGGGATCGTGGAAGCTCACGGGGTTTATCGGGTATCTGCCGTACAGGATGGGCGTATCGGGCACCCTGTCATAAGCGTCATAAAACGGCATCACCGGCTCTTCGGGTGCAGCAGGTCCCCGCGTCGAGCGCGAGGACGACGAGGGAGAGAGGGTGGGGGCCAATGGTCAAGCTCTGAAGAGCGCTGATGTTCAGCCGGAGCGTTCATTATAAAACGGCGTCACCGGCTCTTCGGGTGCAGCAGGTCCCCGCGTCGGGCGCGAGGACGACGAGGGAGAGAGGGTGGAGGCCAATGGTCAAGCTCTGAAGAGCGCTGATGTTCAGCCGGAGCGTTCATTACTCTTCGTCGTCCTCGCGCTCGACGCGGGGACCCGCAGCGCCCCTAACCCCCGCCGGCAAAGTCCGCCCTTGACGCCTCCCCGTTCTCATGTCCGAATTTCGCGATGGGTGGCTATGTTTACATCATTGCCAATAGGCGTCGCGGGGCGACCTATATCGGCGTGACCAGCGACATCATCGCCCGCCTGTACCAACACCGCGAAAAACAGACCGGGGGGCATGCGTCCCGCTACAATATTTCGCGCCTCGTTTTCTACGAAGTTCATGCCACCATGCCCCTGGCAATCCAGCGCGAGAAGAATTTGAAGAGCTGGCGCCAGGCGTGGAAGTTCGAACTGATCGAAAACGTCAATCCACACTGGGACGACCTCTGGGAGGAGATCGTCAAATCGCCTTTCTGAGCGGCACGAACGGCGTCATCGCTTTTTGGGCGGTGCAGGTCCCCGCGTCGAGCGCGAGGACGACGAAGAGTAACAAGCGCTCTGGCTCAGCATCAGCGCTCTTCAGAGCTTGACCAGCTAGCACTATCCTCTCCCCCTCGTCGTCCTCGCGCTCGACGCGGGGACCTACGGCGCTGCCGCCACCCCGGCAGAAGACGTCCCACCGCCATCACAAACGGAACAAATTCCGTTCACGATTATTTCTGGTCTCAGGGGGTGGCCATCCCGGTCTTACACTGTAGGCTAAGGGGCGAACTCCATGACCAGAGTCAGACCGGGAGAAAATCCGTGAAACTGCTTTCCATCATTGCTGGCGCGGCCGTTGCCGCCGCGCTGACCACGACTGCCTATGGGCAGGTCGTTGTGTCGTCCAAGATCGATACCGAGGGCGGCGTTCTGGGCAACATCATCGCGCAGATGCTGCAGGCCAACGATATCGAGACCGAAAACCGCATCCAGCTCGGCGCAACGCCGATCGTGCGTGAAGCGATCGCGGCGGGCCAGATCGATATCTACCCCGAATATACGGGCAATGGCGCGTTCTTTTTCGGTCTTGAGGACGAGGACGTCTGGAATGACGCGCAGGCCGGGTTCGACCGGGTTGCCGAAATGGACCTTTCGGAAAACGGCGTCGTCTGGCTCACGCCTTCGCCGGCCAACAACACATGGGCCATTGCCGTGCGCTCGGATGTCGCCGAGGAAAACGGGCTGGCGACCATGTCCGATTTCGGCGCCTATATCGCCGATGGCGGCGAGATCGTTCTCGCCGCATCGAGCGAGTTCGTGACCTCGCCGGCTGCCTTGCCCGCATTTCAGGAAGCCTATGGGTTCGAGTTGAGTTCGGACCAGTTGATCCAGCTTTCAGGCGGCGATACGGCGGCGACCATTTCGGCTGCGGCCAACCAGACTTCCGGCGCCAATGCGGCCATGGTCTATGGCACCGATGGCGGTATCGCGCCGTCCGGGCTCGTGGTCATGGATGACGATATGGGCGTGCAGCCGGTCTATGCGCCCGCGCCGATCATTCGCGAAGCCGTGCTCGAAGAATACCCGCAGATCGAGGAAATCCTGGCGCCCGTGTTCGAGGGCCTGACCCTCGAAGTGCTCCAGGATCTCAACGGCCGCGTGCAGGTGGGAGGCGAGCCGGCCGAAGCGGTCGCCGAATCCTATCTGACCGAAAACGGCTTCCTCTAAAAAAGGGACGGGCCGCGCCCCAAAACCCGCGCGGCCCCAACCAGTTTGACGGCGCTCGCCCGGACCGGGGCACATTCATTGCGGATCGACAAGCTCGGAGTGGTGGTTGCCGCCCTGGGGATTTTCGCGCTCGTCTTTCAATCCTTTCTCATCTTCCGCGCCAACCGGATCGTGCCCGGCGAGACAGTGCCCGCCTGGGAGGCGCTGGGCCCCGGCGGCATCGCGCTCTATGCCGGGCTCGGTGTTGCGCTGTTGATCCTGCTGCTCAAGACCCCGCTTGCCATCCGGCTCGGGGTTTCCAGCCTTGCGCTGATCGCGCTGGCCGTTGCCGTGGGGCTGGGATCCTCCGCTTTGATCCCGGAGGGCGATAGCTATGCCCGCGTTTCGCCCGGCTCGGGTGTGTGGATCATGGTCTTCGCCTTTGCGCTGGCCGCGACCGACGCGCTGGCCCGGCTGCGGCTCGGCCCGTTCGCGCGCGTGGGCATCCTCATTGCCGTGGCAGCGGTGCTTTGGGGCATCCTTGCGTCGGGGCTGTGGGACGATCTGGCGGTGATGCGGGAATATCAGGGCCGGCAGGCGGCCTTCTTTGCGCAATTGCAAATCCATCTTTTCCTCGCCTTCGGGTCGGTCGCCGCGGCGGTGCTGATCGGGGTTCCGGTGGGCATTGTCTGCTACCGCATCCCCCGGGTGCGGGCCGGTATTCTGGGCAGTCTCAATGTGGTCCAGACCATCCCCTCGATCGCGCTGTTCGGCCTTCTGATCGCCCCCATGGCGTGGGTGGGGGCCAATGTGCCCGGTGCGCGCGAACTGGGGATCGGCGGCATCGGTTATGCGCCGGCCTTCCTCGCGCTGTTTGCCTATTCGCTGCTGCCCATCGTTTCCAACACCGTCGTGGGGCTCGATGGGGTGCCGCGCGATGCAAACGAGGCGGCGCGCGGCATGGGCATGACCAGTGGCCAGCGCATGACGGGCGTCCTCCTGCCGCTGGCCTTTCCGGTGATCCTCACCGGTATCCGCATCATTTTGGTCCAGAATATCGGGCTGGCGGTCATCGCCGGGCTGATCGGGGGCGGGGGGCTGGGCACCTTCGTGTTCCAGGGCATTTCGCAAACCGCCATGCCGCTCGTTTTGCTCGGGGCGATTCCCGCCGTCGCCATGGCGTTCGCGGCGGCCATCGTGCTCGACGCGGGGGTGGAATTGAGCCAGGGCCGCCAGAGGGCAGGACAATGATCGAAATCGACAATCTCACCAAGACCTATGACGGCCGCGCCGTCGTCGACGATGTGACGCTCTCCATTCCGAGCCGGGAAATCGTCGCCATCGTGGGCACCTCGGGCTCGGGCAAGACGACGCTGTTGCGCATGATCAACAGGCTGGTCGAACCGAGCGCCGGTACGATCCGCATCGATGGCCGCGATACCCACGATCTGCCCCCCTACGAATTGCGGCGCCAGATCGGCTACGCCATTCAGGGGCACGGGCTGTTTCCCCATCGCGACGTCGCCCACAATATCGGCACCGTCCCGCGCCTTTTAGGCTGGGACAAGCACAGGATTTCCGCGCGGGTGGACGAGCTTTTGGAGATGTTCCAGCTCGAACCCGACCAATACCGCTCGCGCATGCCGCATGAGCTTTCCGGTGGCCAGAAACAGCGCGTCGGGGTCGCCCGCGCGCTGGCGGCGGGGCCATTGGTCCTGCTCATGGACGAACCGTTCGGCGCGCTCGATCCGATCATCCGCGCCAAGGCGCAGGCCGATCTGGTTGAAATCCAGCAACGGCTGGGCACCACCGTCGTGCTTGTCACCCACGATATGGACGAGGCCATTCGTCTGGGCGACCGCATTGCGGTGATGAGCGAGGGCAAGGTTCTCCAATACGCCTCGCCCGAGGAGATCATCGCCAATCCGGTGGACGATTTCGTCGAGGCGATGCTGGGATCGGGCGACAAGGCGTTTAGGCTTTTGACTCTCGATCACGTCTCCTCGGTGGTCGAACCGGGCGAGGCCGAGGGCCCGCCGGTTGATACGCACCTCTCGCTGCGCGACGCTTATTCGGAAATGCTGTGGTCGCAGCGCCCGGTTCTGCCGGTAACCAGGGACGGCGTGCCCGTCGGCATCGTCACCCGCGCGGCGCTGGAAAAACGGGCAGCGCGGCCGCAATGAAGATCGGGGTCGTCATAAGGCTGGCGGTGCTGGCGCTGCTTGTTGCGTTTATCCTGACGCCGCAGAGCTTTGCGCCGCTGTTCGCGCCGCTGGTGCGCGAGGGGACGCCGCCGATCTATACCCAGACGACCATTCTTTCGCTCACCCTGAGCCACCTCGCTATCGTGGGGTTCGCCACCGTGCTGGCGACGCTGTTCGCCGTTGGCTTGGCCATTCTGGTCACCCGCCCGTTCGGGGAGGAATTCCTGCCCCTTTCGCGCGCCATCGCCAATATCGGGCAGACCTTTCCGCCGGTCGCGGTGCTGGCGCTGGCCGTGCCCATGCTCGGCTTCGGCACAGGGCCAACTCTGGTGGCGCTGTTTTTATACGGGTTGCTGCCGATTTTCGAGAACGCCCTGACCGGGCTCACTTCGCTGGCCCCATCGGTGCGCGAGGCATCGCGCGGCACGGGCATGACCGGCTGGCAGCGGCTTTCGGGGGTGGAATTGCCGCTGGCTCTGCCGGTGATCCTTGCGGGCATCCGGCTTTCGGCGGTCATTTCGCTCTCGACCGCCACGATCGGTTCCACCGTCGCCGCGCGCACGCTGGGCGAAGTCATCATCGCCGGGCTGGTTTCGGGCAACACTGCTTTCGTCTTGCAGGGCGGGCTGATCGTGGGGGCTTTGGCGGTACTGATCTATGACGGGTTCGTGGGGCTGGAAAAGTTCATGGCCCGCCGCATGGGCGGTATCTAGCCGACTTCGAGCACGTCCACGGCCTGTGTCGTTTCCTGCCCGCCCGCCGAGCGCAGCATGCCCACGATTGGCGTGACGTCGGAATAATCGCGCCCATAGCCGATGACGATATGATCCTGCCCGGCAAACATCGCGTTGGTGGGATCGAACTCGACCCACCCCGTTTCCCGTCCGCACCAGACCTTCACCCATGCGTGCATGGCGTCGGCGCCTTCGAGCCGCTCTTCGCCCGCGGGCGGTATGGTGCGCAGGAAGCCCGAGACGTAGCCCGCCGGAACGCCCAGCCCGCGCAGGCCGGCAATCATGATATGCGCGAAATCCTGACACACGCCGCGCCGCAGCCCGAACGCTTCGGTCACCGGGGTATCGACCAGCGTCGCCTCGCCGTCATAGGCGAAATCGGCGTGGATGCGCAGGCAGAGGTCATGGGCCATCTCGCGCACCGAAATCCCTTGCCTGACGCTCGATCTGGCATAGGCGGTGATCGCCGGATCGATGGCGACGCGCGGGCTGGGGCTCAGGAAATGATGGGGCGAGAGCGATCCCATGTCCCAGTTGCCGGCGATTTCGGCATGGAGCGTCTCGAGCGTTGGCGTGAAATCGATGCCCGGATCGCCGCGCAACACTTCGACCCGCGCCGCAATGGCGATTTCGAGGGCCTCATGGGCATTGCGATAGGCGAGTGCCGCCACGCGGGTGCCGAAGAAATCGACAAATTCGGAGCGTTCGGCCGGTTGAGGATCGACGGTCAGGCTGGCCGCAACCACGCGCTGAATACCCGGCAGATTGGCCGGAAACACCCGTACCAGATGCCGCCCGCCCGAAACCGGGGCGTCATAGGCATAATCGAGCTGGAGCCGGATGTCGTAGAGCATGGTCAGGGCGCCCGGCGGTGAGCAAAATGGCAGCGCATCGCCCGCACCCCCCACTTGGTCACCCCGGCCTTGCGCCGGGGTTCAGTACGCTCAGCGCGAGCGAACGACCGGCAGGGGCTGCCGTTTACCGGATCCCGGCTCAAGACCGGGATGACGACGGAGAATTGGAAAGCCCCGTCCTTGGCCATCAGAAATACATCTCCGCGATCAGATTGGAGATGTTGGCCAGCCCGTTGCCGACCCCGATCAGCATGTCGGGGTTCACGTCGGCAGCGTCGATCACCGCCAGTTCGGTCTGGAGTTTGAGCGCGGCCTTGGCGGCGGCGGAAAGCTGGCCGTCGACTTGGCCGCCCGGCAGTTCCTTGAGTTGTGCGAGCAGTTCGGTCAATTGGAACATCACCGAACGCGGATTGAGCGGATCGGAGATCAAAAGTTCGACGGCGCCCAGATTGCCATAACCATAGCCGTAACGGCGGCGATGGGTCATTACGCTGTCGCCGATTTCGAGCAGCATTTCGGTCGCCCCCTCGGGGGCGTCGGGCGCGCACAGCCATGTGGCGATTTCGGCGATCTGGATGCCGCGTTCGAGCCGGCGCCCGATTTCAAGAAAGCGCCATCCGGCAAAGCGGTACATGTTTTCATGCACGAGGCCGGAAAAGCCGGCCAGCTTGCGCAGCAGCACGGTCATGGCGCGGGTGGCGTCGTCGCCGGGTTTGATCGTGCGGGCGAAGCGGCGCGCGGTTTTCTGCAGATCGGTCAGCGCCAGCCAGCCATCGGGCGAAAACCGGTCGCGGATCTGGCTGGCCGAGCGCACTGCGCCATCGATGATGGCCAGAAGTCCGGCCGGAACCGCCTCGGTGGCGTCGATGCCGAGCGGTTCGAGATAGTCGCGGGTCGCGACCAGCAGCGGATTGTCCTCGCGGCCCAGTTCGGCAAGGCGCAGATGGTAGGCGCGCAATATGCGGACACTGGCCTCGCAGCGCTCGGCATAGCGTCCCAGCCAGATCAGATTGTCCCCGGCGCGCGAGGGCAGATTGCCCGATGGGTTGCGCTCGATGGTTGAGTTGGATTGGGCGAGCAGGGTCACCTGTTCCACCTCGCCCTCGCTCACCACCCACACATCGGCGGCCTGCCCGCCGCGCTGCATGGCGATGGCGGCGGTGTCGAGCGCATAGCCGACGCGGGCAAAGCCGCCCGGCATGATCGACCAGCCATTGTCGGTGCGCGCCGCATAAACGCGCAGCGTAATGGGGCGCGGTTCGAGCGCGCCGCCGACATAGACGGGAGCCGTCGAGAGTTTTACCGCTTCCTGCGCAGCGAACGCCTTGGGATCGGCTTCTATTTTTTCCAGCAGCGCCGCGCGTGCCGCCGGGTCGAGATCGGCAATGGCGGCTGTGCCGCCGTCATCGTCGATGGAGAGCAGGGTGGAAAGGGCCGGCCCGACCAGAAGGGCATCGAAATTGTCGCGCACATAGGCGCGCGCTTCCTGCCCGCCGCACCACCATGTGGCGATATTGGGCAGGGCGAGATCGGAACCGAGCCGGGATCTGGCAATCGCAGGCAAAAACGCGCCGAGCGCCCGGGTTTCCAAAATCCCCGCCCCCAGCGAATTGACAAAGCCGACGCTTCCCCGCCGCACCGCTTCGGCAAGGCCGGGGGTTCCGATCTGGCTGTCCTGGCGCAATTCCAGCGGATCGGTGAAATCGCCGTCGAGACGCCGCCAGAGCACCGAAATGGGCTTGAGCCCGGAGACGGTGCGCACCATAACCTGGCCATCGACCACGACGAGGTCCTCGCCCTGCACCAGCAGGAACCCCAGATAGCGCGCGATATAGGCGTGCTCGAAATAGGTTTCGTTCAATGGGCCGGGGGTGAGGATCGCCACCCGCCCCGAACCGTTGCCGCCCATATCCGTCAGCGCGTTGCGGAAATCGCGGAAAAACCCGGCCAGCCGGTGGACGTTGAGATCGGCATAGATATCGGCGAGCGCGCGGGTGGTCGCCACCCGGTTTTCCAGCGCGAACCCCGCCCCCGAGGGCGCCTGCGTCCTGTCGCCCAGCACCCACCAGCGCCCGTCGGGGCCCCGGCCCAGCTCGAAAGCGCAGAAATGGAGGTGATGGCCGCTCATGGGCGCGATGCCGACCATGGGGCGCAGGAATTCGGGATTGCCCGCGATCAGTTCGGGCGGCAGCAGGCCCTCGCGGACCAGAGTGTTGTTGCCATAGATATCGGCAATCACCGTTTCGAGAAGATCGGCGCGCTGGGCCAGACCGGCCTCGATGCCGCGCCATTCGTCCTCGGCGATCAAAAGCGGGATATGGGCCAGCGGCCAATCGCGCTCGCCCTGTTCGAGCCCGTCATACATGCGATAGAACACACCGGCGTCGCGCAGATACTGGTCGGCGTGCTGGAAGCGGTTGGTCAGCTCCTCGGCCCCCAGCGCGTCGAGCGCCGACATGAATTTGAGCCAGCCGGGTTTGACCGTGCCGTCGGGCGCGACCATTTCGTCGGGCACGCCCGAGATCGGGCGGTAGGCGCCGATCAGGTCAGGCATCTTTTGTGCCCTGGCGCGCTTGGGAGAAAATTCCATCTAAAGCCACTGGTGAGGTCGCCTCAGGTCCAGCGTCAGAGGAAACTCGGGCGTGGGCGCTTCGGCCGGCAAATCGTAAGAACCGGCACTATGTCCATTGGGTATGAATCGCGCAAGCCGTCTTGCTTCGGCCTCGTTGGCATTCACAGGAAAGGTTTCATAGTTTCGCCCCGCCGGGTGGGCCACGTGATAGACGCACCCGCCCACGGCGCGGCCCGTCCAATTGTCATAGACATCGAACACCAGCGGGGTATTGACCGGCAGCGCCGGGTGCAGGCCGGAAGCTGGCTGCCATGCCTTGTAGCGCACCCCGGCCACCGAAACGCCCGACAGATCGGTCTGGGTCAGCGGCACGGGACGGCGGTTGCAGGCGACCGTATAGCGTTCGGGCTCGGGGCCCGTCAGCTTGACCTGCAACCGCTCGAGCGAGGAATCCACATAGCGCACCGTCCCCCCGATGGCGCCGGTTTCGCCCATGACGTGCCAGGGCTCGAGAGCCTGGCGGATTTCCAGCGTGTGGCCGGCAGCGCTCACCTCGCCGCAGAAGGGGAAGCGGAATTCGAGCTGGGCCTCGAACCATTCGGGCTTGAGCACGAACCCGTGCTCGCGCAGATCGTCGAGCACGTCGAGGAAATCGGCCCAGACATAGTGGGGCAGCATAAACCTGTCGTGCAGCCGCGTGCCCCAGCGGACCAGCTTGCCCTTGATCGGGTCCTTCCAGAACCTCACGATCAGCGCGCGGACCAGCAATTGCTGGGCGAGGCTCATTTTGGCGTTGGGCGGCATCTCGAAGCCGCGGAACTCGACAAGTCCCAATCGGCCGGTCGGCCCGTCGGGCGAATAGAGCTTGTCGATACAGATTTCCGAGCGGTGGGTGTTGCCGGTCACATCGACCAGAAGGTTTCTGAACAGCCGGTCCACCAGCCAAGGGGCCGGGGCCTCGCCCTCGCCGGGGGCAGGCACCTGCGCCATGGCGATCTCAAGCTCGTAAAGGCTGTCGTGCCGCGCTTCGTCGAAGCGCGGCGCCTGGCTGGTCGGGCCGATGAACAGGCCGGAGAACAGGTAGGACAGGGAAGGGTGGCGCTGCCAGTGCAGGATCAGCGATTTGAGCAGGTCGGGGCGGCGCAGGAAGGGGCTGTCATTGGGGGTCGCGCCGCCGACCACCACGTGATTGCCGCCGCCGGTGCCCGTGTGCTTGCCGTCGATCATGAATTTGTCGGCGCCCAGCCGGGAGAGCCGCGCTTCTTCATAAACCGCTTCGGTGATCGAGACGCACTCGTCCCAATTGGCCGCCGGATGGACATTGACCTCGATGACGCCGGGGTCGGGCGCCACGCGGATCACATTGAGGCGCGGGTCGGATGGCGGGGCATAGCCTTCGATATGGACGGGCAGGCCCAGCTTTTCGGCGGCGGTTTCGGCAGCGGCGATCAGTTCGAGATAGTCTTGGAGCTTTTCGGTGGGCGGCATGAAGACGGTCAGCCGTCCGTCGCGCGGCTCGACCGAAAGCGCGGTGCGGACCACGCCTTCGATATCGCTCAATTCCTGCTCGATCCGAGTCTGGACGATTGTCTCGTCAGCCACAAGGCTTGCCACCGGCAACTCGTCGCGCGGGGGCAGGGGCTGGCGCGGGATCGTGGGGTCTTCGGCCACGACATGGGGGTAGGCGCTTTCCGGGATATGGGGCAGTGTTCCCAGCGGCAGGCGATAGCCGACGGGGGAATCTCCGGCCACCAGAAACAGTTTGCCGCGCCGTGTCTTCCACACTTCGGTCAGCCAGCGCGAGGGTTGGGCCGGGGCATTCCATTTCTGGACCGGCAGCACATAGCCTGTCGGCTCGGTCAGCCCCCGCTCGAACCCCCGCGTCATGCGCAGCCGCTCTTCGGGGTCTTTCAGTTTGGGATTGGTGGGATCGACGTTGTCGGGAAGATTGCCTTCCTTCAAGATCCAGTCGGCGGGGTCTTCAAAGGCCGGCTGGACGGTAGAGCCGTCAAGGCCCAGCGCCATGGCAAATTCGGTGAGATAGGCCTTGGCCTGATCGGGGCTCGGGGTCTTGTCCGATGTCTCGCGCGCGATCAGGTCGGGATTTTTCCAGACCGGCTCGCCATCCTTGCGCCAATAGAGTGAGAAGGTCCAGCGCGGCAAGGTTTCGCCCGGATACCACTTGCCCTGGCCGTAATGGAGGAACCCGCCCGGCGCGAAACGCTGCTGCAGGCGCCGGATCAGGATGTCGGCTTTTTCGCGCTTGGTGGGCCCGACGGCATCGGCATTCCATTCGCCGGATTCGAAGTCGTCGATGGACACGAAGGTCGGCTCGCCCCCCATCGTCAACCGAACGTCATTGTTGGCCAAATGTTCGTCAATTTCGCGTCCCCGAGAGCACAAGTCCACCCAATCGGTGTCCGAAAATGGCTTGGTGATGCGCGGATGTTCGGCCACGCGGGTGACCGTCATGTCGAAATCGAACTCGACATTTGCAAAGCTCGCCATCCCCGAAATCGGGGCCGCATTGGCGTAATGGGGTGTCGCGGCGAGCGGGATATGGCTCTCCCCGGTCAGCAATCCCGAGGTCGGATCGAGCCCCACCCAGCCGGCGCCGGGCAGGTACACCTCGCACCAGGCATGAAGGTCCGTGAAGTCGTTTTCAGTGCCCGATGGACCATCGAGGGCCTTGAGATCAGGCTTGAGCTGAATGAGGTATCCCGAGACGAACCGCGCCGCAAAACCCAGATGTCTCAATAGGTTGACCAGCAGCCACCCGGTATCGCGGCAACTCCCCTTGGCCTTTTCCAGCGTTTCCTCTGGCGTCTGCACACCGGGCTCGAGCCGGACAATATAGCCGATCTCGCGCTGCAGCCGGGCGTTGAGCTCGACAACGAAATCGACGGTGTTCTTGGGCGTCCGGTCGATGGAATCCAGCAGACCTTTGAACAATGGACCAAAGCTGGAGTCGGGCTTTCTATAGATTTCCAGGTCGGGCGCGATCGCATCGGGATAGGCAAACGGCCAGGTCTCGGCCTCTGGCTCGACGAAGAAATCGAACGGATTATAAACCGTCATGTCAGCCACAAGATCGACTTCGATCTTGAGCTCGGTCACCGGTTCGGGAAAGACGTATCGCGCCTGGAAATTGCCGTAGGGGTCCTGCTGAATGTTGACGAAGTGATTGGAAGGACTGACTTTTAACGAGTGGCTGAGCACCTTGGTGCGTGAATGGGGGGCGGGCTGGAGCCGGATGATCTGCGGGCCCAGGGTTACGGGCCGGTCGTATTTATAATGCGTGAGATGATAGATCGCGGCCTTGATCGCCATAGGCAAACTCCTGAGATTCCCACGCTCGCGGAGCAACGATAGCGGCAAAGCGGACACTTCCGCAATCGTGCTTTACCGGCAATGCGTTAGTCGGCATGGTCGGGGGGACGCACAAGGAGGCCCCCATGCTGCTGCACACGATTTTCGTCATCGCACTGGCCGCTGAATCGATGTCGGCCGCATTGGCGGCTGGGCGACGCAATATGGACTGGTTCGGGGTGTGCGTGCTGGGGTGTGTCACGGCGCTGGGCGGAGGCACGGCGCGCGATCTCCTGCTCGGCCACTACCCGCTGTTGTGGGTCGATCAGCCGGCCTATCTGCTGGTCACCACGGCGGCGGCGCTGTTCACAATTGCGGTGGCCCGGATCATGGAACGGCTCAAGCTGATCTTTTTGCTGCTCGACGCTGTCGGGCTCGTGGTGTTCACCATTGCGGGCTGCGTTGTGGCCATGGAAATGGGCCAGCCGGTGCTTATCGTTATCGTGGCGGGGATCATCACCGGGTGTGTAGGCGGCGTATTGCGCGACATCTTGTGCAACGACGTGCCGTTGCTGTTTTCCGGCGAGCTCTACGCAACGGTTTCAGCCATCACGGCCTGTGTGTTCTTTTTCGGGATACAGGCCGGGATGCCGATGGATTTGATGACGATTGCCGCCATGGCTGTGGGGTTCACGCTCAGGACGCTGGCCATCGTCTTCAAGGTCGAAATGCCGCGCTTCGTTTATGTCCCGGTGCGCGATCAGTCCTCCAAAAGGTAGCCCTGCCGGCTCGCCAGTGGCTCGGTGCCGACGATCTTGGCGATCGAATTGCCCGGCACGACGAATTTGGCGGTGTTTCGCGATATGACCCGGCCCGAGGTGCCGGCAAGGATCGGCGTGCGCTCGGTGAAGGCGCCGGGGCCATCGAGGGCGATGAGATCGGCGATGGGTTGGCCTTTTTCAACCTCATCGCCCAGTTCGACGCGATAGGCGAGAAGCCCGGCCTTATCGACGCGCAGCATTTCGGTGGCGCTCAAAGGGGTGGGCGCGGGGGCAGACTCGACCTTGGGGGGCGTGCCGGCAACGAACCCCTTTGCCTGAAAGAAGCCGTAGAGCCGGGCGGCGTCATCCTTGCCGACGTGGTCGAACACGTCGGGCTGGCCGCGATATTCGAGCGTTGCGGCGCTGGCGGAAAAGGGGATGGGCTTATCGGGATACGCCTGTCGCAGCCGCGTCCAGAGCGAGGGCCAGACTTCATCGAACGAGCCGCCGCCCGAATCCTCGGCGGTCAGTTGGGCGACCGAGCCCATATGGTCGGCCAATGCGCCCAGCTCGGCCATGGAATCGGGGGTGACGAACAGATGGACAAGCGCCTCGTTGTCGCAATGGAGGTCCAGCACATAATCGGCGTCATAGGCTTCGGTCATCACCAGATGCCGGAGTTTCTGCATGGCTGTCGCCGGGCGCTGTGCGTCGAGCCAGTCGCGCACGGCCTGGCGGATTATCGCAACATTGGCAGCGGCATCATTTGTGAGTTTCGGCGCGACATCGGTATCGACGGCGGCAAAGAGGTCCGGCCAGCGGCGGTTGAAATTGGTGCCGGTGCGGAAATCGTAGCGGCCCACATGGTCTTCGAACACACGCTGGCCCATGCCGAGCGGGTTGACCATGGGAAAGATGGTGAAGCGGGCGCTGAGGTCACCTCTTTCGTCGGCGGATTTGAGCAACGGCAACAGGTGGTGCAGCGCCATGATGCCGGGCTGTTCGTCGGCATGGAGCGCGGCCTGCATATAGATTTTGGTCGCCGCGTCGGCGGGGCCGATCTTAAACAGAGTCAATTGGGCCGTCGTGCCGGGAGCATCGGCATCGATTGTGTGGGTGATGCGGTCAAAGGCCATGAGGAACTACCGGATATATTTGGGGCCGAAACGCAGGCGCGGGCGCGATGTCGTGCGCTCTTTGGGCATGTGGCGCATCATGCGTTCATAAACACGTCCGAAGACAAGGAAAATCACCATGGTGATGGCGAGAAACCACAGCGCCGCTATGGAAAAATGGAGGAAGGCATTGAAGTCGCGCTCAAACAGGTTCTGTGCGGTGTTGAGGATATCGCGCTGGGCGTTGATGACCGGCAGGGTGAAATAGACAAGCGCCGTCGAGTGGAACAGGAACACCACTTCATTGGTATAGGCGGGCCAGGCAACGCGAATTGTGTTGGGCCAGGTGACGGTCCGGAACACCTGAAAGGGTGTCATTCCGAAGGCGCGGGCTGCCTCCAGTTCACCCTTGGGCACTGTGCGCAGGGCGCCGTAAAGGATTTCGGCACTGTAGGCGGCGGTGTTCATCACCAGCGCCAGCGGGCCGATGAACAGCGGGTTCATCATCAGCCAGGCAATGCCCCATGGGCGCCACCAGACGGGGTTGAGCGCCAGCATGATGGAATAGAACATGAAGAACTGGATAAAGAGCGGCGAGCCGCGAAAGGCATAGATATAGGCCGAGCACAGGCGCCGGATAAGGGCATTTTTCGAGTTCTTGCCCAGGGCAAGCAATACGGCGAAGACAAAGCCGATCGGCAGCGAAGCGGCCGCGAAATAGATGTTGAACAGCGCCGGTTGGGCGTAAAGCGGGATCTCGGCGATGATCGTCTGGATCAATTCCATCGCCTAGCCCTCCACCGGCATGCCGCGCCGCGCCCAGACGGTGAGCCTGGAAAAGCCCTTTTCCGAAAGCAGTGTGACGAGGATGTAAAAGACAAAGAGCGCGATGAAATAGGCCCAGCGCCAATCGCCATGCACAAGGCCGGCCTGGGGCAGGAAGTTGGGCGAACCCAACTGGCCTGCCCACCAGACGATATCGGCGATCTGGAGCAGGGACAGCAGCGACGTGGCTTTAATCAGCAACAGCCAGACATTGGAAAGGCCGGGCAGGGCATAGACCCACATCTGGCGGATATGGATGCGGGTCAACACCTGAAATTCGCTCATCCCGTAGGCGCGCGCGGCTTCGAGCTGGCCGCGCGGCACGGCACGCATGGCGCCGTGGATGACGTTGGCGGTGAACGCGCCGAAAATGATGCCCAGCGATACGCAGGCAAGGATCAGATATTCATAGGTCGAGAGCAGCCAGTTGGCTTCGCGGCAGGGCGGCCAGTTCGCCTGGTCGGCGGCGATGGAATCGGGCGTGCAGACCTGCATCGACCAGACCCACTCCACCCCCTGCTCGAACGCCAGCGGGAAGAACAGGAAGAACAGCACATCGGGAACACCGCGCACCATGCTGACATAGATGGTGCCGATCGCCCGCAGCACAGCAAAGCGCGACCCCTTGGCTGCGGCACCCAGAAGGCCAAAGACAAGCGCTAGGCACCCGCCGAAGATGGCGGCCATGATGGTGAAGCGGAAACTGGCGTACCAGTTTAGGTGTTTGCCGTTTGTGAGGTAGCCGAGCCAGAAGGCGATGTCTTCGCCCACCAGATCGAAAAGCCAGAAGGCTCCGTCCACGCGCGTGCCCCTTGCGTGAGATGCCCGGCGGGGGAGCCTGCTGGCCGCCCGCCGGACACAGGTTTGCGATTATTCGGTGTAGAACGGACCCGCACCGTCGAACCATTCGGCAATCAGGGCATCGACGGTGCCGTCGGCCTTGAGGGCTGTGAGGGCTTCATCGAGCGTTGCGAGCAGCTCGGTGTCTTCCTTGCGCACACCGCCGCCGACGCCGCCGCCGACCATCACGTCGGGACCGAACATTTCGAGCGCGCCGCCCGAATTTTCCACGACAGGATCGAGCGAGGAGCCGTCAGCGAGCACCACATCGACATTGCCCGCGGCCAGGTCGGCGATCGACTGATCGAACGTGGCGAACGAGACGATGGTGTTGTCGGCGGCAAAGTTTTCCTCGGCATAGGCTGCCTGGATGGTGTTGCCCTGCACGCCGATGCGCAGGCCCGAGGGGTTCTCGATATCGATGCCCGCGCCGGTTGCGGCGATGTAGTTGGACGGATCGGGCGGGAAATAATCCTGGGTGAAATTGATGGTCTCGAGCCGCTCGTCGGTGATCGACATGCCGGCCATAATGACATCGTAGTTGCCCGCGACGAGATTGGGGATGATGGGGTCCCATTCGCTCTGCACGAACTCGCAGGTCATGCCCGTGTGTTCGCAGATCGCATTGCCCAGATCGATCTCGAAGCCGGCCAGTTCGCCCGCGTCGTTGACGAAGTTCCAGGGCGCATAGGCGCCCTCGGTGCCGATGCGCAGGGTTTCCTGGGCGTTGGCAGCGGTGGACAGTACTGCCAGGGCGGCAGCGGCGAGGATCACCTTTTTCATTTTCCGAGTTCCCTTTTTTGGTTGGTGAAGCGACCGGGTCCCTTTTGCATGATGGTTTTGCCGCCCCGGTCAGGCGTGACCGGCAGCGCTCAGGAACTGGCGCAGCCTGTCGGATTTGGTGGCGCCGAAGACTTCATCGACAGTGCCCTGTTCCTCGATCTTGCCCAGATGGAGGAAAACGACCCTGTCGGAGACTTCGCGTGCAAATTTCATGTCGTGGGTAACGAGGATCATGGTGCGGCCCTCGTCGGCCAGCATCTTGATGACGCCAAGCACCTCGACTTCGAGTTCGGGATCGAGCGCCGATGTGGGCTCGTCGAAAAGCATGAGGGTGGGATTGATACACAAGGCGCGCGCGATGGCGGCGCGCTGCTGCTGCCCGCCGGAAAGCTGGGCGGGAAAGGCATCGGCCTTGGCGGCAATTCCGACCTTGTCGAGCAAGGCGAGCGCCTGTTCGCGCACTTCGGCCTTGTCGCGCTTCTGCACCAGGATGGGGGCTTCCATGACGTTTTCGAGGATCGTCATGTGCGACCAGAGATTGAAGGACTGGAACACCATTCCGAGCTTGGAGCGGATGCGGCGCAACTGGAAAGGATCGGTGGGGTGGCGGTCAGGACCCTCGGAAGAAAGCGAGACGTGCTCGCCATCGATCGTGACATCGCCCTGGTTGGGAATTTCGAGCATGTTGATGCAGCGCAAAAGGGTGGATTTGCCCGACCCTGACGAGCCGATCAGCGAGACAACGTCCCCGGCCCTGGCATCCAGCGAAACGCCCTTTAGGACTTCGAGATTGCCGAAGGACTTGTGGAGGTCCGTGATCTCCAGAATCTGCGTCATTCCGTCCGGGTTTTCCCCTCGTTGGTTTCGCGGTGTTCGCTGCGGGGTCTCCCATCTGCCGATGAGACGTGCATGCTTTAGGGCAAGAAACCAGAAAGTGCCGCGATTCAAAAGCGAAAACGACAATCATGTGTCGCTTTTTCGACCAAACGGTAAAAACTGAGCATGCGGCGCTAACGGTTTGGACACCAGTCTGCCAAGTTGACTTCCGCCGTCAACTTGCCCGGTGATAGGGTCCGATCCGACGCAAACCAGATTCGCCGGCACCATGGGTTTCGACTACAATTCGCTTCTGATGGCTTCAGGCGCAGCGGGTGTTGCGCTCTGTTTCACGCTGATGAGCTCCTGGCTGCGTGAGCGCGGGTCGATATTTCTTCTGACCTGGGCCGCTTGCATCGCAATCATCATCGCCGCCATCGTCGCGTTTTCGGTTTTCCACAATACCGTGAACGTGCTGCATTCTATGCTGGCGGGGGTCCTGCTGACGTCGGCCTTCGCAATCAGCTATGGCGGGTTCACGCAGTTCAGCACCGGGCGCTTTGAAACAGCGCGGGTAGCGCTGCTTGGCGTGGTCAGCGCCGCACCGATCATCGTGAGCGGCGCTCTGGGTTTTGACGGGTTGAGTTTTGTTTTCATCAATCTGATGAGCGCGCTGCTTTTGGGCTTTTGCGGCTACCAGTATTGGACAGTGCGGGCGGAATCGCCCGGACCGATCACCGCCATTGCCGCGTTGCACTGGATGCTGACGGCTTCCTATGTGTTCTGCGTGGTCGCCGTTGCCCTCGAAACGCCGCTTTATCTCAACGGACGTGTCCCCGACAATTGGGCCGAGGCGCTCAACCTGATGGTTTCGGTCATCGCGCTTACCGGGATCGGCGGGCTGTTTGTCACTGTGCATCAGGAGCGGATCAGCCGAAGGCACCGGGACGCCTCGCTGATCGATCCGCTGACAGGGTTGAGCAACCGCCGGGCATTGTTCGAGCGGTTTTCCGAGGGCCATGTGCCACAGGGCACCGGGCTGGTGGTTCTGGACCTCGACGATTTCAAAGGTCTCAACGACCGGCACGGGCATGCGTTCGGCGATACCGTGCTGCGCAGTTTCGCCCGCTTGCTTGTGGAAAATTGCCGCGGGGAGGACATGGCGGTGCGGCTGGGGGGCGAGGAATTCGTTCTGGTGCTGCCGGGCAGTTCGACCACCCAAGCCCTTGCGCTGGCGGAACGGGTGCGCAGCGCCATGGGCCGGATGATCCACACGGCGGACGCCCAGCCGGTCACCTGCACGGTCAGCGCCGGGGTTGCCGTTGCCGAAAGGCCCGGGTTGAGTCTGGATAGCCTGATCCGCAAGGCGGACAATGCGCTCTATCTTTCAAAGCGCTCGGGCCGCAATCGCGTTTCGCAGACCACCTCCACAGCGGCCTGACGGCATTATCGCGCCGGGCCGGTTTGCACCGGCGCGTCGTCGCGTCCGCCCCATTCGGTCCAGGATCCGTCATAGAGCGCGACCTTTTCGGCGCCGATGGTGTCGAGCGCCAGCGCAAGGACGGCGGCAGTCACGCCCGATCCGCAGGAGGTGATGACCGGCTTTGCCGGATCGATGCCGGCGGCGCGGATGGCTTTTTCCAATTCGGCGTCGGGCTTGAGCGTGCCGTTTTCGATCAGCGCGTCGAAGGGCAGATTGCGGCTCTGTGGGATATGGCCCGATTTGAGCCCGGCGCGCGGTTCGGGCGTGTCGCCGGTAAAACGGGCCGCGCCGCGGGCGTCGAGTATCTGCTGGCCCGCTTGACTGGCGGCCAGAACCTGCTCGAAGCCGGCGACGGCGGCGTTATCGAACTTCGCATCGAACGTTGCGCGCGGCGCGATGGATTCGCCGGATTCGAGCGGGCGGTCTTCGGCTCGCCATTTTGGCCCGCCTCCCTCGAGGATTTTGACCACCCGCGCACCCATGACCGTGAACGTCCACCAGGCGCGCGGGGCGGAAAACAGGCCGGCCTCGTCGTAAACAACCAGCGTCTTGTCGGAGGCGATGCCCAGTGCGCCCGCCATTGCGGAAAACGTATCCGCGTCGGGCAGCATATGGGGCAGGCCCGATGAGGTATCGGCGTTCTTGTCGAGATCGAAAAAGATCGCGCCGGGGATGTGGCCGGCCTCATATTCGGCCTGCGCGTCGCGGCCGGAATTGGGCATGTGCCAGGAGGCGTCTATCACCTGGATGTCGGGGTCATCAAGATGATCGGCGAGCCATTGGGTGGTGACGAAATGGGACATGGATCAACTCCTAGGGCAGGCGTGCGATGCGGTCGACGAGAAGCGCGTAAAACGCGTCGGCGTCGCCGGACCGGATGAAGGTCGCGTTGCGCGGGCGATCGGTGACGTGCCAGTAATCGGCCACAGTCATGCCGCGCGTCAGGGGGCTGGCGCATTCGATCTCGACATTGCAAAGCCGCCCGGAAAACATCTTCGGGGCAATCATATAGGCGGTAACGCAGGGGTCGTGGAGCGGGGCGCCGGGCCAGCCGTATTTTTCCAGGTCGAACCGTTCGGAAAAACCCAGCATCGCGGCCACTGCGTCGCCCGACCGATTGCCGATGGCCCTGAAGGCTTCGATCCGTTCGGGCGTGCCGATCATCTGATGGGTGACGTCGAGCGGCATCATGGTGATCGGTGCACCGCATTTGAGTACGGTCTGGGCGGCTTCGGGATCGACGAAAATATTGAATTCTGCAGCCGGGGTGATGTTGCCGCCCTCGAAATAACCACCGCCCATCAGGACGATTTCTTCGATGCGCGGGGCGATGTCGGGTGCCTTGACCAGCGCCATGGCAAGGTTTGTCAACGGGCCGAGCGCGCACAGGGTCACCGTTTTTTCCGGCTCGCGCCGAAGCGTGGAAATAATGAAATCGACCCCGTGCTGGCTTTCGAGGCGCAGCTTGGGTTCGGGCAGGTCCGGACCATCGAGGCCGGTCTGGCCGTGGACGTGTTCGGCGGTCACCAGTTCGCGCATTATCGGGCGGGGACATCCGGCATAAACCGGAACGTCGCGCCGGCCGGAGAGTTCGACCACCTTGAGTGCATTCTTCGCGTTCTGGGCGAGCCCGACATTGCCGGCTACGGCGACGATGCCCAAGGTCTCGATTTCCTCGGGACTGGCCAGCGCCAGAAGAATGGCTACGGCATCGTCCTGGCCGGGGTCGGTGTCGATGATGATCTTGCGCGCCAAAGGAGCCTCCATATCGTTTCGGCGCGATCCTAGCCATGGCGGTCAAAAAGGGAAGGGGCGCGGTGCGGCATTAAAACATGAAATGTGCAGTCAGCTTTTCTTGACATAGTTTAGAATTGTTATAATCTTTGACCTCGACGCATGAAGCGATATTGTGCGTTGAACACAGATTCCCCGGCGCTTTGGCGCTTTTAATGACAGGGCATGACCGATGAGACTGACACGCCAATCGAGCTATGCAGTTCGGACGCTTATGTATTGCGCCATCAATGCGCCCGATCTTTCGCGCGTTGCCGATATCGCCAAGGCTTACGGGATTTCCGAATTGTTCCTGTTCAAGCTCATCAAGCCGCTTGTCGAGAACGACATTCTCGAAACCGTGCGTGGCCGCCACGGTGGCGTGCGCCTGGCGCGTCCTGCCGCGGAGATCACCCTGCTCGACGTCATTTCCCTGACCGAAGAGAATTTTGCGCTGGCCGAATGTTTCGAGGGTGGGGAAACCAGTTGTCCGTTGGTCGGAGGATGCGAGCTTAATGGCGCGCTGCACGAAGCGCTCGAAGCGTTCTTTGCCGTTTTGCGCTCCTACACAATCGCCGATCTCACCGACAAGCGCCGCGCCATGCGCTCGCGTCTCGGCATTGAAATGCTGGGCATGGAACTGAACTGACATTCACTCCGGATTGACGTTGCCGACAAAAAATTCGCGGCATTCAAAATATGATCTTTACAGTCATGTTTTGATGCGCTAGACACGGTCTTGCAGGAGTGAGGCCTGCCCCTTGACCCTGTATGCAGAGCGCCAAAGCTGCATACAGGGTCTTTTTCATTGCGAAGTCCGGTTCAACGTTTCTTCGGGCTGAGCCCGTGCAGGAACAACTGGTCGAGAAAGCGCGCGGCATCCTCGAATCGTCCCTCGCCACCGCGTTCGCGGCCGAGCACGGCCTTCACCTGGATGTCGAAATCGGCATAGTGCTGTGTCGTCGCCCAGATGGAAAAGATAAGGTGATAGGGATCGGCCTTGGCGACCTTGCCCTCGGCCATCCAGCCCTTGATGATCTTGACCTTCTCGTCGACCAGGTCTTTGAGGTCGGTGTGCAGGATGTCGTAAAAGCCCGGGGCGCCGCGCAGCATTTCATTGGCGAACAGTCGGCTCTCGCGGGGAAAATCACGGCTCATCTCGAGCTTGCGGCGGATATAGGACTGGATCTCGGGCAGAGGATCGCCATCTGGGTCCATCTCGCGGAGCGGTTCGAGCCATGTGTCGAGAATGCGCGCCAGCAGCGGGGCGTGGATATCTTCCTTGGATTTGAAATAATAGAGCAGATTGGGCTTGCTCATGCCCGCCGCCTCGGCGATCTGGTCGATGGTCGAGCCGCGGAAACCGAACTGGGAAAAAACGTCCAGAGCGGCTTCGAGGATGACTTCCTGCTTTTCGCGCTGGATCCGGGTTATGGGCCTTGGCGCCTCTGCGTCGGTGGTCATTTTCGGCCGTTGCCTCCCATGAAGAACTCCGGAGCCGGAATCCTGAACCGGTTCACAGCCATTTCCGAGACCCGGAGCGAGTCTGGAAATTATACCCCTTGAACCTTGCATTGAGAGTGCTAGAATTTTTCCAATCGGTCAAAAAAATTCTGACCGAAATCAACAACCGGCCGCCGGAAATGTCCCGGAAGCGTCGGAGAGGGAATATTCATGTCGCAGGGCGCTCAGTCCATCCCCAATGATCTCAATGCCTTCTGGATGCCGTTCACGGCCAACCGGCAGTTCAAGAAAAGCCCGCGCATGTTCGTGGTTGCCAAGGACATGCACTACACGACCGCCGACGGGCGCGAGGTGCTCGACGGCACCGCTGGCCTTTGGTGCGTCAATGCCGGTCACTGCCGGCCGCTGATCACCGAGGCCATTGCCAGTCAGGCGGCCGAACTCGACTACGCGCCGGCCTTCCAGATGGGCCATCCCAAGGCGTTCGAGCTTGCCAACAGGCTGGTCGATCTGGCGCCCGACGGGCTCGACCATGTGCTGTTCACCAATTCAGGGTCCGAATCGGTGGAAACGGCGCTCAAGGTGGCGCTGGCTTACCAGAAGGCGATCGGGCAGGGCTCGCGTACGCGATTGATCGGGCGTGAGCGCGGCTATCACGGGGTCAATTTCGGGGGCATTTCGGTCGGTGGTATCGTTGCCAACCGCAAGATGTTCGGTACGCTTCTGACTGGCGTCGATCATCTGCCGCACACGCACTTACCGGCCAAAAATGCCTTTTCGCGCGGTGAGCCGCAGCATGGGGTGGAACTGGCCGAGGAACTGGAGCGCATCGTCACGCTCCATGACGCTTCGACGATCGCTGCGGTGATCGTCGAGCCGGTGGCGGGGTCTACGGGGGTTCTGATCCCGCCACCGGGATATCTCAAGCGCCTGCGCGAGATTTGCGACAGGCACGGCATATTGCTGATCTTCGATGAGGTCATCACCGGATACGGGCGGCTGGGCACCCCGTTCGGCGCCGACTATTTCGGGGTCACCCCAGATATCATGGTCACCGCCAAGGGGCTGACCAATGGGGTCATTCCCATGGGCGCGGTGTTCACCTCGTCGAAAATCCACGACGCCTTCATGACCGGTCCTGAACACCTGATCGAATTTTTCCACGGCTATACCTATTCGGGCAATCCGATCGCCTCGGCGGCGGGGCTGGCAACGCTCGAGACCTACAAGCAGGAAGGCCTTCTGACCCGGGGCGCCGAGCTTGGGCCCTATTTCGAGGAGGCGCTGCATTCGCTCAAAGGCGCGCCGCATGTGATCGACGTGCGCAATATCGGGCTCGTGGGGGCAATCGAACTTGAACCGATTGCCGGCGAGCCGACAAAACGCGCGTTCTCAGCTTTCGTGAAGGCCTTCGAAAAAGGCGTTCTGATCCGCACGACGGGCGATATCATCGCGCTTTCGCCGCCGCTGATCGTGGAAAAACAACACATCGACCAAATCGTCGATACCATTCGCACGGTCCTCGGGGAGGTGGATTGAGCCATGCAGATCATCGAAAACGCCATAGGCGGCAAACGTGTCGCGTCGTCCTCGACGCGCAAATCGGCCGTTTATAATCCGGCGACCGGCGAGCAGATTGCGCAGTTGCCGCTTTCGACAAATGCCGAGATCGATGAGGCTGTGGCATCGGCCAAGGCCGCCCAGCCCGCCTGGGGCGCCACACCGCCGCTCAAGCGGGCGCGGGTGATGTTTCGGTTCAAGGAACTGCTCGACCGGCACGCCGCCGATCTGGCGCGGGAAATCTCGCGCGAGCACGGTAAGACCCATGACGACGCTTTGGGCGAAGTGCAGCGCGGCATCGAGTGCGTGGAATATGCCTGCGGCATCCCCGAGCTTTTGAAGGGGACCTTCACCCGCAATGTCGGCCCTGCCATCGATGCCTATGCCGACCGTCAGCCGCTGGGCGTCGTTGCGGGGATCACCCCGTTCAACTTTCCGGCCATGGTGCCGATGTGGATGTATCCTTCGGCCATTGCCTGCGGCAATACCTTCATACTGAAGCCCTCCGAGCGCGATCCGTCGGCGCCGATGCTGGCCTGGAATTTGTTCATGGAGGCCGGGCTGCCCGAGGGCGTGCTCAATATCGTTCACGGCGACAAGGAAGCCGTCGATCACATTTTAGACCATCCCGACATCAAGGCGGTGAGCTTTGTGGGTTCCACGCCAATCGCCGAATATGTCTATCAACGTGGCACGAAAGCCGGAAAGCGCGTTCAGGCGCTGGGCGGCGCGAAAAACCACATGGTGATCCTCCCCGATGCGGATCTGGACCAGGCAGCCGACGCTTTAATGGGTGCCGGGTACGGATCCGCTGGGGAGCGCTGCATGGCGATTTCGGTGGCCGTGCCGGTGGGCGAAAAGACAGCCGATGCGCTGATCGAAAGGCTCAAGCCGCGCGTCGAGAGCCTGAAAATCGGCCCGGCGACCGACAAGGACGCCGAGATGGGTCCTCTTGTGACAGCCATGCACCGCGACAAGGTGCTGGGCTATATCGACAAAGGTGTCGAAGAGGGCGCCGAACTGGTCATCGATGGACGCGGGTTCAAGCTGCAGGGCTATGAGGACGGGTATTATGTCGGCGGTACGCTGTTCGACCGCGTGACGCCGGACATGACCATCTACAAGGAGGAGATTTTCGGCCCGGTCCTCTCCGTCGTCCGCGCGCCCGATTACGGCGATGCGGTCAGGATGATCAACGAACACGAATACGGAAACGGCGTTGCGATCTTCACCCGCGACGGCGACGCGGCGCGCGATTTCGCCGACCGCATCGAGGTCGGCATGGTTGGCGTCAACGTCCCTATTCCCGTCCCGGTGGCCTATCATTCCTTCGGCGGCTGGAAGCGGTCCCTGTTTGGGGATCACTCGATTTACGGTCCCGAGGGCGTACATTTTTATACGCGGCTCAAGACTGTCACGACGCGCTGGCCGGCCGGCATCAAGTCGGGCGCGCAATTTACATTTCCAACCCTCTGATATTTCAAAGACGGGAGCAAAGAGCATGGCGACACTCGGAGACAATCTAAAGGTCAACGGCGACAGGCTCTGGGACTCCATAATGGAAATGGCCAGGATCGGCCCCGGCGTGGCCGGCGGCAACAACCGCCAGACGCTGACCGATGCCGATAAGGTTGGGCGCGAGCTGTTTCAGCGCTGGTGCGACGAGGCGGGGCTCGAAATGGGCGTCGACAAGATGGGCACCATGTTTGCGCGCCGCGAGGGCACCGACCCTGGCGCGCTGCCGGTTTACGTGGGGTCTCACCTCGACACCCAGCCGACCGGCGGGAAATATGATGGCGTGCTCGGCGTTTTAGGCGGGCTCGAATTGATCCGCACGCTCAACGATCTCGACATCAAGACAAAACACCCTATCGTCGTGACCAACTGGACCAATGAGGAGGGCACCCGCTTTGCGCCCGCCATGCTGGCCTCAGGCGTTTTCGCTGGCGTGCACGAACTCGATTGGGCCTATGACCGGGTCGATGCCAAGGGGCTCAAATTCGGCGATGAACTCAAGCGCATCGGCTGGGTCGGTGACGAAGAGGTCGGCACGCGCAAGATGAAGGCGTTTTTCGAGCTTCATATCGAACAGGGTCCGATCCTCGAAGCCGAAGGCAAGGATATCGGCGTCGTCACCCACGGGCAGGGGCTCTGGTGGCTGCAGGTGACGCTGACCGGCAAGGACGCCCATACCGGCTCGACCCCGATGCCGATGCGCAGGAACGCCGGGCTGGGCATGGCGCGGATGACAGAGCTGGTCCACCAGATCGCCATGAGCCATCAGCCCGAGGCGGTGGGGGCCATCGGCCATTGCGACGTCTATCCCAATTCCCGCAATGTGATCCCCGGCAAGGTGGTCTTCACCATCGATTTCCGCACCCCGCACCAGGAGGTGCTCGACGCGATGAAGGCCCGGTTCGAAACCGAGGCTCCAAAGATCGCCGAGGAATTGGGGCTGGGCATGGAAATCGAGGTGGCCGGCCATTTCGATCCCGTCACCTTCGACGAGGGTTGCGTCACAGCGGTCCGCAACGCCGCCGAACGGCTCGGCTATTCGCATCGCGACATCGTCTCGGGTGCCGGGCACGACGCGTGCTGGATCAACAAGCTCTATCCGACGGCCATGGTCATGTGCCCCTGCGTCGATGGGCTGAGCCACAACGAGGCCGAGGATATTTCCAAAGAATGGGCGACGGCCGGCGCCGATGTTCTGCTGCATGCTGTGGTTGAGACGGCGGAGATCGTGGGGTGAGTGAACCGCGCAAGCTCAGCAGCCCCTCACCCCAGCCCTCTCCCCAGCGGGGAGAGGGGGCAGGCCGTAGCGGTGGCAACGCTGGAGTCTCTCGCCCCTTTGGGGAGAGGGATGCCGGCAGGCAGGGGGAGGGGACAGCGCTTGCCAGGAACAGGATCGCCCGTCGTTTGCGCCGCAGCGCGACGGACGCGGAAACCCAGCTCTGGCATCGCCTGCGCAATCGGCAACTGGCGGGATGGAAATTTGTCCGCCAGTTTCCCATTGCAGGGTTCTATGTCGATTTCGTCTGTCGTGAAGCCATGCTCGTTGTCGAAGTCGATGGAAGTCAGCATGCGAACTCAATTTCGGACGCAAAGCGAACCAAGACCCTGAATGCCGAGGGCTATAGCGTTCTGCGCTTTTGGAACAACGAGGTTTTGCAGGAAACCGATGGTGTATTGACGGCGGTATTGGAGGTGCTGGAACGACGAGGTCCAGTGGGTGTCCGATACCACCCCGCACCTCAAGACCAAATTCAAAAGGAATCATCATGAGCACAGTCATCAAGAACGGCACCATCGTCACCGCCGATCTGACCTACACCGCCGATATCAAAATCGAAGGCGAGACCATCGTCGAGATCGGGCCGAACCTGTCTGGCGATACCGTGCTCGATGCCTCGGGATGCTATGTGATGCCGGGCGGGATCGATCCGCATGTGCATCTGGAAATGCCCTTCATGGGCACCTATTCATCCGACGATTTTGAATCCGGCACCCGTGCCGCGCTGGCGGGTGGGACGACGATGGTTGTCGATTTCTGCCTGCCCAGCCCCAATCAGAGCCTGCTCGAAGCGCTGTCGATGTGGGATAACAAGTCTGGCCGCGCCCATTGCGATTATTCCTATCACATGGCGATCACTTGGTGGAGCGAGCAGGTGTTCGATGAGATGGAAACGGTCGTTAAGGAAAAAGGCATCAACACCTTCAAGCACTTCATGGCGTATAAAGGCGCGCTGATGGTGCAGGACGACGAGATGTATGCCTCGTTCCAGCGTTGCGCCGAGCTTGGTGCCATGCCCTTGGTCCACGCCGAAAACGGCGATGTGGTCGCCGATCTTTCGGCGAAACTTCTGGCCGCCGGCAATAACGGGCCGGAGGGCCATGCCTATTCCCGCCCGCCGCAGGTCGAGGGCGAAGCCACCAATCGGGCGATCATGATCGCCGATATGGCCGGAGTGCCGCTCTATGTCGTTCACACCTCCTGCGAGGAAAGCCATGAGGCGATCCGAAGGGCGCGCCAGCAGGGCAAACGAGTCTATGGCGAGCCGCTGATCCAGCATCTGACGCTCGATGAGTCAGAATATTTCGACAAGGATTGGGACCATGCCGCCCGCCGCGTCATGAGCCCGCCTTTCCGCAACAAGGCGCATCAGGATTCGCTGTGGGCCGGGCTGCAATCAGGCTCGCTGCAGGTGGTCGCGACCGATCATTGCGCCTTCACAACCGAGCAGAAGCGCACGGGTGTTGGCGATTTCACCAAGATCCCCAACGGCACGGGCGGGCTCGAAGACCGCATGCCGATGCTGTGGACCTATGGCGTGGCGACAGGGCGACTGACCATGAACGAATTCGTCGCCGTCACCTCGACCAACATTGCCAAGATCCTCAACGTCTATCCCAAAAAGGGCGCCATTCTTGTCGGCGCGGATGCCGATATCGTTGTGTGGGACCCGGAAAAGGGAAAGACCATTTCGGCCAAATCCCAGCAATCGGCCATCGACTACAACGTCTTCGAGGGCAAACACGTCAAGGGCCTGCCGCGCTATACGCTGACGCGGGGCCGGGTGGCCGTGGAGGACGGGGTGATTCAGCCCAAGGAAGGCCATGGCCAGTTCGTGCCACGCGAACCCTTCCAGGCTGTGAACAAAGCGCTTTCCAAGTGGAAAGAACTGACCGCACCGCGCAAGGTGGAGCGCAGCGGCATTCCGGCGAGCGGGGTTTAGGAAACTAGTTGAAAACGCGCTTGGCAATCGGCTTGTGTGTGGCGATCGGGGTGGCAGTCGCGGCTTGGCGCGATGACCTTGCGGCCGTCTATGTGGCGCTAGGTGTGGGCGCCGTGGCGTATCTGCTTCATGCAATCGAATTCAAGATAAACAGGCTGTTGGACGAGCGAGGGATAACCGTCTTCGATGATCAAATTGGAAAAGACTAGCGCATGACTTCAGTTGTATCGGCCAAGGGGCTCGGGCTGACATTCGAAACTGCCGACGGCCCGGTGCATGCGCTTTCGGACGTCAATCTGTCCATTTCCAAGGGTGAGTTCGTATCGTTCATCGGTCCGTCGGGGTGCGGGAAGACGACGTTCCTGCGGGTGATCGCCGATCTCGAACAGCCGACAGCGGGCACGATCACCGTCAATGGCCACAGCCCCGAACAGGCCCGCAAGGATCGGTCGTACGGCTATGTGTTTCAGGCCGCGGCGCTCTATCCGTGGCGGACCATCGAGCGCAATGTGGGGCTGCCGCTCGAAATCATGGGCTATTCGAAGGCCGATCAGCAAAAGCGCATCGCGCGGACGCTGGAGATGGTCAATCTTTCAGGGTTCGAGCAGAAATTTCCCTGGCAGCTTTCGGGCGGCATGCAGCAGCGCGCCTCGATTGCCCGCGCGCTGGCCTTCGATGCTGATCTGCTCTTGATGGACGAGCCGTTCGGCGCGCTCGACGAAATCGTGCGGGACCATCTCAACGAACAGCTTCTCGAACTTTGGGCGAAGACCAGCAAGACCATCTGTTTCGTCACCCACTCGATCCCCGAGGCGGTTTATCTCTCGACCAAGATCGTGGTGATGAGCCCGCGTCCGGGCCGGGTGACCGATGTGATCGAATCAACGCTCCCCAGGGAACGGCCGCTCGATATCCGCGAAACGCCCGAATTCCTCGAAATCGCCGCCCGGGTCCGCGAGGGACTGCGGGCCGGTCATTCCTATGAGGAATAGTAAATGAAGCGGCTGGCTGAGGGGAGTTTCGTTCCGGTTGCTGTGGTGGTGCTTGCCATCATCGCCATCTGGTACGCCGGCACGATTATTCTCAACACGCCCTGGCAGCAGAGCGTTTATGCGCGGGCCGATCTTGTCGATGTGCCGCTGACCCAGTTTCTGGCCGATGTTTTCGCCCAGCAGCGCCCGGTGCTGCCGGCCCCGCATCAGGTGGCCGTCGAATTTTACAATTCGGTGTTCAACGCCAATCCCTCCACGCCGCGCAGCCTGATTTTTCACGCCTGGATCACGCTTTCGGCGACCGGGCTGGGGTTCATTTTCGGCACGCTGCTCGGGATCGGGCTGGCGGTGCTGATCGTTCACAACCGGGCGATGGACCGCTCGCTGATGCCGTGGATCATCGCCAGCCAGACCATCCCCATCCTCGCGATTGCGCCCATGGTGGTGGTAGTGCTCAATTCGGTGGGACTGACCGGGCTGATCCCCAAGGCGCTGATTTCGACCTATCTGTCGTTCTTTCCGGTGGTCGTGGGTATGGTCAAGGGCTTTCGCAGCCCCGAAGCCATCCATCTCGATCTGATGCGCACCTATAACGCCTCGGGCAATCAGGTGTTCTGGAAGCTGCGCTGGCCGGCAGCCGTGCCTTATCTTTTCACGTCCATGAAGGTGGGCGTTGCCGCTTCGCTGGTCGGGGCCATCGTCGGCGAATTGCCGACCGGCGCGGCGGGCGGGCTCGGCTCGCGGCTGCTGGCCGGGTCGTATTACGGGCAGACGACGCAGATCTGGGCGGCGCTCCTGATGGCGGCTGCGCTTTCGGCGGCTTTGATCTTTGCCATCGGGGCCATCCAGTCGCTCACCGCCAAAATGATGGGGGCACCCGCATGAATGGCTGGATCATGACGGCGCTGGCGGTCTGGCTGGCCGGGTGGGGGATCAACGAATTTCTGGTGCGGATCAGAACCCGCGAGCGGGCCGCCGCGAGCGCCATAAATATCGCCGTGCCGGTGATTTTCGGCGTTGTGCTTCTGGTGGTCTGGGAAGGGCTGGTGCGGGGCCTGAACGTGCCCGCCGTGCTGCTGCCGCCACCATCGGTGATCTGGGAGCGGCTTTGGGCCTCGATCCCCAACCCGATCTGGCCCGACTTCCAGCAGACATTCCTCAAATCGGTGCTGATCGGTTATGCCATAGGCTGTGGATCGGCGTTCATCGTGGCCGTCGCTATCGACCGCTCGCCCTTCCTCAAGCGCGGGCTGCTGCCGGTGGGCAATTTCGTCTCGGCTCTGCCTCTTGTCGGCATCGCACCGATCATGGTGATGTGGTTCGGGTTCGACTGGCAGTCGAAAGCCGCCGTCGTCGTGGTGATGACGTTCTTTCCCATGCTGGTCAACACCGTGGCGGGGCTCAACGCGACCGGGCAGATCGAAAAGGACCTCATGGCAACCTATGCGGCCAGCTATTGGCAGACACTCGCAAAATTGCGCTTGCCCATGGCATGGCCCTTCATCTTCAATGCGTTAAAGATCAATTCGACGCTGGCGCTTATCGGGGCCATCGTCGCCGAGTTTTTCGGCACTCCAGTCGTGGGGATGGGGTTCCGGATATCCGCGGCCATCGGACGGCTTCAAGTCGATATGGTCTGGGCCGAGATCGCGGTCGCCGCGCTCGCCGGCTCAGTGTTCTATGGGGTGATTGCGCTCATCGAACGCGCCGTTACCTTCTGGCATCCATCCGTTCGTGGGGGACGGTAGAGGCCAGGCAAGACTGCCCGTCCGCCGCGGCAAACGGCAGGCCGGGATCATCATCAACCAAGGGGAACATCATGAAATCTCTCAAAATCGCGGCTCTGGCGGGCGTATTGATGGCTTCGGCCAGTCCGGCCTTCGCCCAGGACCTCTATCCGCTGACCTTCCAGCTCAAATGGGTCAACCAAGGCCAGTTCGCTGGCTACCTCGTGGCCAAGGACCTGGGCTATTACGAAGAGGCCGGTCTCGATGTCACCATCAATCCCGGCGGCCCCGACATTGCCCCCGAACAGGTGATCGCCGGCGGCGGTGCCGATGTCATCACCACATGGATGGCGGCGGGCCTCGCGGCGCGCGAACGCGGCGTGCCGCTTGTCAATATCGCCCAGCCCTTCGCCACAACGGCGCTCGAAATGGTCTGTTCGGAAGAAAGCGGAGTGGAAACCACTGCCGATTTCCCCGGCAAGACGCTGGGCGTGTGGTTCTTCGGCAATGAATATCCGTTCTACGCCTGGATGGCCCAGCTCGGGCTGTCGACCGATGGCGGGGATGACGGGGTCGAAGTGCTGCGGCAGGCGTTTTCGGCCGATCCGTTGCTCCAGAACCAGGCGGACTGTATTTCGGTCATGCGCTACAACGAGTATAAGCAGGTGCTCGATGCGGGCATTCCCGAGGACAGCCTGACGCTGTTCAACTTCGCCGATGAAGGCGTGGGCATGCTCGAAGATGGTCTTTATGTCATGGAAGACCGGCTTGAAGATCCCGAGTTCGTCGAGGCGATGGCGGCATTTGTCGAAGCCTCGATGGCGGGCTGGGAATATGCCGAGGCCAATCCCGAGGAAGCCGCCGAGATCGTTCTCAACAACGACATGTCGGGTGCCCTGACGCTGGAAAGCCAGATCTATCAGGTCAATGAGGCGGCAGCGCTTGTCGGGGACACGCCGGCCCTCGATGTCGAAGCTTACGAGCAGACCGTCGCAACGCTGCTTTCGGCGGTTTCCCCCGACAATCCGGCGATCACCGCGGAGCCCGAAGGCGCCTATACGACGGTTGTCACCGACGCCATCGAATAACGGCGCCTATCGATTCGGACGAAAGAGGCGGAACCTTCCGCCTCTTTTTTTGTTCGCGTGTTGCATTTTGCCTCTCCAAATCGACCCGCAAACACGATAGAGCGGAAACACGGTTGGGGCCGCGCAGGGATGTGGGCGCGCGGTAATCATCAAGAGACATTGCGGATGAAGCGCCCGGGATGGTGGCGCTTCGGCGCATATGAAAATCCAAAACGTTTTGGCTCGCGGCAGGGCCGCGACAGGAGTGATGGACAATGACGATCAAGGCGCTCGTCTGGGGCGAGAATGTTCACGAGCAGAAAAGCGAGGTTGTGGCCGAACTCTATCCGGAGGGCATGCACGCCCAGATCGCCAGATTGCTGGCCGAAGATGCCGGAATTTCGGTCGATACCGTGGTGCTGCAGGACCCCGAGCACGGGCTGACCGACGCCGTTCTGGCCGATACCGACGTGCTGTTGTGGTGGGGCCACGCGGCGCATGGGGATGTCGATGACGCCATCGTCGAGCGTGTGGCAGAACGCGTCTGGGAAGGCATGGGACTGATCCTGTTGCACTCGGCGCATTTTTCCAAAATCTTCAAGCGGCTGATGGGCACGCCCTGCGCGCTCAAATGGCGCGAGGCGGGCGAGCGCGAGCGGCTGTGGGTCGTCAATCCGCGCCATCCCATCGCCGAAGGGCTCGGCGAATATTTCGAACTCGAGAATGAGGAAATGTATGGCGAGCCGTTCTCGGTGCCCGAACCGCTCGAAACCGTGTTCATTTCCTGGTTCCAGGGCGGAGAGGTGTTTCGCTCGGGGCTGACCTATCGGCGCGGGGCGGGCAATATCTTTTACTTCCGGCCCGGGCATGAGACCTATCCCACCTATTACGACGCGACTGTGGGCAAGGTTTTGCGCAACGCGGTCAAGTGGGCGTACAACCCGCAGGGGCCCTATGTGGGTGTTCACGATGCTCCCAACGTGCCGGTGGACAAGGCGCTCGAAAAGATCGAAGAGCGTGGCGGCAAGCTGCACAAGGCGGGTGAGGAAGGCTTCCGTTAGGGCGTTTCCAGGACAAGTGGGCCCACTTGTCCGGTTCGGAAGCGCGACAAAACAAGGACTTGGATCGTTGCGCCGTTTCCGTGAAACGGTGAAATGATCCAGCGGGCTGAAACTCGATCATTTAAATTCTATCGCGGGAGCGCAGCATGCGTCTTGTGATCCTTGGCACGGGCAATATGGCCTCCAGCCATGCGGCGCATTTTGGTGCCATAGACGGCGTTGAAATCGTGGGGGCTGTCGATCTCGATGCCGAGCGCGCCCAGCGCTTTGCCCAGAGCTACGACATCGCCCGCACCTTCACCTCGCTCGACGAAGCGCTCGACTGGGGCCAGTTCGATTCGGTGGCCAATGTCACGCCGGACCGGTTTCACTTCGAGACTTCGATGAAGGCGATAGAAGCGGGCAAGCACGTGTTCTGCGAAAAGCCGCTGGCGACCCATTACGGGCATGCGGAGGGCATGGCCGACGCGGCGGAAGCGGCGGGGCTGGTCAATATGGTCAACCTCACCTACCGCAACGTCGCCGAACTGCAGAAATTCCGCCAGTTGGTTGATGAAGGCGCGATCGGCACGATCAAGCATGTGGAGGCCAGCTATCTGCAAAGCTGGCTGGTCTCGAAAGCCTGGGGCGACTGGCGGACCGATCCCACATGGCTGTGGCGGTTGTCCACCGCGCACGGCTCGAACGGGACACTGGGCGACATCGGCATCCACATTCTCGATTTTGCCGCGTTCGGGATCAATGCGCCGATCACCTCCATGTTCTGCCGGCTGAAAGCCTTCGACAAGGATCCGGATGGGCAGATCGGGGACTATGTGCTCGATGCCAATGACAGCTTCACCATGAGCCTCGAATTCGGTTCGGGCGCCCTCGGCGTGGTGCACGCGACGCGCTGGGCGTCGGGATATCTCAACACGCTCCGCCTGCGGGCCTATGGCGACAAGGGCGGACTTGAGGTGCAGCACGGCATGAACGGGTCCTCGCTGCAGATGTGTGCGGGTGAGGATGCCGAGATCGCTCACTGGCAGGACGTGCCCGTGGAGCCTGTGCCGACCAATTATCACCGCTTTGTCGAGGCCGTGCATTCGGGCGTCAATGGCGATCCGAGCTTCCGCTATGCGGCGGACATGCAAAAGGTACTCGATCTGGGCTTTGTATCGGAGACCAAGCGGCAGGAAATCGTCGTAGGGTAAATTCGCCTCTTCGCCGGGGAAGCACAGAGGAGCGTGGTCACACAGATGCGGCCGCCCCCTTTGTGCATGATGGACAGGCTTTTCGCCTATTCGACGATCGTGATGCGCCCGTCGGTGTAAGGTGTGTATTCGCCACCCTGTGCCGCGATGTAATCGGCCAGGACCTGCTCGAGCGGCGGGCCGAAATCGTAGGGATTGTCGCCTTCGGCAAAGGTGCCGTAGCCGTCGCCGCCGCCACGCATGTAGTTGTTGGTGACGATGGTATAGGTCGCTTCCTCATCGATCGGGACCCATTCCCCGCCTTCATCGACCATCACGTCGCTGATGCGCTCACCGGCCGGATTGGCCAGCGTGTAGGAATATTTCAGCCCGGCGACCTGCGGGAAGCGGCCGGCGCCGTTCTCGATGTCGGACACGCCGTTTTCCAGCGAGTCAATTACATCGGCACCGGAGAGATCCACGGTTGCCAGGGTGTTGGAGAAGGGCAGCACCGTCAGCACCTCACCCATGGTGATTTCGCCGGCATCGATCGAAGAACGCAGGCCGCCGCCGTTCTGGATGGCGATGGTGGCGCCTTCCTCGGACGCGGCGTCGAGGATGGCATCGGCAACCAGGTTGCCCATCGTGCATTCCTGCATGCGGCAGGTTTCGCGCGAGCCGTCGATCGTGTCGGTGGCGGTGCCGATCACCTGGTTCATAAGGTCTGCAATCGGCTCTTCGAGTTCGGCCAGACGGGCAACGTAACCCTCGTCCGGGGTAACCGAAGCATCCATGAGGATCGGGTCGCCCTCGGCCGAAATGACGTTGCCCTCGGCATCCCAGGTCACCACGAGGTCGCCCAGATATTTGCCGTAGGAATAAGCGGTGACGACAGGAACTTCATTGCCGTCCACGCCGTCGATCATTGTCGGGTAGCCGCCAGCGGCGCCTTCGTCGGTGTTGGACAGAAGGGTGTGCGAGTGGCCGCCCACCACGACGTCCACGCCCGGGACGTTCGAAGCGATTTCGAGGTCCTGATTGTAGCCGACATGGGTGAGGGCAATGATCTTGTCGATGCCCTCGGCGGTGAGTGCCTCGGCCTGGGCCGTCAAGCTGTCGATTGTATCTTCGAATTCAACTCCGTCGCCGGGCGAGGAGGTTTCGTCGGTGTCTTCTGCCAGGGCGGAGATGAAGCCGACCTGTTCACCGCCGATCTCCATGATGTGGGTGCCTGGAATACGGCCCGCGAGCAGGGGCTCGTTCTCGACATTGGTGTTGCCCGAGATGATCGGGAAATTGACGGCGTCGAGCAGGGCGGCAAGTTCTTCGGGGCCGTCATCGAATTCATGATTGCCCACGGCCATCAGTTCGATCCCCAGATCGTTCGCGAACTCGGCAATGATCTCGCTGCGATATTGAGTGTAGAACAGAGAACCCTGGAACTGATCGCCTGCATCGAGAAGCACGACGTTCTCGCCCTCGAGTTCGGCTCGCTTGCCGTCGATGGCTGTCTTGAGGCGTGCGATGCCGCCAAAACACTCACCGGCTGCGTCGGTTTCGGCATCGCAATTGGCGTCATAGCCGTCGATCGGGCCGAAACGCGAATGGAAATCGTTGATATGGAGGATGTTGAGCGTGAATTCGCCTTCCTGCGCGCTGACGGGGCCGGTCAGCCCCACGGTCAGCGCCAGCGCGGAGGCGCCGAGCAGCAGATGTTTCATGATCCCTTGTTCCCTTTGTCATCGAGACGCTTACCACGCCTCTATTCCATGCCTTTGCGACGGTCGTGTTACAGCGCCGCCGTTGTGCATATGGGGCGAAAGTCAAACACAGTTGACGGGAGAGGGAAAGCAGAAATTTGACCGGGTGGTCAATTTATGACGGCTTTGTCACATGTTGCCTACCAGCGCAGCAGGGTTCGTCCCAGCACTGCGCCGCACAGTGCAACCAGACCGATCCCCACCGAATACCAGAGCGCAAGAAACAGCATTCCGCTTTCTCCGCAATGGAGCGCATAGACGGAGGCACCCGCGCCGCCCGACGCGAGCCCCGCAGCCAGCCCGGCCAAAGTGGCGTTGGCCGGGGCAAGCCTGCGCATGGACGCCAGCATGATGGCGAGCACAGGCGCCGAAAACGCGACGATCAGGAAGGGGCAGACCAGCGCCGTACCGCCAAGGACCAGGACCGGCCTTACCGCTTCGGGCGCATTGCCCCATTGCCAGAGCCCGCCGGCCAGCGTGAGCACGAACACTCCGCCCACAGCCCAAAGGGCGGGCCATTTGCGCCTGTCGGGGCGGGAGAGCGCCATGGCCGCGGCAAGGCCGAGCAGGCCAAGCACGCTCGTATAGCCGAGCTTGATCCAGAACATGGCGGTGCCCGGTGCCGTCAGGATATCGGCGCGCAGGCCGATCCAGGGCACCATAATGGCCGCAGCGACAATCATCCCTGCCGCAATCGCACCCACGAGCAGCCATTGCAGCGCGCCGCGCCGCGTGGGGCGCAGGTCGCTGACGAGTCGATCGATAAGGTCCTGGCTCATCACCGGTCTCCTGCAAAACGCGCCATGAGGGCCTTGAGCCCGCGATGGATGGCAATCTTTGCCGCACCCTCGCTCATGCCGTGGGCCGACGCGGCTTCGGCGACCGAGGCGCCTTCGACCTTGACCCTGCGGATCAGCGTGGAGGTGCGCTCGGGCAGCGTTTCGAGGACCCTGTCGAGGTCGTGGGCGGCCAGGTCTCCAGCAGGCACGCCGCCGGTCATCTCGTCGTCCAGCGGCACCGTGGGGCGAATGGCGTGACGGCGCAAATGATCGACGAGCTTGTGGTGGGCAAGCGCGTGCAGCCAGGCGGTGAAGGGCCGGGCCGTATCGTAGGTCAGCCGTTTGGCGTGGACGGCCAATAGTGTCTCCTGAACCAGATCCTCGACATTGGCGGCGTGAGCCGGAGCCAGCCGCCGGGCGAAATAGATGCGCAAGTAATGGGTCAACTCGCCGAGAAGCTGCCGATAGGCCGCCCGGTCGCCCTCGAGCGAGAGCAGGACGAGCGCACGCAGTCGCGTTTCGAGTGAATCCATATGCATCAGGTCCCTATTCGTCCCGCGCTGCGCAAACGTTACAGCGGCGCGGTGAAATAATCGAGTTGGGAACACGATTTCGTGAGGGTGTAACCGGGGCTGAAGCACAAACGAATGTTGGCTCGTACCGTAACAGTGAGATGCGGTCGCAACTCCCAGGGAGATTAAAACGATGTTCAACAAAACCATTTTTGCCGCCGCCTTTCTTGCATTGGCCCTGCCTGTCGCCGCAATCGAAGCCCAGGACGCCATGTCTGGAGACGCCATGGCCGGAGACGCTATGGCGGGCGACAGCATGGCCAGTGACTCGATGGCCATGGATTCCATGGCCCCGATGATGTCCGATGAGGACCTTGCGCTTTGCATCGAGCAGGCCCAGGCGATCACTTTTGCTGAAGTGGCCGCAGCCGCTGAACATGCCTGTCAGATGGTTCACAACGGCGAACATATGGACACCGATGCCATGGCGGGCGACGCTATGGCGGGCGATGCTATGGCGCCCCAGCAGTAAGCCTGCTCTAATATCGCTTCGTCCCGCATGGCGGTTGCCGCGGGGCGAAGCATTCCGACAGGGAGAAAAATATGTTCGGAGCCCCCAGCCGGGAAAGAGCCACCAGCCAAATCATCAAGCGCCAGTCGATCTGGACGCGGCTCACCCATTGGGTGTGGGTCATCTGCCTGTTTTTCCTATTGCTCACCGGGCTGCAGATCTTCAACGCGCATCCGAGCCTTTATATCGGACAGCAATCGGGGTTTGAATTTTCGAACTCGATCTTTTCCATGGGCGCCATCCGCAATCCCGACGGATCGATCTCCGGGATCACCACGATCTTCGGGCATCGCTTCGATACCACCGGTGTCTTCGGCTATTCGGGGCCGGAAGGTCAGGAGCGGGTGCGCGGTTTTCCGGCCTGGGCGACCATCCCCTCCTACCAGGATCTGGGGACGGGCCGGGTGGTTCACCTGTTCTTCGGCTGGGTGCTGGTCGGCACCATGTTCGTCTGGTTCGTGGCCAGCCTCATCAACGGGCATTTGCGGCGCGACATCATCCCCACCGGCAGAGACATCAGGTCGCTGCCGTCCGACGTTGCCGCCCACGCGCGCCTTAAATTCCCCCACACGCGGCACTATAACGTGCTGCAAAAGCTCAGCTATGGTGTGGTGCTGCTGATCCTGTTCCCGCTGATTGTGCTGACGGGCCTTTCCATGTCGCCGGGCATGAACGCAGCCTGGCCCTGGCTCATCGAAATTTTCGGCGGGCGGCAGACCGCGCGCACCATTCATTTCATCACGATGGCGCTGCTGGTCGGGTTCTTCATCGTCCACATTGCCATGGTGCTGCTGGCCGGACCGCTCAACACCATGCGCTCGATGATCACCGGCAAATACCGCATCGATCCGGAAACGGAGGAAGGAAAATGAAACGCTTTTCGATACGGCGGCGAAAATTCCTCACCGCGTCGGCGGCCGGGCTTGCCGGCGTGACGCTGGCGGGGTGCGATCAGTTCGATTCCCTTTTGCGGCCCGGCCATCCGGTGCGCGATACGCTGGCCTCTGCCAACGATCTCACCCTTGCCGCCCAGCGGTTGCTTTTGGGCGATGAGGCACTGGCCAAGGAGTTTGCCGAGAGCGAAATCCGCCAGGGCATGCGGCCCAATGGCACGACGGATCCCGAGCAAGCCGATTATGTGGCGCTGCGGGACAATGATTTTGCCGACTATCAACTGGTGGTCGACGGACTTGTCGAAACCCCGCAATCGTATTCGCTCGACCAGTTGCGCAACATGCCGTCGCGCACCCAGATCACCCGCCACGATTGCGTCGAGGGCTGGAGCTGCATTGCCAAATGGACCGGGGTCCCGCTCGCGACGATCCTCGATGAGGTGCGCCCCACGGCCGGTGCACGCTATTGCGTGTTCCACTGCTTCGACAATTATGGAGGCGGGCTCTCGGCGTCACCCTATTACGAGAGCGTCGACCTGATCGACGCGCGCCACCCGCAGACCATCCTTGCCTATGGCATGAACGATGCCGCGCTGCCGGTGCGCAACGGCGCGCCCATCCGGGTGCGGATCGAGCGCCAGCTTGGCTACAAGATGGCCAAATATCTGCGCCGCATCGAACTTGTCGACGATTTCAGCCAGTTGCACCGCGGCAAGGGCAGCTATTGGGCCGACCACGGGTATGATTGGTATGCGGGGATCTGATTGAATCCCCGCATTTGGCGGACTTATTCCGAAGTGGTGCCGGGCACCATCGTCGAACGGTCGGCCGTACCGTTGTTGGGACCGCCACCGCCGGCGGGGGGCTCGCCCATGCCGCCTTCGGGCGGGGCGGGCATGTCGCCGTCTTCGCCGCGACCCGGTCCGCCCATTTCAAAGCCGCCCGATTCCGCGTTCGGGTCCACGCCGATAATCATGGCGACCAGATATTCCTCGGCCAGTTCCTTGATATAGGCGAACGAGGCGCGCGACGCCTGGGTGGCAATGCCGTCATTGGAATTGAGTGTGTCGCGTTCGCGCGAACGGTCGTTGTAGGGTTCGACGTTGAGATAGATGTATTCCGAGAGCGCGTCCGGGAAAAACATCTGTCCGGTCAATATCGTGGCCTGGTCGAGGAAGACCTTGAAGTGGATATGGGTGGTCCGGCCGCTGTACCAGCTCGGGTAGATGGTCTCGAACTCAACGATGCCATTGTCGTCAGCAAACTGGGTGCCGCGCAGGAAGGTCTCCCCGGTCGTGTCCACGCTCCGGTCGTCGCCCTGGTTGGCGTAGCCGGAATAAACACCCGTTGCATCGCAATGCCAGATGTCGACGCGGGCGCCCGGCATGGGCGCGCAGCTCTGATCGACGATCTGGAGGCGTATGCGCGTGGGAATGCCGGCCTTGCCTTCGGTGATGTCGACGCGTTCGAGTTCGGGGTCGAAATAATAGGGCCCTTCGGTCACTTCCGGTGTCAGCACGCAAACATCGGCGCCGGGCATGAGCAGGGCAGAGGCCGAGCCTGCATTGGCCGATTGGGCGAAGGCGGCTTGCGAGACAAGCGCGCCGCCTGCGGCGGTGACGGCGACGAGCGAAAACACTTCGCGGCGGTTGAGTTTGTTCGTTTCAGACATCGTGCTGCCCTTTCCATTTGTGAGGCGCGCACGAGACCCGGAGGTTATTTGGGGGGGGACGGGGCCGGAGCCCGTGCGCCGTCTTTCGATACTACCACGAGACGGCCGGCACCCGTTACAAGTTGGCAAGCTGGATTACGGTTTGGATAACTCGACCAGATAGGGCCTGTCGAAGACGTATTCCTCGAGATTGTCGCCATCACCGCCGCGATCGACGACAAGGAAGTCGCCTTCCTCTTCAAGCGTCGTCAAGACGCCGTGCCAGACATTGCGCCCGATATTGATCCCAACGCCGGGTTCGGTAAGGAACGCCAGCGGCGTGCCGGGGACGCCGTTTTCATCGGGAGCGACGATCACGAGGAAAGGCCGGCGGTGGAGCGGCATGAAGGCCTGCGAACCCAGCGGGTGCCGTTCGACGAGCGTCAGGGCCAGAGGCAGATCATAGGGTTTGCCGCGAAAGATCGAGATCAGCGTGCGTCCGTTCTCTCCACCGATTTCGACATTGGCCAGATCGTGAAAGCGTTCGGTCATGCCGTTGTTGATGGGATAGTGATGGGCATCCTCGGTTGTCAGCACCTGCCCGAACGGAGCGAACGCCGCCTTGGTCAGCGGTTCGGCAATGATGGTTTTCGTCATGGACGGCCCAGCTTCATGTGCCGGTTGACGTCCTTATAGAGCAGGTAGCGGAACGGGCCGGGACCGCCGGCGTAACAGGCCTGCGGGCAGAAGGCGCGCAGCCACATGTAATCGCCGGCTTCCACTTCCACCCAGTCCCGATTGAGCCGATAGACCGCCTTGCCCTCGAGCACGTACAGCCCGTGCTCCATGACATGGGTTTCGGCGAACGGAATGACGGCGCCGGGTTGCAGGGTGACGATATTGACGTGCATGTCGTGGCGCAGATCGGTGGGCTCGACAAAGCGCGTGGTTGCCCATCTGCCCTCGGTTCCGGGCATGGGGATAGGGTCGATTTCCTGATCGGCGGAAACGAATGCGGGCGGGGTGTCGAGCCCTTCGACCTTTTCGTATGCCTTGCGAACCCAGTGGAAACGGGCCGGTTCGGCTCCGGTGCTGCGCAGGGTCCATTCGGTTGCCGGCGGAATATAGGCATAGCCACCCGGCGCCAGCGTGTATGTGGTTCCGGCCAACGACAGCGCGATTTCACCGGCGGTAACGAACAGCACCGCCTGGGCCTGCGGGTCGGGCTCGGGCTTGTCGCTGCCGCCTCCGGGCTCGACCTCCATGATGTACTGGGAAAACGTCTCGGCAAAACCCGAAAGCGGGCGCGAAATCACCCACAGCCGCGTCTTGTCCCAGAAGGGCAGGTAGCTCGTCACGATATCGCGCATCACCCCCCTGGGGATCACCGCATAGGCATCGGTAAACACCGCGCGGTCGCTGAGAAGCTGGGTCTGGGGCGGCAGCCCGCCGGGGGCAGATGCATAAGGGCGATCGGTCATCAAAAAACGCTTTTTCGGTCAATCGGGATGGCCAGACTGACAGCGCCGGGCCCGATTTGGCAATATGGACCAGGAGAGAAACTCGCGCGGCGCTCGGCTTCATCACCACATACGTGTCCCTCGCTGCCCCGGTCCCTGCCACCGCTGGGATAAACTCCAGCCGGTGCTCCCGCCCACACTCCTTGCTGCCCCGGCGAACGCCGGGGCCTATGTGCCTGTCCGCACGCTCCAGAGCATGGGCAAGGCTGCTGGGTCCCGGATCAGTCCGGGACGGCCAGGCATGTTAGGCTACCCTCCCGGCTCCATCACCAGCACCAACCACACCCCCATCGTCATCCTCGGGCTTGACCCGGGGATCTGCAGGACTGCCACCGAATGCGGGAGAAGTGGTGTTCGCTTCTTCTCCCCATAATCAAACCTCTTCAGCGGCTACCCGACGCAGCGGATCCCCGGGTCGAGCCCGAGGATGACGATGGAGAGGGGGAGGTGCCGGCGAGCAAGCCTCACCCTCGCTCGCTTCCCCGGCGAACGCCGGGGCCCATGTGCCTTTCCATTCGCTTGTTAGCATGGGCAAGGCTGCTGGGTCCGGGATCGCGTCCAAGATAGCAATGGGGCTTGGGCCACCTTCCCGGCTCTATCACCACCATTCACCCCACCCCCATCGTCATCCTCGGGCTTGACCCGGGGAGTGAGTGCCGTCCGTAGGCAAATCGCTCCGGTGGAGCGATTTGAGGCGCGAACGCCCGGAGCGCTATGCGCGAGGGCAGCAACGCCCGAGGATGACGCGGGTGAAGGTGGAAACGCTGCGCAAAAAACTTTATCCCCGCTCCCTCAATCTCATGCATTCTCCCCGCACGGTGTCGCCAGAGACGAGGATGCATACGAGCTTCCGGTGAGACCGATCCGGGTTCCATGCGGGTCGCCGCAGGGAAGGCCCAAAGCGGACGGATGGCCGGGCGAGGATGGGAGTCCACGTCGTACTCCCGAAAGGGAGAGGGGCACCGGTGATTTTGGGGGATCCGGGAGGTTGGCAGGAAAAGCATGTCCTCGGACTTGATCCGGGGATGGCCCTTCCGGTTCGACCAACCGACCCACAAAAAGCCAACAAACCCCAGCCCGAGACGCTGCCATAAGCCAAAAACCCCGGATGCGTGGGGCGATGACCGCTTCATATATAAACTAAACCATGCGGAGCGTTCATTGCCCCATGCCGTCTATCCCATCAACCGAGGCCCTTGGCCATCGGAGGTTTTGTCATGCCTTCAACTCGGTCTCCAGTCGCGACATCAGTCCCGCGGCGTTTCGAGCGTAATCGCCGATCCAGCGGTCGTGGATGGACTTGATGGGCAGGGCGTTGAGGTGGTTCCAGCGCTCGCGGCCTTCCTTGCGGGCCACGATCAGCCCTGCGGTCTCGAGCACCTTCATGTGCTGCATCACCGTGCAGCGGTCGATCTGGGGAAACAGCGCGACGAGCTGCCCGGTGGTTTTCGGTTCGTCCTTGAGGGCATCGAGGATCGCCCGGCGTTTCCGGTCGGCCAGGGCCTTGAAAATGGTATCCGAATCATCGTCGCTTGACATGTTATAAATTTATAACATAATGAGCGAAACGCAAGCGGGAGTTGACGATATGGACTTCAAATTCACGGTATCGGGCCGGATCTCAAAGCCGGTCCACGAGGTGTTCGAGGCGGTGGCCGATCCGAAAAAGCTCTCGGGCTATTTCACCACCGGCGGGGCAAAGGGGCGCCTTGAAACCGGCGCGACGGTCACATGGGATTTCCACGATTTTCCCGGCGCGTTTCCGGTCAATGTAGTTGAGGTGGTGCCCGACGAAAAGATCGTTCTCACCTGGGGCGCAGCGCCCGAGGGCGATGAGACCGGCAATTACGACACCACGGTGACCATGGTTTTCGAGCCGCTCGACGGCAACGCACGCACGCTGGTCTCGATCACCGAGGAGGGGTGGAAGCAGACCGAAACGGGGCTGAAATCATCCTATGGCAATTGCGAGGGCTGGACAGGCATGCTCGCTGCCATGAAGGTTTATGTCGAGCATGGCATCAATCTGCGCGAAGGATTTTACAAATAGGAGGTGGCATGGCCAACATCATCGCGCAAACCGAGCATCGCTTTTCTGACCTTTCGGCGGAAGCCGTCTATGCGGCATGGCTCGATCCCGCCGCGGTGCGGGTCTGGATGCAGCGCAATCTTGAGCGTACGGGGAGTTCGGCACGCATTACCGAAATTGCGATCGATTCCAGGGTCGGTGGCAGATACCGGTTCTCTGACATCGATGATGAGGGCCAGGAGAGCCCTGCCTGGGGGTATTATCGCGAACTGGTGCCCGGCCGGCGCATTGTCTTTACCTGGTTTGTCGAGCCCGCCGAGGAGACCGAAGACAATTCGACGGTGACTCTTGAGCTCCGCCCGGATGGAGCAGGATGCGTGGCGACCATGACCCATGAAATGGACGCGCAATGGGCCGATTATATTGAACCGACCGCCAAGGCGTGGAAGGGCATGCTTGAATCGATCGAGGAAACGCAGGGCAAGGAGCGCAAATGACTGACGAAGCACAAATCCGCGCGGTGGTCCGCCAATGGATGGATGCCACCATTGCCGGCGACGCGGCGGCTGTTCTCGATCTCATGGCTGATGATGTGGTTTTCACCGTTGCCGGCGGCGAACCGTTCGGCAAGGAGACTTTTGCCGCCCTCTCCCAGAGTAACAAGACAGGAATGTCCATCGAAGGCACCAACGATATTGTCGAACTCAAGGTGCTTGGCGATTGGGCGTTTACCCGCAACAGGATTTCGCTCGTCGTGCGAACCGATGGCAATCCATCGATGTCGCGTTCGGGTTACACGCTGACCTTGTTCCGCAAGGATGCGGATGGCAAATGGCGTCTGGCGCGCGATGCCAATATGGTCACCGCTGATCAGCCTGCGTAAAGCGCTTCGATCCGCAATTGCGCGATGCGCTCGACTTGGGCGCAGGCGGTGGCGAACTCGGTAGCGCGGTCGTTTTGCAGGCGATTCTTGAAGGCTTCAAGGATCGACGCTTTGGTGTTGTCGCGCACGGCGATGATGAACGGGAAGCCGAACTTTTCAACGTACCGGGTGTTGAGTTCGGTGAAGGTTTCCCGCTCGTCATCAGTCAGCGCATCGAGCCCGGCCGAAGCCTGTTCGGAGGTGGAATCCGCTGTGAGGCGCTTGGCGGCCGCCAGTTTTCCGGCAAGGTCGGGATGGGCGTTCAATATGCCGAGCCGTTCGTCGTCGGACGCCATGCGGAACTGGTTGCGCAGGGCAAAGTGGATGCCGAGCGGGCTGTCGTTGGCCGGTCCGAGTTCGGCCTCCCAGGCGCGCTGGGCGATGAACGGCGAGTGCTCGAATACCCCGCCGAAAATCGCCATGAAGCTCTCGGCATCCATTTGCGAGGGGGCGAGTTGGGGCGGCTGATAGGGGTGGTGATCGGCCCAGTGCCGGGCGATATCGATCCGCTTTGCCACCCAGACCTTGTCGAATCCCTGGATGTAATCGACGAAGCGCTTGAGCCCTTCGAACCGTCCCGGTTGCCCCACGAGACGGCAGTGCAGCCCGATCGACATCATCTTGGGGCTGCCCTCCGCGCCTTCGCGGTAGAGGCAATCGAAGCTGTCTTTCAACGCCTGAAAGAACTCCTCGCCATTGGCAAAGCCCGAGGCGGTGACGAACCGCATATCGTTATTCGCCAGCGTGTAGGGGATGATAAGCTGCGGTTTTGCGTTGTGAACCCGCCAATAGGGAAGGTCGTCGTCATAGGTATCCGAGATATAGGCAAAGCCGCCCTGTTCTGACACCAGATCCACCGTGTTGACCGAACAGCGTCCCGTGTACCAGCCAAGCGGCCGCGAGCCCGTGGCAACAGTGTGCAGGCGCACCGCTTGAGCAATCTGGGCGGCTTCCTCCTGTCGCTCCATGTCCTTGTGCTCGATCCATTTATAGCCGTGGGAGGCGATTTCCCAATCGGCATCGAGCATGGCCTGGACCTGCTGTGGCGCGCGCATCAGCGCTGTGGCGACGCCATAGACGGTGACCGGAAGGCGGGCCTGGGTAAAGAGCCTGTGCAGCCGCCAGAAGCCGGCGCGGGCGCCGTATTCGTACATGGATTCGATGTTCCAGTGCCGGGCGCCGGGCCAGGGCGCCGCGCCCACCACGTCCGAGAGAAAGGCCTCGGACGCCTGGTCGCCATGCAGCACGTTGTTTTCGCCACCCTCCTCGTAATTGAGGACGAACTGGATCGCGATATTGGCACCGCCGGGCCAATTGGCATGGGGTGGGTTGGGGCCGTAACCGGCCAGATCGCGGGGGTAACGCATTGCGCACTCCGGGCAGGCAGACAAAACAGGAGCTTACCTTAGACACAAATTTTTGGACCATGTGGTAAAAAATTCTGCCCCCGCCCCCTTTCGCGGGGCAATTTTTGGGTTGATAGTCGGGGAAAATCCAATGGCGCTTGGAGCAGGCATGACCACAACCGGACGGCTGACGACCCACGTTCTCGATACCGCGAACGGGACCCCCGCAAGGGGCATGACCATCGATCTCTACAGGATGAACGACGGTGGGGCCGTATTGGAAAAGTCATTGGTTACCAATGATGACGGGCGGTGCGACGGCGCGTTGCTGGCGGGGGAAGGATTTGCGGAAGGGGCGTACCGGCTGGACTTCCACGTTGGGGAATATTTCAGCAAAATCAATGGCAAAGCGGTGGAGTTTCTCGACGTTGTTTCCGTTGATTTCCGGGTGAGCGACAGTGGGGCGCACTATCATGTGCCACTGCTGGTTTCGCCCTTCGGCTATTCGACCTATCGCGGGAGCTGAGTTTGGAACCGCGCACCGCTATCCGCTTCTATCTCAACGATAATCTGATCGAACTGGACACGCTTGAGCCGGATCGGACGCTGCTCGATTTCCTGCGGCTGGACCGTGTTCTGCGCGGCACCAAGGAGGGCTGCGCGGAAGGGGATTGCGGGGCATGCACTGTCATTGTTGGCCGTATAAGTGGTGGAGTTGTGCGATATTTGCCCGCAAATGCGTGCATAATTCTGGTTTCGATGCTGGATGGCGCGCATGTGGTGACCGTCGAGCATTTGAAAGGCCCCGATGGCGGCCTGCATCCGGTGCAGCAGGCCATGGTCGATTACCATGGCAGCCAGTGCGGGTTCTGCACGCCGGGGTTCGTGATGAGCCTTTACGGGTTGTGGCTCGCCAATCCCAATCCATCCGTTCCCGAGATCGAAAAAGCGTTGCAGGGCAATCTGTGCCGTTGCACGGGCTATGCCCCGATTGTGCGCGCGGCGCAGGCGGTGTCCAATTACGGGTCGGTTCTCGAAGACGCCCTCAACAGGGAGCGTGAGGAGATCGTTGCGAAGTTGACGGCGCTCAGGGACGGGCGGCTTGTGGTCGTCGAGGGCGCGCGGGGCAAGACGATCATTCCTGCCGATGTCGATGGTCTTGCTGCGGTGCTGACAGAGATGCCCGAGGCAACGATTGTCGCCGGCGCGACAGATGTGGGGCTGTGGGTCACAAAGTTTATGCGCGACATCGCCCCGGTGGTGATCGTGGGGCATCTGATGGGCGAGATTTCCGTCGAGGACGGACGGATCGTCTTCGGGGCCGGAGTGAGCTACGCCAAGGCGTTCGAGACCATTGCCACCCATATCCCGCAGATGGTCGAGATGTTCGACCGGATCGGCGGGGCGCAGGTGCGCGCCATGGGAACCATCGGCGGCAATATCGCCAATGGCTCGCCGATCGGCGATACCCCGCCGCCGCTGATCGCGCTGGGGGCCGAAATCACCCTGCGCAAGGGTGATCGCCGCCGTGTGGTAAAGCTCGAGGATTTCTTCATCGCCTATGGCAGGCAGGACCGGAAAAAGGGCGAGTTCGTCGAAGCCGTCTCGGTGCCTCAGCCGGGTGCCGATGAAATTTTCGGCGTGCACAAGGTCACCAAGCGGCGCGACGAGGATATCACGGCAACGCTCGGGGCATTTCGCGTCAAGATTGCAGGTGGCGTGGTGGCCGAGGCTACCATCGCTTATGGCGGCATGGCCGCGACACCAAAGCGGGCGAGAGCCGTTGAAGCTGCCTTGATCGGCAAGGCCTGGACGCTCGACACGGTCGAGGCGGCGCTGGGCAAGTTCGAAGAGGATTTCCAGCCTCTGACCGATTGGCGGGCCGGCGCCGACTACCGAATGCTGGCGGCGAAAAATCTTCTCAAGCGGTTCTACTTCGAATCCGTCGAAGGGCCGAGCCATATCGTTCGGCACGAGGTGGCGTGATGACAGCGCTGGACAACAAACCGGCCATTCGCGGCGGCGTGCATGTACCTCAAAAACATGATTCCGGGCACAAGCATGTGTCGGGGACGGCGGAATATATCGACGACATGCTCGAACCCGCCGGCACGCTGCATGCGTATCTTGGCCTTTCCACAAGCGCGCACGGAGAAATCGTTTCGCTGGACCTTGAGGCCGTGCGGCGGGCGCCGGGAGTTTTGGGGGTTCTGACCGCCGAGGACGTGCCCGGGCACAACGATATTTCGCAGCCCGGTAAGCATGACGAGCCGATCTTTGCCGAAACGCGGGTGGAGTTTTATGGCCAGCCGCTGTTCGCGGTGATCGCGACGACGCGCGAAGCGGCGCGGCGGGCGGCGAAACTGGCGCAGGTGAGCTATACCGAATTGCCCTTCGCGCTCGATGTCGGCGCGGCGCGGGCGGCGGGCGGAGCGCTGGTGACGCCGGGCATGAAGCTCGAACGCGGCGATGTCGCGGCGGGCATGGCGGCTGCCAGAAACCGGGTTATAGGCACCATGGAAATGGGCGGACAGGACCATTTCTATCTCGAAGGCCATATCGCTTTGGCGATCCCTGGTGAGGATGACGAGGTGACCGTTCATTCCTCGACCCAGCACCCGAGTGAGGTCCAGCACATGGTGGGCCACGCCCTGGGCGTGCCGTCCAACGCGGTCAATGTCGTGGTGCGGCGCATGGGCGGCGGGTTCGGGGGCAAGGAAACCCAGAGCAATCTGTTTGCCGCGGTGGCGGCCATAGCAGCCAAGAAATTGGGCCGCGCGGTCAAGATCCGGCCCGATCGGGACGACGATATGATCGCCACCGGCAAGCGGCACGATTTCGTGGTCGATTATGAAGTCGGCTATGACGATGAGGGTCGGATCGAGGCGGTCGATGCGGTGTTTGCGGCGCGCTGCGGGTTTTCGGCGGACCTGTCCGGACCGGTGACCGACCGGGCGCTGTTTCATGCCGACAATGCCTATTTCTATCCCAATGTGCGGCTGGTCAGCCAACCGCTCAAGACCAACACGGTCTCCAACACGGCGTTTCGCGGGTTCGGCGGGCCGCAGGGCATGGTGGGTTGCGAGCGCTGGATCGAGGACATCGCCTACGCCCTGGGCAAGGACCCGCTCGATATCCGCAAGGCCAATTTCTATGGCGACACCGACCGCAATCTCACGCCCTATCATCAGACGGTCACCGACAACATCATCGGACGGGTGGTCGATGAGCTCGAGGCGAGTTCGGACTATCGCCGGCGGCGCCAAGAGATCATCGCCTTCAACAGGACGTCGAGGGTCCTCAAGCGCGGCATCGCGCTGACGCCGGTCAAGTTCGGGATCAGCTTTACCATGACGGCCTTCAATCAGGCCGGGGCGCTGGTGCATGTCTATCGCGACGGCTCGGTGCATCTCAACCATGGCGGCACCGAGATGGGGCAGGGGCTTTACGTCAAGGTGGCGCAGGTTCTTGCCGATTGCTTCCAGATCGATCTCGACAAGGTCAAGATCACGGCAACGACGACCGGCAAGGTACCCAACACCTCGGCGACGGCGGCGTCTTCGGGATCTGACCTTAACGGCATGGCTGCGGCCAATGCCGCAGAGCAGATCAAGGACCGGCTTGTCCGGTTCGCGATGGACAAGTTCAACGTGCCCGAGGACGCCGTCTCGTTCGAGCCCAATTGCGTGATGGTTGGCAATCAGCGCTACGATTGGGCCGATTTCATCGATCGGGCCTATCTGGCGCGGGTACAGCTTTCGGCGGCGGGGTTTTACAAGACGCCGGACATTCACTGGGACCGTGCCGCGGGCAAGGGCCAGCCATTCTATTATTTCGCATACGGCGCTGCGTGTTCGGAAGTGGTGGTCGACAGCCTCACCGGTGAATACATGGTCGAGCGGGTCGATGTGCTCCATGACGTCGGCAAATCGCTCAACCCGGCAATCGATATCGGGCAGATCGAGGGCGGGTTCATCCAGGGCATGGGGTGGCTGACCACTGAGGAATTGTGGTGGGACGACAAGGGGCAATTGCGCACCCATGCGCCCTCCACCTACAAGATTCCCGTCGTTTCCGACGTACCCAAGATTTTCGACGTGAAACTGGCCGAGTGGTCGGCCAACACGGCCCCAACCATCCGCCGCTCCAAAGCCGTGGGCGAACCGCCCTTCATGCTGGCGCTATCGGTGTTCGAGGCGCTTTCGATGGCGGCGGCGAGCGTGGCCGACTACAAGATTGCGCCGCGCATGGACGCTCCGGCCACACCCGAACGGGTGCTGATGACCATCGAACGGCTCAGGCGCGAGGCGGCGGTGCGGTGAGCGTCACTCCGCACCATCTGCGCGATTTTCTCGACCGCCACAGGCAAGCCGTCCTGGTCGAGGTGACCGAAGCGAAAGGATCGACACCGCGCGAGGCTGGAGCGTGGATGGTGGTATCGCCAGACGATGAAATCGGCACCATCGGGGGCGGGCAACTCGAGTTTCTGGCTATCGCAAGGGCCCGCGAGGCGTTGGCTTCGGGCGAAGCTGTAGCGGCTCTCGATATTCCGTTGGGTCCGGAGATCGGCCAATGCTGCGGCGGACGGGTAGCAATCGGCATGCGGGCGGTGGATGCCGATGTGGCCCAGGATGTGCGGGTCCGGGCCGAAAAAGCCTATATGGCGCGGCCCCATGTCTATGTGTTCGGGGCCGGACATGTGGGCAATGCGCTGGGGCAGGCATTGTCGCTTTTACCGCTGCGCACGCTGGTCGTGGACAATCGCGCCGCCGAAATCGCCAAGGTACCGCAGGGGGTGGAAGCGCGGCATGTTCCGGTGGCTGAAGCACTGGTGCGCGAAGCACCGAAGGGATCGTGCTTTGTGGTTCTCACCCACGATCACGGGCTCGATTTTCTCATCGCATCCGAAGCGCTGATGCGTGAAGATGCCGCTTATGTGGGGATGATCGGGTCGAAAACCAAAAAGGCCACATTCAAAAGCTGGCTTTCCGACATGGGGCTGGATACGGGGATGGTCGGACGGTTGGCCATGCCGATTGGCGGGGCCGATGTTCACGACAAGCGGCCCGAAGTGATCGCTGCGCTGACGGCGGCAGAGATCCTACGGGCCCTGGCCGGACGGGGTTTAGAGTTGGGGCAAACTTAAATGACTGATTTCACGCTGTTTTGGGAATGGATGGCGTTTGCCGTGCGCTGGACCCATGTGATCGTGGGGATCGCGTGGATCGGCTCATCGTTCTATTTCATCGCGCTCGATCTGGGGTTGCGCAAGCATGCCGATCTGCCCGCCGGCGTGCAGGGCGAAGAGTGGCAGGTGCATGGGGGCGGGTTCTACCACATCAACAAATATATGGTGGCGCCGCCTAACCTGCCCGAGCATCTGGTCTGGTTCAAATGGGAGAGCTATTCGACCTGGCTGACCGGGTTTGCCATGCTCATCATCGTTTATTATGCCGGCGCCGACCTGTTCCTGATCGACCGCACCGTATTCGATGTCGATGCCCCTGTGGCGATTGCCATTTCGCTTGCCTCGCTGGCGTTGGGGTGGGTCCTCTACGATCTGCTCTGCAAGTCACCGCTGGGCAAGAGCCAGAACGGGCTGATGATCGTTTTGTTTGCGATCCTTCTGGCCATGTCGTGGGGCTATATGCAGGTGTTTACCGGCCGCGCCGCATTCCTGCATATGGGAGCGTTCACGGCGACGATCATGTCGGCGAACGTCTTTTTCATCATCATTCCCAATCAAAAGAAAATCGTCGCTTCCATGAAGGCTGGCGAAGCGCCCGATCCTGCGCTGGGTGCGCAGAGCAAACAGCGCAGCGTGCACAACAATTACCTGACCCTGCCGGTGCTGTTTTTCATGCTGTCGAACCATTATCCACTGGCGTTCGCGACCGAATACAGCTGGGCGATTGCAGGGCTGATCTTTCTGATCGGGGTTCTGATCCGGCATTTCTTCAACACAATGCATTCGACGGGGCGTCGGGAGTACTGGACGTTCGCGCTGGCGCTTGTGCTGTTTATCGGCATCGTCTGGCTTTCGAGCTATCCCAAAACGCAGGCCGAAGCCGAAGAGGCCGCGCTGGGGGCGACGGCCCAGACATTCCTTGAGGATGCCCATTTCCAGCAGGCGTCCCAGATCGTTCTTGGCCGCTGCTCGATGTGCCATGCCGCCGAGCCGGCCTATGAGGGCGTGCATATGGCGCCCAAGGATGTGCGGCTCGATACGCCCGAGTTGATCGCCGAGCACGCGCGGGAAATCTATATCCAGTCCGCCCGCAGCCATGCCATGCCGCCGGGCAATGTGTCGTTCATGACCGATGAGGAGCGGCAGATGCTGACCGTCTGGTACCAATCGGTGACCGGGGAGCGCAGCCTGTGACTGCAAGGATTTTGCGCGGGCGTATCCTGACGTTCATTTCCGAGCCGTCGGGACCGGACGATCATCAAAGCTATCGCTATATCGAGGATGGGGCGGTGGTTGTCGATCAGGGCAGGATCGTTTCGGTCGGGGAGTGGAACGAGGGGCTCAGGGTCGTCGCGCCCAAGGCCGAGGTCATCGATCACCGGCCCAATCTGATTATGCCGGGCTTTATCGATACCCATATTCACTATCCGCAGATGCAGGTGATCGGCTCGTATGCCAAGGACCTGCTGGAGTGGCTCAATACCTATACGTTCGTCGAAGAGCAGCGCTTTGCCGATGCGGACCATGCGGCGCGGATCGCCTCGCTGTTCTGCGACGAACTGGTGCGCTACGGAACCACAACGGCGGCGGTCTATTGCTCGGTGCATCCGCAATCGGTCGATGCCTTTTTCACCGAGGCAAACAAGCGCGACATGCGCATGGTCGCCGGCAAGGTGATGATGGACCGCAACGCGCCCGAGGGGCTGCTCGATACGCCACAGCGTGGCTATGACGAGAGCAAGGCGTTGCTGGAGAAGTGGGACGGGGTGGGGCGGCTCCATTATGCGATCACGCCGCGCTTCGCGCTGACCTCCACCCATGCGCAGATGGAAATGACCCAGGACCTCGTTCGCGAATTTCCCGATGCCTATGTCCAGACGCATGTGAATGAAAGCCTGGGGGAAATCGAATTCGTCAGGGAGCTGTTTCCCAATTTGCCCGACTATGTCGGCGTTTATGAGCATTACGGGCTGCTGGGGCCGAGGACATTGCTCGGCCATTGCATCCATATGACCGATCGGGAAATCGCCGCGCTTTCTGAAACCGGATCGGTGGCGGTGTTCTGCCCGACCTCGAATTTGTTCATCGGTTCGGGCCTGTTCGATCGCGAGAGGCTGATGGCGTCCAATGTGCGGATCGGGGTGGCGACCGATGTGGGCGGAGGGACATCCTATGCGATGTTGCGCACGCTCGACGAGGGCTACAAGGTGCTGCAATTGCGCGGCCAGCGCCTTTCGCCGCTCGAGAGCTTTTTCATGATGACGCTGGGCAATGCGCGGGCTTTGTCGCTCGAGCATACCATCGGTAGCCTGGAGCCGGGCGCCGATGCCGATATGGTGGTGCTCGATGCCCGAGCCTTGCCGCATATGGCACTCAAGATGGAGCAGGTGGACCATCTGTCCGAAGAGCTGTTTCTGCTCCAGACATGCGGGGACGACCGGGTGGTTGCAGAGACCTATGTGGCGGGCGAGGCGGCCAAGCGCGCTTTGGGTTGATTTCCACATCGTGGAAGGGTTTTTTACGGCAGCTTGGCGGGAATAGGCTGGCGCGCTAGCTGGGCAGGAAACGATCAGGAGATTTGCAGATGAGCAGCTATGTCACCCGAGCCGGTTTGCAGGTCGATGAACAGCTTGCCGCGTTTGTCGAGCAAGAGGCGCTCAAGGGACCCGATGTCGCTTCGGACAGGTTCTGGGCGGGGTTTGCCGAGATGGTCGCGGCCTATATGCCGGGCAATCGCGAGCTCCTGGAAATCCGCGACAGGATGCAGAACCAGATCGACGACTGGCACCGCGACAATGGCCCGGCAACAGCGAACCCGGAGGCCTATCAGGCGTTTTTGCGCGAGATCAGCTATCTCGAGGACGAGCCGGAGGATTTCCGGATCGAAACTGAAAATCTCGATCCCGAGATCGCCTCGATCTGCGGCCCGCAGCTTGTCGTGCCGGTGTCCAATGCGCGCTATGCGCTCAATGCCGCCAATGCGCGCTGGGGCAGTCTCTACGATGCGTTTTACGGCACTGATGTGATCGCCCGTGAGGGCGATCTGGCACCGGGGCGTCAGTACAATGCCAAGCGCGGTGCGGAAGTGTTTGCGCGGGCCGGGCATTTCCTTGACGAGGCGTTTCCGTTGCTCGGGGTCAAGCACTGGGCCGTGACACGCTATGGCGTCGATATATCGGGAGATGTCGCCAGACTGGTGATTGAAAGTCAGGATGGCCGGGCGAAACTGGCTTATCCCGAGGCGTTCGCGGGCTATTCGCGCGATGGCGATGTGCTGCGCATCCTGCTCAAGCACCACGGGCTGCATGTCGACCTGGTGATCGATCCCAACCATCCGGTGGGCAAGGATCATCCGGCCAATCTGGCTGATGTGGCGATCGAAAGCGCGTTGACCACAATTCAGGATTGCGAGGATTCGGTTGCGGCGGTCGATGCCGAGGACAAGGTCGGGGTCTATCGCAACTGGCTCGGGCTGATGAAGGGCGATCTGGCCGATACGTTCGAAAAGGGCGGCAAGAGTGTCACACGGACGCTCAATGCGGATCGGGTTTACACAGCACCGGATGGAAGCGAGTTGACCCTGAAGGGGCGCGCATTGCTGCTGGTGCGCAATGTCGGGCATCTGATGACCACCGATGCCATTCTTGACGCTGAAGGCCAGCCGATCGGCGAGGGGCTGATGGATGCGGCGATCACCACGCTTTGCGCGCTGCACGACCGCAAGCGGAAGGCCAATTCAACAACCGGCTCGATTTATATCGTCAAGCCCAAGATGCACGGGCCGACCGAAGTGCTGTTTGCGTGCAATGTGTTCGGGGAAGTGGAAAAAATCCTCGGGCTGCCGCTCAACACCATCAAGATCGGCATCATGGACGAGGAGCGCCGGACCTCGGCCAACCTCAAAGCGTGCATTTATGCAGCGCGTGAACGGGTGTTTTTTATCAACACCGGGTTCCTCGACCGCACCGGTGACGAAATCCATACGTCGATGGAAGCCGGGCCGGTGCTGCTCAAGGACCAGATCAAGGCCGAACGGTGGATTCAAGCCTACGAGGATCGCAACGTCACGATCGGTATTGCCTGCGGGCTGACGGGCCGCGCTCAGATCGGCAAGGGCATGTGGGCCCGGCCCGACGATATGGCGGCGATGATGGAGCAAAAGATCGGGCATCCGAAATCGGGCGCCAATTGCGCCTGGGTGCCTTCGCCGACGGCGGCAACGCTGCACGCGCTCCACTATCATGAGGTCGACGTGTTCGAGGCGCAAAAGCGCCGGCACAACGAACCCATTCCCGGTCTGGACGCCTTGTTTTCCATGCCGGTGCTTGATCCCGCGACGCTCTCGGCCGAGCAGATCCAGCGCGAACTCGACAACAATGCGCAAGGGATCCTGGGCTATGTGGTGCGCTGGGTCGATGCGGGGGTGGGGTGTTCGAAAGTCCCCGACATCAACAATGTGGGACTGATGGAAGACCGGGCGACCTGCCGCATTTCATCGCAGGCCATCGCCAACTGGCTCTGGCATGGGGTGGTGACCCAGGACGAGGTGGTGGCGACCTTCACCCGGATGGCCCGGGTGGTCGATCAGCAGAATGCGGGTGATCCAGCCTATGAGCCCATGAGCGGTGATCCCGAACACTCGATTGCCTTTCAGGCCGCATTGGCTTTGGCACTGCAAGGGGTCGAACAGCCTTCTGGTTATACCGAGCCGCTGTTGCACGCCAAGCGGGCCGAAAAGAAAGCTCAACGATAGTCGTCGCGATTGTCGGAAAGGCGCGGCGACGGTTGCGCCTTTTGTCTTTTCTCTGAGGTCTCCTGCTCCGATTTCCTGTCCCGGCGGCTGCGGCGCCACAAATGCCACTGGCGCTCGCCACGCAGGATAATCCCGTTCATCGGCCGCTGCAGGAAAGGCAGGTCGATGGCCAGCAACAACAGGCCGAGCGGCAGCATCCAGACACCGAGGATGGGCAGGAACGCCAAAAGGCCGCCGATGCAAAACAGGATGCCGAGAGGGATGCGGATGAGCATGGCCCAGGGCTGGCGCAGGATATAGATCACCATCGAGAAACGCGGGAAACGCGCTTCGAGGCGTAGGAACAGGCGTTCGAGGCGGGTCCGCTCTTTGGTCATGCCCTAAGAGATAAGAGGGAAAGTGGCTTTATCAAGCCGGGTATACTCATGAGACGAAATCGAACTTGTCGACATCGAACAGCCCGTTGTCCGTCATTTTCAGATGCGGGATGACGGGCAGGGCGAGGAAGGCGACCTGAAGAAAGGGTTCAGGCAGGGTGCAATCGAGTGCTTTTGCCGCCTCGCGCAAATGTTCGAGATGTTCGGTGACGATCTCGAAAGGCTCCAGGCTCATCAAGCCGGCAAGGGGCAGGGCGAGATCGGCCAGGATTTCGCCCTCGCAGGCCACGGCAAAGCCGCCTCCGATTTCGATGAGGCGATTGACCGCCAGAGCCATGTCCTCATCGGTGACGCCGACCACGGTGATGTTGTGGCTGTCGTGACCGACCGATGAGGCGATGGCGCCGCGCTTGAGCCCGAAACCCTTGACGAAGGAGCGGCCGATATTGCCGTTGATGCCGTGCCGTTCGATGACCGCCACCTTGATGACGTCGGCACCGGTATCGGGCTTGAGGCCGGATTCGTCGCTGGCCAGCGCCGCGCTTTCGCGGAAGGTGAGGATGAGGCCGGGTTTGACCCCGATCACGGGCACCTCGTTCCTGTCGGGATTTGGGGCGGTGATGAAAGCCGAGGGTTCAACCGGCTTCGCCTTCATGGAATCGAGACCGACAGGCGCGACCTGTTCGCGGGCTGGCCAGAGCGTTTCGGTGACCAGGCGACCGGCGGAAACGACGTCGGATACGCGGCAGTCTTCAAGACTATCGAGCAAGGTGATGTCGGCACGCCAGCCGGGTGCGACCTGACCCCGGTCCTTGAGGCCGAAAATACGGGCGGCGGAATGGGACGCGGCACGATAGACGTGATGCAGTGGGCAGCCATGGGCGATCAGACGGCGGATCGAGGAATCAAGGTGACCCTCTTCGGCGATATCGAGCGGATTGCGGTCGTCTGTACACAGCGCGACGAAAGCCGAGGTGTTTTCATCAAGGATCTCGGCCAGCGCATCGAGGTCCTTTGATACCGAGCCCTCGCGAATGAGGATGGCCATGCCTTTGGACAGTTTTTCGCGCGCCTCCTTGGCGCTGGTTGCCTCATGGTCGGTGCGAATGCCGGCGGCAAGATAGGCGTTGAGGTCGAGCCCGGACAGCAGTGGTGCGTGGCCGTCCATGTGCCGGTGCTGGAAGGCCTCGAGCTTGGCGAGAATGGCTGGATCGCAATTGATGACACCGGGGAAATTCATCATTTCGGCAAGGCCGATGATTTTGGGATGGTCGGCAAACGGTAGCAGATCGTCGATCTCGAGCCGCGCACCTGCCGTCTCGAATGGGGTGGCCGGCACGCAGGAGGACAGGTTGATGCGGATATCCATGATTGCGCGCTCGGCGCAGTCGAGGAAATAGCGAATGCCTTTCGCGCCGAGCACGTTGGCGATTTCGTGAGGATCACAAATAACGGTGGTGACGCCATGGGGCAGCACACAGCGGTCGAATTCGAGCGGGGTGACCAGCGAGGACTCGATATGGAGGTGGGTATCGATAAAGCCGGGGACCGCAAAGCGGTCCGCTCCGTCGATTTCGGTCCTGCCTTCATAGACCCCATGGGTGCCGACGATGCGATCGGCGACTATGGCGATATCGGTCCGGGTGATTTCGCCGGTGACGATGTCGAGCCGCTTGACGTTTTTGATGACCAGATCGGCAGGGTCGAGACCGCGTCCGGCGCGGATCATGCGGGCGAGTGTGGCTGCATCGGTCATCTGTTTTGATCCTTGTTCTTGTTGGGCAAGGGTGTCGCGGCGCCGGTGTTCGGTCAAGAAACAAAAGCGGCGGCATTGCTGCCGCCGCTCTCGATTGACAGTGCGCGAAGGCTTATTGGGGAAGCTGGTCGTCCACGCCTTCGACGTAGAAGTTCAGACCGAGCAAAGTGCCGTCGTCCGCCTGTTCGCCCTCGGCGAGCCAGACGCTTCCGTCCTGCTTGTTGATCGGGCCGGTGAAGACGACGAGTTCGCCGGACTTGATGGCTTCCTCGGTTTCTTCGGCGAGCGCCGCGACCTCTTCTGGCATGTTGGTGTAAGGCGCCATTGTCAGAATACCGTCGACCAGCCCGTCCCAGCTATCCGAGGTTTCCCAGGTGCCGTCGATGACCGCACCGACGCGCTCGATGTAATAGGGCGCCCAGGTGTCGACGATCGCCGTGAGCTGGGTTTCAGGACCCGCTTCGATCATGTCGGAAGCCTGACCGAACGCCTTGATGCCACGGGCGGCGGCTTCCTGCATAGGGGCTGTGGAATCGGTGTGCTGGGTGATGATATCGACGCCCTGGTCCATCAGGACCTTGGCGGCATCGGCTTCCGCACCGGGATCGTACCAGGAGTTGGCCCAGACGACCTTGACGGCGAAATCGGGGTTGATCGACTGGGCGCCGAGCATGAAGGCATTGATGCCCTGTACGACCTCGGGGATGGGGAACGAGCCGATGTAGCCGGCCACACCAGCCTCGGACATCGAGGCGGCAATCACGCCCTGAATGTAGCGGCCTTCATAGAAGCGCGAATTGTAAACCGAAACGTTGGGTGCGGTCTTGTAGCCGGTGGCGTGTTCGAACAGCACGTCGGGGAAACGCTCGGCAACGGCGATGGTGGGATCCATGAACCCGAACGAGGTGGTGAAGATGATATCGCAGCCCGAACGCGCCATACGCTCGATGGCGCCTTCGGAGGTGGCTTCGGCGACGTTTTCGATGAACCGGGTTTCGACAGCGTCGCCATATTCTTCTTCGACCGCGAGGCGGGCGATGTCGTGGGCCTGGCTCCAGCCACCGTCGGTGTGCGAACCGACATAGACAAAGCAGGCTTCCACAGGTTCATCCTGCGCCATGGCGGCGGGCACGAGGGTCAGCGACAGCGCGGTGGCTGCCGTAAGGGTTGAGAGGAGCGTTTTCATGAGTGTCCCTTCCTTGAACTTGAAGTTTTTAGCGATCCGGCACGAAGCTCTTGCCGAGCGAGGCCGGGGTGTTGATCAGCGTCAGCCGCCGGTTCTGGGAAATGAGCACCAGTACCAGGACGGTGGCGAGATAGGGGAGCGCCGAGAGGACCTGGGACGGAATGCCGATCCCCAGTGCCTGGGCGTGCAATTGGCCGATTGAAACCGCTCCGAAAAGATAGGCGCCGGCGAGCACACGGGCCGGTCGCCATGAAGCGAAAACCACCAGAGCCAGTGCGATCCAGCCGCGTCCGGCCGACATGTTCTCGGTCCATTGCGGGGTATAAACGAGTGAGAGATGCGCCCCGGCCAAGCCTGCACAGGCGCCGCCGAACAGGACGGCCAGATAGCGATAGCGGATGACCTTGATGCCGAGCGCGTGGGCCGATTGCGGATTATCACCGATCGAGCGCAGGGTGAGGCCCTGTTTGGTCCTGAACAGGAACCAGGCAACGCCGATGACCAGGGCTATGGAAATATAGAAGATGACGTCCTGACCGAACAGCAAACGTCCGACAATGGGAATATCGGAGAGAACGGGGATATCGAGAACCGGCATGCGGACGGCCGAACGGCCGACATAGGGTTCTCCGATCAACCCGGACAAGCCAAGGCCCAGAATGGTGAGGGCAAGGCCGGTTGCATATTGGTTTGTGGCCAGCGTGAGCGCCAGAAACGCAAAGAGCAGCGAGAGGATGGTGCCGAACAGCACGCCGACCAGTGCGCCGATGAACGGGTTGCCGGTGAGGATCATGCCGACAAAACCGCCGACGGCGCCCATGACCATCATCCCCTCGACGCCGAGATTGAGGGTGCCCGAGCGTTCGACGACAAGTTCGCCGATGGCGGCCAACAAGAGCGGGGTTGCGGCGGTGGCGATGGTGAGGAGGATCGATTCAAGCATCGACGGCGCTCCCCGATGCCTTTGGCGCGCGGGCAAAACGGATGCGGTAGTGGATCAGCGTGTCGCACGCCAGGATATAGAGCAGCAATGCGCCCTGAAAGACGCGGGCGACCTTGTCGGAGAGCCCAAGCGAGATTTGCGCGGCTTCCCCGCCGAGATAGGTGAGCGCCAGGACCAGCCCGGCAACGATGACCCCGAGCGGATTGAGGCGGCCCAGGAACGCCACGATGATGGCGGTGAAGCCGTAGCCCGGTGAAATGATCGGGCGAAGCTGTGCCGAAGCGCCGGCCACCTCGATGATGCCGGCCAGTCCGGCACAGCCGCCGGCCAGAAGGAAGGAAAAAAAGATCATCTTTTTGGCGTCGAACCCGGCGAATTTACCGGCGCGCGGGCTGGTGCCGAGCACCTTGACTTCAAAGCCCTTCAGCGTGCGCGAGAGCATGACCCAGATGGCGATGGCAACGAGGATCGCGATAACGATACCCCAATTGGCGCGGCCATCGGCGGGCATCAGCTCGGGGATGCGGGCGAGGTCATGGAAGCGCACCGACTCGGGGAAATTCATGCCGCCCGGATTTCGCCAGGGGCCGCGCACCAGATAATCGAGGATCAGCTCGGCTACATAGACGAGCATCAGGCTGACGAGGATTTCGTTGGTGTTGAATTTCGCCTTGAGCAGGGCCGGGATGCCGGCCCACAGAGCGCCGCCGACAATGGCGAACACCATCATCAGGGGCAGGACAAAAGGGCTCTGGACGTCGGTGAACAGGACCGGGAAGATCGACCCGGCCAGGGCACCCATGATGAACTGGCCCTCGGCCCCGATGTTCCAGTTGTTGGAGAGGTAGCAGACCGAAAGCCCGGCCCCCATGAGGATCAGCGGCGCGGCCTTGATGAGCAGTTCGTGGATGGACCACAGCTCGGTCAGCGGCTCGACGAAATAGACATAGAGCGCCGCCAGCGGGTCTTTGCCCAGAATGGCGAACATGATCGCGCCAGTGAGTACCGCCAGCGCAAGGCCGATCAGCGGGGAGAGAAATTGCAGGGCGCGGGAGGGGTTGCCGCGCTTGATCAGTTCAAGCCTCATGCGGTCTGTCCCTCGAAAATGCCCGACATTTTGAGCCCGATGGCGTTGCGGTCCGTCTGGGCAACCGGGGCGAAATCGGAGAGGCGGCCCTCGGCGATGGCGGCGAGACGGTCGGTGAATTCGAAAAGTTCGTCAAGGTCCTGGCTGATGACCAGAATGGCCGCGCCGCCTTCAGCGAGATCGACCAAGGTCTGGCGGATGCGCGCCGCCGATCCGGCATCGACACCCCAGGTGGGCTGGTTGACGATGATCACCTTGGGATCTTCGAGCACTTCGCGCCCGATGATGAATTTCTGGAGATTGCCGCCTGAAAGCGATTGCGCTGCGGGATCGGCGGCGCTTTTGCGCACGTCGAGTGCTTCCACGATGCTTTCGAGCAGGCTCTTGGCCTTGCCGCGGTTGATGAACAGCCCCGATTTGAGCCCCCGATTGACCCTGTAGCGGGTCAGGATAACGTTTTCGCTCAGCGAGAGGGAGGGCACGGTGGCATGGCCCAGCCGTTCCTCGGAGACAAAAACCGCGCCCCTGGCGCGGCGGGACGAAATGTCGTCATGGCCCACGGGCTGGCCGAAAAGCGTTACCTGTTCGGGCCTTCCGGCAAGGCGTTCGCCCGACAGCACATCGAAAAGTTCCGACTGGCCGTTGCCGGCAATTCCGGCGATGCCGACAATCTCGCCGGGAAACAGATCGAGCGAAATGTCCCGCAGAGGTGTACCGAACACCTCGCGCGAATCCATGGAGAGGCTGGCTATGGAGAGGAGTGGCTCGGTGCTTTTGGCGCGGGCTTTGGCGGGCCGGATCTGGTGGATATCGGCACCGACCATCATGCGGGCGATCGAGGCCGCGGTTTCATCGCGCGGGATGCAGGTGCCCACAACCTTGCCGTGCCGCAATATGGTGGCGCGCTCGCAAAGAGCCCGGACTTCCTCGAGTTTGTGCGAGATGTAGAGAATGGCCTTGCCCTCGTCGCGCAGCTTGCGCAGCACGGCAAAAAGGTCATCGACCTCCTGAGGGGTGAGCACCGAGGTCGGCTCGTCCATGATGACGAGGTCGGGATGGCCCAGAAGGCAGCGCACGATCTCGATGCGCTGGCGCTCGCCGACCGAAAGGTCGTGTACATAGGCGTGCGGTTTGAGCGGCAGGCCGTATTCCCTCGAGACCTTTTCGACGTCAGTGGCTACGGTCCTGATCGGGGCATCGCCGGGCAGGGCGACAGCGACGTTTTCGGCAACCGTGAGCGCTTCAAAGAGCGAGAAATGCTGGAACACCATGCCCACGCCAAGCTGGCGGGCGAAGGCGGGACTGGGAATGGAAACGGGCTTGCCCCGCCACACGATTTCGCCGGAATCGGGCTGGAGCGCGCCATAGAGCATTTTGACGAAGGTCGATTTGCCGGCACCATTCTCACCTAGGAGAGCGTGGATTTCGCCGGGATAAATTTCGAGATCGACGGAATCGTTGGCCTTGAAGCTCCCGAAGGATTTGGTGAGACCTTTAAGGGTCAGCAGTGGTTCGGGGCCGCTTGCTGTCATCATGCGCCAAAATTGGACCAAATGGACAAAAACACTATGTCGTCACATTTAGCGCCACGCAAGGCCGATTGCACCCGGCGTGGCGACTTGTTGAACGATATTTTTCATTTGCCCAAATTTGCATCATGTCGTCGTGGAACGCGACACAAGGCCCCGCGTTTATCTGTTACCGGGCATTGGGCTCCGGCCCGATGAGCCCCGGAAGTTCACATGACTCAAGGGACGCAGAGCAATGACCGACGACAAAACCGAGCTCACCAAAACCGAAGCGCGGCAGGGCAACAGCCGCAAGATGAATTCGCGCGTCCTCATTTATGGATTGGTCGGGATTATTATTCTTTTCGCGGCCGTCTACTGGTTCAGCACCGCAACATACGACGAAACGCCGACGACGACCGATGGTGGCACCACGCTGGAAGACGTGCCTGCTGCGGGCGACGACGTCGATGCGGAACTTGAGGGGCTGCCTACTCCCGCGCCCACTGAAGAAGCGGTGACCGAGCCTGAAGGCTCGGATGCACCGGCGATCGATACCCCTATAGAAACCGCGCCGGTCGATTCCGAGGGGCCGGCCCCCGAGCCGCTGGCAACCGAGCCCGAAGCGGGCCAGTAGGTCAATCCTCTATCAGACCGAATTGACGGTAGAGGACTATCTCATTGGCGGCGACAAAGCCGAAAATCTTGCGTTGGCCCTCTCTGTCCATACTCGGTTGCGTCATGAACTTCCGCCATCGCTGGGATGCCGGTCATTCCGGGCAACGCGCCTCAAGAGCGTCGCAGGGCGACCGAATTGCGCAGGATGAGTTCGGAGCGCAGCAGGATTTCGCGTCTGGCGGGCGTTTCGCCTTCGAGCATTTCGAGAAGGAGATCCATGCTGGCCTCGCCGATTCGAAGGCGGGGCTGCTTCATCGTTGTCAGCGATGGGGTGACGAAGCTGGCAAAGGAAATGTCGTCAAAGCCCATGACCGAGAATTCGTAGGGCAATTCGTAACCCCTCGCGGTGAGCGCGATGAGCACGCCGAGTGCGGTGGCGTCATTGACGCAGAAAAAGGCGGTGGGCAGCCGGTCGCGAACGAACATGCGCTCGGCGGCGGCACGGCCGCTTTCGGTGGTGCCGTCCGCTTCGAGTATGAAACTGGGCTCGGCAGAAATCCCCGCCGCCGCAAGTGCCGTGCGAAAACCGTGCTCGCGCAATTGAGCGACGGTGCGGCCGGGGGACTGGCCGATAAAGGCGATCTCGCGATGGCCCTGGCTGATGAGGTGGTCGGTGGCGACGCGGGCACCTTCCACATTGTCGACGCCGACGAAAGGAATGTCGGAATTGGGGATGGGCTCGTTGATCGCAACCATCGGCGGAAGCCGCACGCCCGGCTGGTTCTCGGCAAGGCCGAAGGGCAGGTGACCGGTCAGCAGGATGATGCCGTCGGCCTGGTTGGAAGAGATGAAGCGCAGATAATCGGTTTCCCGAACGGGATCGTTCTGCGTGTTGCCGATCAGAACCCCATAGCCGCGCTTGGACGCTTCGGTTTCAAGGCCCACGAGAATGTTGGAAAAGTTCGGGTCGCCGACGTCGGGGGCCAGGATCAGGATCATGTGCGAACGCCGCGTGCGCAGATTGCGCGCCATCGCGTTGGTCGTGTAGCCGGTCTGGGCAACCGCCTCGATAACCTTTCGGCGCGTGGAATCGGCGACCTTGCCGGGTTCGTTGAGGGCGCGTGAGACCGTGGCGATCGAAACGCCGGCGATCAATGCCACATCCTCGATCGTTGCTGGTTTGACCGCGCTCAAGGCTCCCCCGTGCCGGTGCATTCCTTGCGGATCCGGCCATTCAACGCATTGAAATCGAGGACAATCGGCACCTCTATTCCAGCGTCATGTTTTATACACATCCCTTCTTATGTAAACCTTTACATCATTAATGAAAAGGTTTACACAATTAGCAATTGGGAGTAGCCGGCCGCAACGTTGGCAGGAAATCGGGGGAGGACTGGTGATGGCCGATAGCGCCAGTGCGCCACATATTCTTGCAGCAAACAGGGTTTCCAAGAGCTTCGGCGAAGTGCCGGTGCTGTTCAGCATCGATTTCGACGTTCGTGAAGGCGAGGTTCACGCGCTGATCGGCGAGAACGGTGCGGGCAAGTCCACGCTTATCAAGATCCTGTCCGGCATAGAACAGCCGACCTCGGGCACTATCGTGCTCGATGGTGAGCCGATCCGGCTTCCCTCCAATGGAGAAAGCGAAAGCCTGGGGATCGTTGTTATTCATCAGGAGCTCAATCTCGCTGAACACCTTACGGTGGCCGAAAGCATTTTTCTGGGCCGGGAATGGACGCGGTACGGGTTTTTACGCCGTTCCGATATGCAGGCGGAGGCGCAGCGCATTCTCGACAGCCTGCATGTGGCCATCGACCCCAATGCGCGCATCAATACGCTTTCGGTTGCCGACAAGCAGATGGTGGAGATCGCCAAGGCGATCAGCCGCGAAGCGCGCGTGCTCATCATGGATGAGCCGACCGCTGTGCTGACCTCGGCCGAGACCGACACGTTTTTCGAACAGGTGCGGCGGCTCAAGGCCAAGGGCGTGGCCATCGTCTTCATCTCCCACAAGCTTGACGAGGTCATGGCCCTGTCCGACCGCATCACGGTGCTGCGGGACGGGCAATTGATCGCCACAGTGGAGACGGGGGACCTTACCCCCGATGCCATCGCCGAGATGATGGTGGGGCGCGAATTGTCCAACCTCTACCCGCCCAAGCATGAACCCGATGTCGATGCACCGGTTATCCTCGACGTGGAGGGCCTGACGGCCCCCGGCGTGCGCGGAGTGAGCTTTGCGCTGCGCCGCGGGGAGATCCTGGGATTTGCCGGGCTGATCGGATCGGGACGCACAGCCGTTATGGAGGCCATAGTCGGGCTGACGGAAAAGACAGGCGGCACGGTGCGGCTCAGAGGCGAGCCGGTGGCATTTTCGGCGATCGGCCAGGCGATCGATGCGGGGCTGGTCTATATGACCAAGGACCGCAAGGGAAAAGGGTTGCTGCTCAATGTCGGGCTGCAGCAGAACCTGACACTCCTGACGCTAAAACGGCATATCACGAACGGCTTTCTCAACGAGGCGAGCGAAGTGGAAGCCATGGAGCGGGCGACGCGCCGCTTCGATATCAGGGCGCGTGACGCTTCGGTTCGCGTCGGCCAGCTCTCGGGCGGCAATCAGCAGAAACTGATGTTGGGCAAGGCCATGGAGAGCGAACCGGAAATCGTCATCATCGACGAACCGACGCGCGGGATCGATGTCGGCACCAAACAGCAGATTTATCACATCATCGCCGCGCTCGCCAAAGAAGGCAAATCGATCATCGTGGTCTCGTCCGAGATGCAGGAAGTGATCGGGCTTTCGCACCGGGTGGTCGTGATGCGCGAAGGGCGCCGCATGGGCACACTCGAAGGTGCGGAAATCAAAGAGGGAGAAATCATGCGCTATGCCGCTGGGCTCAAAGGAGAATCGGACGATGACCGCGCAAGCGCATGAGGGGGTAAAGCCGGCCAAAAAGCGGTTCAGGATCGACTATCACACCTTCGGGCCGCTCGTGGCGCTGATTGCGCTGTGCATATTGGGTTTCGCGCTCAATCCGGCGTTCGCTTCGGAGGGCAATATTGCCAACCTCCTGACGCGCTCGGCCTTTATCGGCATTATAGCAGTCGGAGCGACCTTCGTTATCACCGCGGGCGGGATCGATCTTTCGGTCGGGTCGATGGCGGCAGTGATTTCGGGCGTGATGATCATCGTGATGAACGCCGCGATAGAGACGCTCGGCACCGGCATACCGACGGTTCTGCTCGGTTGCGCGGCCTCGGTGCTGCTGGGGCTGGCTGCCGGCTTTCTCAACGGCTTCATGACGACCAAGGGCAAGATCGAAGCGTTTATCGTAACGCTCGGCACGATGGGCATATTCCGTTCGCTGGTCACCTATTTCGCCGATGGCGGAACGCTTTCACTGGCCTTTGACATTCGCGATGCCTATCGCCCGGTTTATTACGGCAATGTGCTGGGCATTCCCGTTCCTGTGCTGGTGTTCGCGCTGGTTGCGCTGCTGGGCTGGGTGCTGCTCAACCGCACGGCGTTCGGGCGCTATTGCATGGCCATCGGATCCAACGAAACCGTGGCGCGCTATTCGGCGATCAAGGTGGATCGGGTCAAGACGCTGACCTATGTCATCCAGGGGCTTTGCGTTTCCATCGCCACGATCATCTATGTTCCGCGCCTTGGCTCGGCTTCGTCCTCGACCGGGGTGCTCTGGGAGCTTGAAGCGATCGCCGCGGTTATCATCGGCGGCACCATGCTCAAGGGCGGATACGGCCGGATCGGGGGCACCGTGATCGGAGCGATCATGCTCACGACGATCGGCAATATTTTGAACCTGACCGACATCATCTCGAACTACCTCAACGGTGCGGTACAGGGCGTCATCATCATCGCCGCCGTCTGGCTGCAGCGCGGCAATCTTGGCCATCTCAACATCTTCAGGAAGGCCAAGGGCTAAAGCGTTTCTCGGACAAGTGGGAACCATTTATCCGGGTTGAAAGCGCGATAGAACAAAGACTTAGGGCATTGAAGCAATTCAAAAAAATGGCGGAAATGCTCAGGAAATTCCAACCGGCGCCAATGCGCACCGGCGGGGGCAGCGCCTGAGGAGAGGCGCGAAACATAACCAAGGAGGACTATCATGCGAACACTCAAGCTTATCGCCGGCGCTGCCCTGTGCAGTGTTGCGCTGGGGGTGACCGCCGCGGCGGCACAGGAGATCACGATCGGCGTTTCCATTCCGGCGGCAACGCATGGCTGGGCCGGCGGGCTCAACTGGCACGCCGAACAGGCCATGGCCCGGATCGAGGAAGCCAATCCCGATATCGACATCGTGCTGATCGCCGCGGACGGCCCGGCACAGCAGGCCAACGATCTCGAGGATCTCATCTCGATCCACCAGATCGACGCTCTGGTCGTATTGCCGTTCGAGTCCGAGCCGCTCACCGATCCGGTGCGCATGGTCAAGGAGTCGGGCGTATTTGTAACGGTCGTCGATCGCGGGCTGTCCCAGGAAGGGATCGAAGACGTTTATGTCGCCGGCAACAACACGGCGCTGGGAACGGTTTCGGGGGAATACTTCCTCTCCCGGCTCGGCGAGGGTGACAACATCGTCATCCTGCGCGGCATCCCGACGGTGATCGACGACGAGCGCTTCAACGCCTTCATGGAAACCATCGAAGGGTCCGGCATCAACGTTCTGGACAATCAGTATGCCAACTGGAACCGCGATGACGGGTTCGAGGTTATGCAGGATTTCCTCTCGCGCTTCCCCGACATCGATGGCGTCTGGGCGCAGGACGACGACATCGCGCTCGGCGTTATCGAAGCCGTGCGTCAGGCGGGCCGCGAGGACGAGTTGTTCATCGTCGGCGGCGCGGGGATGAAGGAAATCATCCAGATGGTCATGGAAGGCTCCGAACTGGTGCCCGTCGACGTGCTCTATCCGCCCGCGATGATCGCCACCGCCATGGACGTGACCGTCAGTCACTTCACATCGAACGGTCCGGTTTCAGGCGAATATATCCTCGGCGCGCCGCTGATCACGCCTGAAAACGCGGAAGATTACTACTTCCCGGATTCGACATTCTGATCTGCACTTCCTCCCGTCGTGCAAAGAGAGAGGGCGGCTTGCGGGCCGCCCTTTTTTCTATGTCCCCGAAAGGACCGAGCGCAGCCATGGCAGGAAAGACTGACGCGGTGCACGCTGCTGAAGCGACATGGTGGCGGGCCGGCCCAGTGCACCCGCGCGAGGAAGCAGGCGAGCGTCCTGGTGGGGATCGCCATCAGGCTCGTCGTCATCGGTGGCGGGCGGCTCCTCGCCGGTCAGCGCGGCCAGATAGCTGTTGGCCCAGTTGTCGACATTGTGGGTTTTCGCCACGGTCATCAGGCTTTCCCAGCGCTGTTTACGCTCCTCGAGCGGCATGGCAATCGCTTGGCGCATGGCCTCTGCGGTTTCGTCGGTGTCGAAGGGATTGATGATGAGGGCATCGTGGAAGATTTCCGCCGCGCCGGCAAAGCGCGAGAGAACGAGGACGCCGGGGTTTTCCGGGTTCTGGGAGCCGACATATTCGTGCGCGACCAGGTTCATGCCGTCACGCAAAGGCGTGACCAGACCGACACGGGCAAGGCGGTAGAGGCCAGCCAGCGAGGCTTGGGAATAGGCACGTTTGACATAGGTTATTGGTAGCCAATCGGGCTCGGCGAACCGGCCGGTCAAGCGGCCCACTGCAGTGTCGAGCTCGTCGGAAATCACCTGATATTCCTTGATCGTATCGCGCGATGGCGGGGCGATCTGGATCATGTGGACGGCGCGCCGGAGATTGGCGTTGTTTTCCAGCAGCTTCTCGTATGCCTGGACCCGCTGGGGCAGGCCCTTTGAATAGTCGAGCCTGTCGACGCCCAGGATCATGGCGCGGCCGTTCATGGAACGCTCGACGCGCTTGTACATCTTTTGGGCGTTGGGGCTGGTGGCCAGTTTCGAGAAGGCTTCGGGGTCCGATCCGATCGGGAACGCTTCGAGGACCGTGTTGCCGAGATCGATCTCGAACGGCGTGCCTCCGGCCTGGCGGTACATCTCCTCATGGGCAATGAATTCGTTGAAGGCCGCAACGTCGCGCTGGGCCTGAAATCCGACGAGATCATAGGCCAGGAGGTCGGTCAGGAGTTCCTCATGGTGGGGAATAGCATTGAGTGCATCGGGTGTCGGGAAAGGGATGTGGAGATAAAACCCGATCTTGTTGCGAATATTGCGCCGGCGCAGTTCAGTGGCCAGCGGGATCAAATGATAGTCATGCACCCAGATGATGTCGTCAGGCTTGATGTGCCTGGCGATGGCCTCGGCGAACTGCACATTGACGCGGCGATAGCCTTCGTACCAGTGGGAATGGATATCGGTCAGGTCGAGCCGCAAATGGAAGGCCGGCCAGAGGATCGAATTGGAAAAGCCCGCGTAATAGCTCTGGTGATCGGATTTTGTCAGGTCGATCGAGCCGATCTGCAGCCCGTCGATGGTCTCGAATTTTGCCTCGCGGCTGGGCGTTTCGGCGAACGCTCCGGACCATCCGAACCAGAATCCGTCTCTTGCGGAGAGCGTTTTCTTCAAGGCGACGGCAAGCCCACCCGCAGCGGGCGTCTTTCCGGGGATTCGGTTTGAAACGACGATAAGACGGCTCATCTGATCCTGCTTTCCTGGATTCCTTGACCCGCAAAATCGGATGCGGTGCTGTTTGGTTCCCTCTCGATCAGGGCATCGAAATAGCTGTAAAGCGAAGCAATGTCGGGCAGGGAGAACTGGGCGTGTGTCTGTGCATCCTGGCCGATCCTGATGCCGAATCCGCCGAGGCGTTCGGCAGCGGCAAACCCGTCTTCGTCGGTCACATCGTCGCCGATGAAAACCGGCATGCGACTGGCAAACGGCTTAACCTGCATCAATTGGGAAAGAGCCGCGCCCTTGTTGGCCGATGTCGGGCGTGCCTCTACAACCTTTTTGCCGTCGATAGCGTGGAAATCGGGAAATCCGTCGAGCGCGCGGGAGAGGGCGGCGCGAACCATAGCGCCCTTGGCCGGGGCTGCGCGGTAATGGACTGCAACGCCTGTGGGCTTGGGCTCGACAAGGATGCCCTCTTGCCCAAGCAGTGTATCGGAAACGCGGCCCGTTATGGTCTCGGCATCGTTGACAAGATGGGCGTCAGGCTTTTGCCGTTGTCCGTTGTGACGATGTTCGGCGCCATGGCTGCCGGCAACCGAAAAGGCTTGAGCGGGCAAAAAGCCGTCGATCGTATCGATCGTGCGGCCCGTCACGATGGCAAGAGCACCGTCGAGGGCGGCGTAAAGGGAACGGAGCCGGGCGGGCAGGTCGTCGGGAACGAGAACTGCATCCGGATGTGAGGCGATCTCGACGAGCGTGCCATCGAAATCGGTAAAGATCGCTACCGGGCCCGAACTGGCGGACAGGATAGCGGAAACCGCGTTTTGCATAATCTCCGGGGCTAGGTTGTTGAGGTTCGCTCCATTAGTTCAATGTCCATATGGACAAAGGGTTCCGGGTTGCCGGGCAGGGCCATGTCTGCCGAGTTGCCAGCAATCCCATAAACGCAAGATTCGCCGAGATGGCGCGTCGGCGCAACCGTCCCCGGCGCATACCGGCTAGTCGCCGGACGCAATAGAATCGAAAATGAACCGGGTCGGGCGCCTGGCCAGGAATATCCCGGCCAGGGCGTAATCTTGTCAGCGATGGACGACGGCCTGCACGATTGGTCCCGGTGCCGGGCAATCGGGCGAGATTGCTGCTTCGATGCAGGCGATACTGGCAACTTCGGTGGCAGGCGTTGCCGTCAATCCATTGGCTTGAGTGATCGTCAGGATGACGATGAACAGGCTGGCCGCGAGGGCGGTCAGGCTGACGAGGCGTGGTGTGGTCATCATGGTGGCCTCCCCGCACATGTCCGGAAAAGACGACGGACCAATCCGCAGAACTTTCCGGAAAGTTAACGCCGCATACAATGGGGGAGAATGCTTGAGCGGGAGCCGTCTGGCAAGCTTTTGTTAATGGAAAGGGAGGATCGGTGTGGAACGGGATCGGCAGCGTTCGGAAAAAATATTTAAAAACAGTGTTCTATCCCGCCGAGCGACTTGTCAGAACGAGTGCGATGCCGGTGGAAAAGGTTTGGGGAGAGGTGCGGCAGGTGCCGGCCGGCAAGATTACGCATGCCCCTCTCCCCCTAAAGACCGGCGAAACGAGGACGCAAAGTCCGCCGGTCTTCTCTATCGCGGCCCGGGAGGGACAGGCCGCGACGAACGCAATCGGCCCTGAAGCCGGAAAAGGCGGGAGGAATGAATGCAAACACGTTCCTTGGGGGACGCATTAAGGAGTACATTCCTCCCTATCGAACGCAGCCGGGGACGCGGTGGCTACGCCCGAATGGGCCAGGTGACGGTCTCCCGCACCCAGAAATCGATTATGTTCGCCATCTCCGCGCGATAGGCGCCCAGTTCGTGATGGCGGACGAAAACGGCGTCGGCGCCGCTTTGGAGGAGCGCACGACGGTTCTCGGTTGCTCCGGTATCTGCAATGGCTGCCAGCGGAACGTTCGCGCCCGCGGCGAGGTTCCCGATCCGGGAAATGAACGCAGCCGTCGCACCGCTGTGCGATTTGAGGTCCACAATCACCATGTCGGGCCGTTGTGCCCCTGTCGCACCGAGAAGGCGGACAAGCGTGCGTTCACCCCGTTTGGCATTGCCGATCCAGACGAGCCGGGCCGGAGAGGCGTTCGCGTGCATGGCCCGGCGCATCAGGCGCGCGGAATGAATATGGTCATCGACGAGCACAAATAGCGGCTCGAACGCGGCGTTGCTCGTCATTGGCCCCAAACCGGAAAAATAAAATCGAGCCCCCAGACAACCGGCCGGCTCCAAGACACATGCGGCAAATACGGAAATCGCGCTGCCCTCCACGGGGAGGTCGCTGCAATCGCAGGCCCCGCGCCATGCAAAGTCGGCAGGGCCACTGCGATGACGGGGCGTATGAGGCAGTTTGCGCGCCAGCGAAAGGTTATTTCCCGTAACGGACGGTAAAGGGGCGGCCGATTTACATGTAAAATGGAGAGGTCTAGTGTGTTCCAAAGGAGGAGCGCATGCCGGAGGGGCGGGTGTATGCCGAGGACGAACAGATTGCGGTTCGCCAAGCGCTCGATGAGCTTCTGGCCTGGTCGGCCATGGCGCGCTCGCCAAGGCTGTCGGCCTTCCTGACTTACATCGTGAACGCTGCCCTGTCGGGAAATTCCGGGTCTGTAAAGGCCTATTCCATAGCGGTCGATGTTTTCGAAAGAAGCGAAGACTTCGATCCGCAATCAGATCCGATCGTAAGGGTTCAAGCGCGCCGATTGCGAGGCCTGCTCGAGGAGTTCGACAGGCTCGGTCTGGGCCAGGCGCCTGTGCGGATCGTCTTGCCGGTGGGGCGCTATGTTCCAGAATTCATTGCGCGCGAGAGCCCTGGCGTGGTTGCCGACGGCGACGGCGAAAAGGTGTCCAACGTCACCGAGGAGGCCGGTGGAGCGCGGCCGCCACAGGCGCCATCAAGGTCGATCTGGGTGGCCGGTGCAGCAGCAGCGCTGCTGCTCCTCGCTTCGCTCTATTTCTGGCCGGAGCTGGGGCAGCGCACCTCATCTACGCCAGCGCTGGTTCAACCCAAGTTGCCTCTGGTCATCGTCGAGGATTTCGAAAATCTTACCGACGATCAGCGCGGCACGCCACTCGTCGCCGGACTGGCGCTCGAACTCGTTACCGACATCAATCAGTTTTCCGATCTATCGGCCCGCTATGGCGGACCACAGGCCGATCCCGACCTGGTCGAACGGGCCAATGGCGGGGTTTATGTGCTTTCGGGTGTGGCACGGCGATCGCCGCGTGGACTTCTTTATTCCATCCTCTTGCAAGATACTCCCACGCGTGCGGTGATCGCCACGTTCGAAGTGGAGGTGCCGCTAGATGACGGCACTCCTGGCCTGAATTTGCAGGACGTCTCGGAAGAGTTCTCGCTGCGGCTCGGGAGCCCGAGAGGGCCGCTCCATAAAGCAGCGCGGAACTGGATCGAGACCCATGCGGACGAAGGCCTTGTTCTTGAGCCCTATCCCTGCCTTGTCGCCTATTCGATGTTCCGCGAGCAACGCGCGACGTTCGACGCTGGTGCGCTCGAGCGCTGTGCGCGTCAATCGCCGGTCCGGGACTGGCCGGAAGGCGCGGCGATCCAGGCCGTTCTGACGGCAGACGAGGGGTGGCGTGTTGGCCCGGATACTGCAGAGGGGGAGGCTCTTGTCGAACGGGGCCGCGATTTGGCTGAACAGGCCCTCAGCCGGGAGCCAACGAGCGGGTTCAACTGGGCGCAGAGGGCCTATGTTGCATTCCTTGCCGGGGAGGTCGGCCATTCGCGCGACTTTTATAACACTGCGGTGCAGCTCAATCCGGCGATGGTCGATGTGCTTGCAGATTATGGATATGTGGAAAGTCTGAACGGCAATTGGGAGGCGGCACGGGCCCTGTCGCAGCGCGCGCTTTCGGTTGAGGTCAATCCGCCCGATTTCTATTCCATCGTCCCGACTTTGTGGGCAATGCGCGAGGGCGATTATGCCCAGGCGGCGGCGTTGGGCGAACGCATGGTCTCGGCTGCTCCCGATTTCGGGGTTGCCGTGATGGTTGCGGCAGGCGGGCAGTTGCGGGATGCCGACATCATAAATGCCTATCTCCCCCGACTGCTGGCGAGCCAGCGCTTCAGGCGGCTCGGCATCATGCCGGCATTGCGTCAGTATGTGCTCGACCCGGGCCTGCTGCGAGCCATTTCGGGCGGCATCATCAGCGCAGGGGTGCCACTCGACCGGCTGGCCCATCCTTTCTGATTGCGCGAGGCAATTGCGACTGGACGCGCCCGGCAAATCACTGTGAGATGACGGCGGGAGGTGGTGTCATGAGTTTCAGAGCGCTGTTTACCGACAAGGGCGCGAGCGGCAGTGTTGCGTCGAGGATCACCGAACTCGATGAGGCTCGATTGCCCGAGGGCAATGTGCTGGTCGGCATCGACTGGGCGGGGTTCAACTACAAGGACGGCATGGTCCTTTCGGGCATCGGCGGGCTGGTGCGCGACTATCCCCATGTGGGGGGTGTCGATTTCGCCGGGCGGGTGATCGAAAGCACCGACGGGCGCTATCATCCCGGACAGGCTGTGGTGTTGACCGGCTGGCGGGTCGGGGAATGGCACTGGGGCGGGTTTTCCACGCGGGCCCGGGTGAATGCCGACTGGCTGGTGCCGCTGCCCAGGGAGATTTCGACGCGAAGCGCCATGGTGCTGGGCACGGCGGGGCTGACGGCGATGCTGGCGGTCAACCGGCTCAAATCGGAGGGCATCAAGCCCGGAGACGGCGACATCCTGGTCACTGGCGCTGGCGGGGGAGTTGGCTCCATGGCGGTGCTGTTGCTGGCGCGACTTGGGTACAAGGTTCATGCCATGACCGGGCGGGCAGACCTCGCGGACGATCTCCGGGCGCTCGGGGCGACTGAAGTCGTGGGCCGCGAGGTCCTGGAACCGAGTTCCAAAAAGCTTCTGGGGACGCGCTGGATCGGGGCAGTCGACAGCGTAGGTGGTGCGCCGCTGGGCGAGATGCTCAAGCAAATCCACACGGGCGGCTGCGTCGCGGCGGTGGGGCTGGCGGCCGGCGATGGGTGGGATGCGAGTGTCATTCCCTTCATTCTGCGCGGGATAACGCTGGCCGGGATCGATAGCGTCATGCAGCCTTTCGAGGCACGCATGGCGGCGTGGGATCGACTTTCCACGCTGTTCGGGTTCAGCGTTTATGAACGGATGGTGCGCGAAGTTGGCCTTGAGGACCTTGTCGATGTTTCCAGAGACATTCTGGCCGGCAAGATCAAAGGGCGGGTCATCGTGTCGCCCAAGGGCTAAATTGCCTATCAGTCGGGCGAAAATCTCTCGAAATTCCGCCGGATCGCTATAGGGTAATGGAGTATTTGCCGGAGGACTTCATGCAGGATGTTATCGATGCGCTCGAAGAAAAGCGCCAACACGCGCGGATGGGCGGGGGCGCAAAGCGCATCGAAGCGCAACATGCCAAGGGCAAGCTGACGGCCCGCGAAAGGATCGACGTTCTGCTCGATCCGGGTAGTTTTGAAGAATACGACATGTTCGTCACCCACCGCACCCGCGATTTCGGGATGGACGAGCAGATCATCCCGGGCGATGGCGTGGTGACCGGATGGGGAACGATCAACGGACGGCTCACCTACGTGTTTTCCCAGGATTTTACGGTTTTCGGCGGCTCGCTGTCGGAAACCCATGCGCAGAAAATCTGCAAGATCATGGACCTTGCCGTCCAGAACGGTGCGCCGGTGATCGGGCTCAACGACAGCGGCGGGGCACGCATTCAAGAGGGCGTCGCCTCGCTGGGCGGTTACGCGGAAGTCTTCTGGCGTAACGTGCAGGCATCGGGCGCGGTACCGCAGATTTCGGTGATCATGGGGCCATGCGCGGGTGGGGCCGTCTATTCGCCAGCCATGACCGATTTCATCTACATGGTCAAAGACACGAGCTACATGTTCGTGACCGGGCCGGACGTCGTCAAGACGGTCACCAATGAGAGCGTGACCCATGAGGAACTGGGCGGAGCTTCGACGCACACCAGAATTTCCTCAGTGGCCGATGCGGCGTTCGAAAACGATATCGAAACGCTGCTCGAAGTGCGGCGCCTGTTCGATTTTCTGCCGCTCTCGGCGCGCGAAAAGGCGCCAAAGGTGGCCACAAATGACCAGATCGACCGGCGCGAGGACAGTCTCGATACCCTGATCCCCGCCAATGCGAACACGCCCTATGACATGCGCGAGGTGATCGAGAAAATCGCTGATGAGCGCGATTTTCTCGAACTGCAAAAGGACCATGCCGGCAACATCCTTATCGGGTTCATCCGGCTCAACGGACAGAGCGTGGGTGTTGTCGCCAACCAGCCCATGGTGCTTGCGGGGTGCCTCGATATCAACGCATCGAAAAAGGCCGCGCGGTTCATCCGCTTCTGCGACAGTTTCGATATCCCCATCCTGACCTTCGTTGACGTGCCCGGCTTTCTTCCCGGCGTGGCGCAGGAATATGGCGGCATTATCAAGCATGGCGCCAAGCTGCTGTTCGCCTATGCCGAGGCGACTGTGCCCAAGGTCACCGTCATTACGCGCAAGGCCTATGGCGGGGCTTATGACGTGATGAGCTCAAAGCACATCCGCGCCGATGTGAACTATGCCTGGCCGAGCGCGGAAATCGCCGTGATGGGCGCCAGGGGAGCAACTGAAATCCTTTATCGCTCGGAACTGGACGATGCCGAAAAGATCGCGGCACGGACAAAAGAGTACGAAGACCGGTTCGCCAACCCGTTCGTTGCCGCCGAGCGCGGCTTCATCGACGACGTCATCATGCCCCACAACACGCGCCGCCGCGTGGCACGGGCGTTCGAGAGCCTTAAACACAAGCAGGCGCATGTGCCGATCAAAAAGCATGGGAATATTCCGCTGTGAGGTCTGTCTAGATGTTTAGCAAAATCCTCATAGCCAATCGCGGTGAGATCGCCTGCCGGGTGATCGATACGGCGAAAAAGATGGGCATTGCGACGGTCGCCGTTTATTCAGACGCCGACAAGGATGCGTTGCATGTGCGGATGGCCGATGAGGCCGTCCATATCGGTCCGGCCACCGCATCGCAAAGCTACCTCGATATCGAAAAGATTGTTGCGGCCTGCAAGCAGACCGGCGCTGCGGCGGTGCATCCGGGGTATGGGTTCCTGTCGGAAAACCCGGCCTTTGCCGAACGCCTGCGGCAGGAGGGGATCTATTTTATCGGACCGCCGGTCAAATCCATCGAGGCGATGGGGGACAAGATCACCTCCAAGAAAATCGCCGCCGAAGCGGGGGTTTCGACGGTTCCGGGCCATATGGGGCTGATCGCGGATGCCGCCGAAGCGGCCAAAATCGCCAAGTCCATCGGCTATCCGGTGATGATCAAGGCGTCGGCCGGCGGTGGTGGCAAGGGCATGCGGATCGCGCGTTCGGACACGGATGTCAAGGAAGCCTTCGAGCGCTCGAAATCGGAAGCCGCAGCCTCGTTCGGCGATGATCGGATCTTTATCGAGAAATATATCGAAGAGCCGCGCCACATTGAAATTCAGGTGCTGGCCGACGGGCAGGGCAATTGCATCCATCTGGGCGAGCGCGAATGTTCCATCCAGCGCCGCAACCAGAAAGTGATCGAGGAGGCGCCATCGCCGTTTCTCGATGCCCAAACGCGCGAGAAGATGGGCGCGCAGGCGGTGGCGCTTGCAAAGGCGGTCAATTATGTCAGCGCCGGGACTGTCGAATTCATCGTCGACAGGGACCGCAATTTCTATTTCCTTGAAATGAACACGCGGCTGCAGGTCGAACATCCGGTGACCGAACTGGTGACCGGGCTCGATCTGGTCGAAGAAATGATCCGCATTGCCGACGGTGAAGCGCTACGGTGGAGCCAGGAGGACGTCAAGCTGGAAGGATGGGCGGTCGAAGCGCGGATTTATGCCGAAGATCCTTATCGCAATTTTTTGCCCTCCACGGGGCGGCTCAGGCGCTATCGCCCGCCCGCCGAGGAGGCCTCGGCGCACCTCGTCGTTCGCAACGATACCGGCGTCGACGAGGGCGGCGAAATCAGCCCTTACTACGACCCGATGGTGGCAAAGCTTGTGACCTGGGCTCCCACGCGTATCGAGGCGATCGACGGATTGGCCGTGGCGCTGGATCAGTTCGAAATCGAAGGGATCGGCAACAATATTCCGTTCCTCTCGGCGGTGACCCAGCAGAAGCGTTTCCGCGAGGGGCTGCTCTCGACCAACTATATCGCTGATGAATTTCCCGAAGGATTTTCGGGCGTCGCGCTTGACGATGATACATTGCTGACGCTGGCCGCGCTCGCCTGCCGGGCCAGTTTTCAGCTCGAAACGCGCGGATTTATCGAACCCGCGCCGCTCAGCAGCGGACATGTGATCGCAGAACGGAGCGTGCTGATCGGGGATCGGCGCTGGGATTTTTCCATTCCCAAATCCGACGAGTCCTTCGTGCTGATGACCGATGATGGCCAGCCCCTGCTTATCGAGGACGGCTGGCAGCCGGGTGCGAGCCTGACGGCGACGGAAATCGATGGCCGCACGTTGCATGTGAAGATGGACCGGGTGACCTCGGGCTTCCGCATGCGCTATCGCGGGGCCGATATTGTCGCCAAGGTGGTGATGCCGCATGTGGCCGATCTGATGCGCCATATGCTCAAAAAGACGCCCCCTGACATGAGCCAGTTCCTCTTGTGTCCGATGCCGGGGCAGATCGTGCGCCTGGACGTGGCCGAGGGCGATATCGTCGAGGAAGGCCAGCCCTTGGCCATTGTCGAAGCAATGAAGATGGAAAATGTCCTGCGCGCCGAGCGCAAGGCCCGGGTCGCCGGCCTCAAAGCGGTGGCAGGGGACGTGCTGGCCGTCGATGCGGTCATAATGGAGTTTGAGGCCGTGTGATGGGCAAATCCCCGCGTGATGTCTGGTCTCATATCGCCAGCGCGGAACTGCGCGACATCCCGCTCGACAGCCTTCGCCGCGATTATGGCGGGCTCGAGGTCGAGCCGGTCTATCTGGGCGAGGATGGCGCCATCCCCGGCGTCGAGCCGTTCACGCGCGGCGTGCGGGCGACGATGTATGCCAACCGGCCCTGGACCATAAGGCAGTATGCGGGGTTTTCGACCGCCGAGGAGAGCAACCGATTCTATCGCCGGGCGTTGGAGCGTGGGCAGAAGGGGCTATCGGTCGCTTTCGATCTGGCGACCCATCGCGGATATGATTCCGATCATCCTCGGGTTGTCGGGGATGTGGGCAAGGCGGGCGTGGCCATCGATTCCGTCGAGGACATGAGGCTGCTGTTCGATGGCATTCCGCTCGATGAGATGAGCGTATCGATGACCATGAACGGGGCGGTGATCCCGGTTCTGGCCATGTTCATCGTTGCGGCCGAAGAACAGGGCGTGAGCCCCGAAAAACTCTCCGGGACCATTCAGAACGACATTCTCAAAGAGTTCATGGTCCGCAACACCTATATCTATCCGCCCGAGCCCTCCATGCGGATCGTGGGCGACATCATCGCCTATACGGCCGAGCACATGCCCAAATTCAATTCGATCTCGATTTCGGGCTATCACATGCACGAGGCCGGGGCGACGGCGATCCAGGAACTTGCCTATACGCTGGCCGACGGCATTGACTATGTGCGGGCGGCGCAGGCGCGCGGGCTCGATATCGACAAATTCGCGGGGCGGCTGTCGTTCTTTTTCGGCATCGGGATGAATTTTTTCGTCGAGGTTGCAAAGCTTAGGGCAGCGCGCACGCTGTGGTCGAAAATCATGACCGATCTGGGCGCGACCGATCCGCGCTCGAAGATGCTGCGCACCCATTGCCAGACCTCCGGCGTCTCGCTCACCGAGCAGGACCCCTACAACAATATTGTGCGGACCGCTTATGAGGCGCTGGCAGCCGTCTTGGGGGGTACGCAGAGCCTGCACACCAATTCGTTCGATGAGGCCATTGCGCTGCCCTCGGAAACCTCCTCGCGCATCGCGCGCAACACCCAGCTCATCCTGCAGCACGAAACCAAGATCACCGATGTCGTCGATCCGCTGGGCGGCTCCCACTACATCGAGGATCTGACGCGTCAGCTAGTTGAAAAGGCGCAAGCGCTCATCGACGAGGTCGAGGCGCAGGGCGGTATGACAAAGGCCGTACAGTCGGGCGAGCCCAAGCTGGCCATCGAAAAGGCAGCCGCCATTCGCCAGGCTGCGATCGATCGCGGCGAAGAGGTGATCGTCGGCGTCAACCGCTATCGGCTCGACACCGAAGATGCGATTGAAACGCTCGAAATCGACAACGCCAAGGTGCGGGCCGGGCAGATCGCCCGGCTTAAAACCGTAAGGCGCACGCGCGACGAGGCGCGTTGCCAGTCGGCGCTCAATGCCTTGCGCGAATATGCGGCGATGGACGAGGGCAATCTGCTCGACGCTGCCGTGGCCGCGGCGCGGGCCCGCGCCACGCTGGGGGAGATTTCCCAGGCCATGGAAGATGTGTTCGGCCGCTATGATGCGACAACGCGGGTGCTGTCGGGCGTCTATTCCCAAAGTTATGCCGGCGACCCGCAATATGAGGAGGTCGCGACCCGCATCAAGGAATTCGAGCGCTCTTATGGCCGGGCGCCAGCGCTCTTCATCGCCAAGATGGGACAGGACGGCCATGATCGCGGCGCCAAGGTGATCGCGACCGCCTTCGCCGATCTGGGCTTTGTCGTGCATATGGGGTCGCTGTTCGAAACCCCGCATGAGGTGGCGGCGCATGCCGGAGAACTCGGGGTCGACGCTGTGGGTGTTTCGTCGCTGGCGGCGGGGCACAAGACGCTGGTGCCCGAACTGATCGCAGCGCTCAGGGAGCGGGGGCTGAAGGATGTGGCGGTTGTTGTCGGCGGCGTCATTCCCAGTACTGACTATGAATTTCTGCGCAAGGCGGGAGTCCTCGACATTTTCGGACCGGGCACCAATGTGCTCGATGCGGCCTATTCGGTGCTCAATGCCATCGAGGGCAGGTTGAGCAACCGATGATCGGACGGGTCAATCATATCGCCATTGCGGTGCCCGACCTCGAGGCGGCGGCGCGCCGGTATCGTGAGCTGCTTGGCGCCAGCGTGTCGGGTGTACAGGAATTGCCAGATCACGGCGTCCGGGTGGTGTTCGTCGATGTGGGAAACACCAAGGTCGAACTGCTTGAAGCGTTTGGAGAAGGTTCGCCCATCGCGGCGTTTCTCGAACGCAATCCTGACGGCGGCATGCATCATATCTGCTATGAAGTCGCCGATATCGGGGCGGCAATCCGCCGGCTCACGGAAGGCGGAGCACGCGTGCTTGGCGACGGAAAGCCCAAAATAGGCGCGCATGGGCTGCCTGTGGTTTTCCTCCACCCCAAGGCCTTCGATGGCACGCTCATCGAGCTTGAAGAGGTCAAACCTGACTTCGCACCCGCCTAACAGTTTATTAACCTACATTCACGCAGGATAGCACCATGAGCAGCGCTGTCTCGACCGGCTTTAAGAAGATGAACTGGGTGTCCAAGCCATCCGCGTGGGAGGCCATGGAAACCGCGCGCCTCAAGCGCCGCGAAATGATGGAAGAGTTCCAGGCGAGTTCAGCGGCCCTTGTGTCCGGATTCCAGGCCGCGCAAACCATGCAGATACAGGGTGTGGGAGAACTTGCCGCCCAGGGAGTTCAGGCCCGCATGGATGCCAAGGTCAAGGAAATGCAGGACAAGCTCGAAGACCGGTATGCCAGTCTTTCGAAACTGGTTTGACCGCGCGCGTTGGATCAGTGCCCCGCCCGTGAAAAGGCGTTGATGACGATGACCCCCGCAATGATCAGCCCCATGCCAAGAATTGCAGGCAGGTCGAGCGCCTGCCTGTAGATCACCCAGCCAACGAGCGAGATCAGGACGATCCCCAATCCCGACCAGATCGCATAGGCGATGCCGACCGGCAGGGTGCGCAGGGTGAGCGATAGGAAATAGAACGCCGCCGCATAGCCCACGATCACGATGACAGATGGCACAAGGTTGGTGAAGCCGTTGGCGGCCTTGAGGGCGGAAGTCGCGATCACCTCAGCGACGATGGCGCAGAGCAGAAAGACATAGGTCATCGGGTTTCTCAGCCGAAATGCTGGCGGGCGAGGGCCTTGAACCGGTCGCCGCGCTCCTCGAAATTCTTGAACTGGTTGTAACTCGGCGCGCCCGGCGAGAGGATGACGGTATCGAAGATGTGGCCGGCGCTGGCCAGCGCTTGCATGGCCTCATCCAGCGTCGAGCACTCGGCGATGGGGATCGGGGTGTTGTCGCGCACGGCCTGGGCGAGCCGCGTGCCGGTGACCGGCAGCGAGCACAGCATCACGACACTGGTCAGGCCCATCAGATTAGCGAGATCGGTATAATCCTGCTGGCGCTCATGGCCGCCGGCGATCAGGGCAATCTTTTTGCCCTTGTAGGCAGCGAGCGCCACCTTGGTTGCTTCAGGGGTCGTGGAAATCGAATCGTCGACGAAAAGAATGTCGCCGACCATCACTTCCTCGAGCCGATGGGGAAGGGGAATGAAGGCCTCGATGCCCGCAAATATTCCTTCCCTCGTGGCGCCGGCAGCGAGCGCGATGGCAGCGGCCAGCCTCGCATTGTCGTGATTATGGGCGCCTTTGAGCCGCGAATTCATCGCCGCCATCAGGATTTCGTCGGCAAGCTCGATGTCGAGCGGCGGGATGCGTCTGGTCGTGGCGGGAATTGTGCTGATGACGCGCTCGACCGTGGCGGCCTGCGGGCCGATGGCCACCATTTTGGGACCCTTGGCGATCAGGTTGAGCTTGTCGCGGTAATAGGCATCGAGCCCGCCGTGCCAATCGACATGCTCGGGATAGAGGTTGGAGATCGCCGCGATGTCGGGGGCGAAATCGATATCGGCGGTCTGGTAGGAGGAGAGTTCGAGCACCACGGTCTGCGCGCTGCCGGCGGCGTCCAGCGGCGGGATACCCACATTGCCGGCCAGCACCACATCGACCCCGGATTTTTCCAGCATCAGATGAACCAGCGTTGCCGTGGTCGATTTGCCCTTGGTGCCCGAAATCGCGACCACCGTGCGGCCCTCGCGAAAATGAGCGCCCCAGATATTGAGGTTCGAGGTTATCGGCACACCGGCGGCCCGCGCCACCTCGAAGATCGGCTTATAGAGCGACACGCCGGGGCTTTTGACGATGGTGCCGAAGCGCGAAACCTCGTTTGCCTTATCGGGCGGAATGAAGCTGGCGCCCTCGAGTTCGGCCACACCGTCATCGGTAGTGACGAACAACTCAAGGTCGGGATAGGTGCGGCGCAGGAATGCCGCCGTGGAACGGGCCTCGCGGCCAGCGCCGTAAAGAAGAACCGGGCCTTCAATGTGCATAGGGTGCAACCGCGCTTTCGATGTGTTCGGGAATCAGGTGGTCGGTGCTGTCGGTCATGAACTCCTCATAGGCCGAGTGTAGGCGCGCCGGGCCGTAAAACGCTTCGAGGTCTGGCTTGAGCGCCTTGACCACGGCGCTGTCGCGCCAGTCGGGGTTATCGGCGATGCGCCACAGACACGCTGCTGCTTCGAGGATTTCGCCCACGCATTCCCAGGGCTTGTGTCCCGAAAGGCCCGTCAACTCGCGATAGGGGTCGATATTGTCGGGATTGTCGAGGACATTCTGGCCGAAGATTTTTGTGAGACGTTCCTTGCTCATATGCGGCCCAAAGATCAGGAAGACGAAATGGCATTTGGGGCATTTGCCGCACCAGAGCGGGCCGTCATGGCCCGCAAGGCGGAAATTGCGGTTGCAGCTCGAAAACACGTCATCGTAGCGGTTCGATCGAGCGAACAGCGCTGCGATGCGGGCCTCGGAATAGGGGCGGAGCAAGGAAAAATAGCCCAGAGCGCCCGATGTGGCCGTCGAGAGCACGTCGCGGATGGCGCGCTCGAAATCGATCGATTTGGAATATTGGTGATTGGCCTGCCGCCCGTCGAACTCGACATTTCCTTCACTGGCCGAGCGTTCGTTGGAGAGGACGATATTTCCATAGCCGTACAAAAGACCCGCCAGGGCCGCGATCATCGAGTTGATGGCGGTCGAGGGCACGTGTCCGTTGTAATAGCCCGGTTTCTGACCCAGCGCGATCATTTCGGGATCGAGAACGCGCTCGACGGTCAGCAAGGGCAGGCCGGAGCGTTCGGCGGAGGAGAGGATGGGGCCCTTGGGATTGACCGCAAACAGGCTCATCTGTGCTCCGGCACTTTCGAGCAATTGCACGCTGACAAGCGAATCCTTGCCGCCGCCGATCAAGACCAGCGCGCGGTCCGGGAGGGTGGGCGGAACATCGTCTTCGCGCGGTGCGCCTACGGAAATTGTCAGGCGCCCGAAGCGCTTGAGGTCGTTGCGGGCGTAAAATTCGCCCAGCCCATTCTCGTAGACATCGAGCAAAAAGGCACGCTGCGCCTTTGAAAGCGCGAGTGCGGTCGCATCGATTTCAAAAGGCGCGAGCAGCTTGAAATAGCTCACCCCAAGCACAGCGGCCGAGAGATCGAGCAAGGTGGCGAATGCTGCGGTCTCTGCCCTTGCTGCCTCCAGTCCTTCGACGGGAAATCTCAGCGTTTCGACCAAGGTGTGCCTGGCCAGCCGATAGAAAAACTTCGCCTCGCCCGTTGAGGGGTCGAAGGCCGGTGCATCGATGATGAAAGAAATCTGGCTCACGCTCTCGCCTTGCGCCGTTCGAGATGGCGCGCTGAATCACTTGCTCTTTAATATATGCGCATTTGCAGCCGCAATGCGATCTCGTCGCCGATGCGCTGATAGCCATATTCGCGCATGGCGCAGGACCATTCAGTCCCGACTTTCTCGATACGGAAAAGATTATAGCGGCCCGGAGCGTCGTGGCCCTCGGGCGCCGCCGAGGCCGCGGCCACGCCGATCACCGGAATTTCCTGGGTCGGGCCCGAGATGGCATTGACCGATGAAAGATGGGTGTGCCCATGGAGAATGACTTCGGCACCGGCTTGTTTCAGCACGGCCCGGAAATCGCTTCCGTCCCACAATCCGAGGCGCCGGGAGTCGGCGAACTCGGCATGGGGCGGATGGTGGATCATCACGATCCGGAAGTATCCCGCTTCGCCAAGCAGCGTCAGCAGCTTGCGCAGCCGTGCGAGCTGATCGGCTCCAACCTTGCCGGCCGCGAAGAATGGTGGTGTCGCTATCGCGCTGGAAACGCCGATCAGTGCGACCATGTCGAGACGCCGGACATAAGGGAACGGGTTGTCGTCCAGCGCCTCGCCCCGCATGTAACCGCCATAGGTATCGAGCGCCTTGTCCAGCGCTCCCGGCACATAGGCGTCGTGATTGCCGGGGATGGCGCAGACCTTGCCGGGGGCGCCCAGTTCGGTGAACCAATGGGCCGCCCGGGCGATTTCCTCGTCGAGCGCGAGGTTGACCATATCGCCGGTGACACAGATCATGTCCGGGTCGTGGGCGCGCATGTGGTCGAGCAGCGCCATCAACGTTTCGGGACGCATATCGCTGCCACGCTCGAGCTGCCAGTTTAGCCAGCCCGTCAGGCGCTTGGATGCCAACTCACGAGGTGTAATGAGAGGGAGCGGTGCGAGATGGACGTCGGAAATATGGGCAAGGGTAATCATCGAGCGCACTATTGGCATGGCGGCTAAGGCAAGAAAATGGCCGATTGCCGCCTTTGCCACAATTTGTCATGGGTTGGCCGGTAGGAGTGATCATGGCCAGAGGCTGGGAACGGTTCAAATTCGGCGCGCTGTTGCGCGCCCGCGGTATCTACAAGCACCTGACCCTCGGCGCTCGGGCGGCGGTGATCGTGGATGGCAGAGTTCTTCTGGTGCGCCACGGCTATGTCGCGGGCTGGCAGATGCCGGGCGGCGGCGTCGATCCGGGCGAGACCGCCGAGGCCGCCGCCCGCCGCGAAGTGCTCGAGGAAACCGGCTATGTGGTCGATGGCGACATGCGGCTTTTCGGGCTTTACCACGCGACGGGCTACACCAATCGCGACCATGTCGCACTCTATGTCGGCCAATCCGCCCACCAAGCCAGGGCGTTCGAGCCCAATCGCGAAATCGTCGAGATCGGATGGTTCGCGCTGGGCGATCTCCCTCAACCCATGGCGCCGGGTGCCGCACGACGGCTGGCAGAAATCGGCGAGGGCAGAACACCCTCGCCGAACTGGTAGCTGTTGCCTCAATCGAGGAAATCGAGCACCGGCCCTTCAGGCACGATGCGGGTGGGGTTGATGGTTGTGTGGCTCCAGTAATAATGGGTCTTGATATGGTCGATATGAACCGTCGCCGCGACACCGGGCCACTCACACAGGGCCTTGAGATATTTCGACAAATGAGGGTAGTCGGCAATGCGGCGGATGTTGCATTTGAAATGCCCGACATAGACCGCGTCGAACCGCATTAGTGTGGTGACCAGCCGCCAGTCGGCCTCGGTCGGGGTCGAGCCGGTCAGGAACGGCTGCTGAGACAAAATTCCCTCGACCCAATCCAGTGCGCCAAACAGGGCGGTTACTGCTTCGGTGTATGCTTCCTGGGTGGTTGCAAAGCCGGCCTTGTAAACGCCGTTGTTGATTTCGTTGTAAACCCGGTCGTTGATGCGGTCGATCTCGTCGCGCTTGTCGCGAGGATAGAAATCGAGTGTGTTGCCGGTGATCCCGTTGAAAGCAGTATTGAACATCCGGATGATGTCCGCGCTTTCGTTGGACACGATGGTCTGGCGGTGCTTGTCCCAGAGGACCGGTACGGTCACGCGGCCGGTATAGTCGGGCACTGCCTTGGTATAGACCTGCCAGAGATAGTCCGCGCCGTTGAGCGTGTCGGTATCGGAGCCCAATTCACCGGTAAACGCCCAGCCGGTTTCATCGGGCATCTTGGGCGACACGACAGAGACCGAAATATGATCCTCGAGCCCCTTGAGGGCGCGGAAGATCAGCGTCCGGTGGGCCCATGGGCAGGCATAGGAGACATAGAGGTGATATCGGCCGCTTTCGGCCTTGAACCCGTCTTGGCCAGTCGGGCCGGCGGCGCCATCGGCCGTGACCCAGTTGCGGAAGGCCGATTCCGAGCGCTTGAACTTTCCGCCTGTCGATTTGGTATCGTACCACCGGGTCGACCATTTGCCGTCGATCAACTGACCCATCGCTTGTCTCCTTTTCGTTCATCATCTGCTCGATAACGGCATATCTAGCCCGATTGTTCTCGATTATTAGACGGATATCGCCGAACACCGTGTTCGTCTTCGATTTCGATGGACCGAAGGTATCGGGGGTGCTAAATCCGCTTTCGGCGAATTTGTGGAGCCCGGCTCATGATGTTCGGTATCGAGCGAGACATTCGACGACTTTAGGACGCGCCCCTGTGCGCGACTGTCGTCGTATTGCCTTGATCGATCTGGATATTGCTCACAATGACCGCTCTCTCGCCGCTCCCGGCTGCCACTGTCCCTACGCCTGCCGCCCTGTCCATCCGTCTCGAAACGCCGGACGATGATGCCTGGATCGAGGCGCTGCACGAAGTTTCCTTCGGTCCTGGACGTTTTGCCCGCGCCGCCTTCCGGGTGCGCGAGCGGATCGCCGTCGATCCCGAATTTTCCTATATCGCCGAGATCAAGGGAGAGCGCGCGGCCAGCGTTCGCATGACCCCGATCAGCGTCGGCGGTATCAACGGTTATCTGCTCGGGCCGCTGATGACCGATCCCGAGTTCAGAAAGCAGGGGGCGGGGCGTGCCCTGGTCCGGCATGTCTGCGACCTGGCGCTGGAGCGCGAGGGAATCGCATTTGTCCTGCTGGTCGGCGATTTCGCCTATTACAGTCCGCTGGGCTTTGTTCGCACGGCGCCGAGCGCCATCACCTTCCCCGGCCCCGTTGATCCGACGCGCGTGCTGGTCCACTCTCCCGATCCGCATATGGCGGAGACATTGGCCGGGGATGTTTTGCCCTGGGTTTAGGGTCATTACCGAAAGTCGAAATGGCAAGCGAGAGTGATATCAGGGAGATCGTGACCCGGCTGCTGCCGGCAGCCGAGCCCATGCCCGATGCCGCCGATCTGGTTGCCGATTTCGTCATCAGCGATCTTGGCAATGCGGTGCCGGTTCCGGCGGCGGTGCTGATTGCGCTGGTCAAGCGCGGCATGGGCTACAATGTGCTCTACACCGAGCGGGCGACGGCCCTGCGTAAGCATTCTGGCCAGGTGGCATTCCCCGGCGGGCGGATCGATCCCGAGGATCAGGACGCTGCCTATGCCGCCTTGCGCGAGGCCAATGAGGAAGTGGCGCTGCATCGCGATGATGCCGATGTGCTGGGCTATATGCCCTATTATTACACCGGTACGAATTATTTCATCACGCCGGTGGTTGCCATCGTCGATCCCCGCGCGCCCTTCGTGCCCAACCCGGGTGAAGTGGACGATGTGTTCGAGGTGCCACTCGAAACGCTTATCGATGAGAACAGCTACAGCACTTTTCGCGCGGTCTTTCGCGGAAAGGAGCGGCAGAGCTGGCAGATCGACCATAACGGCCACAGGATCTGGGGCATAACAGCCAATCTCACCAGACGCTTTCGCGACAGCGTTCTGACGGGGCCAAGCAATGGATCGTGATACCGCGCTCGAACGGCTCAGGCACGCGCCCTGGCTCGAAGCGGCGCGCCCGTTTTTCGCTTGCCTTGATGGCGCCGAGGGCCGGACACGGGCAGTTGGCGGCATCGTGAGGGATACGCTTGTCGGCATTGCGAACCGCCAGTCCGACATCGACATGGCCAGCGAACTCTTGCCCGACCAGGTGGCCCAACGCGCCAGGGCGGCAGGCATGAATGTCCATCCGACGGGCGTGGACCACGGGACCATCACGCTGGTTCACAACGGGCGCATTGCGGAAGTCACAACCCTGCGCCGGGATGTGGAGACCTTCGGGCGCAAGGCAAAGGTCTCGTTTGGAACGGACTGGATCGAAGACGCAAGACGGCGCGATTTTACCATGAATGCGCTCTATTGCGGCCCGGATGGCGAAGTGTTCGATCCGCTCGATGGGCTGGACGATTGCCTTGCCGGTCGTGTCCGGTTCATCGGCGACCCCGATGCGCGCATTGCCGAGGACCGGCTGCGCGTCTATCGCTATTTCAGATTCGTGGTCAGCCACGGCAATCAGCAGTTCGATCCGATCGCCATTGCCGCCTGCAGGCGCGCGGCAGGCGGCAATGGCGCCCTTTCAGCCGAGCGGGTGGGCCATGAGATGTTGCGACTGCTGTCACATGAGCGATGCGCCTCAGCCCTGGGGGAAATGAACGCCATTGGCGTGTTGCCGTCCGAGATCGTGTCGTCGCCCGGTCTGGCCGGGCTGGCTCGGCTCGAGACCTTTCCGGTCCGGGTCGATGCCGAAATGCGCATCGCATTGATGGGCGTTTCGGGCGCCGCGATTGGTTCGCTCAAGGCCGGGTGGCGCCTTTCCAATGCCGTCATGGGCCGTATCGGGCGGCTTGTGGCTGCGGCGGAGCTTGCACGTGGAGATAAATTGGCCGAGCTGGCCTATCGATATCGCGAGGAACGGGAGGCGGGACTTGCCGTCGCTGCCGCGATCACAGATGCTTCGGAAAGTTGGCTTGCTGCCCGCCTGGATGCCATCAAGGCCATAAATCCCGACACGTTTCCGCTGTCGGGTTCCGACCTGGTGGCGGTCGGGCACGAGCCCGGCCCCGCGTTGGGGGCCGAACTGCGAAGGCTCGAAAGCCTCTGGATCGATTCAGGATTTTCGCTGGACCGAAAGTCGCTGCTGGCGCTTGTGCGGTCCGCCTGAAAATCAGTGGCGCGTGGGAACGTCGAAAATGCGCTCCTTGATCCGCTCGACCATGTCCGGGCGCACCTCGGTTTCGCCATGTTCGGCCCTGAGCTTTTCGACAGCTTTGCGAACCACTTCGGCCTCGCTTTCGGCCGTCGCGTGCCAGGTTGCGCCCGGTATCAGCGATCCACCGTCAAATCGTTTCATGATTGATCCTCCGTATCCTTTCGGGTTGCACGAAGTCTAGCTTAGGGAAACGATCGGGAAGGCGTGTGGTTCCCTCAGGGCCAGCGCACAGCAGGAGGCATGGAGGAGAGAATTGATCTCACATTGCCGCCGGTCTTGAGCCCGAACGTGGTGCCTCTGTCATAGAGCAGGTTGAACTCGACGTACCGCCCGCGCCGGACAAGTTGTTCCTCGCGCTGCTCCTCGGTCCATTGCGTATTGAAATTGCGGCGGACCAGTTCGGGGTAAATCTCAACGAAGCGGCGGCCAACGTCCTGGGTAAAGGCAAAATCGGCGTCCCAGTCGCCGCTGTTGTGGCGATCGTAGAAAATGCCGCCGATTCCGCGTGGCTCGTTGCGGTGGGCGAGGAAGAAATACTCGTCGCACCAGTCCTTGTAGCGCTGGTAATCGACCTGCGCATGAGGCTCGCAGGCCGCTTTCATTGCCGCATGAAAATCGATGCTGTCGGGATCTGTCTGGGTCCGGCGCGCATCGAGTACGGGCGTCAGGTCGCCGCCGCCACCGAACCACCAGTTCGAGGTCACCACCATGCGGGTGTTCATGTGAACGGCGGGGACGTTGGGGTTCCAGGGATGGCCAATCACGGAAATGCCGGAAGCCCAGAAATGAGGGCTGTCTTCGGTGCCTGGAATTTGCTTGGCAAATTCGGGCGAGAATTCTCCAAACACCGTCGAGATGTGAACGCCCATCTTCTCAAAGACCCGGCCTTTGATGATCGACATTTCACCGCCCCCGCCGGCCGGACGATCCCAGGCTTCGCGTTCGAACCGGCCCGGGGGCAGATCGGCTTGCGGTCCGCTCAGCTCATCCTCGAGGGTTTCGATTGCGGCGCACAAATCGTCGCGGACCGATTTGAACCAGGCGCTGGCGCGAGCCTTCTTGTTTTCTATGTCGTCGGGTAGGGGCATTGCTGTAAACATCTGCATATTCATGGTCTGTGCCGGGTCCCTATCACGTTGGAGCGAGCGCGACCATGCTTCAGAACGGGCCGGGATGGGTTGACCGGGATCAAATGCGTCAGCCTGCCGCGGGTGAGCCGGGCGACCTCTCGAAGCCGCCGGTCTGACGCAGCGCCTCTCCCAGAACGATGGCGGCCGAAAGGGCGACGTTGAGCGAGCGGGCTGTCGGTTGCATCGGTATGCGAACCCTCATATCGGCTTGATCGGCTATCTCGGACGGAACGCCCGCGCTTTCGCGTCCGACCATGAGAATGTCATTGGTGCCATAAACGGCACGATGATGCGGGGCGCTGGCCTTTGTGGTCAGCAGAACAAGCCTTGCCCCCGCCTGGCGGCGCCAATGGTCGAACCGGGCATAGCTGTCGTGTTCGATCATCTCGACATGATCGAGATAATCCATTCCCGAGCGCTTGAGCGCGCCACGCGAGAAGGGAAATCCGGTTGGGTGGATGATATGGACCGGCACGCCCAGACATGCGCCAAGCCGCAGCAGCGTTCCGGTGTTGAGGGCAATATCGGGCTGGTAGAGCGCTAGGGCGATGGGCAATGGCAGGACCGTGGCAAGGGGTTGGCTAAAGTTTGGTGGGTATAGTGTCGCAGATCGATCAAGTCACCATTGGCAAGGCTGGACAAGTCCATGAGACAGTGCAAAAAGGGGCCAAAAATCCGCACCGCCTGGCGGCGGCGGACGCGACTCGCGTACCCATGTGTGAGAATTAGCGGCGTCCGGCGGATATCAGAACAAGTTTGTGCAGGCCTTTTGGGGATCTAGAGCTTTGGCGACAGCGAGCGAAACAAAAGCGACACGACGCGATTTTCTTTACATCGCGACCGGTGCGGTCGGTGCAGTCGGGGTGGCGGGAGCCGCCTGGCCGCTTATCAATCAATTGAACCCCGATGCCTCGGTTCTGGCCCTGGCCTCGATCCGCTTCGACGTTGCTCCGGTGGCCGAGGGGTCGTCGGTGACCATCATGTGGCGCGGGCTTCCGGTCTTTGTCCGGCACCGCACTCCGGCCGAAATCGAAGAGGCGCGGGCCGTGCCGCTTTCCGAACTCAAGGATCCCCAGACCGACGAAGAGCGGGTGCTCGAGGGGCACGAGGAATGGCTCATCATGGTCGCCAACTGCACCCATCTGGGCTGCGTGCCGGTTGGAGAATCGGGCGATTACGACGGCTGGTTCTGCCCCTGCCACGGGTCGCACTACGATACTGCGGGCCGCATCCGTCGCGGGCCGGCGCCGAGGAACCTCGTCGTGCCGCCCTATGAGTTCGTGTCCGACACTGTCGTGCAGATCGGTTAAGGGGAGTAGAGGGCATGGCCAATCACGCTGGCAATTATACGCCGGGCACCGGAATCGAGCGCTGGCTCGACGACCGCCTTCCCATCATCAGGTTCTCAAAAGAACATCTGATGGACTATCCGACGCCGAAAAACCTCAATTACTGGTGGACCTTCGGCGCGATCCTTACCTTCATGCTGGTCATCCAGATCGTCACCGGCGTCATTCTGGTGATGCACTACACGCCGCATGTGGACCTGGCCTTTGCCTCGGTCGAGCACATTCGCCGTGACGTCAATTTCGGCCGCATCATCCAGGGTACCCATGCCGTGGGCGCTTCGATGTTCTTTGCCGCCGTCTATGTCCATATCTTCCGTGGCCTTTATTACGGTTCTTACAAGGCCCCGCGCGAGGTCATCTGGATGCTGGGCGTGATCCTGTTTATCCTTTTGATGGCGACCGCTTTCATGGGCTACGTTCTGCCCTGGGGTCAGATGAGCCTTTGGGGTGCCACGGTCATCACCGGTATCTTCTCGGCCATTCCGCTGGTCGGCGAAGCGATCCAGACCCTGCTTCTCGGCGGGTTCTCGGTGGCCAATCCCACGCTCAACCGCTTCTTCTCGCTCCACTACCTCATCCCCTTCATCATCGCCGCCGTCGTCGTGCTCCACATCTGGGCGCTGCACGTTCCGGGCAACAACAACCCGACCGGCGTTGAAGTGAAGGAAAGCCGCGATACGCTGCCTTTCCATCCCTACATCACAATGAAGGATCTCTTCGCGGTCGTTGTGTTCCTCATTCCGTTCGCCTGGTTCGTGTTCTTTGCGCCCGATATCCTCGGGCACGCCGACAACTACATTCCCGGCAACCCGCAGGTCACGCCGACCCATATCGTGCCCGAATGGTACCTGCTGCCGTTCTATACGATGCTGCGCGCCATCGACTTCAACGTGCTGTTCATCGACTCCAAGCTCGGTGGTGTCATCGCCATGGGTGGCTCGCTGCTGATCCTGTTTGCCCTGCCCTGGCTCGATACGTCCAAGGTGCGCTCGGGTTCGTTCCGCCCGCTGTTCCGTCCGTTCTATTGGCTGTTCGTGATCAACTTCATTGCGCTTGCCTATCTGGGCGCGCAGTCGGCGGAAGGCATTTACGTGCTGCTGGCCAAGATCTGCACGGCCTATTATTTCGGCTACTTCCTCATCATTCTCCCGATCCTGGGACGTATCGAAAAGCCCGCGCCGCTTCCGGCCAGCATTTCGGAAAGCGTGCTCGGCAAGGCGAATGGCTGACAAGGCGCGAAGGACAATTACAATGCTTAAGAAGACGATCCTTGGCGTATTTGCCTTTGCTGCGGTGGCCCTTGGGGGCGCCATGGTGCAGGCAGCCGAAGAATACCCCCATACCGACCAGCAGGACTGGAGCTTTGCCGGCATTTTCGGCACGTACGACCAGAACCAGCTTCGCCGTGGCTTCCAGGTCTATCGCGAAGTCTGTTCGAGCTGCCACGGCCTGGAGTACATCTCCTTCCGCAATCTGCACGAGGAAGGTGGGCCCGAATACAGCGAAGACCAGGTTCGCGCCCTTGCTGCCGAATACACCGTCGCCGATGAGATGGCAGAGGGCGGCGAGCGTGAAGGCGTGCCGGCCGACCGGTGGCCCAATCCCTTCCCCAGCGAGCAGATCGCGGCCGAGGCCAATGGTGGCAAGGCGCCGCCCGATCTTTCGCTGATGGCCAAGGCACGGGGCATCCATATGGATTTCCCCTGGTGGGTCTTCAATTATTTCACCGCCTATCAGGAAGCCGGCGCGGATTACATCTACAATCTGCTCACCAGCTACGAGGAAGCACCCGAAGGTGTCGAAGTGGCGCCGGGGCTGCATTACAACGAGTATTTCTCGGGCCATTTCATCGCGATGGGGCCGCCGCTTTCCGATGGCATCGTGTCCTATGCCGACGAGGCGACGCCCGAGACACTCGAGCAGTATTCATTGGACGTTGCCGCCTTCCTGCAATGGACTGCCGATCCGCACATGGTCTCGCGCAAATCGACGGGTTTTTTGGTGATCTTGTTCCTCGTCGCGCTGTCGGTCCTGATGTATCTGGTCAAGCGCCGCATCTGGCGCGATGCCCACTAAAGTGAGTGAAAAGGGCCCTGCGGGGCCCTTTTTGTTGCGGCAAATTTCGCCCTTGTTCGGTAAGATCAAATTCTTCATTGTAACGCTGGTGACGCTGCAATCGCGATCGGGATCGATTGGAGGAAGACGATGTCGGTTTTTCGGGTAGCCAAGACGGCAGCCTTTCTGGCTCTGGCGGCCAGCCGCAATCCCATGGTCCGCTCGGCTATCAAGGCCGCTCCCAATCTTGTTTCCGAGGAACGCAAGCGGGCCGCCTATGAGGCGACCAAGCGCGCGGCGCGCAAGGCGGGGGAACTGACGGCAAGGGTCGTCCCACCCAACCGCTATTTCTAGCCCGGCATTTTCCCCCGCACCGGCAACGCCGCGCATCAGCCGGTTCGTATCGACCTCATTTTTCGGAGCTCTGTTTCATGTTCACCGACCTCAAGGCGCTCGTGCGCTCGATTCCCGACTATCCCAAGCCCGGGATCATCTTTCGCGACATCACATCGCTGATCGAAGATTCGGCGGGCTTCAGCGAAAGCTGTGAGCGATTGGCCGCAGCACATCGGGGAAAGGACATCACCAAGGTCGCGGGCATCGAGGCGCGGGGCTTTATCTTTGGCGCCGGCGTCGCCATTGCGCTCGGCGTCGGGTTCGTTCCGGTGCGCAAGGCCGGCAAACTGCCCGGTGAAACGATCGGCCAGAACTACGCGCTGGAATATGGAGTGGACACCATCGAAATCCATGCCGACGCCGTCGATGGCGATGATAACGTATTGCTGATCGACGATCTGATCGCCACCGGCGGAACCGCTATCGCCGCGGTCTCCCTGCTGCGGCGCACGGGGGCCAAGGTCGAACACACCGGATTCGTGATCGATCTTCCGGACATCGGCGGTGCCGAGAAATTGCGGGCCCATGGCGTTGCCGTCGAAGCGCTGATGACATTCGAGGGCCATTGAGAGCGGCCCTTTGGCCGCTCTCCAGCACCGTTATTTGAGCGCTTCGGCGACGGCCTGTTCCAACGTCTGGGTCGGGCGGCCGAGCAACTTTCCCAGTGTCCCGCTATCGTCGGCAAAGGCACCCGCTCCCGCTTTCGCATCGCTATCCGCCAGCATCTCCGCTAGGGGCGCCGGTAGCCCGATGCCTTGGAGAATTTTCGCATATTCGGCCTTGGGCAGGTCGGTATAGACGACCGGCTTACCCGACTGGCGCGAAACCTCGGCGGCCAGTTCCGCCAGCGTATAGGCCCGATCATTGCCCAACTCGTAGATCTTGTCCGCATGGCCATCGGAGACCAGGACATTGGCGGCCGCCTGAGCCAGATCGCCGCGATTGGCGGTATTGAGCTTGCCGTCGCCGGCTGACCCGATGATGGCGCCATTGGCGAGTGCTGCGCCGAGATTGCCCGTGTAATTCTCGGTGTACCAGGAATTGCGCAGGATTGTGTACTTAATGCCGGATGCCTTGATAGCTGCTTCGGTCTCGCGGTGTTCGGGCGCCAGAACAATCTCGGACGTGTCGGCGTGCAGCAGGCTCGTATAGATTATGTTGTTCACCCCGGCGCGGACGGCGGCGTCAATCACGGCTTTGTGCTGGGGCACGCGCCTGCCCACCTCGCTGCCCGAGATCAGCAACAGTTTTTCGACGCCTTCAAGGGCGGGCTCGAGGGTTTCGGGCTCGTCGTAATCGAAAAGGCGCGTGGAAATGCCCAGGTCGGCTCCCTTGGAGAGATCGCGCACCAGCGCGATTGTCTGGTCGCCCAAGCCCTTTTCCTTGAGCGCTGCGATAACGAGACGGCCAAGCTGGCCGGTGGCTCCGGTAACTGCGTACATGCGATCGACTCCTGTTTTGTCATGTTGCGCAGACCGACATAAAGACTTAACTTACGAAAAGTAAGTACGCACGCAAAGGTAAGTATCAAGATGGCCACGAAGGATACTCCGCACGCCAAGGGCCCTCTGGCGCATGCCATGGAACGGGGACAACTGTTTTCCGAAGCGTGCCCATCCCGCGAGGTGCTCAAACATCTCACCAGCCGGTGGGGCGTTCTGGTGCTGATCGCGCTTTTGCAGGGAACCCACAGGTTCAGCGCGTTGCGGCGCAAAGTCGGCGGCGTCAGCGAGCGCATGCTTGCCCAGACGCTGCAATGGCTCGAAGAGGACGGGATGGTGGACCGGCACGCCTATCCGGTCGTCCCGCCCCATGTCGAATACAGCCTCACGCCGCTGGGACGCGAGGCTGCCGAAAAGGTGAGCGGGCTGGCCGACTGGATCGAAACCAACCTCCCGCGGATCGGGGCCGTTTGGGAGGAAAGGCGGGCCGGCTGATCGGTCGGCCCCTCAACGCTCTACACCGACGAAAGCCGCTTCTGCACAGAGACCGGCAAGGACTATGCTGGGCACGAAACGGTGAACCGCAGCGCCGGGGAATGCGCTCGTGGCATCGTCCACACCAGGCCATTGAAATGTATTCTCATCCTGTCAGTTGCGTCGTCCGAAAACGCCCCCCAACAGCACCAGCAGCCAGCCCGCGATCAGTGTCATGCCGCCGAGGGGGGCGAGCAGAGGCAGCGGCGATGCGCCGGCGAAATAGCGCAGTGCCAGATCGGCGCAGAATAGCCCTGCGCCAATCATCAGGCCGATCAGGGCCAAATTGAATATGCGCGGCAGTGGGACCAGCGCCAGGGCGAGAATGGCTGGCGCGTGGGTCAGCGCGATCAGCGAATAGGGGCCGAGCAGAGCGGCCCCGGCGTGGGAGGAAGCGGCCGCCGCGGCAATTCCGGATGCACCGAGCAGCCCGGCGAGAACAATGGCAAGGCGCTCGAGCGGGGTCATCTGCGCACCAGGCTTTTGAGCCCGGGCACCCTGGCCAGGGTTATCATGGCCCGCAATTTCAATGGCATCGTGTAATCACGCCGCTTGGAAAACCCCACAAGATCGATCGAATAGACGAGTTCGCCGTCCTGGTTATGCGCCTCGATCAGATTGAACAGCAGGCCCCAGCCGGGGATGGAATTTGACGGCCGCTTTCCTGTGACCGTCAGCGTATAGCGCACGGTATCTCCGGGACGAACGGGGGCCTTGAAATCCATACGATTGACGCCGGGTGACGGCCCCGAGACGCCGGGTTCGCCGCCTTCGGCACGTACCACGTCCTGTTCGGCCTCCAAACGGTCGACCATCAGGCGGTGCCCGACGCTGACCGTGTGCCAGCCCGAGGCGACAAGCCCGCCGAAATGGGACAGGGCTGCGGCATCGGCATCGACGTGAAAATATTGCGGGTCGTACAGCTTTCCGAAGCGAATAATCTCTTCGGCGGTGAAGGTGTGACTGCCCAGGTCGAACGGGAGATCGATCTGAACGTCTTCGAACCATCGGGTCATTGAACACCCCCTGCAGCGGAAGGATCGCGCACTTCGACGAGATTGGTGAGGTTGAGGGTCATCACCTGCTGGTTCTTCTGGTTGCGCATGTCAAAGCCGATGGTGACGATGCCCATATTGGCATGGCTTACCGACCGGCGCAGCGAGGTGATCGTCGCGGTGCCGGACAGCGTATCGTCCTTCATCAGGGGGCGTTTCCATTTGAGGTCGGTAAAGCCCAGCCCACCCATCGAGGCGATCTTGGAAAGGAACGCATCGACCAGCATGCGCAACGAGAGCGCACCGGTCTGCCAGCCGCTCGCCGCCAATCCACCGAGCAGGCTTTCCTTTGCCGCCTTTTCGTCGAGGTGAAAGGGGAAGGGATCGAACTCGGTGGCAAATTCGATGATGTCGGCCTTAGAGACCTTGAGCGGGCCCAAAGGTATGGTTTCGCCGACCGTCAGGTCCTCGAAATGGCGCCGATCTTTGGTTATCGGATTGGTCACTTGGTTGTCCTAAACGTCAACATCGATTGTGCCCCATGGAGGAACGGGAGGCAAGGGGGCATCAGGGCCCATTGGCTGGCGCAATGCGGACCACCGTGTCGCCGGGCGCGATAACGCTGAGCCGGTGGGTGATGGCGATGATGGTCACCTGATCGCAGATGCGCCGCAACTGGTCCATGATGTCCTTTTCCGTGTCGGCGTCGAGGGCGGAACTCGCCTCATCGAGAAGCACGATGGCGGGATCGGCATAGAGTGCGCGGGCGATGGCGATGCGCTGACGTTCGCCGCCCGAAAGCTTGAGCCCGCGTTCGCCCACCACCGTTTCAAACCCCTCAGCGAGGCCGTCGATGAAGGCCAGAACCGAGGCGCGCTCGGCCGCCCGGCGCAGGCGGGTCTCATCGTAGGGACGACCGAGCACGATGTTGGTGGCCAGCGTGTCGTTGAGCAATGCCACGTCCTGTGGCACGGCGGCGACATGGGCGAACCAGTCGGCCCGAGAGACGGCGTCGATCGGGACGCCATCGACTGTGATCGTACCCGACTGTGCGTTCATGGATTTGAGCAGCAGCTTGAACAGTGTCGATTTGCCCGAGCCCGTATCGCCGGTGATATAGGTGATCGTGCCGCGGCGGGCGACAAAGCTCGCGCCTTCAACCCCGCGGCCGTTGGGGTAGAGATAGCCGACATCGGCAAAGGTCACCATTCCCTCGGCGAGGGCGAAGTCGCCGGCGCGTTCGAAATCGTCATGGGCCTGGGCCTGCCACATGCGGGCGAAGGGCAGGAACTTGGAATAGGACTGCGCCATCTGCTGGATGGCCTGCCCCATCATCTGAAAAGGCATGTTCAGTTGCAGCAGCAGGGAATTGAACAGCACAAGATCGCCAACCGAGAGGCTAGATTGGGCGACCCGGGGCACGAGCAGCCACAGCGTCAGCGCGAACTGGACCGCCAGCGCCAGCCCGAACAGCAGGGCATAGCGCACATGGGTCATCGCATAGCGCCGCCAGGCCTGGTGGGCCGAGTGCTGGCGGGTCGTGAACTGGCCGATCATCCAGCGCGCGGAACTGAACTGGCGCAGGGTGTCCATGCTGGAAATGGCATTGCCGATAAAACGCGAACTGGCCTGTGAGTGTTCAATCGCCTCGTCGAGATGGGAGCGGGTTTTCCGGGTCGCCCGCGCCACCAATGCGATATAGGCGATGCCATAAGCCACGACGATCAAAGCGATATCGGGGCTGAGCACGGTGCCGAGCATCACAAGGCTCAAGATCACCTGCAGCCCGCCGGGCAACAGGGCGGCGAGGCTGAATTGGACCACGATATTGAGCGCTTCGAGCCCGCGATGCTGGGCGGTTTCGATTTCGACCGGGTTGTGATCGAGAAAAAATCCGGACGCCTTTCCGGCGATGCGCTCGAAAAATGCTGTCGAGGTGACGAAGTTCAGGCTCTCCGACGTCATGAAGGTCAGAAAGCTCGACATCCTCTGGATCATGAATGCGGCGCCCATCAAAGCCGCATAGCCCATGAATCCCCAGACAAGCGGCTGGGCGAAATTGGCAGGATCAAGCCGGTCGATCAGGCGGGAGAAGACGAAGGGCGCGGCGATGGTTGTCAACGTGCCGAGGACCGTCAGCAGGACCACCAGGGCCAGAATGCCCCGTGCCGACCGCAGATATTTGCCCATAATGGATTTGAGCGGCGGAGAGACAAGCGCCAGATCGAATCGCATTTTCCTCTCCTGGCGCACCGGGCAGAGCACGATAATCGATTCGCCGTGGCAGGAAACACTTGTCGGGCGGTCAGCGCGTTTTCCTGATCTCGTCGAAGGATTTGTCGAGGCTGGTGCGGACCAGGGAGGTTACGAGACGTGGATAGTCCCGCCTGTCCACGTGTTTTGCCAGCCCCTGTGCCGTGTGGGGCAATCCAAGTTCTTTGGCGGCATCGAGGCTCTTTTTGTCGGCGAAGGGATAGAGTTCACCCCAGACGGTCTGCACCTCGCGAAAGAAGATATCGACCCCGACGTCGCCAAGTCCCTTGAACACCTTGAGTGCCGTTCGCATCCGCGCTTGGTCCCCGTCGGCCTTGTCGCGCAAAGTGCGCAGATCGCCATCATAGGTTTCGATAAGGTGTTCGGCGGTATCGCCCAGCATGCGCGATGTGCTTTCATCATAGCGGGCGTAGCCGTTTTTGTTGAGCACCTCGACACGTTCTTTCCATGTCGCGTCTTTCAGCTTTTCCGGCGTCGTCCAGCCCGCATCGGCGAGGGCGGCGGCAGCATCGAGCGCCTGGGCTGCGCCGATACGGGCGCTGAACAGGATCGAGGCGCAAAGCCAGCGAGAGAGCGGGGAGGCCGTGTTGTCGGCTATGGGGATATCGAGTTCGTCGCAATAGGTCCGCCCGTATTTATCGAGCAGCGCATCGATTACCGCTTTATGGGGTGATGTCATTTCGTTCACTCCAGTTCCGCGATCAGAGCTTTCATCTCATCGATCTCGCTGCGCTGGGCTTCAATTATGCGGTTGGCGAGATCGAGAACGCGGGGATCGGAAAGGTTTGCGTTTTCGCTGGTGAGAATGGCGATGGAGTGGTGCGGGATCATCGCGCGCATCCAGGATACCTCGTCGACGGTGGCCTGTGAGCGCACCAGGTAGAGCGAGCCCGCAAACACCGTGATGGCAACGAAGTAGATGCCGATATTGAGCGCGGTGTTCCTGTACATGCCCAGCATGAAGCTGAGCATTACCACCGCCATGGTGGCGCCCATCAGCAGGGCCATATAGGCGCGGGTTTCACTGAAAAAGATGTGATCGAGGGCGTAGGTGTTGAGGTACATCAGCCCGAACATCACCAGCGTCGAGGTGACGATCATGGCAAAGAAGCGAGCGTAGCCATTCATGTCCGATCCTCCGGGGTTGATTGGGTGCAACGGCAGCAAACTGCTATCGTTCCAGCCGCCCCTGTTGCAGTGGATTTTTTTGTCCATGCAATGTCGATTGCGCGGTTTGCCGGACGACATCTGGGTGCACGATGATGTGCCTTCAAAGTCGAAAGGACCAATTTTATGCGTTACATGCTCATACTTCACGCTGACGAGGTTGCCGGCGCGGCCATTCCGCCCGAGCAGATGAAGGCCGCCATGGACCAGATGGGAGCCTATGCCCAGGCGCTTGAAAAAGCCGGGGCGTTCATTGCCACCGAAGCCCTCGATTTTGCCGCCAAAGGGTCGCTGGTTTCGGTTCGCGATGGGGAGACGCAGGTCCAGGATGGTCCGTTTGTGGAATCCCGCGAGCAGTTCGGCGGCTATTTCATCATCGAAGCGGCCAATGAGGATGAAGCGCGCCAATGGGCGGCGCGGTGTCCGGCGGCGTTCTGGGGAACAATAGAGGTTCGGCGCATCCGCGACCGGAGCGAATATTGAGGCCGACGAACCCGGCACTGCAGGCGGCAGAGCGCGTGGCTCGCGAAAGCTACGGACGGCTGCTGGCCCTGCTTGCGGCGCGCACCAGGGACATTCCCGGTGCCGAGGATGCGCTGGGTGAAGCGCTGGCGGCGGCATTGCAGCAATGGCCGGAACAGGGTGTTCCGGCCAATCCCGAAGCCTGGCTGGTGGCGGTGGCCCGTCGCAGGCAGGTCGATGCGGTGCGCCGCCGCGTCACCGCCGAGGCTGGAGAGGAACATCTGGCAATGATTGCGAGCGAACTCGAGAATGGCGCGACAGGCGCGGGGACGGCCTTTCCGGATCGGCGGCTGGCCCTGATGCTGGCCTGCACCGATGCAGGGATCGAGCCGGCGATGCGCACGCCCTTGATGCTTCAGGTTCTGTTGGGGCTCACGGCCGGAGAGATCGGGGCGGCTTATCTGGTGTCCCCTGCGACAATGGCGCAGCGCCTGGTGAGAGCCAAGGCGCGGATCGGGGAGCTGGGCCTCAAATTCGAAGAGCCCGAGCCCGACAGCCTTGCCGACCGCCTGCCGGCGCTGCTCGATGCAATCTATGCGGCGTTCACCAGCGATTGGGTCGGGCGCGACAGCCGAAAGCGGGCGGAGGAGGCGATCTGGCTTGCGCAATGCGTCGTGGCTCGGGTCCCGTCCGACCCCGAGGCGAGGGGGCTCTTGGCATTGCTTTTGTATCTGAGCGCGCGAATGAATGCGCAGCGCGACCCCGAGGGCCGATATGTTCCGCTCGCCGAACAGGATGTATCGCGTTGGGACCATCGTGCGATCGATGCGGCCGAGGCTCTGCTGCATGCGGCCAATCAGGACGGGCCGAGTGGGCGCTACCAGATCGAAGCCGCTATCCAGTCGGTCCATTGCGCCCGGCGCAGCAGTGGAAAAACCGACTGGGCGGCGATCGGCTCGCTCTATGACCTGCTGTTTGCCTTGCTGCCCTCGCCCGTCGTCCAACTCAACAGGGCGCTGGCCCGCAGCCAGACCGAAGGGGCGGCGGAGGTGCTCGCCGAGATCGTCCAACTGGGGCAGGATCGGCGCATGGCATCCTATCAGCCCTATTGGGCAGGACTGGCACGCCTGGCTGCCGATGCGGGTGACCGGAAGACCGCGCTTGAAGCCTATGGCGTGGCCATGGGGCTTACGGCAGATCCGGCGGTGCGCGCCTACCTTACGGCGCGCCGCCGGCTATTATTGGATGGGTAGGGAACGGGCGCTGCGGGCACCCCATTTTCAAGTGTTGAACTTGAAGAGCATCACGTCGCCATCCTTGACGACATATTCCTTGCCTTCGTCACGGGCCTTGCCCGCTTCCTTGGCGGCGACTTCCCCGCCCAGCGCGACGAAATCGTCATACGCGATGGTCTGGGCGCGGATGAAGCCGCGCTCGAAATCGGTGTGGATGACGCCGGCGGCCTGCGGCGCCTTGGTGCCGACGGGAATGGTCCATGCGCGGGCTTCCTTGGGGCCGACAGTGAAATAGGTCTGCAGGTGCAAGAGTTTGTAGCCCTCGCGGATCAGCTTGTTGAGGCCCGGCTCTTCCAGCCCGAGCGAGGACAGGTAATCGGAGCGGTCGGCGGCGTCGAGCCCGGCCAGCTCGGCCTCGATCTCGGCGCAGATGATCACCGTGCGGGCCTCGTGGCCTTTGGCGTAGTCCTCGACCTTCCTGGTGTGCTCATTGCCGGTCGCGGCGGCGGATTCATCGACATTGCAGACATAGAGTACCGGCTTTGCGGTGAGGAGCTGGAGTTCCCTGAACGCCTTTTCCTCGTCGGGCGCGCGCTCGGTGTGGCGGGCGGGCTTGCCCTCTTCGAGCAGCGCCTTGGCGCGGTTGACCAGGTCAAGGGTCAGCTTGGCGTCCTTGTCGTTGGCGCGGATTTTCTTTTCCAGGCCCCCGATGCGCTTTTCGAGGCTTTCGAGGTCGGCCAGCATCAGTTCGGTCTCGACCACTTCGGCATCGGCGATAGGGTCGACCTTGCCGGCAACATGGACGATATCGTCGTTTTCAAAGCAGCGCAGCACATAAGCGATGGCGTCGCATTCGCGGATATTGGCGAGAAACTGATTGCCCAGCCCTTCGCCCTTGGATGCGCCCTTGACCAGCCCGGCGATGTCCACGAACGAGAGCCGCGTGGGGATCACTTCTTTCGATTTGCCGATCTCGGCCAGCTTGTCGAGCCGTTCATCGGGCACCGAAACCTCGCCGACATTGGGCTCGATGGTGCAGAATGGAAAATTGGCGGCCTGGGCCGCCGCAGTCTGGGTGAGGGCGTTGAAAAGCGTCGATTTGCCGACATTGGGCAGACCGACGATGCCGCATTTGAAACCCATGATGGAACCTCGGAAATGGCGCGAAACGCGCTCGAAAAATCGTTGGGCCTTAACTCGTGCAGGAGCGGGGAGAAGTCAAGAGAAGCCGGACATGCCAAACCCTCCGACGGCGATATCGCCTCGGTTTCTGATTGCCATTCGAGCTTGGCTCTCATGGCCTTCTCACCTCCAATCGTCCCACCGGCACGATTGGCCGAAGGACGGATCGAAGTAGACGGCATGGGGCGATGAACGCTCCGCATGATTTAGTTTTTATATGAAGCGATCATCGCCCCACGCATCCGGGATTTTTGGCTTATGGCGGCGTCTCGGGCTGGGGTTTGTCGTCCGGGATATTGGCTTTTTTTAGTGGGTCGGTTGGCGAACCGGGAAACCGGTGCCCACTTTCCCTGCCAACCTCCCGTCGGTGCCCCTCTCCCTTTCGGGAGTACGACGTGGATACCACTCCTCGCCCGGCCATCTGTCCGCTTTGGGCCTTCCCTGCGGCGACCCGCAAGGAACCCGGATCGGCCTGTCGGATGGGATCGAAGTGCCCGAGGGCCGATGCGGTCCTAAGGCTCGGACCCATGCTCCCCCTTCTCCAATCCCGCCCTCACCGGAAGCTCGTATGCATCCTCGTCTCTGGTGCGGCCGTGCGGGAACAATGGCACGGGGGTAAGGGAGCGGGGATAAAGTTTTTTGCACGGCATTTCCACCTTCACCCGCGTCATCCTCGGGCTTGACCCGGGGATCTGCGCTGGGTCCGCGCGCGCAGCAGAAGTGGAGATCCGTCGCGCTTCATTGTTTCCCAACCCCTTCACCGGCGTCCCGATGCAGCGGATCCCCGGGTCAAGCCCGAGGATGACGATGGGGGTGGGGCGAGTGGGGTGATGGAGCCGAGAAGGTGGCCCAAGCCCCATTGCTATCTTGGACATGATCCGGGACCCAGCAGCCTTGCCCATGCTCCGGTGCGTTAAGAGAGGCACATGGGCCCCGGCCTTCGCCGGGGAAGCGAGGGAGGGTGAGGCTTGCTCGCCGGCACCTCCCCCTCTCCATCGTCATCCTCGGGCTTGACCCGGGGATCCGCAACGCTGCTGTTGTGCAGCGCAGAAGTGGCGACCCCTCGCGTCTCACGGCTCCTCAACCCCTTCACCGGCTGCCCGATGCAGCAGATCCCCGGGTCAAGCCCGAGGATGACGATGGGGTGGGTGAATGTCTGGTGATGGAGCCGAGAGCATGACCCGACACCCTTCGCTGTCCCGGACTTGATCCGGGACCCAGCAGCCTTGCCCATGTTCCGGTGCGAGAGGAGAGACACATGGACCCCGGCTTTCGCCGGGGAAGCGAGGGAGAGGAAAGAGCGGCGGCGATGGAGCGGGAAGCCGGGGGAGCGGCGGGGCAGAGGAGCGAGGAGGGGCGCTGGCGGCGATCCGTCGACCGGTCTCCAATTGACTCTGCCGCACACATCTGTGTCGGGGGCTTGAGCGGGAGTGAAGCCCTAACCGTCGCGGCCTCAGTTCTTCTTCCCGAACAGCTTTTTGAGCATGTCGGCCATGGGGCCGGATTCGGGGAGTTTGCTCTGGGGAGCCGATTGGCGGGCCTGCCGGACATGGCTTTGGGCCTTGGGCGCGGACTTATCCGCTTCGGACTTCGATGCGGTAGGAAGGGCGAGCGCAAGCTTGTTCATCAGCCCCGCCGCGTCACCCTTGGCAATCAAAGCGGCATTTTTGGCAAGCGCGTCGAGCAGGGGTTCGAGCCATTCGTTATCGGCCTTGTGGAAGTTGGAGAGCACGTGGGAATGCACACGGTCCTTGTGACCGGGATGGCCGATGCCCAGGCGGATGCGGACGAAATCCTTGCCCAGATGGCTTTCGATGGAGCGCAGTCCGTTGTGGCCGCCATTGCCGCCACCGGTCTTGACGCGGACCTTGCCGGGGGCGAGGTCGAGTTCGTCATGGACAACCGAGATGTCGGAGGGGGTGAGCTTGTAAAAACTCGCGGCCTGCGCAACCGAGTCGCCCGAGCGGTTCATGAAGGTCTGGGGCTTGATCAGCATGATCTTTTCGCCATCGATCACGCCTTCGGAGATAAGGGCGGAAAATTTCTGGCGAAAAGGTGGGAAACTGTGCTGGCGGGCGATCTCGTCGACGGCCAGAAAGCCGATATTGTGCCGGTGAGCGGCATATTCGGCGCCGGGATTGCCGAGCCCTACGATCAGGTGCATCGCATCTCTCCGGGAACAGTAGGGCCGGCGGCTCTTTGCTGGTCACGCTTCCGAACCGGAAAAGTGGATGCCACTTTTCCTGGAAGCGCTCCGAGCCGCCGGCCCGAAGGTTTTAGTCTTCGTCTTTTTCTTCTTCGCCTTCATCGGCGGTATCGTCTTCAGCGCCTTCAGACGAGCGCAGGGCAGACGGTGCCGCGATGGTGGCGATGGTGAAGTCGCGATCGGTAATGGTCGGGACAACGCCCTTGGGCAGATCCACGGCCGAGATGTGCAGCGAGTCGCCGACTTCGGACTTGGACAGGTCGACCACGAGATACTCGGGGATCGAATCGGCCGGCACGGTCACTTCCACGGTGTGACGCACGACGTTGAGCACGCCGCCCTTCTTGAGGCCGGGGGACTTTTCCTGGTTTTCGAAATGGACAGGAACTTCGACCGTGAGGGTCGAATTCTTGCCCACGCGCAGGAAGTCCACATGCACGAGGAAGTCGCGCACGGGCTCAAGCTGGTAATCCTTTGGGATCACGCGGTGCTTGTCGCCGTCCACGTCGATCTCGATGACGTGCGAAAGGAACCCGCCGTCATGGATCTTGCGGAACGTGTCCTTGTAGGAAATCGCGATGGAAAGAGGGGCTTTCTTGTCGCCGTAAATAACGGCGGGAACCAGACCTTGACGACGCAGTTCACGAGCGGCCCCCTTGCCCACCCGGTCCCGCACCGAAGCCTTCAGCTCGACGCTCATGGAAATCATCCATTGGTTGGGTGCGTTTCTCCGGATTTTTCCTTGTCACGTTTCCGAACCGAAAAAGTGGTGTCCACTTTTTCTGGAAACGCTCCGAACGAAACGCGCGCCCGTCCTCCAGGGGTGACGAGCGCTTCATGGAGCGGGTCTATACAGGAGGCAGGAAAATTGGGCAAGAGGCCCGATAGCGCTAGTCTTCGTCTTCCGCCAGGGCCTCGAGCCCGCGCCGGCTCATTTCTTCGAACGCGGCGGCGCGCAGGGTCAGCGCACGTTGGGTCAGAGGTCCGTCGGGGTCGTGATGGACACGGAAAAGACGGCTGGTGCCGAAACGCTTGTGCATGTGCACAAGCATGGCATCGGGCCAGCTTGGAATTTCGTCGAGAAGAGCGGACAGCTCGCTCTCGGCGCTTGAGCGTGGGGCCACCAAGGGGTGGCGGGGAGGGGTCTTGGTCACTGATACTTCCACATACGCAGCGTACGCGGTCATGGCTGGCTCGCCCCACCGGATCTTCCGCAAAAAGGGAAAATGCCGGAGCCAGTCCAAAGTTCCGCGCGCTGGCAGCGCTTGTGGCTGAGTCGTGGCCATCGGTCAAAATTCCCTTCGCTCTGTTCCGATTGGACAAGCGTGCGGGATTCGCCGGCTCGGGGGGAGCCGGGGCCAATCCGGGGGTGGGCGTTAAGTTGTCGTTAACCGATCGTCAGTCGAAAAGGCTCGAAACCGACTGCTCGGACGCGGTGCGCGCTATGGCCTCGCCGATCAGGGTTGCGATCGAGATGTGACGGATCTTGTCGACTTTGGCGACGGCTTCGGTCATTTCGATGGAATCGGTGGTGACCAGCTCCTTGAGCCGCGATTTGGCGATACGGGCCGGCGCGTCGCCCGAGAGGACGCCATGGGTGATATAGGCCGAGACTTCCTTGGCGCCGGCATTGAGCAGCGCTTCGGCGGCGTTGACCAGTGTGCCGCCGGAATCGACGATGTCGTCGATCAGGATGCACGACTGCCCCTCGACGTCACCGATGATGTTCATCACTTCGGAGACCCCGGCACGCGGACGGCGTTTGTCGACGATAGCCAGTTGCGCGCCGATGCGGTTGGCCACGTTGCGGGCCCGCAGCACGCCGCCGACGTCGGGAGAAACGATCATCACCCTGGAGGTGTCGTAGTTCTCGGCGATATCGCGTGTGAGAACCGGCGCGGCGTAAAGGTTGTCGGTCGGGATATCGAAAAAACCCTGGATTTGCGGTGCGTGCAGATCCAGGGTCAGAATGCGGTTTGCACCGGCGTGGGTTATGAGGTTGGCCACGAGTTTGGCCGAGATCGGCGTGCGCGGGGCCGATTTGCGGTCCTGACGCGCGTAACCGTAATAGGGCAGGACCGCCGTGATGCGGCGAGCGGAAGACCGGCGCATGGCGTCGATCAGGATCAGCAATTCCATGAGGTTGTCATTGGCCGGAAAGGACGTCGACTGGAGGATGAACACATCCTCGCCACGCACGTTTTCGTGGATCTCCACGAAAATCTCCTTGTCGGCGAATTTCTTGACCGAGGCGTCGGTCAGCGGAATTTCGAGATAATCGGAAACGGCCTTGGCCACGGTGAGGTTTGAGTTGCCCGTCACCAGCTTCATGGTCAGCCTCTATGTGTGCCCTGATCGCCAGAGGCCGCCAATGCCCCGAGCTTGTGGGGCGGACGTTTAGACCCCGGACGGCGCAAACTCAATATGACTTTTGAATGAAGGTGAAGGGCAATTAACGGTGTTGCCCTTCTGCACAGGCCATTACCCTCTTGCGATGAGCGCGATCTGGCGGCCGGCGCGGGTGTTGTTGTGGGTTGCGTAGCGGTGGGAAAAGTAGAGATCGGGGTGGGCGTAGGTGCAGCTTCCCACCGATTCGACTGTGCCGATACCCAGCGATTTTGCCTGCGCCAGCACGAGGCCGGGTACGTCGAAATGAGGTTTGGGCCAGCCATCGGTGACGATGAAATCGGCAGCATCGGGGAATTGGGTGCGAATCTCGTTCGCCATCTCTTCGCCGATCTCGTAATTCTCAGCCGATATGGCCGGACCGATGGCGGCGACAATATTGGCGCGGGAAGCGCCCAAACGCTCCATGGCGGCGATGGTATTGGCCAATATGCCGCCGACAGCGCCTTTCCAGCCCGCATGGGCCGCGCCGATTATCCCCGCCTTGGGATCCGCAAGTAGAATGGGCGCGCAATCGGCAGTCACAATGCCCAGCGCGATGCCGGATCTGTCGGTAACCATCGCGTCCGCTTCCGGGCGCTGCTGAAGGTCGAAGGTGCCATCGACGGTGAGCACATGGGTGCCATGAACTTGTCTGACGAGCGCGACCTCGATAGGGCCGCCCTTGAGCGCCATGACGGCGCGGTGAACATTGTCTATGACGTTGCCCGCGTCGTCGCCCACCGAGCGCGAGGCGTTGAGGGAGGCGAATTCGCCTTCCGAAACCCCGCCGCGCCGTCCAAAAAATCCGTGGCGGATCGTAGAGGCGGCGGTGATGGCGGGGCTCTTTTCGAGGGGTGGATGCATTGTGAGGCAGGCTTTCTTTATGCGGGGAATCCCGCGGGGCGCAGTCCTGGGCTCGCTGCGCACAGGACCTTGAACAGCTCACCCATCTGATCGGCCCGTGTCAGCCGGTCGAAGGCCGATGCGAGGGAGTGGGCCTTTTCAGGGTTTGCCGTGGCCAGCGCGGCGTGACGCTCGGCCAGCCCCAATGATGTAAGAAAACTGCCCTGGGTCACAATGGGGTGGACCGTCAACCCAGCCATGCGTCCAGCGCGACCCAGCGCTTCGAAATCCACATGCGTTGTGAGATCGGCGGCGCCGGGTTGAGCAAGCGGATCGACGCGAGCATGGCGGGAGAGGGCCTGTAGCGTTTCGCCGGGCTGAGTGTGTTCATAGCCATAGTCGATGGCCAGCAACGCCCCGCCGCGAGGGGCAAGGAGACGGCAGAGCTGACCCATGAACTGCTGGGCTGCCAGGCCGATTTCGGCCACTTCGCCATTCTCGGCTTCGGCAAAGGCTTCGCCGATCAGGGCTTCCTCATAGGGTGTGGGCGAAAGGCCGAAGCTGCGTTTTCCGTCCGACAGGCCGACGCTGCGCTCGAACCATTTATCCGCGCGCCTCACGAACTGGCGTATGGGTAAAGCGTCGAAGAACTCATTTGCGATAATGATGAGAGGTGAACTGCCGAGTGTCTCGATGTCCTCGACCCAATCGGGAAAATAGGCCGAGAGTTTCTCGCGCTGCATGGCGGTGAGGACCGGATTGGTTTCATAGAGCTTGAGGTCGAGAGCCTTGGCGAGACCGGTGGCGCGGCTGGCGACACGCAGGGCGTCGGACATCAGCGTACCACGGCCGGGGCCGAGCTCGAGAAGCGTGAACTTTTCCGGGCTGCCCATCTGGAGATAGAGATCGGCAATCCACGCCCCGATCATTTCGCCGAAGGTCTGGCTGATTTCGGGAGCGGTAATGAAATCGCCGCTTGCGCCGAGCGGGTCGGCCTTGCGGTAGTAGCCGCGCGTGGGATGGGTCAGGCACAGGCCCATATAGGTCGCCAGCGACATCGGGCCCTGCTGGCGAATCTGCATATCGATAAGATCGCCGAGGGAGAGGCCCGGCTCAGGCATGACGGCGCGTCCGGGCCCAGATGATCAGCGCGATGCCGGCAATGAGGATGGGCAGTGAGAGGACCATGCCCATGGTCAGCCAGCCAAAGGCGAGATAGCCGATGTGGCTGTCGGGGAGGCGGAAGAACTCGACGAAGATGCGCGAAAGCGCATAGCCGATGCCAAAGATGCCGGCGGCGATGCCGGGACGGCGCAGCACCAGTTTGACGTGGGTGAAATAGCGGATGACGAGGAACAGGAGCACGCCTTCGAGCAGGCCTTCATAGAGTTGGCTGGGGTGACGGGGGAGATCGCCGCCGCCCGGAAAGATCACGCCCCAGGGCATGGTCGTAACCGAGCCGTAAAGTTCGGCGTTGATGAAATTGGCGACCCGGCCGAGGAACAGACCGATGGTGGCGCAGCAGGCGAGCAGGTCCAGGCCCGAAAAGATGTTGGCCTTCTTGCGGTTGAGATAGACGATCATGGCGACCATCAGGCCGAGCATGCCGCCGTGGAAACTCATGCCTCCGTCCCAAAGGGCGATGATCTGGCCCGGATTGGCGGCGAACACCAGCGGATCGTAGAACAGAACGTAGCCCAGCCGTCCGCCGACAATGATGCCGATGACGATCCAGAAGGTGAAGTCGAACAATTCGTCGGGGGTCATGGGTGGAGTGCCATTGACCCAGAGCGATTTGCGTCTGAGCAACAGCATGCCGTATCCTACGCCAAGGAAAATGCCTGCCAGATAGGCCAGGGCGTACCAGCGGATGACGATGGGGCCGATGGCGAAAGCGACCGGATCGATCATTGGGAAGGGCACGTTGGGCCTCGAAACTGATTGCGTTTTTTGCGGGACCATGCCGCCCGGGCCGGCTCTGGTCAAGCGGGGCCGGAGCCCCTACATAGTTGGCAGTGGGCCGGACGGCCAAACAAGAGGAAGTGAGCGATGTCGCAAGGACAAAAGTTTTTCGACGATCTGGGGCGGTTGATGAACGATGCCGCCTCGGTTGCCGATGGCGCGCGCCGTGAAGCGGAAACCGCGATCAGGGGGCAGATGGAACGTGTCGTCAATGATCTGAATCTCGTCAAGCGCGAAGACTACGACGCACTGCGCGAGCTGGTGAGCATCCAGGGCGAGGAAATCGAAGCCCTCCGCCGCGAACTCGAGGCGTTCAAGCGCCGTAAAAAGACGACCTGAGTTAGCGGTGCGCGTCGCGGTCATTTCCGACGTTCACGCCAATGTGCTGGCGCTCGAAGCGGTGCTGGCCGATATCGCACGTCACGATGTGGAAAAGATCCTCAATCTGGGGGATCATTTCGCCGGGCCCTTGTGGCCGAGAAAGACCGCTGCGGTCATGGCCGAACTCGATATGATCGCGATACGGGGCAATACCGATCGCTATCTGGCAGTGGGCGATGCCGACCTGCTCGACGAGGATGATCTGAAGATCATCGACGCCATTGAGGGTGAGCCGATGGATTGGCTCAAGCAACTGCCCGAGACGGCCATCTATGCCGATGCAATCTTTATGAGCCATGGAGCGCCGCGATCGGACGAGACCTATTGGCTCGACCGCAAGGTCAAAAAGCACGGCTTCCGTGTTTCCTCGCTCGAAGAGGTAGAGGCTGAACTGCCCCATGGCGATTATCCGGTCTATTGTTGTGGCCATACCCATATAGCGCGGGTGGTGACGCTGGACGACGGGCGGATCGTTTTCAATCCTGGCAGCGTGGGGCGGCCCTCGTTCAACATGAACGATCCTGTGTCAGCGGCGCGGCTTTCACCGGCGGCCGCCTATGCCATTGTCGAATTGTCGGCGGGAAAGTGGCACGTCAATCTGCGGCAGGTGGCTTATGACAACATGGCGGCGTCTGCCATGGCGCGGGCATGGGGCAATGAAACCTGGGCCCGCGATCTCGCCGAAGGGCGCACGCGCTGAAGCGCTTTGTGACATTGGTGTAAAACCCTGTGGTTTGAAGGGTTTGTTAAGAACCCGTTAACCATATCGCTCCGATCATCCACAAGAGAATTCCGGTTTTGGGCCAGCGTTTCTGGGTCCGTGGCGGAGGTGCAGTGTACAGTCGAGACAAATGACGATTCGTACATCCTGTCCCCGGCCAAGCCGGTTCGGTTGTGCCGCGTAAGGCGTCCGGCATCCTGTCGGTCGCTGCATCTTCGAACCAACGCATAAGCGTGCGGAGCCAGCCATGTCACTCCTCGAATTGGAACTGGATCGGACCATTCACCCGGTCGATATTATCGAGCACATCGCCGCGATCAGCGACTGGTCGTTCGAGCGGCAGGATGCCGACGAAATCTCCATTTCGGTCAAGGGGGGCTGGAGCGACTACCACGTGTCGTTCAACTGGATGGAGGAGATGGAATCGCTCCATCTCGCCTGTGCGTTCGACCTGAAGGTGCCCGAGGCACGCCGCGGCGAAATCAAGCAACTGATATCGCTCATCAATGAGCAGCTCTGGATCGGTCATTTCGACATCTGGAGCAAGGAAGGTGTCGTGCTGTTCCGCAACTCGCACCTGCTTTCGGGCGGCGCGGAGGTCTCGCCGCAGCAATGCGAGGCGTTGCTGCGCTCGGCTACAGAAAGTTGCGACCTTTACTACCAGGCATTCCAGTTTGTGGTCTGGGCCGGAAAATCTGCGGCCGACGCCCTGGCCGAAGTCATGTTTGAAACCGTGGGGCAGGCATGAGCCTTTCCGATGCCGGCACGGTGCTGCTGATCGGCGCCGGCAAAATGGGTATGGCCATGGCGGCCGGCTGGGTGCAGGGCGGATTGCCCGGTTCAGCACTGACGCTGGTCGATCCCCAGCCCCACGAAAGCGTTTCGGCTTTTGCACGCCGGCATGGTGCCGTACTGCGCACGGACCTGCCCGACGAATCTCCGCGTGTGGTTGTTCTTGCGGTTAAACCCCAGATCATGGGTGCCGTTCTGGGCATGGTGAAGCCACTGGTCGGCGCCGGAACGCTTGTGGTTTCCATTGCCGCCGGCGTTTCATCCGACAAGATCGCCAAAGGTCTGGCAACTGACCGGGTGGTGCGCTCGATGCCCAACACACCGGCCCAGATCGGAAAGGGCATTTCGGGTGCCTTCGCCGGCGAGGCCGTCACAGCGGAGGACCGGACGCTGACCGAGGCCCTTCTGGCCGCCGCGGGTGGCGTGGTGTGGGTCGAGGACGAGACCCTAATCGATGCAGTCACTGCCGTTTCCGGTTCCGGGCCGGCCTATGTGTTCCATCTTGTCGAAGCCATGGCTGCAGCCGGTGAAGCCGAAGGCCTGAGCCCGCAGCAAGCAATGGTCCTGGCGCGCCAAACAGTAATCGGAGCCGCTGCACTGATGGAAGCCGACGACAGTTCGGCAGAACAATTGCGCAAGAACGTCACCTCACCCAATGGAACGACGCAGGCGGCGCTCGATGTGCTGATGGCGCCGGATGGGCTGGGGGCATTGATGCAGCGCGCCGTGAGAGCCGCCCGAAAGCGAAGTGAAGAATTGGGACAATGAGCGAAACCATCTCGTTTGAGGATTTTCTCAAGGTCGATATTCGCACCGGAACCGTCGTCGAAGCGCGGCCCTTTCCTGAAGCACGTAAGCCGGCGATCATTTTGCTTATCGATTTTGGCCCGGAATTGGGGATCAAGAAGTCCTCGGCGCAGATCACCGTCCACTATTCGCCCGAGGATTTGGTCGGGCGGCAGGTGATGGCGGTGGTCAATTTCCCACCGCGCCAGATCGGGCCGTTGAAATCGGAAGTGCTCACGCTTGGCTTTGAGGACGAGAACGGCGCCATTGTGCTTGCTGCGATCGACAAGGCCGTGCCCGATGGCCGCAAGCTGATGTGAGCGCGATTGCGCAGGGTCTGCTTGTGTTGGCGCGCGGCTTTGCCATATAGGTGATCTCCCTCAGACCGGAAGCTGCACGTGACCAAGCCGGACCGAATGCCCATCGAACGCGAACCCCGTCTGCTTGGATCGAAGCGCTCCGCACTCGTGCCGCCCATGGCGGTGGCGCGCTGGCTGATAATTCTTATCCTTCTGGCCTGCGTCTATTTCTTTCACGGCTTCCTGGTCCCCGTGCTCGCCGCTCTGATTATCGGGTTTGCGAGCTGGCCGGTCTATCGTCGCGTGCTGGGGGCCGTCGGCGGTAATCGTACGCTGGCGGCGAGCCTGATGATCGCGGTCATCGTGCTGTTCATCCTGATCCCGATCCTGATGGCGCTGACCTATGCCACCAACGAGGCGCAACAGCTTATCCGGTGGGGGATCGCGACCAACGCCAATGGGACCGCGGCACCGCATTGGTTCGATACCCTCCCGTTCGTTTCCGAATGGGCCACCGAACAATGGGACCTCTATGTCGGGCGGCCCGGGGCGCTGGGGCAATACGTTGCGTATATCGGGGGTGCAAATGCTTACAGCATTTACCAGACCGTTGTGGCAGCAGGCGGAAGCTTTCTCGATCTGGCGCTCAATCTCTTGTTCATGCTGATCGCTCTGCTGTTCGTTTATCGCGACGGGGCCAATCTGGCCGGGCAGCTCGACCGCTTTGGCGAGCGCATCCTGCCCACACGCTGGCAGAGGTTGTCGCGGGTGGTGCCGGCTACGATCAGCTCGACCGTCACCGGCATGACCATTATCGCCATCGGCGAAGGCATCGTCCTGGGCATAGCCTACGCACTTGCCGGAGCGCCGTCGCCGGTGCTGCTGGGGGTCATTACCGGCGTAGCGGCCATGATCCCGGGTGGCGCGCCGCTCTCGTTCACGCTGGTTTCGATTTATCTGGTGGCCAGCGGTTCGATCATTCCCGGTATCGCGCTGTTCGTCTGGGGTTCGGTGGAACTTTTCATCGTCGACAAGACGCTGCGGCCCAAGCTGGTGGGCGGTCCGATCAAACTGCCGTTTCTCCCGACGTTTTTCGGGTTGATCGGGGGGGTGAAGACCATGGGGTTTGTCGGCCTTTTCATCGGCCCGGTGCTAATGGCGCTGTTTGTCTCGATGTGGCGTGAATGGGTTCACGATCTCGATCAGTCCGATGATGAAGGAGGCGCGGGCCTTGCCGTACCCCCCGAGGTCGAGGACCTACGCGATGCCCGCATAGATGAGGCCCAGAAGGAGCAGGCCTAGCACGACCCGGTAGATCACGAAGGGCGTATAGGACTGGCGCTGCAGCCATTTCATCAACAGCGCTATGCTGGCCAGAGCGGCAAAGAAGGCAAGGACGCCACCGAACAACGCGTCCGAAGTCACCTGTGCATTGCCAGCCCGATACAGGTCGTAACCGGCAAGGACGCCGGCGCCCAGGATGGTGGGGATCGAGAGCAGCATGGCAAGGCGGGCCGAAAGTGGCCTGTCCATGCCGACAAAACGGCCGGCAGTCATACAGATGCCTGAGCGGGACACGCCGGGAATGATGGCGATGCACTGAGCCAATCCGACGACCATGGCGTCGCGTAGCGAGAGGGTTTCGAGCGTGCCTTTTTGTTCGGGCCGGCGGTCGGCCAGCCAGAGCAACACACCGAAGACCATGGTGGTCCAGGCGATGATTGTGATGTTGCGGCCTGCCTCGGTGACCAGATCCTTGGCGAGAAAAGCGACGAGCACGATTGGAAGCGAGGCCGCGATGACGACGAGGAGCGTGCGGAAGCGCGGGCCCATCCTGCCGGTGATGCCATCGATCAGCCCCATGAACAGCATGACGACGTCGCGCCGGAAATAGACGATGACGGCGCCGAGCGAGCCGACATGGAGCGCGATATCGAGCGCCAGTTCCTCGGCCGGGGTCATGGTCGTGGAGGCGACGCCCAGCAGGCCGAGCAGCCAGCGGCCCAGGATCAGGTGAGCCGAGGAACTGATGGGCAGGAACTCGGTGATGCCCTGAACCAGGGCAAGAAAAACCGTGCTGATGATATCCAATTGGGAGCGTCCTATGACATCGGTTCGATGAGACGCAGGGTGCGCAGCAATTGCTGATCGCCCCGCTCGGTCATTTCCGCAAAGAAGTGACGCACACAGTCGCGCGTGTCCTCGGGGAGAGCAGCGAAAGCCGCCTCGATACGGCGGGCCTGGGTGGCGCTCAAGACCTCGAAGAAATCGCGGCCCTTCTCGGTGGGAAACAAAAGGCGCTGGCGGCGGTCGGTTTCGCCGTGCCGCTGGGCGACATAGCCGCTGTCGATCAACTGACGCAGAACGCGCGCCAAGCTTTGCTTGGTGATGCGCAGGATATCGAGCAGATCGGCCACCGTCATGCCAGGACGGAGATTGACGAAATAGATAACGCGGTGATGCGCGCGGCCAAATCCCTGCATTTCAAGCAGGGCATCGGCATCGCGAACGAAGTCCCGATAGGCAAAGAAGAACAGACCCATGATATCAATGGGCATCTCGGGAAAATCGTAGATGGCCGAATTTATGTCAGCCTTATTGACATTTATAGAATGCGCTGGCATCGTCCTACCAATATCTTTGCCCGTTAGTGACTTATCACAGAGCCGCTTTGGTTTGCCAAGTGGTGAGAGAATACTGCATTATAAGGCACAGATCGTGGCCGAATGGGCCACAGCAAACAAACGTATAATCGGGAGATTAAAATGGCCACCGTGCCAATGGATCAGCGAGACGGTTGGATCTGGTACAACGGAGAGATGGTGCCCTGGAAGGATGCCAAGCTCCATGTGCTGACTCACGGTCTTCACTATGCCAGCAGCGTCTTCGAGGGGCAGCGCGCTTATGGCGGGGAAGTGTTCAAGCTGCGCGAGCATACCGAGCGGCTGATCTTTTCGGGCAAGACGCTCGATTTCACAATTCCATACTCGGCCGACGAAATCGACGAAGCCTGCCGTCAGGTTCTCGCCAAGAACAATCTTGTCGATGCCTATATGCGCCCCGTCGCCTGGCGCGGATCGGAAACGCTCTCGGTGCCGGCCCGCGACAACAAGGTGCATCTGGCGATCGCCGCCTGGGTGTGGCCAAGCTATTTTTCCACCGAGGAACGGCTCAAGGGCATTCGCCTGTGCTGGGCCGACTGGAAACGTCCCTCACCCGAAACCATTCCGTGCAAGGCAAAGGCCGCGGGCCTTTACATGATCTGCACGTTGTCCAAGCACGCCGCGATGGACAAGGGCTATGCCGATGCGTTGATGCTCGACTATCGCGGCTATGTGGCCGAGGCGACGGGTGCGAACGTGTTCTTTGTCAAAGGCAAGGACATCACCACGCCGCTGCCCGACTGCTTCCTCGATGGCATCACGCGCCGCACGCTGATCGGGCTTGCCAAAGCCAATGGCTATACGGTCACTGAACGGCACATCAAACCCGAAGAACTTGCAGAGTTCGATGAATGTTTCCTGACCGGAACGGCCGCTGAAGTGACACCGGTTTCCGAAGTCGGCGAATACAAGTTCACGCCTGCAGATGCCTGCCGGACACTGGTGGAAGCCTATATGAGCGAAGTGCAGCCCAAACAGGCGGCAGCGGAATAAAAGCCGCACTATCGCAGAGATTTGGGAGCCGGGGAGAAATCTCCGGCTTCTTCACGACCAGCGCGCGGTGGCCTTGTCGTCGCCTTCTTTTGCCTCGACCCATTTCGCGCCGTCCGGACCTTCCTCCTTTTTCCAGAAGGGCGCCGTGGTTTTCAGGATATCCATGATGAAATTGGCGCCGTCGAAAGCGGCCTGACGGTGGGGGGCAAGGGTCATCACCTGCACGATCGGTTCGCCGGGATAGAGCTTGCCGAAGCGGTGGATGATCTCGGCATCGCGAAGTGCAAAGCGTGTCATGGCGCTTGCGCGCAAATCCTCGAGCTGGCGTTGCGCGAGCGCCGGGTAGTGCTCCAGCGTCATCGAAATGACAGGATCGTTGGCTGTCGATCGCACCAGACCGGTGAAGGTGACCGCTGCCCCTGCATCGTGATGTGTCTCGAGAAAGGCATTAAACAGGGTGCCGGGATCGAACGGTTCGGACTGGAGGGTGACGCTCATTTCAGCCGCCTGTCATTGGCGGAAAGAGTGCGACGGTTCTTGCGCCGTTCAGCGGTGTCTGGTGGTCGACCAGTTCGTCGTCGACCGCGGCCCGGATGAGCTTGCGGTTGGCGGTGGCCAGCGCAAAACCCTCATCGCGATCTGCCAGCCATTCGATCAGATCGGCAATCGTGGCGACCGAATCCGGTAAGGAGACCTCATCGCTATCCCGACCGAGCCGTTCGCGCAGCCAGGCGAAATAGAGGATTTTCATAGCTCGTCATCCTCGCTCTGCGCCATATGCGCGGAAACGCCCGACCAGTACTGCCAGCCCGTAATGGCGGTCAGGACTGCCGCCAGCCAGAGCAGAATATCGCTCAGTTCGCGCATGCCGGGGATAAGCGGTTCGGCAATGATCACCCCGAGCGCAACCAGTTGAACCGTTGTCTTGTATTTGGCGAGTTTTGAGACCGGCACAGTGATCTTTTCCGTGCCCATGAATTCGCGCAGACCGGAAACAAAAATCTCGCGCAGCAGAATGACGGTGGCGGGGACCAGGTCCCAGACGCCGAAACTTCCATCGAAGCAGAAGACCAGCAGCAGGGCGCCGACGAGCAGTTTGTCGGCGATGGGATCGAGCATTCGACCGATGGGGGAGACCGAACCATATTTACGCGCAACGTATCCATCGAAAAAGTCGGTGACCGCGGCGGCGATGTAGAGGAACAAGGCAATCGAGCGCAACGCAGATGGGCCCGCGAGGAGCAGGAGCATGATGACGGGAATGGCGGCGATGCGGCCATATGTCAGGAGGTTGGGCAACCGGGCCATATCGAATTTTGTGTCGGTCATCTGCTCATCTCTGGTTGAAGTGATCGTAGATCAATTGCGCCATTGCGGTCGAGATGCCGGGCAGGGCGGCGATATCGGCGACGGAAGCGCGCGAGACGGCTTTTGCTGAACCGAAATGCTGCAGGAGCGCACGCTTGCGAGTGGGGCCGATGCCGCCGATCTCGTCGAGGGGGTTCTTGACCATTTCCTTTTTGCGCCGCGCCCGATGTGTCCCGATGGCGAAGCGGTGGGCTTCGTCGCGAAGACGCTGGACGTAATAGAGAACGGGATCGCGAGCCGGCAGCATGAAGGGCTCCTTGCCTTCCATGTAGAAAGTCTCGCGGCCCGCATTGCGTTCCTCGCCCTTGGCAATACCAATAACGGTAACGTCGCGCGGCAGGTTCATTTCGGCCAGCACAGCCTTGACGGCGTTGGTCTGCCCGGCGCCGCCATCGATCAGGAGAACGTCGGGCCAGTCGGGCATGCCGGTCGCATCGTCTTCTGCTTCGGGCTCGCTCTCATTGGCGAGCCGGGTGAACCGGCGCGTCAGCACCTCGCGCATCATGCCGAAATCGTCGCCCGGCGTGAGATCTTTCGACTTGATATTGAAGGTTCTGTAGTGCTTTTTCGACAGCCCTTCCATTCCTGCCACAACCATGCCGCCCACCGCGTTGGTGCCCTGGATGTGGGAGTTGTCGTAAACCTCGATACGGCGCGGGGTTTCATCGAGACCGAAAGTATCGGCCATGGCTTCGAGCAGCTTGCGCTGGCTTGCCGAATCCGAAAGGTGGCGGCCCAGAGCTTCGCGGGCGTTGGTCAGCGCGTTTTCGACCAGGGTGCGCTTGTCGCCACGGCGCGGTGTTTCGATCCGGACGGCGCGGTCGGCGCGGGTAGAGAGCGCTTCGCGCAGTACG